>DGMY01000031.1:504-46366 GCA_002388665.1 Opitutia bacterium UBA4506 | reverse complement strand
GCCGTGCGTGTGCTTGAGGAAGAAAAAGGGCGGTTGCCCCTGGCTACTGTGCTTCGCTGCCGGGTGCGCTACTTTACCGATGGGATTGTGCTGGGGTCGGTTGAGTTTGTGGAGGCGCAGCTGAAAGAACTGCCAGAGGGGATTCGGCCGCGGAAGCCGCACGGGATGGCGGGGGCTGACTGGGGTGGACTTTCGGTGGGGACTGGGCTGCGGAAAGACCTGTTTGGGTAGATCGCCTGAATTTGGGCTGCCGAATAGGGAAAACTGCTGGTTTGCGTTGCCTCTGTGGGGGTTCTCTTGTTTCTTTCCGAATTCCGATGCTGTATGACCGTCCTTACATGCGCCAGACCACTGGGTTTCGTCGAGATCTGCCGATGTACGGCTGGATTCTCATTGTAAACATCGCGGTATTTCTGATTCAGAACATACTGCAGCTGTTTTTTCGAGTGAATGGTCTGTTGGACGTCCCAGGAGGGCCGTATGGGGGGATCTTGCCAAACTGGTTCGCTCTGACGGAGTCGAATTTAGCTGATTTTAAAATATGGACCCTGCTGAGTTATAGCCTGTTTCACGGATCGATGTTCCATCTTTTGGGGAATGGAATCGTGATCTTTTTCATCGGTCGAATGCTGGAGGCGAAGATTGGGGCGGCTTCTTTGTTGAAATTGTATCTCTTCGCAGTCGTTGGCGGTGGTATTGCTTGGGCGGCAGTCAATTGGACAGGGCCGGGAGGGCTGGTAATTGGCGCCTCGGCTGGGGCGCTCGGATTACTCATTTATTTTTGTCTCCGCTCGCCGAATGAACCGATAACGCTACTGCTATTCTTTGTTTTTCCGGTTACTGTCCTGCCCAAATGGATCGGTTGGGGGATCCTGGGCTTAGAGGTTTTTGGATTGGTTTTCAGTGAGATCGGAAGCAGTCGCGAGCTCTTTTCCAGCTCAGACAATTTGCGGATTGCGCATTCTGCTCACTTGGGTGGGATGGCGGCGGCTTTTATCTATTTCCGCTACGAAAGCTGGTTTCGTCGCCTGTCCCTACCGCGGATCCGTCTGGGGGGTGGGAAGAAAGGCCAGACTGCGCGGCCCCGCTTTCGCGTAAATGTCAGTGATGGCGGCGCCCCGAAGAAATCGGGCGGCAAATCGGCACGCCGAGGTTCTAACCTTCGTGAGGAAGTTGATCGGATCCTGGATAAGATCAATTCCTCGGGATTTGGGTCTTTAACTGACGAAGAGAAGGATACCTTGAATCGAGCGAAGGAGCTCTTGGGGAAGTAGAACGGGCGAGCGGCTAGATCGCCTGTGGGAGAGAATCCATGACCGCTGCCGGTATGACCTGCAGGCGGAAGAATTTTGCCGAAGCGGCTGCTCCTGAGAGTTGAACCTCGACGGTCTTCCGATTGTCGCCTGTTTCGATCGAAATGCTCTCGAGGTCTTCTTCATTTAGTGAGACAGAAGTCCATGAAGTCAGATTCTCCGAATAGAGAAGTTTCACTGATTGGAGTGGAATATTCTCACGCAGGTCGAATGAGATACGAATCGTGTCATCCGAACGCTCTGCAATGGTGATGGTTTCACCGCGTTCGGAGTTGGGAAGTGCGAAGTCGAGAAGATCGGCTTTGCCATTAGAATTGGCGTCTCTTTCGGCTGCATCCTCGGGGATATTTTCATCGTTGTAGAGCGCCGAGAGGAAGTGGGCCAAGTCGGGAGACGGAAACGCATCTGGATTGGTACTGGCCCCGGTTTTGGTTTCAGTGATTTCGACATCGATCGACACATTTGCGCTCTGATCGAAACCGGTCATGCCATAGTTTACGGTGATGGAGAAGCTGCCGCTGTAGGGGATGGGGGTATTTCCGTAGCAAAAAAGGCGGAGATTTTGGTCGGTCTTTGTATGGCCGGCGCTAATGGGGCCGAGTGCGAAATTTTGATTTGTTGTAGCTTGGAAGCCAACCGTTACGCCGTCGACCTCTTCGGGGCTTGCGGACAATTCACTTTTAACGAGCGTGGCGGTCGCAGCGGAGGCGGTATTGGAAATGTTGTAGGAAATACCGATCGTCTCACCCGGGCTGAAAATACCATCTCCATTATTATTGGGGGATATGTCAGGAGAATCTGAGAATTCGAAATTGGACAAATCAAGAACTGGAAGTTCGGGTTGTGGTTCAGTCTCGGGAGCTTCCATGCCCCCACCGGTAATGGTCAATGATTCGGTGAATGACTGTTGAGTCCGCTTTCCATCGCTCGTCGTAGTATATTCGATGGTGATGGTGAAGGTCCCAGTGTAGGGAGTGTAGGTGTTGCCATAGCTGAACAGGCGGATGTTCCGGTCTGTTACTGATTGTTGAGGTGCTAAATTTCCGAGACTAAGATTGCCGTAGTTTAGCGAATTAAACCCTCGCGGAATATTGTTTATGGTTTCTGGACTGGCTTCGATATCGCTTTGAAGGACGGCCAAAGTCTCGTCCGAGTTGTTGATAACTGTATAGATAATGCCTACGGTTTCCCCCGCTTCGAAAACTCCATTTCCATTATTGTGTGGCGAGTAGCTGGTAGAATCTGACCAAGTCATCGAGCCGACAAGCTCAAGGCCTGTACCGTTTCCAATGTCGCTGGTTGAGACATTCAGCAAGCTGGCGACATTCAGGCGGCCCCCGGTGGACACCACGGCTGTCAAACTGGGAACGGCATCAACGGAGTTGAGGAGGCGCGATTTCAGTTCGGAAGAGGAAAGTCCGGGCTCTGCGGCGATAAGGAGAGCGAGGGCACCAGCGACATGGGGAGCCGCCATAGAGGTTCCGCTTATAGTGCCATATGTGCTACCTGGAAATGTACTGAGAATGCTCGTTCCTGGAGCGGCGAGCTGAACTGATTGCTGTCCATAGTTGGAGCCGGGGTTTTCTTCAGAGTCCCAAACAGACAAGTCATCGTTCTGATCGCTTGAGGCGACAGTGATAACATTTGCTGAAGAAAGCGAATAGTAGGCTGGGTAGTACGGTGAGGAATCATTGTTTGTCAGGTAATTTCCCGCGGCGGCGACGAAGAGAATGCCGCTATCGCCAGCGGCTTTGATGGCGTTGAAGATAAGCGGGTTGGAGACAGGTCCTCCCCACGAATTATTCGACAGGTCACAACCCATGAGCGTAGAATAAAGGATCGACTGAATTGCATCGGCGTCAGATCCGTAGGTCTGATTGAAGAACGGATCATAGGCTAGGAATCGGATTGGTAGAATCGAGGTGGTCCAGTTCACGCCGGTGACGCCTCGGTTGTTGTTGCCGACGGCGCCTACCGTACCAGCCACATGAGTCCCGTGGACATCGTTGTTGTTGTCAGGGCTTGGGTCGTTGTCATCATCGGCGAAATCCCATCCATTGATATCGTCAATATAGCCATTGAGATCGTTGTCGATACCGTCGACCGGGTCAGCTGGATTGGTCCAAATGTTTCCGGCGAGATCGGGGTGGTCCACCTGGACACTCGAATCGATAACTGCGACGAGTACACTGGCACTTCCGGTTGACCGCGACCATGCGAAAGGCGCATAAATTTTTTCCATGCCCCATAGTTCGCTGTAGTTACTATCGTTTGGAATGACCTCATTCGACTGAGTTGGGTAGTTGATGGCATTGCGAGTAGCGATGATTTGGTCGGCGAACTCACGTTCGACGAGCTCAATCATACTGTCGACTGCATCAGCGTTTCTCTCGGTAGTCTGAATAATGAAGAGATTTGAATTCGGGATCTTTGTTTCGATTTGGACCGGAGAACCATTGGCCCAATCTTCGAACTCGGCGGCGGCTGTCGAGGAGTCCAGTTCTACCAGGGCCTGGTCTCCAACATATAGAACCGCAGATTGAACCTGTGAGGTGCCGTCTTCGAGGAGGATCCCCTTTTCTTCCAGTAGTAAGTATGGCGTCCGTTTGCTCTCAGACGCGTAGAGATTCTTATCGGTGAAGAGAGTTTCGCCGGAAGGTCCCGTGGAAAGGGAGCGTCTTTCGTCTACGAGGGTAGCTTTGCTAGCGATATTGTAGGCGATTTCGGCATATGGAGAAATCACGGGTGGTGTGGGTGCAGAAGAAGGCGTGATTTGTTTCGAAGTTGCTGCCGGAGATGCATGCTTGTCTTCCGGCGCGGGTATCGAAGGCGTTGATGCGCTTTGAGTTGCTGTGCTATTTCTGTCCGGAGCAGGCGGGGGCGATTGGGTCGAAATTTCCTCTCCCTGGTTGGTTTCCTCTCCTTGGTGGAGGGAGCTGTCGGCAGCTCGAAATGACCAAAATATGGCACCGGAGACGAAGAGAACAGCGAGAAGAAATAGGAACTTTTTCATTGAATAAAACGAGAGGCCTCTGTGTCGACTTTGTAGCTAAAGAGGGCTCAGATAGGGGATAGTAAAATTAATTTTCTGGCAAGTGGATTTCCGTACACAGGTCTTATGAAAGGCGGGTTTTATTAGAGAATAATTATGGTGAGATGAGGAAAAAGAGAAGAGGTGAAAAGGATAACCAATTCAATTAGTGGGGGAAACACCCACGAGAGAGGATTGTGAAGTGGATGGTTGGCGGGAGGATTTGCTCTCGCCTGGAGAGGTCGTGGTTGGGCAGGATTGCTGGTTGAGAAGAATAGCCTTCCAGTAATCGTGGCAGCGGCTCATAACAGGGAAAAGGCTCGGTGAATTATGCGAATTACTAAAATTTCCTATCTGCTACTCTTACTTTCGATTTCGTTTTGCCGTTTGGTTGGGGACGAAATCGTCCCGACTCCGAAGGAGATCGCGCCCGACGGCGAAGCGATTGCGGCGGAGGTTGCCGAGGAGACCTCTCAAGAGCGCTTGGTCCGGTCATTGCGATCGCAGTTGCAGGCGATTCAGATCGTTAAGGGCGACGTGGATGAGTTGAAGGCCCAAATGGATGCCGAGACGAATGAGGTAAGTATCGATGAGATTCGCAAACAGCTGGATGACAAAGCGAAGGAGCTGCGGAAGCTTGTCATTGATTTTCAGGAGACCGCGGCGGGAGTGGACATAGGGTTGTTCGAAGACAAGCCGAAGGAAGAGTTTTCATGGGAGAAGCAGTTGGGCGAGATCCTGCGTCCGATTATGGCGGAAATGGAAGCGGCGACCTCTCTCTCGCGAAAAATAGCGGACCTCCGGCAGGACGAGGAGCGGTTTAGTGAACGGAAGAAAGTAGCTGGGATGGCGGCTGATCAATTGGGGCGTCTGGCCCAGGTAGCTCCGGAGGGAGGGCTTGTTCAGACTGCTCTGCTGGAGGAGATGCAAGTCTGGCGCGAACGGGAGCAGCTGGCGAGCAACCGGGAGGAAGCGGCATCATTGCAGCTCGAAAATTTGGAGTCGCAAGAGAAAGGACTTCTCGAAGGGTCCACGACCTACATTCGCAAGTTTATGAGTGAGCGAGGGCTCAATTTGGTGATTGGGATCGGATCCGCCTTCGGTGTGTTTTTCCTCGTGCGAATCGTGTTGGTCTTTGCTCGTCGCTCTCGGAAAACGGACAACCCGAAGAATTTTGGAAGCCGAGTATTCGTGCTAACAGCGAACCTGGTCAGTGTCATTGGGGCGGTCGCAGCGATGCTGATCGCCTTCAGTGCGACCGGTGATCTCTTCCTGTTTGGAATTGTGCTCTTGTTCTTGCTCGGGGTGGCCTGGGGCGGGATGAAGGTTCTTCCCCAGTTCGTCGAATCCCTGAAGCTTATCCTGAACATTGGAATGGTGAAGGAAGGGGAGCGAATCGAGTACGACGGAGTGCCGTGGAACGTGGAGTCGCTCGGGTTCAAATGTCGGCTGGTGAACGCGAGACTTGACGGTGCGGAGCAGCCGTTGCCGGTCAAGGAGTTAGTCGGTCATCATTCCCGTCCCTGGTGTAAAGACGAGAAGGAGTTTCCCTGTGTGCGGGGAGAGTGGGTTCAATTGTCTGATGGACGAACGGGACGGGTTCTCAGTCAAAACCCGGGCCAGGTAGTATTGGAGGAGCGTGGAGGGGCGCGAATCACCTTCCCGGCCGGAGATTTTCTCGCGCTGAGCCCGCGAAACCTTTCGGAGAGCACCTTTCGGGTGGAAACACGATTTGGCGTGGATTACCGCCATCAAAAGGAGTGCACTACGACGATCCCAAAGAAAATGGAAGAGGCGGTTCGGAAAGGAGTGGCTGCTGTTGTCGGAGAGGAAATGGTGAAAGACGTGAGTGTTGAGTTCGCGTCAGCCGCCGCGAGTTCCCTGGACTATGAAGTGGAGGTCGATCTGGATGGTTCCTGTGCGGAGCAGTATGAGAAATTGGAGTACCTCTTACAGCGAATTCTCGTGGATTGCTGCAATGAGAATGATTGGGAGATTCCGTTCAAGCAGGTGACCGTTTGGTCCCGGTAGCTGCGAAGCCAGAGTTCTCGATCGAGGACTATTGGGCCTCGGGCCAGCCCATGATCTGCTGGAGCTCGCCATAGTCCGCAGCGACCCACTGGCAGCCCGCGAGAACCAAGTCTGCGCGCTCGAGTGTGGTTGAGAGCCCTGCGACGGGGCAGCCCGCAGCGATGGCCGCTTCCACTCCCCGCTCGGCGTCCTCGATGACCAAGCAATCTCGAGGAGAAAGATCCAGGGCCTTGGCGCCCGTGCGATAAGGTTCGGGATTAGGTTTGGCGTGGGTCACATCGTCGGCACTAATCGTCGCGACAAAATAGGAGGTAAGGCCGAGAGTGTTGATGACAGTATCGCAGTTGTGGCGGGTGGCAGATGTAACGACGACTGCGGGGATGCTCTGGGATTTCAGAAGATCCAAATACCTGTGCAGGCCGGGAATGACGGGTACCTCGGGAAGGCCCTTCTCGTAGAGCTCTTGCTTTGCCGCTTGAATCTCGGGCCCTTCGAAGCGTCCATTCGAGTACTCTCTGGCTACCAGACTGAAAGTGTCTCGCTCCGAGGTGCCTTTGAATTCGCGGAAACGGTGCTCGGGAACCTTGAGGTTCATGCTGCGGAAAACGGATCGCATCGCTTCATCGTGGAGAGGTTCGGAGTGGATGATCACTCCGTCTAGATCGAACAGGACTCCCTTTGGGCGAAAAATACTCATTCCGGAAAGCTACGGATTGATCGTTAGATGGCAACGAAGTGGCGGAAAAATTATGGCCGCCTGCGTCGAACTTATTACGCAGGCGGCTAGGAATGGAATCTATCGAGGCAGGCTGAATACGAGAACTTCGGCCTCTCCTTCCCCTCCTGCTTTGAAGTGGAGGTCGGCATTGGGGACAGTACCGAGACTATCGCCCAGGTGGAGGGTTTCTCCGCCCACTTGAACTGATCCGCTGATAACGAAAATCCACTGTGCCGGAAGTTTCGCGCTCACCTGGAGATCCAGTTGGGAGCCGGGCTGCAGTACCGCCGAGCGCAACTCAACCTCCTGGCGGATCTTCATTGAATGGTCTCGTCCGTCATCGGAGAGAACCAATCGCCAGGAATCCCGCACCTGGGATAGGAGCCGGCGGTCTTCGTAGTCAGGTGGAAGACCTTTTTGCGAGGGCTCAATCCAGATCTGAAGGAGGTGTGTCGGCTTGGTTTTCGACGGATTGTATTCGCTGTGAACGACTCCTGAACCGGCCGACATGTATTGGATCTCGCCCGATTCGATCACTCTTCCGTTTCCGAGACTGTCTTTGTGCTGGAGTTGGCCCTCTAGAAGAATGGTGACGATCTCCATGTTCCGGTGTGGATGAGGCGCGAACCCTCCGCCCGGAGCGATGATGTCATCATTCACAACTCGCAAGGGGCCAAACCCCATTCGATTCGGATCGTAATGTTCTCCGAAAGAGAAGCTGTGATAACTCTCCAGCCAATCCAGTCGAGTGCTGAATCGGTCAGCTGATCGAGTAACGATGTGTGGTTGCTTGTTCATGGTGAAGGGACGACGTCCGAGCTGCGGAGGTTGGTCTTTGTGGGACCTCTCACTTCTCCCGCAGAGCGGAGAGGATTATTGGAGGGAGGATGAAGCGGCCAATTTTCTGTCAAAGGAGAGGCTTCCGGCCCCACCGATGACGAGAGTCAAGCAGGCGACCAAGAGGGCCAGAGTGTATTCCATTCCCGCGGGAAGGAAGAAAGCGCCGGCGTGGGCGGTGGCGATTGCGACGGCCATGGTGCCAGCGAGAGCAAGGCCGGCGAGGCGTGTGGCCAGGCCTAGAATCAGAAGGATGCCGCCGAGGAATTCGGTTCCACCGGCCAGGCCCGCCATGAGAATGCCGGGTTGGAGCCCGAGCTGTTCGGCGAAAAACTGGCCCGTCCCTTTTAGCCCGTGACCTCCAAAAGCGCCGAAAAGTTTCTGGCTACCGTGGCCGATCATGATGACGCCGACTCCGAGACGAATCGGAATGAAGGCGAGTGTATTTCGAGTGGAGAGAATGCAGTGTTTTAGTTTCATTGGTATGTGGTTGATTGATTAGAAAGTTTGATATCAAGATATATATGAAAAAGGTCAGGGGTTTCGCTTCTCGGCCTCGAGGCCAATCTTGCGAATGAGGGAGGCAAATTGGTCGCGTTCGTCTTCTGAAAAGACGGAGAAAAGATCATCGAGGCGTTCGGAGTGTTCCTGGAAGCTGGCTTCGATGAGGGATTTGCCCTCGGGGGTGAGGTGGATTCGAACGATGCGGCCGTCGACATGATCTTTGGAGCGCCCGACCCATCCTCTTTTCTCGAGACGTTGAATCGCGGTGGTGGTTGATCCGCTGGTGAGTAGAACTTTTTCGCCGATCTCGCTCACAGGGAGGGGACCCTTGTGGAGGAGAACCTCGAGAACCGCGAAGTCGGTGAGAGTGCCGCAGCCCGAGCGTTGGATGCTTTCCCGGTCAAAACCCATGATGGAGTGGGAGGCTTTCCAGAACAGAAGAAAAAGGTGGGTTCCGGAGTTACGGTAAATCTTCGTCATGAGGAGGATTGAATGCAAAACTAACTTGATGTCAAGTTAGTTTTGGTGAGCCAGGATCTTGCTGGGACTGAAAAATTCCGAATGGATCAAACCGCGCCGTCGACGGCGAGGAGTTGGTGGTGGCCGGAGGAGACCCACTGTGCGTGTACCTGATAGACCTCGTGGATGAGCTCTGGGGTAAGGACATCGATGGGTGCACCCTGGCCGCAGACGCTACCCCGATTGAGCACAGTGACCGATTCGGCGAAGCGCATGGTTTGATTGAGATCGTGAAGGACGAGCAGAACGGCGGCCCCCTGGAGGGCCCACTCATGGGCTATTGCGAAGACCTGGTGTTGGAACGTGAGGTCGAGACTGGCGGTAGGTTCATCGAGAATGAGAATGCGGTCCTTGGGTTCCCCGAGTTGTGTGAGGACGCGAGCCAGGTGGACCCGCTGTTTCTCGCCGCCTGAGAGATGGAGGTAGCCCTCGTCGGCGCGGTCGAGAAGGCCGACTCGTTCGAGAGAGGACTCGACGAAGGACTGGGTCTCGGCGTTGGATTCCCGGTAAGGTAAACGGCCGACCTCGACGACCTCTCGGATGGTGAAGGGGAAGGAAAGGGATGAAGATTGGGGGAGGCAGGCGCGTCGTTTGGCGAGGTCGAAATTTGGGTAGTCGTGGAGCAGCTTGTTGTCGAGGCGAACCTCTCCGGTGGCGGGGGCAGATTCGCCGGTCAGCACACGGAGGAGGGTGCTCTTGCCGGCACCATTCGGACCGATGATCGCATGAACAGACCCCTTGAGGAGGGTGAAATCGACATCTTTGAGAAGCGGTTTCGGGCCGACCCGGACCGAGATGTTTCGGGCGGTAAGGATCTCTCTGGTCGATGGATCGTTCATCCGACGAGGGAAGCCCCGCTTTTACGGGAGCTCAGAAGAAGGGCCAAAAAGAACGGACCTCCCAGGAGGGAAGTGAGAATGCCGATTTGCAACTCTGCCGGAGAGACAGCGGTGCGGGCAAAGACATCTGCGGCGAGGAGGATAGTGCCCCCGAACAGGGCGCTGGCGGGAAGAAGAAGTCGGTGATCGGGGCCGAACAGGGTCCGGATCATGTGTGGAACGACGAGGCCGACGAAACCGATTATGCCGCAAAAGGCGACGGTTACCCCTACGATGAGGGCGCTAAGGATAATCACGGCCTTTCTGACCCGGTTGACATCGACCCCCAGATGAAAGGCCTCTGATTCGCCCAGGAGAAAAGAGTTGAGGGATTTATCGTAGCGCAGCGCTAAAATTAGGCACGGAATAATGATGAGGGCGAGCAGCCCGGTGCTGGTCCAGTTTGACCCGGAGAGGCTCCCGAGCATCCAGAAGGTGACCGATCTCATCTGATCGTCGGTAGCGAACACAGTAAGCATTAGGCCCACGACGGCCCCTCCAATGGCATTCACGGCGATCCCGGTTAAAAGCATAGCGGGCACATGAATCCGGCCTCCGACGAGAGAAATTCGGTAAATGGCAAAGGTTAGTGCAATTGCGCAGCCCATAGCGCAAACTGGCAACGCAAACAGATTGATATAGTGCAGAACGGAATCGGGGGGAGACCAAGAGGAGGTCGCGACCGCGGCGATCCCCATAGGGACAAGAATCAAGGCGGTAACGCCTCCGATGGCCGCTCCGCTGGAGACGCCGATGAGAGCTGGGTCTGCCAGTGGGTTGCGGAAGAGCCCCTGGAGGAGGGCGCCGGCGATGGACAGCGCGGCCCCGACCAAGATTCCCGCGGCGACCCGCGGCATCCGGATCTCGCGGACCACGACCTCAAACATTTTGGCCTGGGCGCCATCGTCCGAGCCGCGCATCGCAGACAGCGTTTCGCTGGCGGTGGTTTCCACAGCTCCGCTCGTAAGCGACCACGCGGCGACGAAGAGAAGCAGGAGCGCCAAACCGACCAGGATGAGTTTCTGGTGCTTTGATCGAGGGGAGCTCTGGCGAGCTCGACTAGAGGAGGGTTTACTCACCGGGGGAGTCCGAGCTGGAAGCCTCGAATTTCGCTAAAGATGCGGACTCGGCATCGTTGGAGAGGAGGGCTTGCCAGCGCAGAGCGGCTTCCCCGATCCGCGGACCGAATGTCAAATCGTCCATCGGTACCGGATAGATGGCTCCATTCTTGATTGCCGGAACCTGAGAAAGAGAAGGATTATTTTGAAGGGCGCTGATTGCCTCTGGGGAGGCGCCGTGCTCGGAGGATTGGCCGATGAAAATGACATCGGGGTTCATCGCGACAACACTCTCAATGGAAACGGGTTGAAACCCCGAGAAGCCATCGGCCACATTGCGTCCGCCCGCTAGCTCGATCAAAGTCGCCGCCTGGGAGTTTGCGCCTCCAGCCATACCCCCTGAATCCAGGCTGGGAGGGCGAAGGAAGAAGATAGCGCCCAGCTTCGTCTCTGCAGTGGATCCGAGGTTTTGCGCCTGCTCAATCTGGCTCTGAATGGCTTCTTTGAGCGAGGAGGCTTCATCTGGGGTGTTCAGGTAGTTGGCAACCGTATCGATCGACGTGTACACATCCTCCACCTTTTTTGGGTCGGGCAGCCAGATGATTGGGACGCTTTGTTTTTCCATGATCTCGCGAGCGGGAGGGGGGCCGAACGCACCGGTAGTGACAATCAAGTCGGGCTCGGCGGAGAGGATCCCCTCTGGAGAAATGCTGCGGACGTATCCCACCTGAGGAAGATTTCGCACATGGGCGGGAAAAGTGCTGGAAAGATCAACCGCGACGACCTGATCCCCTCCACCGAGTGCGAACACAATTTCCGTGGCCGCCCCGCCGATCGTGACAATCCGTGTGTCTGCGGAAAAGTCGAATTCAGGGGACGCTTGAGTGGCCCCATCCTCGCCATTGGTGCAGCCAAAGGCGATCAAGCTTCCCAGGGCCAGAATACTAGCGGGAAGACCTGTTCTAAATAGAGAGCGAAACGCTGACTGAGATTGAGACATGGTTTCAAAAAGTTCACAGATACGCTTGACGGGGCAAGATCAAAACGCTACCGAGTCTCAACAGCAATTGATATTTTATGGACACCATAGCCACACTTCGCGACCGCTACACCGCATTGAAACGGGAAGAACCCCGTTTGCGCATCCGAGACGCTGCGACTCGACTAGACGTCGGCGAAGCGGAGCTCGTCGCATTGGGTTGTGGCACTTCAGCGACTCGTTTATCGGTTCGGGATTGGCATGCATTTGTACGGGATCTCAAATCCTTGGGCAAAGTGATGGTGTTGACGCGCAATGAATTTTGCGTCCACGAGAAGACTGGCCACTACGAATTTATTCCTGAAGAAGGGGACCATGTAGGCTTGGTGACGGGTAAGGACATCGATCTGCGTTTGTTCTACGGTTGCTGGAACAGCGCTTTTGCGGTTGAGATCGAGGATGGCCGTGGAAACACCATGCGATCATTCCAGATCTTTGATTCTGCTGGGACCGCGATTCACAAAGTGTATTTGCGCAACGACGAGGGATTGGCCGCCTTCAACGAGCTGGTAGAGAAGTATCGCTCGGAGGATCAGGGTGACGTTCAAGTGGCGAAGCCCGTTGAGGCCCGCAAAGTAGGGACAGAGCCATCGGCAGAGACTTGCGAAGCGCTTTTGGCAGATTGGGCTGCATTGGAAGACACCCACCAATTTTTCATGATGCTGCGACGTCACAAGGTGAGCCGGATTCACGCGATCAAGGCTGCCGAAGGCCGATTCACGCAACGGGTGAACAATTCTGCATCGACCTACATCCTGGAGGCCGCGGCAGAAAAAGATGTCCCGATCATGGTATTTGTTGGAAATGAAGGATGCATCCAAATCCATACGGGTCCGGTGAAGAGAACCGCGCGTATGGGAGATTGGATGAACGTGATGGATCCTGGATTTAATCTGCACCTACTGGAGTCGGGAATCGATTCATCATGGATCGTCGAGAAACCGACCAAGGACGGTACGGTGACTGCACTCGAGGTTCTTGATAAGGACGGCGAAACCATCGTCCAGTTCTTCGGCGAACGTAAACCGGGAGCTCCCGAGCGTGACGATTGGCGCGAGTTGGTCGAAGGCCTAAAGGCCGCTCAGGACTAGCTCCATCTTTAGGAACATCAACAGAAAGCAAATCAACATTCATCAAGGTAGGATTTGAGAATGAGTCCCGCTCTCCGGGACGAGCAAACGTCTATAAAATCAATAAATCATGAAATTAATGAACTCTCTTCTTCTCGCCGCGGCGGCTGGCGTATCTGCTTCTTCGGTAGCGAATGCGGTCGTTCTGGCAGATGCCTCGTCGGATACAGGTTCCTATGTGTTTACGGGTGCCCCTTATCCTGATTCACCAGCTATATCGGTTAGCCAATACTATGGCGCTTCGTCGGGAATGTACGCTTCTCACTTCTTTTTCGGCCTCGTCGAATTTGATGTTTCTTCTCTCTTGGTAGCCGGTGACAAGTATCTGTCGATGCAGGCTTCCGCCTACACCGATGGATCCTACGGGGGCACGGTGAGTGAGACTGGCACGCAGACGGTAAACGTAGGTATCATGCCAGCTTCATTTGCTGATTATCAGTCTTCAGGGGATCGGCTGACGTGGTTTAATGATAATATCCTGAGCCTGACCCCAATTGGGCAAATGACTTTCACTGACAGCGGAGTTACCTCATTGGATGTAACTGCGGCAGTGAATGATTGGATTTCCGGTTCGACCAGCAATTACGGATTTGTTTTTTGGAAGACAGATGCTGGAGAGGTACAGTTGGTTTCCAGCGATGCTTCCTCCGGCTACGCACCAGCGCTTACATCCAATGCGATTCCCGAGCCAGAGACCTTCGGTGCGATTGCGGGATTCTTGGTGTTCGGTCTAGCCGTTTCCCGTCGCAGGGTTTTCCGCAATCGAGCGAGCTAAGCGACAGTCACTTCTATTCGTCTTTGGGGAGTCGTTGAGAACCAACGACTCCCCTTTACCATCTTTGCTAACCTCCCTTTGGATCATATGAAAAAGTTATTTCTTCTGATGGTGTCCTGTTTCGCGGGGATCTTCCTTCGCGCGGATTACGTCTATCCGGACATTCCGGTTGAAGCGGAATACTCGGTGGCGATATGGCAAACTTTTGCTGGAGGTGATCCTATTACTGAAGAATGGGACCTTCCGGAGCTTGGTGGATTCGTAGATTCTTTCCCAGAGGGGGAGGGGAACATTACAGATGACGGCGATAATTATGATGCGCTTATCTTCCAGACCGGACTGGATTCTGGAGTTGGAATTTCTTCAACAGGAGGAATTTACAGCATCGGAGGAGTATCCGAGTTCGTGGTACATGATGCTCCGTCGTTTGCCGCCCAGACAATCCTTTTCCAGGTGAGATCGATCGGGACGGTACCTGATCTTGATTCCGCTCATCTTTACTACCGTGAGTATGCCAATGGGCCACTTCTTGATGGTGGCGTTCCGGATGGAAATGGATTCTTGATCGGTGAAAGCGAAACATATTCCGCATGGGAGTGGGATACCTCCTCCTTGAGTATTTACGACTACTTTATTGAGTTTGCAGCTGAAGAAAGTAGCATGAGCTTAAAGGGGGCGATGCTCATTTCGATTGATGAAGCAGTCAATAGTATCGGCCGTGCGCTTCGTATTGAAACCACCTCTGTGTTCAAGGTGGTTGGTTCGGTGGATCATCATCTTCAGGGAGAGACGGAGCCTTCGGAAAGCTACGAAGTGGGTGACGTAATTGAGGTTACGGCAACCGTTGAACCGGCATTTGGCTTTGAGTTTGTGGGCTGGGCAGGATCGGCTTCAGGTACTTCTGCAACGACTACGGTAGTGATGGGCGAGGATACTCTCGTCAGGGCGGTTTTTGCCCCTACCGATTTTGATGGTTGGGCCGATAATCAGGTAAACAGCTATATTTTCACTCCACCGATCAACGAGCGCAATCAGCCTGACGATGATCCCGATGGCGACGGTTTCATAAACCTCTTAGAATACGCCCTTGGGGGCGCACCAGAAGGAGTTGAAGACTTTGATGAAATCCAACCGAAATCTTCTGCGGATATTAATGGGTATCCAATTTTGAGTTTCCGCCGCCAAATTGCTTCGGATGATTTGGGGTATCGTGTGTTGGTATCGGATGATATGGAAACTTGGAACTATAATGGAGATGGCACGGGCTATACCTACACCGAAGAACTTCCTGATCCGGTTTTCAACGAAGATGGGACGGAAACTGTATCTGTTCGTTCCCTGCAACTCCTGGATTCAGGAGACCCCCTCTTTCTGCGCCTTGAAGTCTTCCTGATCGAATAATCTGTCTAATTACTATGTGCAGCATTTCATTTACACAACTGAATGGAGAACAGACTCGCCTGCCGGCAGGGCAGCAAATGGGCGGATGCCGATCAACCTCTCGATCCGGATTTTCGCTCGTAGAGATTCTGGCGGTCATCGCTATCTTTGGTATTCTCAGCGGAATCGTTATCGCTGGGGTAGATAAGGTACGTAGCTCGGCGCAGACTTCTGCAGAAACAGCTGCTGCCCGATCGATTATACAAGCCTATTTAATGACCCCTATCGATAACAATGGTCGATTCATGATGGGTTACGGTGATGCTGGCAAAACGCTCTACCCAGAGGGCTTCTCGGCAATCACTAGCGATGCCGAAGATGCTAAGCGCTACCCGTTGCGCTTAGCTCCACTACTCGAAGATAATTTGGAAACACTTTTTGCAGGTGATGATCTTCGTTATTACGACGAGATTGCTTCCGGTAACCCCTATGCGGCGAGCCTGAATCCTACCTTTGGCATGAACAGTATCTTTGTCGGTGGTCATTATGATGGACGAATTTATGATCCTGGCTATGAACCAAACAAGTGGAGTAGGGATCAAACTCAATTGCCGGATGATTTCTGGGTTCTTCGCCCGGCGAATGCCTATAATCCTGCGATGATGATTGTTTTTGCGTCTTCGATCTCCTCCTCTCCTGTAGATTATAGTGAACAGGTTGGCTTTCATCGTATCGTTCCTCCTAGTTTCCCTTCAGGGACTGCTTGGGGTAATTACGATCCCGATATTCCGGCGAGCATGGGTTATGTTTCATTAGAGAACGGAGGTAAAACCGTGGCTGCGCATTTGGATGGCCACGTTGAGCTTCTTGCCGAAGACCAGCTGCGCGACATGCGACGGTGGTCGAATCAGGCCGCCATGTACGACGATCCTGACTTCTCGAATTGGACGAGGGATTAAGCGCCCTCTTGTTCCGGGACTGATCGATGTCCGCCCTTGTGTCTCGCCTGCGTTGAAAAGGGGGTTGGTGAGGAGAGAGGAGTAGACCATTGGCTGCCATCACGTGGATGGCCAAGGAGGGAACGCTCACGAAAGAAAGCTGCTCCGAGTGGCTGGGGCTACGCTGTTAGGTCCACTCCGCAGTGCTTTGCCGTGTTTCTGGTATAGCCTTGTCGTGATTGAGCGATCGAAAGGGGGGGGCAGGTGAAAGAGCGCTCCTGCACCTGAATGCCCTGTGTTTTTCGGGCTTTCGCCGGGCTCTTAGCTCCGGCGGCGTCTAGCGAACGTGAAACCACCGGCGAGGAAGCCAAAGCCGAGTGCGAAGGCGGACGGCTCGGGGACGACGGTGAAACCGAGGTCGTCGAAGCCGATAAAATTTTGACCGCCGGGAAAGCTTCCGCTGATCCGGATCTTTGAGATTCCAGTCCCGGCGCTGTTGTCATAGCCGAAAAAGACGTTGTCGATTGTGCTTCCCACGGTCTGCGTGGAAACGATGGAGTCGGAATTGTCGTAAAACTCCACGGTCGTCCCGGTTATGGAATCCAGATTGGTCATGGCGAAACCTACCGCGCCGACTGCGTTGACCCCTCCGTCGAATGTGCCGGTGTAGCTACCGAAGTCTATCGTAAGTCTGACGGTGCGGTTGCCCCCCGAGTTGTTGTATAGACGAATCGCTGAGGTCGAAGGGGAAGTGTTGAGAGTTGTGCTGGAGTTGGCACCCCCGCTGTTGCCATCGCTTGCACCTCCGCCGGCGACAAACTGAATGTCGGGAAGACTCGTGTCGGTAAAGGAAATGTAGTTGGCCGCAGTACCGTTCGCGAAACCAGCGAAATTTTGAACCACGTAAAAGTCCGGCATGGCTTCGAGTGCGGTCTGGCTCATTGCACCGGGGGCGGCCCCCGAAATTTCAGCATCCCCAACTGGATCGATGATTGAGGAGAGTGTCGGGTCGACGATAACCGCTCCGGTCAGGGGGAGCGCACTTGAGGCCAGGGTGAGGACGGCTGTAGAGTAGAAAGTTCTTGGGGAGGAGTTCATGAGAAGAATATCGCGTGATTATTTTTTTTGGAAGGAGGGGTTTGCACCAGTTTGAATGAGTTGCCCGTTATCCTTCATTTATCAAAAAAATAACCAAAACGAAATGAATTGAATCTATTCATTTTGCGGAGATGGTCCATTTTTGGAATCCCGGGAGTGTACTTTAGCGGCGGAGAAGGAAAGGTATGGTTTCTTATCCCCTTCGACAAAGACCCTGCATGATATTGAAGAGGTCGCTGTTTACGGCCTTCAAATAGTTCAGCAGATCGATTGCTAGCATGCCGCTGTCAATATCACCATTGCGGTGCATGACCTTCGTCTGCTTCTGGCGCAATTCCTTGATAGAATTTTTGATGCCATCTCGATACCGAATGGCATTCTCCATCGCCGCAACCGTTGTCGGTTTTTTAGTAGAGTCGTGGACGAATTGCATGAAGGCGCGGAGGTGGCGCATCAGAGCCTTGAGTCTCTCCTCGATCATCGGGTCGAGGACCAGTTCTTCTCTCGATCGCCGATCCGCAATCTGAGCCAATCGGTAGGTGGAATCGCTTACCTCCTCGAGTTCTGCTGTGACCATAAACAGAGCGGCGACATCGTCTGCTTTCTCCTCGCTGAGCTTGTGAGTCGAGCAATGGGTCAGGAAGCGGGTGATGTCGAAGGCGAGGCGGTCGCAGTCGTCCTCTAGTTTTTCTGCCTTCTTGAAGTGGGTTTTTGTGGTGGAGCTGGGGTTCTCGAAAAGTTCGACGAAAAGGTCGTAAATTTGGAGTCCCATATCGGCAAGGCGGGTTGTTTCGGCCTCGGCTTCAACCACATTGAGGGAGCCAGTGGAGGCCACTGAGGTTGAGATGTGCTCGAATCGATCAGAGGATCTATCGGGATCCTTGCCAATTGCTTTTACCAAGCGAACGAGAAGGGGGGTGAAGCCGATCAGCAAGAGGACGTTTGTCACATTGAAAATGGTATGGAACGCGGCGAGGTAGACGGCGATCATCCCGACTGAGCCTTCGGTGACTCCCGGGACGATCCGGGTAATCAGATCTGTGAACGGGCCAAAAAGGGCGATTCCCCATGTGACCCCGAAAATGTTGATAAAGAAGTGCAAAAGGGCGGCTCGTTTGGCGTTCAGATTTCCCGCGAGCGCGGCGAGGTTGGCGGTGATAGTCGTCCCGATGTTTTCTCCGAGGACGATCGCGGTTGCCATTTCGTAGCTGATCCACCCCTTGGCAGCCATGGTGATGGTGATGGCCATCGCGGCTGAAGAGCTCTGGACAACCACAGTGAGTAGGACGCCAAACCCGACAAAAAGAAGTACGGATCTCAGGCCTTGGCCAGAATGGTCGGCAATGAAAGAGAGAAGGGGGGAGTCCGGCGTGACCTCGGGAACAGATTCTTTGAGTAGCCCGAGACCTAGAAACAGAATTCCGAAACCGATGAGGCACTCCCCAAAGTCGCGCCAGCGGGGCCGTTTCGCAAAGAGGATGAGGGTCATCCCAAATCCGGCGAGAGGAATGGCCAGGGACGTGATGCTGAATTTAAATCCGAAAAGGGATATGATCCATGCGGTCGTGGTCGTCCCGACATTGGCCCCGAGAATGACTCCGGCCGATTCGGCTAAAGTGAGGAGACCTGCGTTGACAAAGCTCACGACCAAAACCGTCGTGGCCGAGGAAGATTGGATGAGGGTAGTGACTCCGAACCCGCAAAACAGCCCGCGGAATCGATCTTTGGTCATGGTTCGCAGAGTCTGCCGCAGTCGATGCCCCGAGTACTTCTGCATACTCTCGCTCAGCATTCGCATCCCGAAGAGGAAAAGACCCAGGCTCCCGAAAATTGCTAGAAATGTTGCCATTGAAAAGAGACTGCACAGAAATGGAGGATTGTGACAATCATGTAACAATGGGTGCTGGATCGTACAGCTTTCGAGTAGAAGTGATCTTGGCTGAAACCTGATGGGAATCAGCTATTTCGGGCAAATGCACGGACTCCCCGCGCGGAGGAAAAGATCTGGAGCCTAGTGCCGCATCAGATCCCAGAGCGCCCGTGACCTGACGATGGTCGAGCGAAGGGTGTCGGGATCGAGGGCTTGTTTGGGATCATCTCCGATACCCTTGCGCGGGTCGACGTTGGCCTCAATGGCGAGCCCATCTGCGCCGTAAGCGATCGCGGCGAGAGTCGCAGCGGGAACGTAGGCTGCCCGGCCGGTCGAGTGGGATGGATCGCAGACCACGGGAGCCCAGGTACGTTCTTTCAGCAGAGGAGTAATCGATTCGTCGGGATGGTTGCGGTAGCCCTCCAGCTTCGGGGTGGTGCCGCGGGGGCAGAGGAGGATGCGGGGGTTCCCTTCGACTGCGAGGTATTCGGCTGCCGCGAGGAACTCGTCGGCCCCGGCCATGTGGCGGCCTCGTTTGAGGAGCACCCATGAATCGGTTGGAGCGGAAAGGCGTCCTACAGCTTTCAAAAGAGAGTAATTCAGGGCGTTTCGCGTGCCGATTTGGAGGACATCTACCTTGGCTGCGAGGGCGATTTTGAGCTGCTCCTCGTCCATGACTTCGACCACGAGAGGCAGACCTGTTGCCTCCCGGGCTTCGAGAAGGATATCGAGAGCTGTGTGATTGCCCTGGTACGAGTAGGGCATGGTCCGGGGTTTCCAGACTCCCCCGCGCAGCATTTGAGCGCCCGCTTCCTTGACCGCAAATGCGGTTTCAAGAGTCAGTTCGGGGTTGTTGGGGTCCACGGTGCAGGGACCGGCGATGAAAAGGGGTTCTTCACCCAGTGGGACTCCGGCCAGGACCAAACGCTGGTTTGCGAGTTCGGAGTCTTTGTCGAGAAGCCGATAGGAGGACTCGATATGATCGACACGGGCCACATAGGGTAGGCCGATGAGTCGGTTGAACATCAGCTCGTGGCGCTCATCACCGAGGATCGCGTAGATGTTGCGGTGGGCCCCCACAATTTCCTGGATGCGGCAGCCAAACTCTTCGACGATGGCAGTAACTTCGTGGAGCTGTTCCGCGGACAGCAGCTTTTCCTTCGGAATGATCATGGAAATGGTCTAGTGAGGGAGGAGGGGAAGGGCAATCTCCGACAAGGGCGTGTTAACGGCGAAGAAGCAGCTCGTCAGAATATTGTAACTTACGCGCGAGGTCTCGGGCCATATTGAGGACGAGCTGGAGGAAGATATCGGGCTTTTCTGAATGAAGTCTGAGCAGTTGTAGGCGCGAGAGACTGGCGACACTGGTCGGCCCCGCAGCAGTGAAGGTTGCGGTATCGTTGATGAGGGAGAGGAGAGCGGCCTCGCCAAAGCAGTCGCCGACGGTAAACTGGCGTTTTCGCACGAGGCGTTGGTCGTGCGAAATGAGGAGATCGACGGCGCCCTCTTGGATGACATGGATGTGAGAGGGAACGGTACCGGGCCTCCCGATGATTTCACCCTGTGAAAATTCAGCGGATTCGAGTCGGCTGAATATATAGGCGAGCTGCTCGTCATCGAGTCCCCCAAAAAAGGAAATCTTCGGGAGGATTCTATTGATGAAATCGAAGTCCTCTAGGGGGTGAAAGCAGGCCATTGCGAAGAGGAAAGGAAATCGGCTGATCCCTCTAGGTCAAGCTTGGGTAGCAGGGAGCGCATGGGGGGAGATCGCCGACCTTGGAAGTCCACGGTCAACTCCGGTCGCCCACGTAGATGCAGTAGGCGGCGCGTTTAGCGTTTTCATGGACCTTGGCCGGGATCGCTCGCACGCGGTACTCGGCTCTCTCCATTCGTTCATGAAAAAATTCGTCCTCGCCCGCGGACCAAACAGCAATTCGGCCGCCGGGCTTGAGAGCTGTCCGGGCAGAGCGCATGCCCTTCCTGGAGTAGAGGGAGTTATTGCTCTCTTTGACCATGCCCCGGGGTCCATTATCTACATCGAGCAAAATCGCGTCATAGGTATTGGGGTTTGCCTTACGGATCACGGATTTCACATCGGCGATCTCCAAATGGATTCGGGGATCATCCAAAAGATCGCCGTTCAGACCGCGCAGAAAATCCCGATTCCATTCGGCGACCTCGGGAATCAACTCGACGACATGAACCCGGGCATCGGGCTGGAGGGATTTGAGGACAGTCTTCAGGGAGAAGCCCAGTCCCAGCCCGCCTACGAGGACGTGGGCTTTCGGGGTTTTCCAGAGCTTCTGAACAGCGATTTCGCCTAGAAGCAGTTCCGAGGCCGAGGCCCGGGAGTGCATGAGTTCCTGCCCGCCAAAACTAATGGCATAGTCTCCGTCTTGTTCATGAAGAATCATCGGCTTCCCCTCGGGCGAGGTGGATTCTGCGAGTTTGATGCGCGGTTTCATGCCTCAGAACCGCACGTAGATCGAGCGGAGGCAATCCATTATCTACGAAGTCGGGACGGCCGACTCAGGGAGATCAACTGTGACATTCCTGAATCAGTACCCATTGGTTTACGGAAAGTTCACCTGGATTCTGGGATCTAGAGTTTTTTCGGATTGAGGAGCAACGATGGGAATAGAATACTGCCTACCTCTACTGCTACTGGCGTCGGGGAGACTCTATCCTTCGAATGCCCCAACCCCAAACCCTCACCTATTATGAAACCTATTTCTAAAATTCTAATCCAGGGCTGTATGGGCCTGCTGACTGTGTTGCCGTGGACACTCCATGCGCAGGACAAGCCGAACATCGTCGTAATCTGGGGTGATGACATCGGTCAGTCCAACATAAGTGCGTATACCCGCGGTCTTATGGGGTACAATACGCCCAACATCGACCGCTTGGCAAAAGAAGGTCTTCTCTTCACCGATTATTATGGTGAGCAGTCCTGCACGGCCGGTCGCTCCTCTTTTATCACGGGCCAGAGTGTTTTCCGCACAGGATTGTCCAAAGTGGGACTTCCCGGCGCGAAGGAAGGGATGCAGATTGAAGATCCAACGATCGCTGTGATCCTGAAAGATCTCGGTTATGCGACCGGGCAGTTTGGTAAAAATCACCTTGGTGATCGTGATGAGCATCTTCCCAGTAACAACGGCTTCGACGAGTTTTTTGGAAACCTGTATCACCTGAACGCTGAAGAGGAGCCGGAGAACGAAGATTATCCAGGCGATATGGTTTTGGCAGACGGTCGGACCTTTGCGGAAACGTTCGGACCTCGCGGCGTATTGAAAGTGACCAGCGATGGACAAATCGAAGACACCGGACCGCTCACCAAAAAGCGTATGGAGACTATTGATCAGGAAACTTCGCAGGCCGCCATTGATTTCATGGAGCGGCAAGTGGCTGAAGGAAAGCCTTTCTTCCTCTGGTGGAATGGTACCCGCATGCACTTCCGCACTCACGTGAGCGATGAGCACATGGAGGAAGCGCGTGAGATTTTCCCAGGTGCCGACGAGTATTCTGCAGGGATGATCGAGCACGACATGCAAGTGGGCAACATTCTCGATGCGATCGATCGTCTGGGGATCGCCGACAACACTATCGTTATGTATTCGACCGACAATGGTCCTCACTACAATTCATGGCCCGACGCAGCGGCCACCCCGTTCCGCGGAGAGAAGAATACGAATTGGGAAGGCGGATGGCGTGTCCCCTCTTTGGTTCGTTGGCCCGGTGTCATTGAGCCCGGTTCCGTAGCCAATGGGATCGTTCACCACATGGATTGGTTTCCCACCTTCGTCGCTGCAGCTGGCGACCCCGACATCAAGGAAGAACTGATGACCGGGTATACTTCGGAAGCACTGGGACGTGACTACAAGGTGCATCTCGATGGTTACGATCTCACCGATTATCTCAAGGATCCACAGGGGCAGGAAAGCCCACGCAATGAGATCTTCTACTTCTCGGATGATGGGGACCTAACAGCCCTGCGTTATGGACCGTGGAAACTCGTTTTCATGGAACAGGAGATCGATGGTACATTCCGTACTTGGATGGAGCCCTTCACTCCGTTGCGGGTGCCGTTGATCTTTAACCTGCGCCGGGACCCCTACGAGCGGGCTCAGATCACATCCAATACATACTATGATTGGTTGTTGGACCGTGCATACCTCCTCGTTCCCGCCCAAGTGTACGTGGCGAATTTCATGGAAACCTTCAAGGAATTCCCCCCTCGCCAAAAAGCGGCCAGCTTTAACTTGGACAAGGTGATGGAGAAGCTCTCCGACCCGATCATTAGCAACTAGATCGGATTCAATTTATTGATCAAGCCGCATCCAGAAATGGGTGCGGCTTTTTTTCTGCGCGGACCAATCCGGTTGCAGGGTCATGGCTCACTCGGATAATTCGGTCCGATCAGATGCGTGATTGCTTATTGTTAATTACCTGCTAAACAAGGGCGCGTATGAATATTTGGAAAGTGGTTACGCTGACACTCGCAACGGGATTGCCTTTTGCTCTCTCGGGCCGAGCAGAGTTAATTGCTTATTGGGATATGGATGCCTCGCTGGTTAGCGGGAAGCTCGGGGCGAACAGTGGCAGCCAAGCTGGGGCTATTAGTGCTAGTATCGAAGAGATTGTGGTCGGATTCGACGGAGGGGTTGATCCCGGTGTCGCCGGGACGGCATTGAATGCTTCTGGCTCGGTCGGGGTTCCCAACCTGGGCGTGGGCTTTTATCGAGTGGGTGTTGTCTATGAGAGTGGATCATTTTTGATGGAGGGCTTTGATTTCACGGGTCTCTCGGATGTGGGTGTCTCCTTTGCTTACGACAGCTTTGGTGCCTTTACTTGGAACAGTAACCTCCATGTAGACTACCGGATTGGAGAGGGGAGCTGGGTTGATTTTAATGAAGAAGAAACTTGGCTCGACGGGTATGTGATCGCCGATATTCCCCTTCCCGAAGCGGTCGACGGTCAGGGAGATGTCGACATTCGCATTCGCACCAACAATTGGGTCAGTACTTATGGTTTTCTTGATGTGGACAACGTCCAGGTCAATGCCGTCCCCGAGTATTCGCAGTTCTCGATCGTCCTGGGAATCAGCGTACTTGGATTCGCCTGTTTCAGGCGGAGAAAGACGGTCTCTTAGGCGTTAACCAAACGCTTCGAGACGGGTGCGTAGCTCGTGAAGCTCATGACGGAGAAAGTCGAGCTCTTCAGCGGTGGGTGAGTCTTCGGCACTTTCGACTAACGACCTTTCTCTCTCGATCATCTTTTGGATTAGGTTCCTGCCTTTCGAGCTGAGGGCCAACAGAGTGGAGCGACGATGCTTGGGATTGGGTTGGTGCTCGATGAGTCCCTCTCGAATCAAATCGTTTACCTGAGTTTGGACTACCTGACGGGAAACCAGCCGTTCCCGGGCGAGATCGGGAACCGTGTGCGGACCCTCTCGGTCGAGCGTGAGTAGCAGACTGCGTTTTGCGGCGGTGACGCCCAGATCGAGGTGGAGGTTGTCCCCCAGCCAACGGAGCCGATTGTTGATCTTTCGGATCTCGTCGAATAGATTCTGAGCTGCCTCACTTCTCTCATTCATTGAACTGAAGAGTACTCAAAGTCGTCACAATGACAACTTAATTGTCGAATTACAGTTGACAGCTTTATTGTCAATTAAGCAAATTGCTCCCATGACGAAGACACCTGCTTCTCCTCCCGGTACATTCGGCTGGCACAATGCGACTCAGTTTACCGGAGCGCTCAACGACAATTTATTCAAGCTGCTGTGCTACTACGCCCTCCTTGTT
The DNA here is from genome assembly GCA_002388665.1 of Opitutia bacterium UBA4506. Lineage (GTDB taxonomy): Bacteria > Verrucomicrobiota > Verrucomicrobiia > Opitutales > Puniceicoccaceae > Puniceicoccus. The sequence continues at coordinate 21,446 of DGMY01000031.1, read as the reverse complement.
GCCTGGCCGGATAAGAGTATCGACAGCACGCTGGTTTGGGTGAGTGTGCTTTTCGCAGTACCCTTTTTGTTGTTCTTGGGAGCCGGGGGAATTCTGGCGGACCGATTTGGAAAGAATAGAGTAGTTCGGGGGGTCAAATTAGCGGAGATAGGGGTCATGGGCTTTGGGGCTCTATCCCTGTACCTCGGGTCGGGCTGGATGATGTTGGTGACCGTTTTCTTCATGTCGACGCAGAGCGCGCTGTTTGGTCCGACAAAGTACGGAATCATACCCGAATTGGTCGGTTCGTCGGGGATATCGCGGGCCAACAGTTACCTGCAATCGGCGACCTATGCTGCGATCATTCTGGGAACAGCCCTGGCGCCCGAATTGAGTCAGTGGTTGGGGCAGGACTATGGTAGTGCCGGCATCGTGTGTGTAGTAGTTGCGGGAATTGGATATGCCTGTTCGCGGAGAATCGCCCCCACTCGGCCGAGCGGTGGAAATCGAAAGATGGCAAACCTGTTCTATCGCGATCTAGTCAGTAGCTTGCGCGAAGTACACCGGGATGGGTTCTTGACCTTGGCGGTTTGGGGATCGGCTGTGTTTTCGATGGTGGCGGCCTATGTGCAGATCAATTTTCTTACTTATGGGGAATCCATTCTCGGACTGGGGGCAGAGGAGTCGACGAGACTGTTCTTCCTGACTGCGATCGGGATAGGTGTCGGTGCGTTATTGGCGGGGCGTTTGAGCCGCCGGGGGATTGAATTTGGCCTGGTTCCCATTGCGACTGCACTCATGGCGACCAGCTGTATCCTTCTCTCAATCACGGATGCCGACACCAGTGTATTTCTCGCTGGAAGCTATGGCTTTGTTATGGGGCTGGGAGCTGGTCTATTTCTCGTTCCCATTGAATCGTTCATTCAATTCCGTAGTCCCCCCGAGCGGGTCGGGGGCATCGTGGCTGCATCGGCGTGGCTCAGTTGGCTGGGAGTTCTCGGCGGGGCATTGTTGCTGTATGTAAATTCGAAGTGGTTCGGGCTCAATCCGGCCGAGGGGTTTCTCTCGCTCGCATTGCTATTGATCGCGTTGACGGGAGTCGGAATTTGGATCCTGCCTGATTTCTTTGGACGGTTCTTTGTATTTGTCCTCACTCGGGTTTATTACCGCGTGCGAGTGAAGGGGCGGGAGAATCTACCGGCTCAGGGACCTGCTCTTCTCGTGGCCAATCACGCCTCGCTCATGGATGCGATATGGATTCTTTCGCTGCAGCCGAGGCGGGTCCGGTTTCTGGTTTCGCGGAAATACCTGGAAGAACGCGGATGGTTTATACGAATGCTGTTGAAGATATCGGGGGCGATACCGATTCATGAAGAGGACGGACCCAAGGCGATTGTCTCTGCCCTCGCGAAAGCGAAGCAGGCATTGAGAGACGGATATATTGTCGGCATCTTTCCGGAGGGACGACTGACCCGTACCGGCCACCTGCTTCCCTTCAAGGAAGGTTTTGAAAGGATAGTGAAAGGAACGGATGCTCCCATCTTGCCGATCGGCATCCATGGAGGATATCGGACCTATGCGGGGCTGGGCCTTATCGATGAACCGAGACTATTCCATCCGGGAGACTACGGCCGGGATGTTTACCTGTCGATCGGGGAGGCTGTTTCGCCCGAAGTGGTGGATTCAGATCATGATGCCGCCACATTGAAAGAACGAACCCGCGAGGCCGTGTCTGAGCAGATTCTCGAGGCGGCGCATCTGCGGGTCGAGTACTCGGGGTCGGCGTCGGAACGATTTGTTCGCTGTGCGAAGGCGAACCGCCGGAAACTGGCGATGGCGGATTCGGAGGGAAAGAAGCTTTCCTTTGGGCGGACATTGGCCGGTGCGGTTGCATTGCGCGGGATTCTCCAGGATGAACTCTCTGACGATCCCGCAGAGATTGGGATTATCCTTCCGCCCTCCATTGGGGGCACCCTGACAAATTTGGCCCTGGTATTGGATAGGCGAATACCGGTGAATCTTAATTTCACGATGCCGGAGTCATCCTTTCTGTACACTGTCCGGCAGTCTGGAGTGAAGACGATACTGACCTCACGCAGGGTGATTGAAAAGTTGCCTGATTTGAAGATACCCGGTCGAGTCGTCTTTTTGGAAGAACTCCTTGAGCGCATGACTTCCGCTCGTCGCATTCGCGCCGGGCTGGCGGCACTCATTTTGCCGACCTCATGGCTGCTGGCGGGAAAGAAGGCAAAAGGGGATGATCCCCTCGCGATTCTCTTCAGCAGTGGATCGACCAGCGACCCGAAGGGGATTGTTCTCACCCACGGCAACATTCTTTCCAACGTAAATGCGTTCGAAGAGGTCGGGCGCTTTCGCAAAACGGATCGAATTCTCGGAACACTGCCTTTCTTTCATTCTCTGGGATTAACGGTGACCATTTGGATGCCCATGACCCAAGGGGTGACGGTCGGGTTTCACTCGAACCCGCTGGAGGCGGGAGCGATTGGCGAGTTTTCGAAGAAGTTTCATCCGACAATTATTCTTGGGACTCCATCGCTTCTTTTGGGGTGGGCCCGTAAAATCGATCCTTCCGCTTTCTCGGCTGTTCGCTGGATTATCGCCGGGGCGGAAAAATTATCGCCGAGAATAGCCGACTTTATCGAGAAGCGGTATGGCATCCGCCCCTACGAAGGTTACGGAGCGACGGAATGCTCCCCGGTGGTGGCGGTCAACGTGCCGGCTACGGACTTGGACGGGTATCGTCAAGAGGGCGCTGAAGATGGGACGGTGGGGCGCGCGTTGCCCAATGTACGGGTGCGCGTCGTCGATCCGGATACGGGAGTTCGTCGCAAGGACGGAGATGACGGGCTCATCGAAGTCCGGGGTCCCAGTGTATTTCCGGGGTATTTGGGTGATCCCGAAAAATCAGCCGAAGTACTGAAGGATGGATGGTATCGAACTGGAGACATCGGGCATCTGAATGACGACGGATTCCTGACTCTGACGGATCGCCTTTCCCGGTTCAGCAAGATCGCTGGTGAGATGGTCTCTCACTCCATGGTCGAGAATGCTTTGCGAGAAGGATTGGACGTCGATGCTGACCAACTCTGTGTGACCTCGGTCCCTGATGAGAAACGGGGGGAGCGCCTCGTGGTGCTGGTGACCGAGAAGTCTGGCATCGATCGTGATCGATTTTCTGAAGGCCTTAAAGGCACGGATCTACCGAACCTCTGGAAGCCCTCTGCGAACTCGGTGGTCGCGGTTGAGGAAATCCCCCAGTTGGGTACGGGAAAACCGGATCTCGTCGGAATTCGGAAGATCGCGAAAGAGCGAATCGGATAGGGGCCGATCCATGCTGAAGCCCCGGAAGGGGGGTAGGCTATTTTGCGGGAAGATAGATGTGGCTGACGAGTTCTTCTTCCGGAGTGGTTCTGGGATCGTTGATACTGATTTCGAAAGGAGCGGCGCTCTTGTCGAAGGGGAATGTCTTGGAGCGGGCTCTTTGCATCGCAGCAGACCATGCGGTGCCGAGATGACGGTAGGGACCGGTGTGCTCTACAACGTAGGCGCGGGTAGCCGAACGTTCGATGATGGTGATTTTGGGTGGTAGTCCGGGCGGGAGTTTGCCCGAGTAGGGAAATCCAATGGTAAAGGAGCAATAGTTCTTTTGCGGATCGAACTTGTTGTAGCGGGTAATTGGAGGACCCTCAGGAGTGAAGCCCGCATTATCGAGTACCGAGACGAACCGGTTGAAAGCCCCTCCGATAGAGTCGGCGAGGGTCTCGTCGGTGGCGGATTCTCCAGAAATACTGATCAGGCGTTGGGCCGGGAAGTCGCGGAGACCTGCGAAATTGAGATGGAAGGGAACCTTACCCAGCTCGACTAAGTCTTTCAGTAGCTTGAGCCCGTTTTCGTAATCCATCCCGATAAAGGTGGTCATCATTTTCTTCATCCAGAAGAGGAAGAACGGAAGCGTCCCGTCCATCATCCAAGTCACCTGAGAGCCGGTTGGAGTCGGGCTGATGAGAAAGCGGATCTTGGCCTCGGCGCGGTGGGGGGGCAGAAATTCGAGATCCAGATCCAGTGACTCATTGGGGACCTCGCTGCTCACCCGAATTGTCCCGGAGCCGATGATTTTTCCTTTCCAGGAATATCCGTTCCCGTCGTCGAAGAATTCGAGGGAGCAGTCGGGTTCGGCCGCAATCCACGGAGACCACGCGGGCCACTGGTGAAAGTCCCTGATGCGTTCGTATACAGAACTGCTGGGAGCGTTTATTTCGAGGCTTCGTTCGACATGGTATGCTGGCATCGTATGTTAAATTAGAGCAGAAATCGGGCACATTGGCGAGAGAGCCGATGACTCCTGTGAAAATTTTTTGGTACAGACCCATGGAAGGAACCTCCCACACGGCGTATGGGGAACGGCAGATTTCGCCGGTTCAGTTCCCCTTTGTGGATTGGCAGGGATCTTGCGGCATTTTTGAAGAATGAAAGATACGGAGATCAGAGGAGTTTTACTGGATCTCGCCGGAACACTCTATTCGGGAAGTGAAAGGATTTCTGGTGCGCGGCATTGCCTGAAAGAGCTGAACAAAAGAGGGATTCCCTATTGTTTTCTCACAAACACGACGACTCAATCCCTCGCCAGCATCCGGGCTAAACTCGATTCGTTCGGAATCGAGGTCGGTGAAGAGCAAATCCTAACTCCTCTAGCGGCTGCTCGGGAGCAGTTTGCGAAGGATGGTTTTTCAACTGCGAATTTAATGATTCGCGAGGAGGCAAAGGTGGATCTCGCGGGGATTGAAGAATCGGAAACCCCCGATGTGGTCATCATGGGAGACTTGGGAGAGGGCTTCACCTATGAAGTGATGAACCGGGCGTTTCGCCAGCTAGCAAACGGCGCGGCATTCTATGCCTTGGCGAGGAATCGCAGCTTTGAGGCAGATGGGGAACTGTTTCTAGATATGGGTGCCTATGTCGAAGCGCTGCACTATGCTTCTCTCAGAGAGCCGCTCTGTCTCGGCAAACCCTCGGAGGCATTTTTTGCCAGCGCGGTGGATCTGATCGGAGTCCCACGCGAGAACGTACTGGTCGTGGGTGATGATTTGGAAAGCGATGTTCTCGGTGCAATGGAGCAGGGGATGACCGGGGTCCTGGTGCGCACGGGCAAGTTCGATGAGGGAGCGCTGCAGAAGTCGGATCGCCAACCGAGCTTTGTGATCGATTCGATCCGTGATCTGCCGGCCCTTCTGCCATAGATGAAGTCGCGCGGGGGATTGCTTTTTTAAACGGTTCCCGCAATGGTCATGGTCCTATGAGTAGCGAAACTGCGACAATCGAAACGACCAAAGGCACCATGGTAGTTACGTTCTGGGAGGACGTAGCCCCAAAAACTGTGGAGAACTTTAAGAAATTGGCCAAGGAAGGCTTTTACAATGGTACCGCGTTCCACCGCATCATGAAGGGATTCATGATCCAAGGTGGAGATCCATTGACGAAAGACGAAAGTAAAGCGCACCTCTGGGGCACCGGTGATCCCGGATATAAGGTGAAGGCAGAGTTCAATGCAAAGCCTCACCAAAAGGGTGTGCTTTCCATGGCTCGTTCCGCTCACCCGGATTCGGCTGGATCTCAGTTCTTTATCTGCCTCGGCGATTGCTCCTTCCTCGATGGACAGTACACTGGATTCGGTGAACTGGAATCGGGTGTCGAAGTACTGGAAGCGATTGGTGAAACGCCTTGTGATTTCGGTGCCGGAGGCGAGAAGAGCCGCCCTACCGAGCGTGTTGAAGTCACTAAAGTGACGATTGGGTAACCCCCATTCTTATCCGTTAATTTTTGAACGAGCCCGCCGCCGGAGTATATGCTTCGGGGCGGGCTCTTTTTTTACTCCGGTTCGCTGTTGCCCGGGGCAATGTCGAATTCTCCGCCCTGGAGTTTGGCTTTGACCACCTTGATATCGAGATCCCTTTCGTAGCGTCGAATCAGTCGAATCTCATCACTGGCCGCGATCGAAATCGCGACTCCTGAGGCACCCATCCTGCCCGTCCGTCCGACCCGATGGAGATAGTCCTCGGGAAGAGACGGCATGTCGAAGTTGATAATATGGGTGACATCTTGGATATCGAGACCTCTCGCGGAAACGTCGGAAGAAATCAAATACGGGACGGTCGCTTCGCGGAAGTCCTTCATTGCGGCCTCTCTCTCGAACTTGCGCATCTCGCCGTGGAGGACGGCATGGGGGATCTCTAACCGGTCGAAACCCTTCCCCAGCTCTTTTGCTGCGGAGTTGCGGTGGGTGAAAATGAGCGCCCGCTTCGGCTGGATGGTTCGCAATAACTTGCGGAGGGTGTCGGGCCGGTGGTGGTAGTTGGACTCAATATAGAAGTGCTCGATCTTGCCATCGCTCTCGATGCTCTTTCCGTTTACCCAAGCGACATTATTCCCCATCAGTTGTGCCTCGCGGAAGGCATCGCCTTTTTCCGTTGCCGAAGAGAAGACCAATTGCCGGTCGCGCGGCATCCGTTTGAGAAGTTCGAGGACGTTGCCAATATGATCTTCGGAAAGAAGATTATCGGCCTCATCGAGTGAAGCGGCGATGACCTGATGCAGCTTTAATTTACCGGATTTGAGTAACTCGACCATCCGACCGGTGGACCCTACCGCGACATGGGGCTTTTTCTTCAACTGCTCCTTCTGGCGTTTAGAGGACGCGTTTCCGATGAGGAGTTGGCTGCGGATTTCGAGTGAGCCTTTGGCGTTGAGCAGACGGATCGCTTCGACAATCTGTACGCCGAGCTCCTGAGTCGGGGAGATGATCAATACCTGGAGAGCTTTCGAGCTCGTATCTATTCTTTCGAGGAGAGGGATGAGGTAGGCGAGGGTCTTGCCGCTGCCCGTGGGGGCGCACAGCCAAGCATCCTTTCCCTGACTCAAGACTGGATACGCCTCGGCTTGAATTCCAGACGCGGTGGAGAGGTTGCTCTGAGCGAGGGCATTGACGAATGGCTCGGAGATTCCCAAAGATTTAAAAGTCGACATGGACAAAACCCTGACAGTTCTCGCGAGGAATAGCACTCCGTTATGTGGAGAAATTCGGCTCGCGGTTAGATTGGCTGCATGAGTGGAGGTGCGACCATGAGCTCCTCGATTACTGTGGAGAGATCTTCGGCCGGCGCTGCCAGTTCGAGGTACGCGTCCGGTTCTTCGGAATTTGGGATCCAAGTATTTCTGCCTGAATCGGCGATCTGGTTGCGGCCGTGGACGGGGCGGAACCACTGGCGTCCCCCGTGGACGAGACCGCGAACCGCATGGAGTACCGCAATCTGGTCCCAACTGGGGCGGGAGCGATTAATCGAATCGTAGGCGAGCTCATAGGAGCGGCGCATCGGGCTGTCGGGTGCCGCTAGATAGCACCTGCCGGTGTTGATCTTCGTTCCGAGTTCAAAGCCGATATAGGTAATCGGAATTGTGCTGGGCCAGGATGCGAGAGCCGCCCTCGTTGTCGGGCCGCTGCCCTCACATTCAAAATTGTACTCATTTCCCTCCGGGTAATTTCCCCCCATGATGGTGATTGCCCGGACCTTACGAGCAACGAGCTCTTGTCCTGCCTCATCGCACAGGAGATCTGCTAGGTTGGACAAGAAACCGATGCTTGCGATCGTGACTGAGCGATCCTCGGATTCCTCCAGCAGGCGTCGGTAGAGGTCGATGGCGTCGGGTCGCTCGGCATCGCGCAACCCGTCGTGGGGATATTCGGCAAAAATGGCTGGAGAGTAGCTGGACGGCTTCGAAGGGGTTTGCCCGGGAGAGCGCGGTGTCATGGCGACAGGGATGTTCGGTCGGCCGTAGTAGTAGTTAATGGCGCTGACTACCGCGCCGTGGAGACCGTGGGTATCGATTCCGTTGACAGCAACGCCGAGGATGCGTGCCTCTCCGCGGTCGGCGAGAGCATGAAGGCTGGCGAGTGCAGCGGCATCGTCACAATCTGTGAGCATATCGGTGTCGAGGAGGATGTTCGGGGTAGGATCCATTCTTAGATTTGTACCGGACACCAACGGCCGCTGTCTGCCAAAATCATACCGGGAATCGGAAGTGCGACACCGGATCGACTTGGATTTCATTTCTTGTGAATCGGAGGGATGGGCCTACGATGATCCCCAATGAGCTTGGAAGACCTTGGATGGGATGCGCAATTTGAAGCGGCTTTTGCAGACTTTTACAGCAAAGGCTGGGAACCCGCGCGCCTGATTCGGGACAACAAGATTTCGTACGGAGCCTTTCTCGGGGATGGAACGGAGATGGAAGTGGCCTTGGGCGGAAGTGTTTATCACGCCGCTCAGACCGACGCCGAATTGCCGGCTGTCGGGGATTGGGTCGCGCTGGAGCGGGGGGCCGAAGAGAATGAATACGAAGCGGTGATCCGTGGGCGGTTGAAACGAAAAACCTGCCTGTCGCGAAAGTCCGCCGGTAAGGCCTCGGCTGAGCAGGTCATCGCGGCCAATGTAGATTGGGTCTGCGTAGTGACTGATGCGGGGCGCGATTTTAATGAACGCCGCCTAGAGCGTTACTTTGAGGTGATCGATCGCAGCGGCGCCCAAGCGATGGTCTTGCTGAATAAGGCCGATCTGTTCACCGAGGAACAACTCGAGAGCGCAAAGCAAAAATTACTGGCCCTTCTCCCAGGGCTGCGAGTCGTCGCGGGGTCGGCGTTGAAGGGGGATGGATTGGAAAGTTTTTTGAGCCCTTTGAAACCGGGGATTACTCTCGCTTTGGTGGGCTCGAGCGGCGTGGGGAAGTCGACCTTGGTCAATAACCTCCTGGGCGAAGAGTTTCAATGGACCGGCGAGGTGAATGCGGTCACGGGGAAGGGGATGCACACGACATCCGCCCGCGAGCTTCTCTGTTTACCGTCGGGAGGTATGTTAATTGATAATCCGGGAATCCGGGAGATTCAGCTGTGGACGGATGCGGAGGAGTTGAAAGCGAGCTTTGCGGATCTCGACGCTCTGGCTTTGCAATGCAAGTTTCGGGATTGTGGGCATGGTAACGACCAAGGGTGCGCGATCCAGGAGGCGATAGCAGAAGGGCAGGTGAGTCGTGAGCGGCTGGTCAATTATTTGAAGCTCGACGAGGAGTTGGAGCGGCTCAGCCGGCGCCAGAAGAAGCGAAAGATCACAGAAGGGCGTCGGAACCGGCGTGAGCTGAATTCCAAAGCCGAAAAGTATCGCAGGGAAAGGTAAAACTTCTCCGAGAAAGGAGCTTTTTTGTTGCCGAAAGCTCTGATTTTGGAATTGTTTTTCCCATGGATAACTCAAGAGTCCATCGATTCGTAATATTGTTTTTCATTCTTCTGTTGTCCTGCGCAGGGCTCCGTGGAGAGAACGAACGGACCTTCACCAATCAGTCCGGGCAAACGATAAAGGCGTCGCTGGAATCTTTCGACGGGGAGTATGTCGAGATTCGGCGGTCCGACGGGCGTTTTTTCACCATCCCCGTAGAAACTCTCTCAGAAGAGGACCAAAAGTATATCAATCTCTGGGAGATTGGCCGGGGGGTCGCGGATGAACGAAAGTTTCTAGTTTCGATCGATAAAGATTACAGCGATGAGGCGAAGAAGAGTTACCGAGGCTACATTCAGGAGACCAAGAAGGGTTTTTACGAAATTGAGTTGGAGAACAAAACGGGGACTCTCTGCAATGGCTTGAAGGTGGATTGGGCGATCCGGCTCGAGAAAGTGGGTGTGGGTAAAAGCAAAGACCGAAAGAACGATAAATGGGTTGCGGGGAAGTTCGCGAGCATCGACCTGCCCGATGACGGAGTTAAGCTTTTGACGACCGACACCGTTACCCTTGTCGAAACGAAATTGAAATCCGGTTTTTACTGGGTGGAAGGCGGCCCCGAACAATCCAGAGACCGCTTGAACGGAATCTATCTCGCGATCTATTTGGACGGTGAAATCGTCAGAGAGTTCTCGTCCCCCTCTGGCTTGCTCGAAGATGGTAGAGAGGTCATCAAAAATGAGAATTCAGATCTCCCCGCGCTTTATTGACGGCTCTGTCGGCAATCGGGAAAGAGCGGGACGAAGGCTGAAGCCGATTAGAGTTTGATTTCCAGACTGACGGGGCAGTGGTCGCTCCCTTCTATTTGGTCGAGGATGTCAGCGGAAATGAGATGATCGACTGCAGATTCGGAGGCGAGGAAGTAGTCGAGTCGCCATCCGATATTCCGTTTCCGAGCCGCGGCACGATAACTCCACCAGGAGTAGCGGTCTTTGGCGTCGGGGTGGAAATGTCGGAAGGTGTCAGTAAAACCGGACTCGACGAGCAGATCCATCTCGTGGCGCTCTTCGTCGGTGAAGCCCGCGCTCCGGCGATTGGTTTTCGGGCGGGCGATATCGATCTCTTTGTGGGCGACATTGAGGTCACCGCAGTAGAAAACCGGCTTTTTGGCGGCGAGGGTCTCGAGGTATGTGCGGGTGCGGGGCTCCCAAAGGTTGCAGCGATAGTCGAGCCGGAGCAGCTCGCTTTTGCTATTTGGAACGTACGAGTTGACGAGGTAGAACGCCTCGTACTCGGCGGCGATCACCCTTCCTTCACCTTGAAACTCGGTATCTCCAAAATCGAATTCGATGGAGAGGGGTTCTTCTTTCGAGAGGATAGCCGTCCCGGAATAGCCGGGCTTCTCAGCGGAGTGGAAAATCTGGTGGGAATATTCGCCAAGGTTCAATTCTGGCGGCCCATCCCGGCCGATCTTGGTTTCTTGAAGGCAGAGGATGTCCGGGGCAGCCGTTTGGATGGATTCGGAGAACCCTTTTTTTACGCAGGCGCGCAGCCCGTTTACGTTCCAGGAGATTAATTTCACAATGAATATGGGTTTATGGAAGTGAGCTGGGAGGAGGTGCCGAAGTGAGCTCCAGTGAACCGGAGGATTCACCGGGAGCGGCTGCCGTCAGCTTAAATTTTACCATACCGGAATAGTCGGTGGTGATGGAACCAGAGATTTGGTTTCCGGTCTTTTGCTGGAGCTCCAATTCTTCGGGGTACGTCGAGTAAATGCTCACAGTGATTGGCACTCCTGCCGAGGAAACTCGAAAGTACAAGGGTTTGCCCTGGGAAGTAGGGTACTGAAAAATCTGATCGATCGAAGACCGAGCTGATTGGGAAACGTAGAAGATGGTTTCGTTTGAAGTCTCCTCGGGGGGCAGACTTTGGCAGCCGAAAAGAAATAGAACAGAGAGTGTCCCGAGTAAGGAGGGTCCCTTCATCCTACGAGGCGTTACTCTCCCAATCGACGTGCGGGAATGAGGTATTTCTTTACGTAGTCCGCCACCGCGTCTTCCAGAGTGTAGAACTTTTCGGTATACCCGGTCTCGCGAATCTTGGAGATATCGGCACAGGTATAGTATTGGTACTTGTCGCGCAAAACGGGTGGCATATCGATGAACTCGATATTCTCGGGAGTACCCGAGGCGGCGAAGATCGCCCGAGCCAGCCGCAGCCAAGTGTTGGCTTCGCCCGAGCCAAGGTTGAAGAGGCCACCGGCTTTGGGATTTTCCGCGAGGTGGATGGTCATTTTGACGGCATCCTTGACGTAGAGGAAGTCGCGCATCTGCTCGCCGTCCTTGTAGTCTGGGCGATGGCTGCGGAAGAGCCGGATCCGCCCGTCCTCTTGCACCTGCTCAAAGGCCTTCATGACGAGACTCCTCATATCTCCCTTATGGTTCTCGTTCGGACCATATACGTTGAAGTATTTCAGGCCGACCATATCTTCGAGGAAGTTGTTCCGGAGGGAATAGAGATCAAACATGTGCTTGGAGTAGCCGTACATGTTGAGAGGCCGCAGGGAGCTTAGGTCGACATCGGTATCGCTCATTCCCTCTGAGCCATCACCGTAGGTGGCCGCAGAAGAGGCGTAGACAAAGCGACTCCCTTGGTTGAGAGTCGCGTAGGCGAGCAACTTGGTAAACTCGAAGTTGTTCTGGACCAGATGGCGGGCGTCTGCCTCGGTGGTGCTTGAATTGGCGCCAAGGTGGAAGACCGTGTGAAATGTTTTGAGGTAGTCGGTGTGGGAGCGGACGCGCTCCAGCAGAGAGTCGGCTTCGAGGTAGTCGTTGAAGCGGAGTGGGACTAGGTTCTTCCACTTTTCGTCTGAGCCTAGATAGTCAGCGATTACGATATTCTCCAACCCGCGCTGATTCAATTCCCAGACGAGCGCGCTGCCGATGAAGCCGGCGCCACCGGTAACTAGAATTTTCTTTTTAGAAAGATCGTGTCGGGAGAGAAGGGCCATGATGCTAGGATCGAGATTACATACTGGAGAGCTCGCGGCTGCGGTCGCGGGCAGCGAGGAGGGCGCGCTGTACAATCTCCTCAAATTTACCTTCGAAAGATTTCAGTGCGGCTTCGGTGGTGCCGCCGGGGGATGTCACCTCGCGGACGAGCTCGACTGGATCGGCTTCTGCACGTTTCTCAAGCAAAGCGGCCGAACCAATGACGGTCTGCCGGGCGAGCAAAGCAGCGACATCTTCGGGCAGCCCGAGTTGCTTCCCCGCCTCTCCAAGGAGTCGGGTAAACTCGAACACGTAGGCGGGGCCGCTGCCACTGAGGGCGGTCACCGCATCGATGTGGGATTCATCGAGCTGAACGACCTGCCCCATTGAAGAAAGCAATTGCTCGACGGGTCCGCGGTCCTCTTCGGAAAGGGGCTTGTCGGTTGCATACGCGGAGATGCCTTTTCCGATCTGGGCTGGAGTGTTTGGCATCACCCGAACAATGTTCCGGGCATTGGGAGCGACCTCCCTCAACCGAGCCAGAGGGATCCCGGCCAGAATGGAGAGTACGAGTTTCCCTTCGCTACCCTCTGCGAGATCTTTGGGAAGACTCGCGAGCTGCTGCGGTTTGCAGGCGAGGATCACATAGTCGACCCTGGGAAGTCCGTCAGCCACTTCCGGCACGTATTGAATGCCGGTGCGTTTTGCGAGATCGGGACCTGTCGGATCCTTGCCACAGGTACAAAATAGCTGCGACGGATGGGCGCTATTGGTCGCGAGGAGACCTTGGACGATGGCGGAGGCCATGCGACCGGCACCGACGAAGAGGGTGGGAGGGAAAGAAGGTGGTTTGGCGGTCATTCCGAATCCACGGGAATTTTAAGAATAGCGCAAGTTCCGACCCCCGAAGGGTTCGGTGTGATCGACACTCCGCCCCCAATATGGGAAATCGAGTGTTTGACTACGGTGAGCCCAAATCCTCTTCCGACCGAATTCTTCGTTGAGATAAACGGATCGAACAGATTGTCGCGAACCGACGGATGAATGCCTTCACCCCGGTCGCAGATGCGAATCTCGACCTCTTGTTCACCCGCATCCTGAATTAGGTTGAGTGAGACGTGGACAGGTCGCTCGTTGGACGGTAGGTCTTCTGGATAACTCTCAATGCCATTGCGGATCAAGTGTTCGACGCAGGACTCAATCGTTTCGAGAGAAGTATGGGTTTCAAAATCCTGAGGAAGATTGTTTTCGACCGTTATGGTTCTCTCCTCCTCGTCCTGTCGAGTGCTGCGCTCGATCACGTTTTGCACGCAGTCGGCCGGGTTGGCTTTGATACGTGCAATCGGCTCATCGGTCACCATTGAGCTGAGTTGGCGTACGAGGTTCACCATGCGTTTCACGGCTTTCTCCATCGAAGCGATGCCCTTCTCCAGCTTGTCGGGTTGATTCATGCGCAACTTGAGAAGATCCAGATAACCCACGACCACACCGAGAAGGTTGTTGAGGTTGTGGGCGATGCCCTGGGTCATGCTTCCAATCGCTGCGGTGCGGCGTGCTTCACCGAGTCGCTGTTGCAGCTCGATATTCTCCCGGTGCATCATTTCCAGTCGCAGGTGCGTGCGGATGCGGGCCAAAGTTTCCTCCATATCGATCGGCTTGGTGATGTAGTCGATCGCGCCGGTTTCGAGGCCTGAGATCTTGTCGGTTCTATCCATTTTCGCGGTGACGAAAATGACGGGAATGCTTTCGGTGCGGGGATTCTGTTTTAGGCGGCGGCAGGTTTCGACCCCGTCCATGTCCGGCATCATAATATCGAGGAGGATGATATCGGGGGCGCACTCATCGACCTTGTCCAGACACTCGAATCCGTTGTTGGCCATCTGTACCTCAAACCCGGCCTTCTCGAGCTTTCTCTGAAGGACTTTTACGTTTACCGGTTCGTCGTCGACGATGAGGATTTTGTTTGGTGTTTTCATTTGGTGGTAAATGCTGGGGCTCGGACCACTCGGGTGCGCGCCGCCAAATCATGAACGGCGATCCGCTCGCTGCTGCGGAATGCGTAGAGGAATAACAGGGTGAGTAGCGGAAAGAGGACTTGGAGGCAGACGGTTTTGATCGCAGCCCGGACGAAGTGGGCGCTCAGGGGCGCTGGCTCGGCAGAGTCTCGTTGCTGAATCCGAAGGTTGAAAATTTTCATCCCCAAAGTCCCCCCCTTGAGGAGGACCGGAGCCAGCGTGAAGTACAGGAAAATGAAGAAAAAGGAAATCCCGTTGGCGGTAGTCAGGGCCTTTGTCAGGTAGTCACTCATGCCCGACGAGAAGGAGGAGTCTTCGTCGGGATTGGTGAAGTGCTCCATGAGCTCATCCATGGCCCCGGGATAGAACTCGGGTAGGATGTATTGAGTCAGAAGAAGCGTGAAGACAGCGGTGACAAGAATGACATCCAGGCAGAGTGCCCCAAAACGGGCGCCAATGGGACCGGGTTCAAATTCGGGTTCAGGCGGTTCGTCGAGGATCTCGGCCTCAACGATCTCGGGCTCGATATTCATGCTCGATCACCAGCCAATTGAAACGCTTTGTAGGTGTTCTTCATCAGCATTGCTACGGTCATGGGGCCCACACCGCCGGGGACCGGCGTCAAGTGAGCGGCGACCTGCTCTACCTCTTCAAAATTGACATCACCCTTGAGTGCGTAGCCGGACTTGCGGCTCGAGTCTTCGACGCGATTGATTCCAACATCAATGACCGTGGCGCCGGGTTTGACCATGTGCCCGCGGATGATTCCCGGGCGTCCAACAGCGGCGACGAGGATGTCTGCCTGGCGGGTGATCTCTTCCAAGTTGGGAGTTTTGGAGTGGCACACCGTAACGGTGGCATCACCCAAAGGATCCCGTCGTAGGAAAAGGAGAGAGAGGGGCTTACCAACGATCAGGCTGCGCCCCACGATGACCACATGTTTGCCGGGGATATTGATCCCGGTGCGGTCGAGCATCTCGATGACCCCGCTCGGTGTGCAGGCAACAAAGCCCGAACTGTCCTCTTGGCAGAGCTTGCCCAGATTCACTTTGTGGAAACCATCCACATCCTTCTCTGCGCTTACCCGATCAAATGCCTCTTGGTCGGGGATATGAGACGGAAGGGGAGACTGAACGAGGATGCCGTGAATCGATGGATCGGCGTTCAGCCGGTCGATCTCGGCAAAAAGATCTTCGCGGGAAATGTCCTCGGGAAACAAGTGGAGCTCGCTGTCGATGCCCACCGCTGCCGCGGTTTTCTCCTTTTTCCGAACGTACGAAACGGAGGCGGGATCCTCACCGACGCGCACGAAGGCGACCTTCGGGCGTTGGTTTTCGGGGAGGGCACGGATCTCGTTCGCGAGTTCTTCCGTAACTTGTTGGGCGATCTGGTTACCGTTGATCAATTCCATGAGTCGATTTTTTCGGAAAGGAAGATGGGCTATCGAAGAGTAACGTTTGCAGCCTTGATCAGCAGGGTGTCCTTCTCGCCGGAAGGGACCAGGAGGCCGTACACCTGAACGATCTGATCGGTGAATTTCTCGTAGCTACCCGCGGGGATCTCGGAGATGTCCACATAGGCAATGCGGTTCCCGGAGTAGTTGAGCAGTTCGAAATCAAATTTTGGTTTGGACCCCCAGAACCCGCGCTCGGTCCGCTGGAGCTTTCCGATGTAGATGCGGTTGATGTCAGTCGGAGGGATCAGTGGCGGTTCGTCTTCTGCGATCGGCTGGGTGACACCGGGGACGACGGACTCGGCCACGTTGTTGGCGACCTCAACATCTTCCTCAGTTTCGATGATCACGACGGGAGCCGTTTGGATAGGCTCCTCTGCGGGCCCCGATGAAGCGACGACCGACGTGGCAGCTGCACTGCCGACAACGGCGGCAGAGGGCGCCAGGGGAATGACCTCGGAGTCATCTCCTTCTTCACCCACCATCTCCTCGGTGCCTGCATCAATTGCTTCCATCGCCTCTTCTTGGTCTACCTCAGGAGAATCGATCGTCTCCTCGACTGCCGGGGCAGCGATCAGCTCACCGGCATCCACCTCGGCGGCTTCGTTGTCGGCTGTTTCGATCTCTTCCGAAGTGGCGTCGGAAAGAACGTCCACCTCTTCAGCTTGGGTGGGAGGATTGATCCTTGGTTTAGGATCGGCAGCGGTGGGCAGTGGGATTGCGGCGACCGAAGTCGGGGCTTCCATGGAAGTGTCGAGGAAAGGTGCGGTCGTGTCCTCTCTGGGGATCGGGGTGGAACCCGCGCCGAGGGAGTAGCCTGCGGTTTGGCCGTCTTTGCCAGTGCGACCGAAAGCTGGATTCAGGCTGTTGACCTCTTCAAATCCGGTCATCGGAACGGAAGTGGGAATGGTGGGTTGGGCGGCAATAGGATTGGATGCGGCTGTCAGCGGACTCGTCAGTGCCGGAGCGGTGTAGCGGGTATTGTTGGCTCGAGCCAGTAAAGGGTCGTTGGCGTAGGTAATCTGACCGGCTGCTCCGGGAGAAACATTTGCCGGTGGAGTCGCTTTGCGATCCTCGGGGATGAAATACCCGGGAATCGATTTGTAGACCGTAATCTCAGTCCAATCATCGACGAGATTGATGGAGACCTCATCGCCCGCTTCGATCGTGGTGAAGACCTTTCCCGATTTGGAAGGGGTCATCAACATGGCCGTGCCAGGCTCGACGGTTCCGTCTGAGGTCAGACTGTCTTTGGCGATAAAACCGCTGTAGTGGTCCTTGCGGACGACTTTCATCCAGTCTTTTTTGCCGTCGACGGGAGTGGCGGTTCTGAAATCCCTAGAATCTGTAGAAATGGAGCCGAGTACCGGAGCGGTGTCATTCGGCGCGAGATAGAGGATTTCGATTTCTGCCTGGGCGGAGAGGAAGGCACCCAAGGCGCTGAGAGTGAGAAGGACTCGTTTCATAAACCGGCTTATTGTTTGAATTTGGAAGTGGGTATACTAGGCGGTGTTTGCTGTTTGGAACAATAGTTTTATCAAATCGGAAATCGATTCATTGACAGCGGACCGAAGAAATTGGGAAAACGCGGAGAGATTTCCTAGGAATCATCTTTCGAGGCGAGCATGGCCCGGATCTCGGATGTGCGAAGAGGGCGAACCTGGCCGCGGGCGAGACCCCGCAATTTGTAGGCCCCGACCTGGGTTCGTTTCAGTCGTTTCACCAAGTAGCCAAAGGACTCGAGCAGGCGTCGAATTTCCCGTTTTTTGCCGTGGTCGAGGTGGACCTCGAATTCGTTGGCTTTGTGCTTCGGCGGGATGATTTTGTCAAATTGAAGCCATTGGCCCTCGATCGTCCGGCCCCGGAGGAGGCGAGGGATGTCCTCGCCCTGGAGATCGCGCTGGACCCGGACCTGATAGCGCTTGATGACCCGCTTGGAGGGGTGGGTGAGCCGCTGTGCTAGATCGCCGTCGGTGGTCAGTACCAGCAGGCCTTCTGTGTCTTTGTCGAGTCGCCCGGCGCAAACCAGTCGAGGATCCTGCCATTGCTTTGGCAGGAGGTCGAAGACCGTGTTGTCCTGGTGTGGATCGGCGTGCGTGCAGACATAGTGGCGCGGCTTGTTCAGGATCAGGGTGAGGTGGTCCTGTTGGCGGGCGATGACCCGCTTCCCGTCGACGTGGACGACGGTGCTGCCGGGGGTGATGGATTCGCCAATGGTAGCGATGCGATTATCGACTTCGACACGGCCTTCCTGGATGAGCTCCTCGGCCTTGCGGCGGGAGCAAACCCCGGATTGGGAAAGGAATTTCTGCAAACGGATTTCGGACTTCACGAAGGCGGCATAAGGCATTTTTCTGTGACATTCGATCCGAAACCGCTGCGAAATGGGGATTCCCTTAGCGGGAGAGCGGGCGGTTTGGGCTGTGGCGGATCGATTTTTTCCTAGCCGATTCAGTAAATTCGGGCCAGTCTCCTCCCTTATGACAGACCAAGCCGAAGAGAAAAAGACAGCCCTGGTCACTGGGGCGAGTCGTGGAATTGGCCTCGCGATTGCCAAGGAATTGGGAAGCCTCGGGTTTCGCGTTCTTTGTGTGGCGCGCTCCGTGGAGTCCGCTTCTCGGGCAGTGGAGGCCGTGCGGGAGCAGGGTGGTGAGGCAGAAGCCTACGGCTGCGACGTTGCCGATTCGGAGGCCGTTGCCGCAGCTTCAGAAGAGATTTTGAAAAAGTACGAGTGCGTTGATGTTTTGGTCAACAACGCTGGGATTACCCGCGACATGCTGTTTATTCGCATGAGTGAAGACGATTGGGATGATGTCCTGAAAACAAACCTGAACAGCTGCTTCTACTGGTCGAAAAATTTGATCCGTCCGATGACACGCCGCCGCTGGGGTCGCGTGATCAACATTTCTTCGGTGATTGGACTCACCGGAAACGCCGGGCAGGCCAATTACGCGGCAGCCAAAGCCGGGATGATTGGGTTTACCAAGAGTCTCGCCAAGGAATTGGCCGCACGCTCGATCACTGTAAATTCCGTCGCACCCGGTTTTATCGCAACTGACATGACTCAGAAATTGGGCGATGAGATCCAAACTAATATTTTGAAAATGATTCCAATGAAACGGATGGGAGATCCCGAGGAGATTGCCGCTACAGTCGGTTTTCTCGCCGGACCACGTGCAGGATACATCACCGGTCAGACTTTTACGGTTGACGGTGGTATGGTCATGTGATTCTTCGTTCTTTTCACCAACCTTTTAACACCCAGGAATATGGCAGAGAAATCCATCGAAGATCGCGTCAAGGAGATTATTGTAAATCAGCTCAATGTAAATGAGGAGCAGGTTACAACCGAAGCTTCTTTTCTCGACGATTTAGGAGCTGACTCACTAGACACGGTCGAGTTGATTATGGCTTTCGAAGAAGAGTTTAAGGATCAGATTAACGGAGAAATCCCGGAGTCTGACGCCGAGAAGCTACAAACAGTCGGCAGCGTCGTCGAGTACATCAAGAGCAAGTCTTCCTGACTTTGCTAAGGAGCGGACCCTTCTATCTAGTCGGCGATTTCTTCTATGGCTTCTGATCAACAAAAGCGCAAAGTCGTCGTCACCGGACTCGGGATCGTTAGTTCTCTAGGGAGCAACATCGATGACTTTTGGGGATCTCTTCTAGCCGGTAAATCCGGTATCGGAGGAGTGACCCGATTCGATGTTTCGGCTTATCCATCCAAGGTTGGGGCTGAAGTCAATGACTTCGACCCAGCTGAGTACATGGATCCTAAAGAGGCTCGACGAAACGACCGTTACACGCAGTTTGCTGTAGCGGGAACCCGGCTGGCTTTGAAAGACGCCAGCTTGGATCCATCCACGGTCGATCCGGCACGCCTCGGCGTCTTGATCGGCTCGGGCATCGGAGGCATGGAGACGATCGAAAAGCAGTCCTTTACGCTCTTTGAGCGCGGGCCGCGTCGCGTATCGCCTTTCATGATTCCGGCGTTGATTGCCAACATGGCCTCCGGGGTCGTTGCGATCGACATCAATGCGCGGGGTCCGAATTTCGGGGTGGTCAGTGCTTGTGCGACAGGTTCGCACTCGATTGGCGAATCGGCTCAGATGATTCGCGACGGGCGGGCAGACATCATGATCGCCGGCGGAAGTGAAGCCGCAATCACCAGGCTCGGATATTCCGGGTTCTGCTCGATGAAGGCCATGAGTACCAGCTTCAACGATACCCCGGAGAAATCGAGCCGTCCGTTCGATCTCAACCGCGATGGTTTCGTAATGGGAGAGGGTGCCGGCATTCTGGTTCTCGAGTCCGAGGAGTCTGCGAAAGCCCGTGGCGCCCGTATTTATTGCGAGGTAGCCGGATACGCAGCGACTTGCGACGCTCACCACATCACCATGCCGGACCCGGAAGGGAAGGGCTTGGCTGAAGCGCTGAACGGCGCTCTGAAAGATGCTGGGGTCGAGAAGAATGAGGTCGATTACATCAACGCTCACGGGACTTCGACGAAGTACAACGACAAGTTCGAAACCCTCGCGGTGAAGAAAGTTTTTGGAGAACATGCGGCAAAGCTCCGGATGTCCTCCACGAAGTCGATGACGGGTCACTTGCTGGGAGCCGCCGGCGGAATCGAAGCAGCTGCATGCTGCAAGGCGATTCAAACCGGAAAGATTCCTCCGACGATCAACTACGAAGATCCCGATCCGGATTGTGATCTCGATTGCGTACCGAATAAAGCGATCGAGGCAGATGTTGATATTGCGATTTCCAACAACCTCGGTTTCGGCGGTCACAATACATCGATTGCATTCCGCCGCTACGCCTAATCGGTAGGAACTAGAGGTCTTCCGATCCAGACGGATCGGCTGTCTTGACCGAGAGGAACATCCAGTTTCCGTTCCCCTTTACATGTTCGGATGGTTTGTCATCATTTTTTGCGCACTGCTCGTCATTAGCAGTGCCGCCTTCTTTCTTCTAGGAGGGCGAAACTACGTCTGTATCCGACGCAAAAATTGCTGTGGAGCGGGCTGTGGTTGTCTTTTTCCAAAACGAAACACGAATCCGTGTCGAACAAAGCTTGAAAAGTAGGAAAAAGCTCAATTCTATTAATCGTTTAACTCGGAAGGGTGGCAGAGTGGTCGATTGCGGCGGTCTTGAAAACCGCTGAGGTGAAAGCCTCCGGGGGTTCGAATCCCTCCCCTTCCGCCATTAGGCGGCCTTCGCG
>DGMY01000031.1:0-339 GCA_002388665.1 Opitutia bacterium UBA4506 | reverse complement strand
GGCGGCCTTCGCGAAGCGAAAATTAACCAAACCCGATTCGAACCGACGGTTCGTACCCGAGGAGCGAAGCGACGACGACCCGCGCAGCGTCAATCCCTCCCCCTCTTGTGCTGCCGAAGCCTTGTGCGAAGGCGTATCCGCCATTAGGCGGCCTTCGCGAAGCGAAAATCAACCATCCCCGATTCGAGCCGACGGTTCGTACCCGAGAAGCGAAGCGACGACAACCCGCGCAGCGTCAATCCCTCCTCTTCCTCTAGTAGGTGGCCTTAGTTCGTGATGTTAGGGCCTGGGCGGAGAATGCTATCGCCAGAGGGGGAGAGACAGCATTCGACGGCTTTC
>DGMY01000001.1 GCA_002388665.1 Opitutia bacterium UBA4506 | reverse complement strand
TCCTACCCGTTTATCCCCAGCACAGCACCCCGCACACAACGTGAAACGGACTGGAAAGTCCGTTCTCCTTTCCACCACACCAAGCGTAAAGGAGAACGGGTTTTCCTACCCGTTTATCCCCAGCTCAGCACCCCACACACAACCTGAAACGGACTGGAAAGTCCGTCCTCCTTTCCACCACACCAAGCGTAAAGGAGAACGGGTTTTCCTACCCGTTTATTTTCTCAAGCACGATGTTCGCCACACAACTAGTCAAGGACCCCTAGGAGACGGTCCCGCACCCCATCCCCCCATTTTCGATCTCTTCATCCTGCGAAATGCCTCTCCAACGTAGCCGCTCATACGCGACGCTAGCTGAAGCATCGAGATGCTTCTGGTAAACTGTCAGAATGCCGTAAAAGAATCGAAAGATCCACTTGACTTAGTCAGAAAAAAGTAGATCTTCTTCGCATGAAATCCCCACTTCTATCCCTACTCTTCGGTCTCACAGTAAGCCAGGCCAGTGCCGTGGTTCTTTTTACTGAATCTTTTGAAACCTACACTCCTGGAAATATCCCGTCACCGACTTGGACCGTTTACAATCAAGCCCAAACTCATGTCGTCACCGGCGAGGCCTCAGAGGGAAGCCAAAGTTTGTGGTTCAACGATGGTGCTGCAAAGTTCCACTATCTGAGACAGAACAACGCTCTTGCGATCCCCGCTGGCGGAGACTTAGTCATCTCATTCGATATCAAAGCCACAAGCGCCTCCCAGTCACCTGATGGCTTAAGCAGTTTTCAGATCGACTTCGGATCGGGAATTCAAACGGTTCTGGTAGATTTAGGTGCATTCGACGGATACGATGGCTCCTACAGTGGTTCTACCATCACCCTCCCCAATACGCCATCGACCAGTGGGTCGTCCTTCATTTCCTACAGCATCACCATCCCCGAGACGTATTTTGGAACTTCGGGGCTGAATGCAACCGAGATGACCATGAGATGGAATACTGTGTCGAGTTCGGGCTATGAAGAGTTCTATTTAGACAACATTGTAGTGAGCAGCGTTCCCGAACCCTCAAGCGCTGCAGCGGTACTCGCACTGGCGGCAACCGGTCTCCTATTTCTCCGCCGGAGAAAATAGGACGAGCCCCGTACGGGCCTCCCGCAGCGTGACACTTCCTTGTTCGCCGGAGCTCGTAGAGCGAAAGAGGAGGCGAACGTACTGCGCGTCAGCATTCCGTCGAGATTGGTTCGGCTACTTCGCAAAAGTAAAATCTCCATTCGAGAGCGCTCCCTTTGCAGAAGATCGCTGCAGGGGGACAACGACCGGACACTCTTACCCACTGGGTGTCGCTTCAACCTCTGTCCCAAGAAAACCCGAGCAACCGTCCGCACGCCTCTAAGTCATTCCGTAACCCAAAATCGTCCGGACCCATCATCGGGAGATCCATCCCCTAGCTTCGTTCAGCGCGAGGATCCTGCACTTTCAGCTTCTTCCATCGCCACAGGAGAAGAGCCCCCACTACGGCAACGGAACTGCCCAGAGCGAGAATCTGCAACCGCCCGCCGAGGGAGTTCGGCACAAAGAGGAAAAGCATGATGAGTATTCCCAGGGCCACAGCAGTTGAGCCGATGATCTTGTATTGGAAGGCGTCTTCGGACTGCCCGATCTCTTCTGAAAAATCGACGGGGCGGTGCATCTTTTCATAGAAAGCTCTCACTTGCTCACGATAGGCGCTGGAGGCGTATTTCCAGAGAGGGAGGCTAATGAGACAGCCGAGCAGACTGAATCCGTAGATCCAGGCCAAGCGATCTTGGATTGTCCATGAGGTTCCGCCGGCACTGGAGATCACAAAATAGATCGATGGGATCAATGCCATCCCGATAATGATGTAGTAAGAGGCCCAATGCAGGCGCTTGATCCACAAGCCCATCAGAATCGGCATACTCAAGGGCAAGCCGACAACCGCCGAAATCATCAAGTATGCATCGAAGAGAGAAATCTCTTTCTGCAGGGCCAACAGAAGACCAATCACAATGATGTAGACTCCCAGCAAGATCGTGAACGCGCGGCAAAGCAGAAGCCCGGTTCGATCGCTCAAAGCCTTCTTGCCCAATTTTTCCCGAATCCGCGGAATGATGTTGTTCACGATGATCCCAGTCGTGTTGTTCAAGCCGGTATCCATACTGCTCATCGTCGCCGCCAACATGGCAGCGAGCATCAACCCCATCAGTCCGTTCGGCAAAAGGTTCTGGGCAATTACCGCATAGCTCGCCGTTGCGGGCTCTTTGATGTCCATACCGAGCACTTGGTCCGCATAGAGAAAACGCGCCACCATGGGAGGCAGGAACCAAACAACGGTTCCCAAAGCCATCAACAGGCAGGCCCACACCGCCGACCAGCGGGCATTTCGACTATCCTTTACGGAAAGGAATCGACTCGCTGTGCCCAAATTCAAATACCCCTGTAATTGCAGGATAAATACTACTACAATCCACTTCCACGTAAATTTGTCGGCGGGGAACTGCCCCTTCTCTTTGACGAACTGGAAGTCATCGGCGAATCGGGGATCACTGAAGTAGCCAAAGAAAGTGCTCAGCCCCCCTACTTCTTTCAATGCGAGAACGAACACCAGGACGGTCAGCGAGAACAGCACGAGGCCTTGCACAAAATCCGTGGCCATGACCGCCCACCGTCCCCCCGTCGTAGAATAGAAGAGCACAATCCCACCCAGAACCACTATGACCCCGGGCACGGGAACCTGGAGAATCGCCGCGGTAAAGATCGACAGGGCATACAATTGCGTGGCCGCGCTGATGGGTTGAATAATCAGCGAAAAATAGGCACTGAACTGCTCCACGCTCACATGAAACCGTTCTCGCATGATGTCGGCCCATGTCGTTGCCCGGGTCTGACGGAACCAAGGCCCGAGAATAAAGCACAGTGCGAGCCCGACACAGTTCGCAAAATAGATAACCAAGAACGAGGGTCCGGCGATGAAGGCTGCGGACGCGTTCCCGGTGAAAGTGAAGGCACTGATCCCCGCCATGAAGGCGCTGGTGCCGACCATCCACCAGGTCCCTTTTCCTCCCCCGCGGGCGAAATCGCTCACATTGCTATTCAGCTTTGAGAATAGCGCCCCGACCACCATCAGAACAACGAGGTAGACCCCCAACGTGATATACTCGATCGTCATAATCGTAGTCCTTCGAGGAGAATGGCCCTCTTTTCGCAGTGCGGTGCGATCCGACCGCTCGACAGCATCAACCCCATCACCATCCTAGGTCGACCGGTCATAGATGGCCAAATCGACGACGCCACTGAGCGCGGCACCTTTCGAGAATTTCCGGATATTCTGCAAAGCGTGTTCTCCACAAACCGGATAGGTGTCCCATGTCGGCCCTGCAATGTGCGGAGAGATCCACGCCCCCGAAAGGGAGCGCATGGGAGAGTCCCTCCGCAATGGTTCTTCCTGAAACACATCCAGGCCCAACCGGATGTCTCCCTCTTGCGCCAAACGATACAGAGCCTCTTCATCCGTGAGGTCCGCCCGGGCTACATTCACAAAAACAGCGTCCCTGGGAAGCCGCCGAAGCATCGCTTCATCCACCACTCCCCTATTCTCCGGAGTGAGTCCCTCGCATTCGATCACCACATCACATTGCTCAAACAACGACTCCAAACGTTTGAGTTGAATCACTTCATGAGCCACAAAATGTGAGTCTGGAACTCCTTGCGAATAAGCGCACAGTTCCACCTGAAACGGCTTTAGCAGGCGTGCAATCTCACGCGCGATCGCCCCGAAGCCGTGAATCCCCACTCGTTTTCCACGCAGGGAACGAGTCTTCAAATTCCTCGACAGGGGCAAGGCATGCTCTTCCCGGTCCAAGGCGCTCTCCCAAAGCGGGACATTTCGCAACAACCCCAGCACCATCAACAGTGCATGCTCGGCAATGGTATGAGTAATCGTCGCCCCCCAATTGGTCACACAGAGTTCACGCTCCAACAGTGTACGGGGAACCACCTTTCGAACCGATCCAGTCACGTGGCACACATACTCAAGAGCACAACCCCGGGAATCATACCACTGCTCTGGCACGGTTTTCCCACTCCAAGCGGTGACCAACACCCGCGGATTAAACTCAGTTAGCGCATCCTCCCATCCCGCGGCATCCAAGGTGGATGGGTCAATCATCGCCGCCTCCAAACCCCCGAGGCAGTTCACCGAGAAATCGAAATCCGGAAAAAAGATTCGACGCTCCCGCTCGGAAAGCGCGAAGAGGAGGGTGCCCGTATGGGTCCCCTTCGGTTCATTTTCGAGTAAACCTGTTTTCATCATTCGACTACGGTTCCTACCCGACGCATGCGTTGATCTTCGTAAAGGGAACGCGGAACCAACGTTTCTCCTTTTCCAATCCCCTCGGCGAAATCAGAGGTCTTCACCTCATAGGCGGGCCCACGGGTTCCGATAATATACCCGTCTCCAAATTGGTGCGAGAAAATCAAATACGGCTGCTTCTCCGAATAGCGCAGCCCGCAGGTATTCCAAAAGACAGATTCCGTCGTCGTCACTCCGTGCATGACCTTTCCGCCCCAGGGGCGAAGTGCGCGAGCCTCCAGGAAGTCGCCTTCGCAGGTGACCGAATCAAACAGGTTCGCCAGGGAGAGGAACATGTGAAAATCCGAGCCGAGCCAGCCGTCTTTGCTATAGCAATCGACGATGACATTTCCACTCGCGGACATCGTTCCAAACGAGAAGTTGTGTCGACCAGCTTCCGCGTAACATTCCTCGACCAAATTATCCTGGCCCTGCATCGTGTAGAGATAGCCATTGCCGCCCTCCCCCCGATATTGAGGGAATCGCAGGTCACAATGCAGGACGCTGATCCCCCGGGATCGCTCGAGTTGCAGGGCATTCGAAAGGATGTGCACCTGGGGCGGATTCCCCTCCGGGGCGTATGTGTTCACCCGGCGAACCCAGCCATTCTCCGCCATTTTAAATCGAATCACAGCCGAACCGTGAACTTCGTAAGCAAGAGTTCCCTCCTGCAAGAAATCACGCAATCCGTCGCCCTCCCCCGGATGGTAGGCCATTCCGATCGAAAAGTCCTCCACCCCGACCTCTCGGATCATTTCTCCGGTTACCGGAACCACCCGCGCATTGTCCGCCTGATACAAATACCCTCGAACCGGAATATCCACTGTGACCACATTGTGCTCAGGATCGATACGGGTAATCCGCCGGTAGTAGGTAAGCGTCCGGTTTCGCGACTGCGCAGGCTCCCATTTTCCCGTCATTCCAACCCGATCGATGTAGTGCTGGGTAAGGTCGTTGCGGATCACCACGGCATCGCCCACGGCCAAACCCTCTACCTCAGCGAGAGAGATCTGCTGGGTCGGGGTCGGTTCGTCGCTCACCAGCAAGATCCCCGGATAATCCTTTCCGTCGGCATTCCATGAGGTAGCCTCCCCCGGTTCCACGGAGATGAGTACCTTCTTTCGCATTTGAAAATCATCGCTGTAGAGAAACGTTTCTCCGGCCCCAGCCCCGCGAAGGACTACCCCCGAATACCTCAATCGAAGAGCGACCGAATCCTCTCCGATCGGGGCGATCCGATAGGTCCCCGCCGGCAGGTAAACGACTCCGCCTCCGGCTTTTCCAACCTCATCCAGCGCCTGCTGAATAGCCGTGGTGCTGTCCTGCTCCCCCGAAGAATCTGCCAGATATGGCGCCTCGGTCACATTGACCCATTCCCCTTCTACGGCTTCGGGCGGCGTCTCGCCAAAGCGATATCCGGCAAAGGAAAAATCATGAAGAAAACGACCCTCCGCATCCCGAAACTCCGGAGTCCAATTCGCCGGATAGAGGGCCGAGTGCCACTCCTCCGAGTCGGCAGATCGTCGTTCCGGTTCACCCGATGAATAGGCAGGCAGGCAGGCAAGGCAGAAGCCCACCAGGAAATTTAGAAATATCCAGCGCATGAGAAAACTCGAGACAACAGAGCCACACATGAATTTCGTCATTTCCGTGACACTTGCTGAGCCGGCTCTCCATCCAAGCTCGTGGCATAGGCGACCGGAGTCAAAAATACCGCATCCTGCTCCACCAAAAAGTCGATGATCCGAGAAAACTCTTCAAAGCGGGCTCCTCCCCAATGAGTGGGATGACCCTGCAGCACAAAATACTCGCGATCCGGATTCGCGGCGTAGCCACTCACAAACCGTTCGTAATCCGGTTGCCCTACACGCCCCTCCAGGTTTACTTCCCAGACTCGGTCCAACACGATAATCTGGCCCTCTTCGACGATCTCCTTCCCCATCGTATCGATCGGGCGCGGGTAGAGCCAAACCACCAAATCTGAATCGTGACTCATGGCCTGAGCGGTCGCGGCATCCTGATGTCCAGTCGATCCTCCCCCGCCGGGACCAAAGGTTTGAAAGGGGAATCCCAAAACGTCCTCCGCGAGTTTCTGGGATCGCTCAAACCGCTCCTGCTGCTCCGCGGGGGTTCGCCCGGAAAACTCACTGCGCCGGGCACCGGTTTCATCGGTCCACACCAGATGGTCCAATCCGTGAAACCAAAACTCGACCTCTCCCGATGCTCGCTGAGCGCGGGTCCATTCCACAAAATCAGGCGACGCCTCCTCCAATCGATCACAGATGATCCCGATCCCGCAAGGTATCTCCTTCGACTGAAGATACTCCGTCACCCGCTTCCACGATGGATGCACCTCTCCATTCACCGGCCGAAGATCATCGAGTTTGAGAATGATGACCGGAGGATTTTCCCGGGCCGGCAACTCCGCGGGCACCACCAACGCCTCTGTCTTTTCCGCAAAGCGGGCCACGGCCTTTTCCGAGGCTTTCTGAACGTCTTCCGGACTTTCGTAGGGCTCCGCGCTTTCACCCAAACCGGACAGCACAAAGTTATCCAGATCAGCGGTACCGGTAGCCCCACTCCAGGAATGGACCCACACCTTCACACTCTCAGTGGCGGGGGGCATTGTGTGCTCCACCGTGTAAGACCGCCACCCTTCACCGCTGGGCGAGAGAACGACTTTCGCCAATCCATCCCCACGGATCGAGGGATCCCGCACGGCCCGGCCGTCTCCATTCATGGGCCAGAGATACACGGCCAGAAATTTGGAATCGGCCCGCCCCTCAAACGTGAGCGTCACCGTGGCTCCAGGCTCAACCGGAAACGACCGACTGAACAAGCTCGACCCGTGCTTTTCATCCTGATCGACAACCCGCAGTCCCTTCTCGCCATCCCTCGCTGCTGCCGATGATGCGGCTGACATTTGATCCCCGAGGATCCAGAGATCCAATCCCTGCTCAAAGCCTCCATTCGAGAGGCCGTTTCCAGCGAGAGAGAGAACACTCATCCCCCAGAGGCACAAGCAAGTCAGTACAGTAGTTCGATTTCTAGCACGCATCGTACATTTGTTTGAAATTTCTTCGAGAAGAGGGAGAGAACGGATCAGTCCCATCCTTTTAACTTCATAATCTCTTCCGGAGTTAAGGACTCCAGATGTCCATCCACGAAAAGATAGTTCGCCTTCCCGCCATGGCGGACAAGATCCGCTCCTTTGTATTTCCCGTCGGCATCAGCGAGCATATCTTTCGTGAAGCTCAAGTGATACTCGTCCGAATCGCCCAGCAACAAAGTCGCCGTTGGATCCTCGATTGAATTCACGTTTGTTTGAAAATCCAGGCCCCAGTTCAGCTTCTTCCCTCCAACCGAAGCCTTCTGGTTGTTCAGGCTCGCACTCATCCCCACAAACTCTCCCGCCTCACAGATGATCAACGCCTGCATGATATCTTCGGAATCCTCTCCGTCGTACCCTCCCATGGTGGTGCGGAGATTAAAACCGACATAGGGTTCAATTTCCGCCTCCCAGGTTCCCAATTCGTTCTGACGACCATTCACCTCATCCGCAGAATCCGGACTCGAACGCACCGCCGGGAAATAACCGTCGTGCTCCATCGCATAGGTAGAAAGTGCAGCACCTACCGCCCGCATATTCGTTCCGCACCGCGCGGCCTTCGAGGACTCCCTGACGTTCTGTATTGCCGCGATCGACAACGAAAGGAGCAGGCCGATCACCGCGAGAACGACCAATAGTTCGACCAAAGAAAATCCGCTATAGCGACGACGAAATAGGCAGGGGTTGGGGGGCATGGTTTAGAGACTTCCGGTCGATACCCAAAATGTCAATTGAGCCACAGTTCTACCTGTAGAGCAATTCGGGGTGGCACACTACTATTGCGCCCCCGCCGCGGGTCGGATAGTCGATCCGACATTCCAGGTGCTATCAATCAAGGTATGAGTCGGCATAAGAGGCACTCCGGTCTCATTGCGGTGAAGCATGTCAACGACGAGGTCAACAGCCTTGTAGCCGATATGGTACGAGTTTTGCCAGATTCCCGAGACTCCATTCTGCCCCTCGTTCACACTGATATTAGCAAAGCCAAACTCTTCCGGCATGGCGGCACCGAGTTTCAGCAGTTTCTCATAAATTGCCCCATGGGAAACCACGACCTCCAGCTTTTCCTTCCGGATGAAATCCAGGAGGTTCTCTGGATCTTTCGCATACTGATGAAGGAGGACGATCTCCGTCTTCGTCAGGCTGACCTCCTGCGAGATCAGCATACCGCCCAACCAATTCAATCCCACTTTTTCATTCAGCTCTTTCTCCAAGGCAAATCCGACTCGACTGTAGCCCAGTCGGTTCAGCTCGGAGAGGAGCAATCGCATGCTGCGAGAATGATGATTCGACACCACGTGAAGAGCGGGCTTTACCAACGAGTAACTGAGGGAGACCGCCGAAAATCCATTAAAATCGAAATCCAGTTCCACGCCCGCATGAGGCTGAGGTGCCATCAGGATCCCCTTGATATTCCGGGCTCGTAGGACCCGGCCCAACTGTGCGGGAGAGATCTCGCCCGATCCGATACAAAACTCGGAAATCTCGTATCCCAGTTCTTTCGCGCGATCCGATGATCCTCGGTGATACATCGCAAACTCCTTGATGTCGTAGAGCATGGAACGCTCGGGCCAATTGTTAATCCACGCGATGCTGGCCTTGTATTGGGGGCGGGATTGAGTGTGCCGGTAGGCGTTCAAGGCTGCGAGCATTGGGTCAGGCTCGTAGCCCATCCGCTTCGCCACTTTGTGAATTCGCGCTCTCGTCGCTTCGCTGATCCGAGTACTGTTTTTCAACGCCAAGCCGACGGTGGTAAAGTGGACGCCCGCCTCGGCCGCTATGTCCCGGATGGTCACCCGTTTGTTCATCGCCGTCCGGCCTCCAACTTATCCGAAGGGATACTACCCCTCCCAGCCGAAGCGAATATCTCGATCTGGAAGAATCTCTCAGCGCAGATCCTCTTCCCCAGAGCTGGGAAGATCAAGAAAGCGGAGAAAGCCTTCGCCACACGATCGATCAAATAATCCATAATTCAACGCTCGGGGAGAACCGATGAAGAAGTGTTCTAACCGTAGAATCACTCCAGGGAAACCGAAAAATGGAGCACCCGGCGACCTTCCCCTCCGCCGCTGGGAATTGAATCAAATTCAACCCTGCCTCGCAAAGGTTCGAGCAATCTCTGCACAACAAGTGGTCAGGTCCCTGCTCGATGGGTACCGCTTAGGCCTGCCAACGCTCAAGGACGCCCGTTGGGACCATTGCACCACCCCCTGCCTGAACGACTCCTCATCGCGCAGTAGTCTCACTCGAAACGCTTTACTGCCGCCGAGAACGACGTAGAAGACATAAAGCCAGAGCGGTCACGCCCAGCATCTGCGCGTAAGAAGAAGGCTCTGGGATCGAATTCATCGAAACCGTATCAAAGAATGCCGAACTGGTATCACCGCTGGAGTACATACCCAATTCAACCGAGGGAGTGCTCCACTCGTAGAATTCATCGTCCACGGAGAGAATGTTATCACCATTCAGCGACACATCCAAACTGCCTGTCGCACCGTCGAAAAGAATTGAGAATGCATTCCAATCGGTAGTCGAGTAACCCGCCGAAGCGAAGGTCACATTGCCCGGATAATATTTATCAGTGCCAACCGTATAGATAACAGTCAGCTTATTTGAGATTCGCGAAAATTTGAAATTGCCCAACTGGACCGTCCAAAAGTCAACTCCAGTGGCTTCCTTGACCGCGAAACTGAATTCACCATGGGAAACGGTTTCCGACAGCGAATGAAGCACGCTCGGGCGTGCCCCGGTCGAATCGTCTACGATAGACAATGACTGTGAACCAGTATAGGCTTCCGCGTCGCTGACCGTAAGGGAAGTATCTACATCTGTTCCACTTGCCGTCCAGCCACCTTGGCCGTCCAGATCCGTGCCCTCGGTATACGTTTCGAAATCATCCGAAAAAATAACCTGGGCTGGGAGCACCGTAGCGGTGGAAGCAGCCGATACGAGTAACAGTGTTTTGAATACAGCAGAATATATAATCATAGGAGTTTTGGGGTGGGTATAACTTGGTTTCACCGGGTAAGAAATCCGATGAGAGTTAACGAAGCAAGTTCGTGCATAGTCTACCTGTAGAGCATTGAAAAGAAGATACCTGGATAGCGAACGGGTTTTCCTACCCGTTTTCCCCCAGCACGGCACCCCGCACACGACGTGAAACGGACTGGAAAGTCCGTTCTCCTTTTCAACCACGCCTCGAGACGATCCCACCCGCTTGCCTCAACGATCTCCCGATCTCTATTCCTTTAGATCCGGCTGCTGCCAGACTACGAATCCGCCCGGGGGACGAAACCGACGAGGATGAGCCCCAAACCTCCACACCCTACCAGGACCAGCAGTCCCCGATCGACCCCATGGGTAAAGGCAGACGTCAGCAGGTCAAGGCTCTGCGCTTCCTCGGTCTTCGAAAGCGAATCGAGTCTCTGGTGCCAGGACCCGTCTTCAGTTAAGGCAGAAAGCAGGGTCGGTAAGGGCAGATGGAGATCCGACTGGGCCACTTCCTCAGCCAGGGCCGCGCGGCTGGTCCCGTGTAGGACCAGAGTCATCACCGCGATCCCGAGAGCGGACCCCAGCCATCGAATCATCATCGATATCCCTGAGGCCGCCCCCGACTTCTCTGCCGGCATTTTCCCCTGCGCCAACGACATGGCCGCGTTATTCGCAAAGATGTATCCAAGACCGACGAGAGCGAAGCCCACCTCCAACCACCAGAACGGTGTCTGTCGATCGATGAGCGAGAGAGACCCGACCCCTACCGCGAGGAGGCACAACCCGAGAAAGAGGAAGGCTCGCCATCCGAGGAACCGGCCCAAGTGGCTCGAGAGTAAACCACCGCTAAAATAGGCGACAGCATAGGGCAGGAACGAGAGCCCGGTTTCCAGGGCATTCAAACCGCGCACGTGATGAAGGTAGAGACTGAACAAGAAGAGCCATCCCAGGCCGATAAAGTAGGCGAGAAAGGCACAGAGACTCGCCGGCACATACCCGCGAACGGTCAAGACCGAGAAATCCAGCAGCGGGTCCTTCACTCGCCTTTCCCAAAGGATCAAGATCACCGAAAAGATGCAAAACCCGCCCAAAAGTCCGAAAGTTCGCGGAGCCAACCACCCCCACTCCCCGGCTTGACTCACCGGTACTACCAACAAGAGGACCGTCGCCGAGAGTAAGATCAATCCCACGGAGTCAAACCGGGCCCGAGAAACTCTCTCCTTTCGCGGGAGGACGAGTAGATTGTTCACGAAGAAGAGAAAGGTAACCGGAAGGTTTGCCCAGAAAACCGCCCGCCAGTCAAACCAGTGAATCAGGACCCCGCCGATCAAGGGCCCCACTCCCATCCCCAAGCCGGCCAGGGCCATGATGAGCGAGAACATCCGAGTTCGGGCCGCCCCCTCAAAGTGCTGTCCACCAATCGCGATGCTACTGGAAATCATAAAAGCCCCCGCGACCCCCTGCAGCAGCCGCGCTCCAATCGCCACGGAACTATTCGGCGCCAAGGCCATCAACACCGAGGCCGCGGCAAACAGAAACATTCCCAAACAGTTCGTCACCCGCGTCCCAAAGAGATCCGCCAACTTCCCAGCAGAAATGAGGAAGGTAGCCACTCCAATCCCGTACCCCGACATGAACCACTGCAACGTCGAGAGGGAGGCATCGAGGTCAGCCGCCATAGGTGCGAGAGCGACCCCAATCGACAGCATGTCCATGCCAATGATGAAAGGCCCCCCACAAATCCCTCCGATCAGAAGAAAGGAATGCAATCGAGAACGGCGAGAATCACTCATGAACAAAAAATCCAATCCGAGCCGCGAACCGGTGTCGACCCGAGAAATGATCTCGCCCCGCCTCCAACCACCCTACCCACAAACCATAAGCGCACATAAGCGATCCCCGGCTACGGGGTTCTAGTTCTGCCCGAAGGATCAGTCTCGCCAGGGGCTTCGACCGAAGGCTCACACGATCAACCTTCGCTTCCTCTCCTCCTCCGCTCTCCAAGCTCCGGTGAACAAGGAAGCGTCGCTCCCGTGGCGTGCAGCTTTAGCAAACGTTCGCACGGTCCGGCTCGGATTATGTAGCGCAATGCTTCAGCTAGCGTTGCGTTGGAGCGGCTGAGTCGGAGTGGCCTATTGCCGTATTGGCATTTGGGGGACACCCATCGATACTCGGGAAAAAATAAACGGGTAGGAAAACCCGTTCTCCTTTACGCAGGATGATGAAAAGGAGAACGGACTTTCCAGTCCGTTTCACGTTTTTTTGCGGAGCGTGTTGTGTCCAGACCAGCGCCTATAAGCGGCTTCCGGCTATGCCAGATCTTGTACTGCTCAAGGCATCCAGTCTCGCCAGGGGCTTCGACCGAAGGCTCACACGATCAACCTTCGCTTCCTCCTCCGCTCTCCAAGCTCCAGCAAACAAGGAAGCGTCGCTCCCGTGGCGTGCAGCTTTAGCAAACGTTCGCACGGTTCGGCTCGGATCATGTAGCGCGATGCTTCAGCTAGCGTTGCGTATGAGCGACTGAGTCGGAGTGGCCTACTGCCGTATTGGCATTAGGGGAACTCCCGTCGATATTCGGAAAAAATAAACGGGTAGGAAAACCCGTTCTCCTTTACGCAGGATGATAAAAAGGAGAACGCACTTTCCAGTCCGCGCTTCGTGCCTCAGTTCGACTAGAACGTTTGTTGATAACGTCTATTGATGAAGTTATTTTTTGAAGAGGTCACTATGGCTTCCTGAGCGCTCCAAATATAAGGATTCGGGCTCATTTCGATAGATCAGAATCCAGTCAGGCTCGACGTGGCAATCTCTGGAGCCAACCCATGTGCCAATCAAAGCATGATCGCGGTGCATTTCTTCGAGGGGCTCATCTGCTGCAAGGAGCCGAACGAGATTACCAAGCTTTTCGAGATCCATTCCTCTTTTCTTCAGGCGTTTGATATCCTTCTTGAACTGGCTGGTTTGGACTACTGGCTTCACTTATTTCCAGCTGTCAATCAGGGCATCGGCGCTTTCGAAACGCTCCAGATTGCGACCCGAACGCGAGTCTTTCAGAGCCTTTTCTGTTTCTTCATTCGGGATTTCCACAGCAAAGGGCAGACCGTTCCGCAGAGTGATCTGCGTGTAAAACATCCGAATGGCTTCGGTGGGACTCATGCCAAGGCGATGAAGAATCGTCTCCGCCTTTTCTTTCGTTTCAGGGTCGATACGACTGTGAATAGCAGCTGTTTTCATGCTGCAAGCATGTGTTGCAAATGCAACACATGTCAAGCGAGCTATTCTTTCTCCATCGTGAAGGCTAGGCGGCCCAGCCCGTAGGATGCGAAGTTCTATGGGCTGTCGTTCTCACTGGGAGTAAACTTGGGTTGCCCAAGTCGGCTGGACTTGAAAAAAGTCTGCGTCCTCTTGAGTATCGCTCGATTGCCTTCGGATCGCTGCTCCGTTTCGGGAAAATTTGGGGGAACTCCCATCGATATTCGGAGAAAAAATAAACGGGTAGGAAAACCCGTTCTCCTCTACGCAGGAAGATGAAAAGGAGAACGGACTTTCCAGTCCGTTTCACGTTGTGTGCGGAGCGTGTTGTGCCCAGATCAGCGCCTATAGGCAAATCCCGGCTCTGCGGATACTGTTCGGCTCAAGGCTTCCAGTCTCCCAGGGGCTTCGACCGAGGGCTCACACGACCGAACGCTAGCTTCCTCATCCGCTCTCCAAGCTCCGGTGAACAAGGAAGCGCCACACACCCGTGGCGTGCAGCTTTAGCAAACGTTCGCAAGGAGCGGCTCGGGTAATGTAGCGCGATGCTTCAGCTAGCGTTGAGTATGAGCGGCTGCGTCGGAGTGGCCAACTGCCGTATTGGCATTTGGGAAACTCCCATCGATATTCGGAAAAATAAACGGGTAGGAAAACCCGTTCTCCTTTACGCAGGATGATGAAAAGGAGAACGGACTTTCCAGTCCGTTTCACGTTTTGTGCGGAGCGTGCCCAGACCAGCGCCTACAAGCGACTTCCGGCTATGCCAGATCTTGTTCTTCTCAAGGCCTCCAGTCTCCCAGGGGCTTCGACCGAGGGCTGACACGATCAACCTTCGCTTCCTCCTCCGCTCTCCAAGCTCCAGCGAACAAGGAAGCGTCACACTCCCGTGGCGTGCAGCTTTAGCAAACGTTCGCACGGTTCGGCTCGGATCCTGTAGCGCGATGCTTCAGCTAGCGTTGCCTATGAGCGGCTGTGTCGGAGTTGTATGGAGCGACTTGATGGCCTTCATTCTTCCTCAAATATTTGATCCAAATCCCTGGAGCCTCGAAGAATCCAAACTATGCCTACTTGCGAAACCTCCCGAACAAAGAAGATTATGTATTTCTTGTGGGGAACACTGAGCAATCCCTCCGCAAGTTCGTCTGTGCGACGTCCTATTCCTTCAAGCTCTGAAATGCTGATACATTTGCCGTAGAGCCTCTCTAGAAAGCGATCGGCCTTGAGAGGGCGGTCTTTGGCGATGTAGTCCCAGATATCGTCGAGATCAGACTCGGCTTCCTCGGATA
Organism: Opitutia bacterium UBA4506; assembly: GCA_002388665.1. Lineage (GTDB taxonomy): Bacteria > Verrucomicrobiota > Verrucomicrobiia > Opitutales > Puniceicoccaceae > Puniceicoccus. The sequence continues at coordinate 1,036 of DGMY01000001.1, read as the reverse complement.
TGTAGAGATCTCTAGCCATTGAGACGCTCTCTTCCTCTCTTTTTGATGCTCTCGATCAGAGAATCGTCCAACTTCTTTGATCTGCCAGCCTTGAGCTGCTCTAGGCCTATCTGAATCTCGCATTGGAGTGATGAGAGCTTTCTAACGCGTTCCTGCTCATATTGATGTAGGATGCGGAGAGCATCGCGGACAACCTCGGATGATGACCCGTAAAGTCCAGACTGGACTTTGTCTTGAACCCACTTTTCGAGTTCCGGTGTAAGTGACACGTTCATCCCTCAAAAGTAAGGTAATGGCGAGGATTTTCAAACTTCGTCATTTTGGCCATCGTGGATGGCGTAGGCGGCACGGCCCGGTGGGTGCCTTCTCATTCCTACTGGTTAGCACCTCAGGTTTGGCATCCGTGCTTCAGTTTCTTCATCCATAATCAGAATTAGAGTATCCGATAGCTTATTACATACTTCTTTTAGGGATTTCGGGTTTTCACTCCAAGTACCAGGGGTCAGATCCCCATGGGCGAAAGCATGACGGATTGCTTCTGCGAGAAAAATCACGCTTCCATCGAGGCATCTATCAATACACGACGCGTTGTTTCTTAGTTTCTGGCTCGAAGATTTATCCTGGAGGAATTCGAGTAGTCTCGAAGAATGTCCCTCTCGTGTTTTTATGTATCTGATCACTTCATCATTCCCATGCTTCTGCTCAATGGAAGCTAACTTCTTGTCAGATGTGAGCCCAAAGCTCTTAGTGAACCTTTCGAAGGCCGAATAAGTCAGCAATAGACGGACTAACGAGGAATATCCCTCCTTCGTTTCTACTCCGATATGTTTCTCAAGACTCAATGCATTGAACGATTTAGCTATACGAAAACGCGTTGCAAATGCACGCAATTCCCCATTCACCTTCGTTTCAATCCAACCCTTCGGATAGTTGGATAGATTGTTTGAAGATGCAACTAATCCCGTTTTCTTTATTCTACTCATTCTATGCTAACGTGGAGGCTAGGCGGCCCGGGGCAGCGTCCCATAAATTGTTA
>DGMY01000003.1:341-18337 GCA_002388665.1 Opitutia bacterium UBA4506 | reverse complement strand
TAACAAAAATTGGGACATCCCCCGGCCCGGCCCAAGAGGTCCAGACCTCTGTGGATTTCCGATCTCGCGGGGATGAACTCCGGGTTGCCTACGCCGTCTCGTTCGAGTTTCTTTTTCACCACGAAGAGCACGAAGGACACGAAGGGGGATCAGAGCACATATCGCTTCATCCCGTCTTTGAGTTTGGTGACAGTAAAGTTGAAGATGAGTCCGATTTGGATGCCCGAAAGCTTCCTGTAGGTGATGATTTGAGCCTCATGGATCGGATCCATTTTCCGCTTAGACAACGCTGATAGGACGATTCCAGCAGGCCCGGACCCAGAAAACGATGCACCTCAATCGCGCATCCGATCACTTGGCCGGAAAGCGCCTCAAATTGCTTCGCCATCTCCGGCATGCGTCCCTCTTTTCCTTCGTGCTCTTCGCGCTCTTCGTGGTAATTCATTCTTTTCGCGAACGTTGAGCATGAGCGATGGCGCGATAGCGACGTTGTCCAGCTCCACCTGGCTCTGATTGTCTCTCACAAAGGCACCAAGGCACAAAGCTATTCACCGAGTTGTCCATTGATCGTTCGAGTAATTCCATTATTCATCAAATTTCCTCCCCTCAAACTCAATAGGAACGCTGACTTGGCGAGCGACTTTTAAGCCCTTCTGTTCAAGGCGGCGAACCAGAATCACCTCGTACACAATCTCCAGCAATCCCGGGCCCAGCGCCCGATGGAGCTAAATTGATTGATCCACTACGATCTTCCCGATTTCGCTTTCAGTCATCCTTTGTGCCTTGGTGCCTTAGTGAGAGTTCATTTCTTTCCCAGTACGTCGAGATGTGGCATGGAGTGAGGCATGAACGGAATTGTCCTATCCTGCCTTGTTGGCCTTCAGTTTTCTGTTAGACTTGGGTGCGTCGAGGTGTTCGCCAATCCAGACTTTTATCAGGGATTGGCGGGGCACGCCAATGCGATTGGCTTCACGGTCTAGGCGTTCGATCATCCATACGGGGAAATCTACGTTCACTCGCTTTTGTTCCTGTCCAGGGCGGAAGGCCTTCGATAAATCCAAGTGGTCATTCATGTCGACTTCGCCGTCATCAAAAATTTTATCTAGATCTTTAGCTTTCATATAGTTTCCTTTCGTTGGTTCGGGCTCTTCTGACTGAGATAATCCGAGTCTTGTTGTTTCTAGGAGTATAGAATACCACCCAAAGCTTCCCTTTTAACATCGCGAGTAGGGCGAAGCGCTCTTCGTCCTCTGATTTCGCCGGAAAGCCAATGCAGTCCGGATCATTCCAGAGGGCTTGGGCTGCTTCAAAATCGAGACCATGCTTTGTTTTGTTTAATTCACTTTTTGCGGGATCAAACTCAAACTCCATTTAGGTATAGAAATTATACCATTAGATGAATTTGTCAAGATCATCGTTTTCTTGGCCAACGATGAGGACAAGCGGCCCAGCCCGTGGGGTGCGAAGTTCTATGGGTTGTCGATTTCACCGGGAGTACACCTGGGTTGCCTAGGCCGTCTGGATATGCTGTCCGTCCATGCTCCGAATTCTGCCGAAATCATGGGGGGCTGCAATTCCAATTCGTTTCTTTTCCATTCGCGAAGATTTCTCTCACACAGAGGCACAACGCTCACAGAGTGGTCTTTTCTCCGTGCCTTTGCGCCTCCGTGAGATTCAATTCCTTTCGCATATCGTCGACGAGAGGAATAGATGAGCGCCAGCGAAATCTATTGCCCTCGCTCGACTGGTTCGGTCCTAGGCGGCAACCCTTCCTGTAAGTGCTGATGTTGTAAAAAATACTAGTGTAGAACAGATGCACCACCATAGGTTTTTTCTTTCTGCGGGAGCTTTGATTCCTACCAGCCAAAGTATGAGAAATGTCGGGAACACAAACAGTAGCCAAATTAGAGCATCCAGTGATGCCAAACCGTGGAGCCACCATCTGGCCGAAGTCGGCCAGCCAGTAGAATAAAGGTATGTTCCGTAGCCGACCTGAATAATTACAGTCAGGCAGATAGCATCAAATAGGACTGGGGTCTTCTTTCCTTTTGCGTATAGTAGAATGAGCCACGGGACGACGAAGATTACTGAAAATATCCCAATGGTTGTTAAAAACCTGAGGCTTCTGCTGATATTATCAACAAGGTCGTTCCAGGCTACCATGCCACAGAGAGCCACGAAAAACGAAGAGCAGGCCCATATCTGATATTTGGTCTTCGTTTTCATTAATTTTTTTTCCGATCGTTAAGAGGTGGCACGTAGAGGCGCAGCCTCGGAGTTGCCACTCTCGCCTGGATCGACCCTTTGATCGCCTGGTATCATTTTGGAGATCAACAATGTGCCCATTCCTGCGACAAACAATACGTTTCTTACTCTTCTCCAGAAGTAGAGTTGCGATTCTACAGTCGGTAACGAATCCCGGTGTTTCACTCCCTCCTTCTGAAAATGCTTCATCTTCTCAATCATCTTCTCATTATTTAGAGGCTCACCCGTATTTATATCCATCTCTATCGGCTCCGGGCTCTTCAGTGACTTGTGGTAAACGTCAGCCTGATAATTACAGTATAGGATGTCATAATTAATGCCGCGAATACGAATGCTTCTTTCAATCTGCACAAGTGCTGCCGCTAAACATAGAAGCAATAGAATCAGCGAGAAGGGCTCAATGAGATGAAGACCACATTCTGTATTCTCGATTTTGATTTGCTGAACCGAGTAGGCAAAGGTTGTCGCGACCAGACCAGCGATGAAGTAGTCGAATTTCTGTTCAGACTCTTTAAACGTTTGGAAGATGCTAAGTCTTTCGTCGTTCATTTATTTTCTTTGTCGATCGTCGAGGATGATCACGTAGAGGAGCGCAGCGACTCGGAGTTGATCACTCCGCCTTGATCTGCCTTCGGTTTCATAGCTCCCAAGGCTGGTCGATCATCTCCGTGCAGGTCGGTCTCATCAGAATATTCTATCACTTCGAAAACATCATAGAGCCATTCGTGGTCAGTAGTCCAATCATAGTTTCCTTTTCCATCGACAAGCCAAACGCAATCAAGGCCATCTTGGCGTGAATAGTATCCGACTCTTCTTATTTCTCCTTTTTCATGCCCTTGACTTCGAGCATGCGGCCAGAGCTTTTTGATCCGCAAGACACTTCGAGGGGGAATTGGAATTCTTTGATTCATTCTTTCGCAGATCGTCAAAGGTAGGCATGGAGTGGAGCGCGAAGCGCGTAACGGAATTGTCCTATCCTGCCTGGTTCTGCTTTCATGTTCAATCGTCTAAGTGCTCTAGGTTGATCTCGTCTGCCCAATCTTTAGTGTCTGGTATTACGACTTCAGTCATAAACTTCCAGAAATCTTCGAATCTCGCATTCACTAAATAATCATTGCCTTTGCTTTGGAATGAGGGGTGGAAGTAGACAACCGTATCGGTGATTTTTCCTTCTGAGATTTCAAATCCTGCGAAATCATCGCAGTCTTGTCTTCGAGCAAAAGTCGCGACTGGAAGACCTTCTTTTTTCTCTTTTTCGTAAACTCGATTGGCAAACTCGCCTTCGCTGTATTCCAAAAAATACCAAGGAGTCATTCTTTCGAGGCCGTTGGCTCTAGCCCATCGATAATCTATTGGAAACTCGGTATTCATTTCTTTCGCAGAACGTCGAGGATGATCACGTAGAGGAGCGCAGCGACTCGGAGTTGATCACTCCGCCTTGATCTGCCTTCGGTTTCATAGCTCCCAAGGCTGGTCGATCATCTCCGTGCAGGTCGGTCTCATCAGAATATTCTATCACTTCGAAAACATCATAGAGCCATTCGTGGTCAGTAGTCCAATCATAGTTTCCTTTTCCATCGACAAGCCAAACGCAATCAAGGCCATCTTGGCGTGAATAGTATCCGACTCTTCTTATTTCTCCTTTTTCATGCCCTTGACTTCGAGCATGCGGCCAGAGCTTTTTGATCCGCAAGACACTTCGAGGGGGAATTGGAATTCTTTGATTCATTCTTTCGCAGATCGTAAAGAGTAGTCGATGTGAGCCTAGCGGGTTAATCGTGCAAGTGGTTCTCGGATAATCTAGCGGGCTGACTCGCATTGACTACCTCGCCTGGTTGGGTCATTTTCTTTTCTTCTCCTTGCTGAGACCGATCTGTTTCGACCATGGGGTTACCTCCATACCAGAACCACCCCATGCCGAAACATCTTCAGGATCAACATAGATTCCTGTGATGTATGAGTTTGTTTCTTTTACAACAAGCCATGATCCAGAAAGATGTGCCTCTGCTCTGATCACATTGAATTCCTTTTTCATTTCTTCAGATATTTGATGACCATCTCGCACCGCTAGGACCTCTTCGATGAACTTCTCTTCACCATATTCCACGACATCATCGTAGGTCGATCGACCTATGCAACTGACAAGCAGCATTAAGGCTAAAAGTGGAATTATTATTTTCATACCCAACGTCGAGGTCAGGAACGAGCGTAGCGAGTTGCCTGCACCGTCTTGTTAGCTCTTTAGTTTCCGGACGCAATTGAGTCCAGTTCGTGTTTGATGTAGAGGGAACATGCCCAGTTTAGATCGTCATGATTTTGTTCAAATCTCTTTTTTTCATCTGGGTGCATGTATCCAACACGAAATGGTCCTGAAAGGTTTTCGAAAAATAGATACCATCCAGTGCTGGTTCTCTTATCCATCGAGTAAGATATCCATTTTTTCCGACTTTCCGGATGCTCCGAAATGTATTCCTCAATTTCTTCAACGGTTATCTCGTCGGCTAGGTTTATATATCCCGATGCACCAATTAGTTCCCTCGGAGATTTATTCTCTCCGTAGTAATCTCGAGCGAGATCGCATGATTTTTGGATTATCTGATGTTTCCGATTCATTTCTAGCTAACGTAGAGGTGTATCACGGAGAGAGCGTCAGCGAACGGGGTTGATACCACCGACTGGATGGGCCCTCCTTTTCATCAGTGCATTCCAGTGCTTCTTCGTGTAGCCTCGGATTCTAAGCTTGGAGAACACTCTTCTTACTCGGGTCTGCTTCATATCTTCTATTCGTTTAACTAGCCAGTCCTTATCGAAACCAGCCCATTCACCGGCAATGCATTCTAAGTTGAATGCCAACGCTGGTGCAACTTCATCAAACAGAATCTTTCGAACTTCACTTTCAGGCAACTTTGATTTTTCGATGTCATCTAGAATTCGGTCATAAAAAAGCCTCACGTCTGTATCGAGATACAGGTCAGAAAAAGATTCATATAAGCTGGCTCGGTTTTCTTCCATTTTTTCTGCCCATCAGTTGTTTTTAGTGTACTTCCTGAACCGTAAACGGTGCTAAACCGAAAGGCAAACAGAATCCCAGAACCTCTCCAACTTGCTTTCAACCAACACCTTAAAAAACCCAACCTCTCCAAAGGGATCGACATATCATCTGCATTGGGTCAAAATGTCTCCGAACACACGCGCGCGCGGCTAATAATGTACCCACGATTCTGGGGGGTTGGAGCAGGAGCGATAAACCCGGACTGAGCTGAAATTTTTCGAGGATTCCTCAAGACAGCACCGAATGGATCGGCACCTGGCGAAGCGATCTCCGGCTACTGTTGACGTTCTAACCGGATTCTTTACGGGGCCAAATCCATCCCGTTTGTCAACGTGGAAACCTTGTCAAAGATTGCTCGCTTTGTGGGATTCGAACAGGGTCTGTTCCTATGATGATCAAACACCCCTCCAATCCCGTCCTCACCGCGAGTGATGTACCTTACAATGCTAGTTGTGTCTTCAACGCTGGCGTCGCCAAGATTGGCGAGGAGTACATTATGGTGTTTCGGAACGATTATGACTACATCGACCGGGCTGCCTTCGGCGGGACCTCCCTCGGAATGGCGCGCAGTAAAGACGGCATTGACTGGACGGTGGAGCCAGAGCCAATTCTGACCATCCAGCAGGCACAGGAAATCTTCCAAGACTCTCACGATCCCCGCTTCGGGCTGAAGGAAATTCGTCGCGTGTACGACCCACGGATCACCGTCATCGATGACGAGATCTATCTCTGCACAGCAATGGACACCCCACACGGGGTTCTTGGGGCGGTGATTAAGACAGAGGATTTTAAATCATTCGAGCTGCTCAGTATCACCACTCCGGACAACCGTAACATGGTGCTCTTCCCCGAGAAGATTGGCGGCAAATACTACCGACTTGAGCGCCCATTCCCCATCTACGGCCGCGGGCGCCCTGAAGCCTTCGAAATCTGGTCATCCGCATCGCCCGACCTGCGCTACTGGGGAGACACCCGTCTCGTCCTCGGCAGTGAGGAAGTTCCCTATGTGAACTGCAAGGTGGGCCCAGCCGCTCCCCCAATTCGCACCGACGCCGGTTGGCTCACGACGATTCATGCGGTCAATAAAGACGAATCGACACCACTCAAGGCTTGGGGCGGCCAGAATTGGATCAAGACCTACTATGGCGGCCTCATGCTCCTCGATCTGGAGAATCCACAAAAAGTGATCGGGCTCGCTGATCAACCGCTGATCACGCCGGATCAGCCCTACGAGATCGACGGTTTCCGTGGCAGCGTCATTTTCCCAGGTGGGATGATCCAGGAAGACGACGGTGAGGTTAAAATTTACTACGGAGCAGCTGACACCCACGTTGCCCTGGCCACGGCCCATGTCGACGAGCTAGTCGCTCTCTGCAAGCCCCTCTGATCGGTCGCCGCGAAAGCACGACCGCACCACTGTTGACCGGGTCAACCCGCCGCAACCACAGAATTTGCGGCGGGTCCCGGCGGCGGTAGGAGGCCGGGCAGACTTGTCCGCATGAAGCGCGCTGCGGCTCGCCGGACAACCAATCACCCCGCCTGCCCCACCGATCGCCATCCCGGCCGAGTTGGGAAATCGGACGCAGCCATCCGTCGTCATCTCCCCTTGCCAACCCGCCTGGACGCGGCCAAGATGATCAACGTGGAAAGCAAGCCAGTTACATTGCGGGATGTCGCGACGGAGGCGGGATGCTCTCACTCGACGGTCTCCCTGGCCCTGCGCAACCATCCCCGGATCCCCGAGCGGACCCGCACGCGGGTCCAAGGAATCGCTGAACGCATGGGTTACCGCTCGAATCCGTACGTACAGTCTTTACTGAGCCAAGTACGCCGGGGAAGAGTCCAGCCGCAACGGGCCGGACTGGCGCTGATATCCAATTACCAGAAGCCAAAGCAGTGGCGCAACATGCCGAACAACCGGGTAGCGGTTGAGGGCGCCTTTCAACGGGCCCGCGAACTAGGATTTAGCCTCGAGGAGTTCCGACTCACTGAGAAGGGAATGAATTTCACCCGGCTGGAAAAGATCCTGAAAGCGCGGGGCATCCGGGGCATACTCGTAGCCCCCACCCCGGACGACCGGCTCAGGCTGGACATGGACATCCGCTCATTTGCCGTCGTCAGCATGGGGCAAAGCCTCCTCAACCCCTCCCTTTCCACAGTCTCCCACTATCATTCCCATTCGATGAGACAGACGCTGGAAGAGCTGAAGGAGCGGGACTACTGCAGGATCGGCTGCTCAATAGACCGTGGAAATGATGCCCGTATCGAGGCCGGATGGTCCGCTCATTTTCAACATTTCCAGAACCTTAGCCCGGGGACGCGACGGATCCCGATACACCTACGATCACAGGAAGCCTCCATCGACGAACTTGTGGAGTACACGCGAGTGCACCGCCTCGACGCACTCGTAACCGACCGCCACGATTACCTCGAAAAGCTGACCGCAACCGGGATCTGCGCACCGAAGGACCTGGGCTTCGCCTGCCTCGCCCTGCCCACCTCCCAAAGCCGAATCAGCGGAATCTACCAGAACAACCAGCGGACCGGATCGCTCTCCGTCGAACTGCTCGTGCAATTGATCAACAACAGCAATTTCGGTGTCCCGGCGATCCCGCAGCACGTATTCACACCCGGAGAATGGCAGGAAGGCACAAGCCTCCGGGCGAAACAAATCCGTCACAAAAGGAACGCGCCCCTGAAAAGAGGCGAGAAGCAGTGATTTCGCGACCATACCAACACCTGTTTGTTTTCGATCACGAAAAGAAGGATTGCGCCCTTCCCCAACCTTTCTCTTTGTTGTTAACTTCGCCTTTTCGGGCGTCATTTTACGAGTTTTAACTGAAACACTGACAATCATGGCAATCAACCACGACATACTCTCACAAGCTGCTACTCAGGCCCGCGGTCTCGCGATCGACGCGGTCGCCGCCTGCAGTTCCGGCCACCTTGGTCTTCCCCTCGGCACTGCCGACATGGGATCCTACCTGTTCAGTGACGGGCTCTCCTTCAACCCTGCTGAGCCTCGCTGGTTGAATCGCGACCGTTTCGTACTCTCCGCAGGACATGGAAGCATGTTCCTCTACAGCTGGCTCCATCTCAGCGGCTACGAGATCTCCATCGACGAAGTAAAGAGCTTCCGCAAGATGGGCAGCATCACTCCGGGTCACCCTGAATATCACGAGACTCCAGGAGTCGAGTGCACGACCGGCCCGCTGGGACAAGGCGTGGGCAATTCGGTTGGGCTCGCAATCTCCGGCAAAATGGCCGCAGCTCGTTACAACACCGACGAACACAAGATCTTTGGCCACAACGTAGTCTGCCTCGCAGGTGACGGTTGCCTTCAGGAAGGGATCGCATCGGAAGCCTCGGCACTGGCTGGGCACCTCAAGCTCGACAATTTCATTCTCCTCTACGACGACAACCGGGTCACACTCGACGCAATGGCGGCCGAGACCCAGAGCGAAGACACAGCCGCCCGCTACAAGGCCTACGGCTTCGACGTGTACACCGTGGACGGCAACGACATCCAAGCCTTCTCCGAAGTATTGGAAAAGGCCAAGGCGGATAAGAACGGTCATCCAAAATTCATCCTTTGCCGCACCCTTATTGGTAAGGGGATCCCTGAAGTCGAAGGCACCTCCAAGGGCCACGGTGAAGGTGGCGCCAAGTTTGCCGTCGAATCCCGCAAAAAGATGGGATTGCCCGATGAGTCTTTCTACGTGTCGGAAGAAGTACAGGAGTTCTTCGCCGCCAAGAAGGCAGAGAAGGTCGCCAAGTACGAGGAATGGCAGTCTCTTTACGGCGCGTGGAAGTCGGCAAACCCGGAACTCGCTACCGAGCTCGAAAAGGCCGTGAACCAGGAATTCCCCAGTGCGGAAGAGTTGATGGCGTCGATCCCTGAGTTCGACACCAGCAAAGCTGTTGCCACCCGTGCATCGGGAGGCAAGGTCTTGAACGCACTCGCAGCGAAGGTACCCAACCTGATCAGCGGCAGTGCCGACTTGCACGGCTCGACGAAGAACTACCTCGACGGGCTGGGCGACTTCAGCGCAGAAAATCATTCTGGCCGCAACCTTCGGTTCGGCATCCGCGAGCACGCCATGGGCGCAATCGTCAACGGCCTCGCCTATGACGGTCTCTTCCTGGCCAGTGGTGCGACCTTCGCAACCTTCGCCGATTACATGCGTCCGTCAGTACGCCTCTCGGCCCTTTCCGGCCTGCACAACTTCAACATCTGGACCCACGATTCCATTGGGGTCGGGGAAGATGGCCCAACCCACCAACCGGTTGAAATCAACGCCGCACTGCGGGCAATTCCACACCTGGATGTCCTCCGCCCCGCCGATGCCGAAGAAACTGTCGGTGCATTCACATCCGCTGTGTGCCGTACCGATGGACCTTCCGGGCTCATCCTGAGCCGCCAGAACCTACCAACTCTCGCAGCCGACACGGAAACGAAGCGCAACGGAACTCTCCGCGGTGGCTACATCCTGAAGAAAGAAGAAGGCGCACTGGAGACGATCCTTCTGGCGAGCGGCAGTGAAGTGCAACACGCCATGGCAGCTGCCGAAGAACTCGGCGCCGGAGTGCGTGTCGTATCGATGCCTTGCATGGAAATCTTTGATCGCCAGGACGAGTCCTACCGTGAAGAAGTTCTCCCTACATCCTGCCGCAAGCGCGTTTCGATCGAAGCGGGAATTTCTCAGCCCTGGTACAAGTATGTCGGGATCGACGGCAAGATTGTCGGCATCGATCGTTTCGGCATCAGTGCTCCCGGTGACGAAGTTATGGAAGCGCTCGGCATGACCGCCAAAAGCGTGGTCGAAGCTGTCCAGTCCTTGTAATCCAGGCCGTTCACCCATGAGCGAATCGACACCTCTTGGTCCCACAGGAGAAATCCTGCGGGACCTACCCTCGCCGTATCTGCCGCATTCTTGCGGTCTGCTTCACCTGCCTCGTTTTCTTGCGAAAATCCGCAAGCATCTCGACGGCGAACTCCCAAAATCCTACCAGCGGAACTTCCGCAAAGGATTCGACGGATTCCTCTGCCTGCATTTGGGGATCGAACCCGAGCAGGTGGTGGAGATCGTGGAAAGCAGTCAATCGGACGAGGAGCGGGATCAGCGCTTGCGCGAGATTTTCCCAGACGACCTGAAAGTTCATGTATGGAACCGCAAGGTCACTCAGATGGGAATGAGCGAGATGGGCCGTGAACGACTCGAAGAGGTAAAGGCCAGCATGGGACTCGGCGACCGCACCGACCTCCTCTCCTTCGCCGATATGATCGACGTAGATGAGGGCAAGATTCCAGGGTACGATCCGGCGAACGCTCCCGTGACATCCTAAGTCCAACGATACTTTCGTTTTTTAAAAGAAAGCCATCTTCGCAAGAAGGTGGCTTTCTTCGTCCCGGACCACGCCACCTTAGGTGAGTCCCGACCACCGATGAGCGCCCGCACCCGAAATGGTCTGGATGAATCGCCACTGGCCCGTCCATGCTTGCGAAGGGCCGAATCTGCAGCGGTACGATCCCGTTGCCCCATCCAGATACTCGATGGGGGGCACCGAGATCGCGTTGTACCGTGTCGAAAAATGAGCAAAAATGGATCGCCATCGAAACCCTCACGGGAGAGACTAGACGTTTATTCACTGAATCCATCCCTTCGCTAAAAGCGTCGAGAAGACCTCTGTCCGAATGTAAACTCCGAGCAGGGGAGCTCGTCGCAAGAAAGATCAAAAAAATGCCCACAGACATTCCCTTGAGTTCGCTCCAGTTCCACAACGCCCTACCGGAGGCACGGCAAAACGGCACCTGGCACGTTGCCCGCTTCCCCGAGCCGGTGCGGCACCGACTCAATGATCGTGGACGGATGATCTCGATGGATTCGTGCGGGGCGGAAATCCGTTTCGTCTGCCCGGGCCCAGCAATTCGGATCACCCTGAGTAGTGAGAGCGCCTGCGATGAAGTCGCCATTTACCGCGGCCCCTTTGAGATCATGCGACGCCGACTCGACCAAGGAACGCCCACCAGCATCCTCATGGAGAACCCGAGCGGCTTCAACACCCCCGAACCCGAGATCCTCGAATCGGGACCGTTTTCCTCCAATGTCTGGCGCGTCGTCTTTGGCCGTGGAAGCTACATTTTTCACCGGATCGAAACCTACGGCGCGGAGATCCGCCCCCCTCATGCCGAGGAGACACCTTCGATCAAATGGCTGGCCTACGGTTCGTCGATCACCCACTCCTCCCTCGACGGCTATCCCTACCACGCAGCGAGGCTCCTTCACTGGGAAGTCTACGGCAAAGGCCTCTCCGGAGCCTGCCATGCGGAAGCCTCTGCCGCAGAATACCTCGCCGAACTGGCCGCCTCGACCAAGGTAGATATCATCACCGCCGAGCTGGGAGTAAACATGCGAAGTCTCTACGTTAAAGAGACCTTTACCGAACGGGCGGCCTACCTGATCGAGACCGTTCGTGCGGCCAATCCTGATACACCGCTGGCGCTGATTACCTCATTCACCAATAGCCAGCACTACGGCCGAAGCCGCGAGAACCCCTTCTACACCCGCCAAATCGAGTTCGACAACGCGCTTCGCAAACTGGTGGCCGACGCCAACGACCCCGACCTACACCTGATCGAAGGCACCGAGATCTTGACCGATTTCACTCTCCTTGGTGCGGATTTGATTCACCCAAGCTGCAGCGGTCAGGCTCAAATGGCCCAGAACCTCTCCGAGCGACTCAAAACACTCGTCAAGGGCTAGGTTCGACTGGTCCCGACTCGATCACTGGTAGAGGAATCTTTGAATCGGCGAGTCCCATCCTACCGTATTCAAAAATCGGTGACACCTTTTCCTCTCAATCCAATTTCGGCGACCGGAAGGAGGTACCGCTCATTGCGCGCGGTACCGTCGGTCGGACATATCCGCGGGGTGGAGGCGGCACTTTCCACGTTTTCCTAAATGTCCTGGATCGTACTGAGCATACTCTCCGCGGTCATTCTTGGATTCTACGATCTGGCCAAGAAGAACGCCCTCCGGGAGAACGCCGTCCTTCCGGTGCTGTTTTTCGGAATACTGACCAGTGGCTTGGTTTGGATCCCCTTCATCGCATGGTCGGCCATTTCGCCCGGGTCCTATCCCGCAAAAGACTTCCTCGTCGATTCGCTCTCTCCCCACCAGCACGGCCTACTCTTCCTCAAATCCTGCCTCGTCGCCTTTTCATGGATCTTTGGATACTTCTCTCTCAAGCATCTACCCCTATCGATCGCAGCCCCTATACGCTCCACTAGCCCCCTTTGGACGATACTGCTGGCGGTCACCTTTATGGGAGAAAGTCCCAGTGCCTGGCAGTGGGTCGGTATCGGCATCGTGCTCTCTGCATTCTACGCCTTTTCACTCGTCGGGAAATTGGAGTCCATCGAGTTCCACCGGAACAAGTGGGTACTCTTTATGGTAGCAGCCACCCTACTCGGCGCGGTCAGCTCGATCTACGACAAGTACCTCCTGCAAGAGGCAGCGATCCGCCCCGCCTCGGTCCAGGCCTGGTTCTCCGTGTACCTGATCGTAGTGATGCTCCCTTTCATGGTTCTCTGGCGCAAAGGAGTTTGGCAAACCGGCGAGTTCTTCTGGAGGTGGTCGATCCCGATGATCGGCATTCTCCTACTCGCGGCCGATTTCCTCTACTTCACGGCCATCAGCCAAGAGGGAGCATTGATCTCAGTCATCTCCCCCATCCGGCGCGCAGCGGTAGTCATTCCCTTTCTCGGCGGCATTTTGCTGCACAAAGAAAAGAACTTTCGCCCCAAGGCAATTTGCATCGTCGCCCTCCTGGCCGGAGTGATCCTGATCCAGCTCAAATCAATGCCATAGCTGGCAGGAGGGGTGGTTGGGGGGATGACCAAGTCAATGGCAGACTGCCTCTCTGCGGAACGCTCGGATGAGCTTTCCAGCGAACCGCTCCAACGCAACGCTAGCTAAAGCGTCGCGCTACGTCTGCACCGCCATTCTTTCGTGGACGAAGATTCGGGCGCGTCGCCAAGTGGCGTGATGCTTCAGCTAGCGTCTCCCTCCACCTGCCACTCAGTCTACAGTTTTCACCACAGACCAGCCGCTCCAACGAAACGCTCGCTAAAGCATCGCGCTACGTCTCCACTGCCATTCCTACGTGGGGGAAGATTCGGCCGCGTCGCCAAGTGGCGTGATGCTTCAGCTAGCGTCTCCCCCTACCTGCCACTCAGTCCACAGCATTCACTACAGGCCAGCCGCTCCAACGAAACGCTCGCTAAAGCGTCGCGCTACGTCTGCACTGCCATTCCTACGTGGACGAAGATTCGGGCGCGTCGCCAAGTGGCGTGATGCTTCAGCTAGCGTCTCCCTCCACCTGCCACTCAGCCTACAGCATTCACTACAGGCCAGCCGCTCCAACGAAACGCTCGCTAAAGCGTCGCGCTACGTCTGCACTGCCGACTCAGTAAAGGTGCATATTCGTTTTGGCCTGAACGGCCGACGTCGATCCGTTTACCGCTCGATTCACTTCGGGGATAGGCCAGTCGGAGAGTGCCTCTTTCTCCCGCTCGAACAGCTCGTCAATCATTTGCTTTGCTGTGGCGATTGAGTTGACTAGGGGGTCGAAGGACAGGGCGCGTACTAGCAGATCCCGGTCGTGATTCATGATCGCTTGGATCGTCAATTCATGAATATCCAGTATTTGATACTGGAGGGAGCGCAGTCCCAGTGGGAATGTGCCTACCTTTAACGGGCGGGGTCCGTTGCGGTCGAGTTGGCATTCCAATTCGAGAAAGGCGTCGTCGGGCATATTGTCTACCGGACGCCCGCCGCCGACACAGTCGGTGTTGGATCGATTGATAAAATAGGACCTCCCATCCTCTACGACCATTGTATGCATCACATCGGCGGCATGATCGGACTTCAGGCTTTGATTGAACTCTTCGACCGTCCGTATTCCGGCGATATATTCATCAATCTCCTCCCACATCTGGTTCGTTCTCTCGTCGCGTCCATCACAGTCAAACACAGAGAGCGGGGGGATCTGTTCCTGAATCGCTGAGCGACCCTGATAGAACGGCACATACTCCTTGGTATGCCCTGTACAGGTGGGGACCGCTCCGTAGAGATCGGAGAGTTGTGCCGTGATGAAATTGTTGAATCGACCCTTGGAGTAGCCCTCATCCTTCTCGCCAATCGCAGCGCGACGAAAGCCTTCCCGAATCTCGGGAATCACATCGCGACCTCCTACCTCGGCCTTGAGCATCCAGGTGCAGTGATTTACTCCGGCGATTCGCATATCGAATTCACCGTGGGGAGTATCCGGTTTCCCGATTAGATCCAGATAGCTTTGCTTCTTCCTCGGCAAATGATGCGTATCACACAGAGCCATACATTTCGCCTTTGTGTGACGCATCAATCCGATACCCATCGTCGCCGACGGGTTTACATAATTGATAACCCAGGCATCGGGACAGATCTCCTCAACTGCTCGAGCTACCTCGAGGATTTTGGGAAACTCACGCAGCGCATGAAAAATCCCAGCCGGCCCTATGGTATCCCCCGAACAGGAGCGCACCCCATACTTGGCGCCGACCTCACACTCGATCCGGCGGTAGTGGGTATTCTTGTGGGAGAAACTCAGGACGACAAAATCAGCACCAGGCAACAAGTCTCGATACTGCGTACTCGCTTCGATCGTAGCACCCGTCGGCTCTGCGACGAGTTTCGCAAGGGCTACCAGCTTATCCAACCGCTCGGCGTCGATATCGACTAGGCTTAGGGTGCAACCCTTGAACCCCGGGAGATTGGCGGCCGCCCAGATGGCTTGCCGTCCAAAGAACAAACTGCCGCCACCGACAATAACAATTTTGGTTTTATTCAGGGTTTTGTTGCTCATGGAATAATCTATTTCATCCTTCCAGACCACTTTCAATTGAACTAATGTTGTATTTCTAGTAGATATGTTGCGCTCTCAAAAAACTACGGTCTACCGGCTCAACCACACTCCACCCGACCACCTACCGCTGACGGTGCGCTCCGCGGGGAGCTACACTCTTCAGGGAAACGATCGGAAGGAACCAGCCCGCACGAAATGGTTTTCAGAGATTTTCTGGTGCGAATCGGGGGCCGGGGACTTCCACCTTCCCGATCACCGATTCACGCTCCAACCGGGAGAGGTGTGCTATCTTCTACCGGGAGAGGTTCACGATTTGCGCCCCAGGCAGACCCCATGGAAGTACCATTGGATTACCTTCGATCATAAGAACAGCCCGACTTGGCTGCGGTCATTTGGGCTGCTACGGCGCCCTTACTCCTCAGGCCCATTTCCTGCGGAGCTATTTCAATCAATCGTGAACCGTATTGAGGAAGGAACTACGACCGGCGATCGCCATGCCGCCCACCTCGCCCATGAGTTCCTACTGGCGGCCACCGAACTGAGGGACGGCACTCGACACCAAACCCCGTCCAACTGGGTCGTAGAATGCCGCGAGATCATCGACAACGATTTCACGAATCCGGCTCTCAACGTAAACGAGCTCGCTGAACGGTTGGAGATTCATCGGGCTACATTATTTCGCGCCTTCAAGAAGGCCTACAAAATGACACCGTCCCAGTACTTGCAGAATCGGCGACTTCACTACGCGATGGATCTGCTCAAGAGGGAACGAATCCCCATGACCGAAGTCTCCCGTCTCTCGGGAATCAGCGATGCGAATTATCTCACCAAGCAGATCAAAAGAATCTCTGGGCTAGCCCCTCGGGATTTCCGCGCGCATCACGTGTCCAGTGCCCGGCCGAAGACCGGGTGAGGTTTCCGGGTTGTTCCGGATCAATCAACTGCTAGGCAGCGAGAAAATCTCAGCCTTGGTTGGCCCTGCCCCCCGCCAGTTCCGCGGGTGGTTCGACTCGAAGGATATCGTTGCCGGACAACGGCCGTTCTCTCAGCCGTCCCAATCTTTCCGCGTGACAACTGCTCGCATAACGGGCTAACTAGTGATCATGCTAGCAGTAGTTCAGTCGGGGGCATTATCGGGAATCGATGGCGTTGCCGTCCAGGTCGAGGTCAATACTGGCGAATCCGGCGACCCGGATCTGGTCATGGTTGGCCTTCCTGATGCCGCGGTCAAGGAGTCGAAAGACCGGGTCTCATCCGCGCTGAGCAATAGCGGGTTCAATCGTACGGACACCCGCACCACGATCAATCTCGCACCTGGGCATTTGCGAAAGGAAGGACCCAGCTTCGATCTGCCCATTGCCCTCGGGATCCTCGCTGCGACCTCCCAGCTCAACAGCGAAACGATAGACCGCTATCTCATTGCTGGCGAATTGAGCCTTTCGGGTGAAACCCGCCCCATCCGGGGTGGCCTCTCACTAGCGATCCTCGCTCGTGCCGAGGGGAAGAAAGGGATCCTTCTGCCACCACAAACGGCGCAGGAAGCCGCGCTGGTCTCTGAGATCCCTGTCTATCCCGTGCGCTCGCTCGACCAAGCCGCCTCGTTTCTCGACGGACGGATCTTCATAGAACCCGCAAAGCCGGAGGACAGCCCCTACACCCGTCGCAGGCCGTCGGATCAGGCAGTGGATTTTTCCGAGATCAAAGGACAGCTCGCGCTACGGCGGGCGGTTGAGATCGCCGTCGCCGGTTCGCACAATCTGCTGATTATTGGCCCGCCGGGCTCCGGAAAATCGATGGTCGCCAAACGGATTCCGACAATCATGCCAGAGCCGACCCTCGACGAGTTCCTCGACATCCTGCGCATCCAATCGGCCGCGGGGATCACCCGCACCTCCGGGTCCAATGCCTTTTTCGAGCGCCCCTTCCGCTCCCCCCACCACACCATCAGCGACGTCGGACTCCTCGGGGGCGGATCTATACCGGGACCGGGCGAGATTTCTCTCGCGCACAACGGGGTCCTCTTCCTGGATGAGCTCCCCGAGTTCCGCCGCTCGACACTGGAGGTTCTGCGCCAACCGCTCGAAGACGGGCAGGTCAGCATCTCCCGTAGTGCCGGCAAAGTGACCCTGCCCTCTTCCATTATGCTCGTCGCCGCGATGAATCCTACGCCCGACGGTTACACTGGGACCGAAGGCAGGGAATCCCGCAGCACACCTGCCCAGATCCAACGCTACCGCTCCAAAATCAGCGGCCCTCTTCTCGACCGAATCGATATCCATGTCGAAGCTCCCGCTCTGTCGATCGATGAGCTGCGCAGCGAGAAAGAGGGCGAGACGTCCGAAACGATTCGAGGCCGGGTCGTCAACGCCCGCAAGGTTCAACTGGCACGCTTTACCGGGACATCGGCCACCGCCAATGCCCGTATGTCCCACCGCCAGATCCGCGAACACTGTCACTTGGACAAAGATCTCGGCGACCTTCTTCAAAATGCGATGGAAGAGCTCTCGCTCTCCGCCCGCGCCTACGACCGCATCCTCAAAGTATCGCGTACCATCGCCGACCTGGCGGGTTCCGAATCCATCGAGGGCAATCACCTCCTCGAAGCTATCCAGTACCGCAGCTTGGATCGCAACCTGTTTTACTGAGCAGCCGACATAAGATGAGAAGGCGCGATGCAAACGTATCGTAGATCGCGCCGTTCTCGACCAATGAGCCGATCAGACGAACGTTTGCTGAAGCTGCACGCCACGAGAAGCCACTCCCGTGGCGTGAC
>DGMY01000003.1:0-125 GCA_002388665.1 Opitutia bacterium UBA4506 | reverse complement strand
ACGCTTCAGGCGAGCCGATCAGACGAACGTTTGCTGAAGCTGCACGCCACGAGAGGCCACTCCCGTGGCGTGACGCTTTAGCGAACGATCCCGGGCGTCAGCCCGTTTATCGCCAAGACTGTGGA
>DGMY01000080.1 GCA_002388665.1 Opitutia bacterium UBA4506 | reverse complement strand
TACCTTTCGTCTCCGACTCATGCCCCAAAACTACCACTGCCTTACGACCTTCGTCAATATTAATTTGTCTGACCTATCGGATGGGTAAAATGTCGCAGGAGGCTGTGGTTGAGATCAATCCCTTGCCACTGACTCGAAATCCATCCAGTTTTTGGGCATGACCGTGGATCCTTCTCTTTCGATCACAGAAGTTCGCAATGCTAGTATAGGTGGCAGGCAGGGGTTGTTTCGTATAAAAATCGGATCTGGTAGAATTGAGACTATAGAACCGGAGGGCGGTGAGGCGGAGTCTGGTGAGGTGATTGGTTCGATTGATGCGCATGGGGGGATCGTCACCCCGCCGTTTGTGGATCCTCATTTCCATTTGGATTCGGTTCATAGTATTGACGAGACTGGGGAGAATGAGAGTGGGACCCTTTTGGAAGGGATTGCACTCTGGAAGGCCTATAAGACTCGGCTTAAGCCTGAGCAGATATTGGAACGGTCACGTCGTTATTGTCTGGAGGCGCAAGCTCTTGGGCTGCAAGCGATCCGGAGCCATGTAGACGTGTCCTATGAAAGTCTTGCTGGAGTCGAAGCGCTTCTTGCGCTGCAAAAGGAGATGGCTGGTTCGATGGATATTCAGCTTGTTGGGTTTCCGCAGGACGGATTTTATCGCAATCCTGAAGGAGAGCGGCTTCTGCTTTCAGCCTTAGATGCGGGTGTCAACGTTGTCGGGGGGATTCCTCATTTTGAAAGGACTTACGAGGAAGGGACTCGATCGATTGACCGGCTATGTGCGATTGCCGCTGAACGGGGGTTACGGGTCGACCTTCATTGTGACGAAACTGATGATGGTGCTTCGCATCACGTTGAGACGCTGGCAGCCAAAGCTTTAGAATATGGATTAACCGGTCGGATTGCTGCTTCGCACACCACCTCTCTTCACTCGGCGGAGAATGCTTGGTTTGCGAAGTTGCTTCCGCTTCTTGCCGAATCAGGAGTTACTGTGATTCCGAACCCTTTGATCAATTTAACTCTCCAAGGACGATTCGACTCCTACCCGAAACGAAGGGGGGTGACCCGTATACCTGAGCTGGACGCTGCTGGGATTCCGGTTGCACTTGGACAAGACTGTGTACGTGATCCCTGGTATCCTCTCGGAACGGGAAATCTACTCGACGTCGCCCACATGACGGTCCACGCCAGCCAGATGACTGGAATCGACGCGATGAATCGGCTTCTCCCGATGATCACCTCAAATGGCGCTGCAGCAATGGGACTGCCGGGCTATTCGATGCGCGAAGGAGAGCCGGCCCACCTGCTGATATTCAGCGAATCCAATTTCGTTGAACTTCTACGCCTACGGCCGCGGCCAGCGGTCATACTCCGAGCGGGGAATCGGATTGGAAATGTCTGAAGATTTGAGAAAAAGCTTCACCCTCCCTCTCTCAAAGAGTGCATCTCCGTTTAGTAGACTCATTCCCTTTTTAATCGATCCTATTGACCTCTCCGAGAATTCCTTCATTGGATAACACGCCATGATTTTCTTCCGCACCTTTGCCCTGACGTTATTCATACTTCTTTTTCAATCCACTTTGACTGCACAAAATTCGTATTCCTGGCCTCAACAAGAGTCTGATCTCGTCGCCGATTCTGCCATTCGATTCGGCTCTCTTCCCAACGGAATGGGATACCTCATCCGCCAGTCAAACGAGCCACCGGAACGGGTAAGCTTGCGGCTGGTCATCCAAGCGGGGTCCCTGATGGAAACGGAGGAACAAAGAGGCTTGGCACACTTTCTCGAGCATATGGCGTTCAATGGAACCCGGAACTTTGCGCCGGGCGAAATGGTAGAATATTTCCAGCGGCTGGGTATGGCGTTCGGAGCAGACACGAACGCCAGCACAGGTTTTGACCGAACCATGTATAAGCTCGAACTGCCCAACGGGAGTCCGGAACTACGGACAGAGAGCCTGCGCCTGCTTCGCGACTATGCCGACGGGATCCTCTTTCAATCCGCTGAGATCGAGAAAGAGCGCGGCATCATTCTCGCAGAAAAATCGAGCCGCGACACGGTTGAGTTCCGTACATTCGAAGCAGAGATCGACTTCCTCCTGCCCGACACATTATTCGCCAGCCGGATGCCGATCGGGATCGAAGAAGTGATTGAAACAGCCCCCCGCGAGGAATTTGTAGATTTCTACAACAGTTGGTACCACCCGGACCGCACATTCCTCGTAGTCACTGGAGACATTGATCCCGCGCTGTGGGAAGAAGCTATTCAAGAAGAATTTGGATCATACGGCGAAGGTCGTAGCGCCTCTCCAACCGACCCGACATTGGGCGGATTCGATTTCTCGGGCCTTGAAGCGCTGGTTCATCGTGAACCTGAAGCCAAGGCCGTACGCTTTGAACTATCAACCGGCGTAGCACTGGAGGGCGAACCTGACACTGAAGCGCGCCGAATCCGGGAAGCTCAATTAAGCATTCTGAACGCAATTCTCTCGAGACGCCTCGAGCGATTGGCCCGCGACGAAGAATCTCCAATTCTTTCCAGCTACTCCTACAGCTATCCCTTGTTCGAATTCGTGGAGCTTTCGGGGATCTCGGCAACCGTCCGCCCCGACGAATGGGCGGCTGGTGTTGAAGTGGTTGAACGCGAGTTGAGAAAGGCACTTGTTCACGGCATCGCCGAAGCCGAAATTCTCGAAGCCGAAGCCAACCTGCTTCGGACCGCCCGCGAAAGGGTCACTGGGCAAGAGACCCGAAAATCCTCGAGCTGGGCAGATGAATACGCAGGACTCGTCAACGCCGGGCGAGTTCCGATCTCTCCCGAAGAAAATCTGCGCATCACCGAAGAGGCAGCATCATTAAGTACACCCGGTACTCTCCTGGAACTCTTGCAACAAACATGGACAGAGCAAGGCCGGCGACTTCTTCTCACTGGGCCGATCCCCGAAGGAGTTGATGCCGACGCGCTGATCTCCGTCTACGAAGAGTCTGCTGCGAAGGAAGTTGACGCGCCTGAACTTCTGGCAGACCTGACCTTTCCCTACGCGGCGAGTGGGACGGAAGAACCTGCTTCCCTCTCGCGTACTGACGACCTCGAGATCGTTCAACTCCAATACCCCAACGGGGTGAGGGCCAACTGGAAGCGCACCCCATTTGAAGAAGACTCGATCCGGATCTCCATTCGTGTTGGAGGCGGCGGTCTTTCCCTTCCCGCGGACAAGCCCGGAATCGCACGCATGGCCGAAGGGGCCTTTATCCTTGGAGGATTGGCAGAGATCTCATTTGACGACCTGCAAACGGTTACCGCAGGGCGATCGATCGTGACCCAGTTCTCAGTCACCGAAGACGCATTTCAGCTCATGGGTGAGACGCGCCCCGAAGACCTCGACCTCCAACTGGACATATTGAGGGCGTACCTACTGGATCCCGGCTTCCGCCCCGAGGGCCTGAGCCTCTTCCGCCGTTCCATCGATCCACACTACCGCGAGATTGTATCAAAGTGGCATGGTGTCCTTGAGAGTAAAGGCTGGCCGTTCCTCTATGGAGATTTCGGCCTCCACCAGTTCCCCACCAAAGAAGAGCTTCGTGCGAGAAACTTCGAGGAGCTACGCGAGTGGATGCTTCCCCAGTTCCAGAACGGCTACCTGGAAATTTCCATCGTCGGAGACTTTGAGGAGCACGCCCTCAAGAATTCCCTCGATCGGGTATTTGGGACACTCCCGGGCAGCCGTCCCTCGTTTCCACGCTTCAAGCCGGAGCAAAAAGGACCCAAGTTTCCGAAGGGAGAAAGCCGCAACTTCACCGTGGAATCGGATATTCCCCAAGGAATAGCCATGGTTGCCTTTCCCTCAGCGGGTCTCGCCCCCGTGGAACAAAGCCGACGCCTCTCGTTGCTCTCCTCCGTCCTCGACGACCGGCTCCGCCTTAAAATCCGCGAAGAGACCGGACAGGCCTACTCGTACAGCGCGTCGAACCGCCCGAGTGACACCTATCCTTTCGGGATATTCTTTGCGGTTGCGATTCTCTCTCCTGAGAAAGTCGAGCCGGTTCTCCAACAGATCATGGAAGTAATCGAGTCACTCGAGACCACTCCCGTATCCGAGGACGAACGAATCCGCGCGCTGGCGCCCTCTCTCAAACAACTCCAGGACATGCGCCGCAACAACCGGTACTGGATCCGCGTACTCAACGGCTCCCAACTGAGCCCGGACCAATTGGAATGGGCCCGCACACTGATCGAGGGATTCGAAAGTATTTCGGTAAACGATCTTCGAGAAACCGCACGAAAATACCTAGTTTTGGAGAAGGCCGCCAAGATCCAGATAGCGACTCCCCTCCCCGTGAGTGCGGAGTGATTGCCCATGGCGTGTACCCATACTAGTAGCGTTATCACTCAACGCTATCACCACAATAGGCTCATAGGACGGTAGTAAACCGAGCACCTTACGCCCCCCCTCGCCTCGCTGAGATACAGCTGACCGCACCTTCAATGGAGGCCGTTTGCTCGATCCTCCACCCTGCGCAGCCACTCCCTCGCGGCAAAGGGCTGAGCACTGGCCGACTGCACCGTCACCACAGCCCCACCCTCCGGTTGCGCGAAGAATTCTCCGCTGAGCCAAAATTCCGCAAAACTTTCGACTCGTCAGGCCCTTCTGCCTCTCCTAGGTTGGCCCGCTTATGGAAAAAACCCTTATCATTCTGAAACCCGATTGTATGGTAGCCAAGAAGGCCGGCGAAGTGATCTCTCGTTTCGAGAACGCTGGGTTCACCCTCGTTGGCGCAAAAATGGCACGCCTCGATTCTGCCATTCTCCGCGAGCACTACGCTCACGTGGCTGACAAGCCTTTCTTTCCAGAAATCGAAGAATTCATGAGTTCTCATCCTGTCATCTTCCTGGCGTTGGAAGGCGAAGGCGTTGTGCAAAAAGTCCGCGACCTCCTGGGACCAACAGACTCCACTGCCGCTCCAGCCGGAACGATCCGTGGCGACCTCGGTACTGACATGATGAAGAACGTTGTTCACGCCTCCGACAGTGTTGAAAACGCTGCGATCGAGATCAACCGATTCTTCCGTGCTGAAGAGATCTGCGCGGGCTAAGCCCAGTGCCTTCATTGGCAACAGAAGAAGTTTTCGACTCGATCGAAGAGGCAATCGCTGAGATTGCGGCGGGCCGCATGGTGATCGTCACCGACGACGAGAACCGCGAGAACGAAGGTGACCTAGTCCTCGCCGCTTCCAAGGTCTCCCCCGAGGCCATCAATCAAATGATTCAGGAAGCGGGCGGGTTGATCTGCGTCCCCACACTCAGCCATCAACTCACCCGGCTGGGGATCAACCAGATGGTGGTCGACAATCGAGAAAGCCATCGCACGGACTTCTCGGTTTCAGTCGACGCGGCCGAAGGCATCTCAACCGGGATCAGCGCCTACGACCGAGCCGAGACCATACGCATCCTGGCGAACCCCCAAGGGACGCCGGACCTGCTGGTCCAGCCAGGGCATATTTTCCCGCTCCGGGCGCGCCCAGGTGGAGTGCTCCAGCGTGCGGGTCACACAGAAGCGGCAGTGGATTTGGCAACCCTCGCCGGATTGCACCCGAGTGGCGTCATCTGTGAGATCCTCAACAAGGACGGCACGATGGCGCGCCTACCCGAGTTGGTGGAGTTCAAAAAGAAGCACAACCTCAAGATGGTCTCGATCGCCCAGCTGATCGAGTACCGGCACAAGCGGGAGAAGCTGGTTGAAGCCATCGGCCACCGCGTCATCGAAACCGACTTTGGAGAGTTCGATCTTCATCTATTTCGAAGCGTCCTCGACAACCGTGTCCACATCGCTCTGACAAAAGGGACTCTCGACGGAGAGCCGACCCTCGTCCGCGTGCAGGGGGAGAACCTCCTCTCCGACGTGTTCGGCGCCAGCTTCCGGGAGAATCTGGTCCGTCCTGCGATGAAGCGGATCGCCGAAGAGGGAAAAGGAGCTGTCGTCTATATTGAGCAATCAAACGGCGGGTTCCGGCTCGATCCATCGACTGGAAAACTTCTTGAGAAAGAAGGACTGGGGGGCGAGCCCATGGATTTCCGCGACTATGGGATGGGAGCCCAAATCCTTGCGGAGCTCGGATTGCGAAAGATTCGCTTGCTTACTGCCCGTCCGCGCAAGGTAATTGCACTCGAGGGTTATGACTTGGAGATTGTCGATCAAGTTCAGGTCATCGACCACTCTTTTGAGAACAAAAATTCAGCCAAATGAGCTTTGATTCGGGATTATTTGACCTTCCACTAAAAGGAGAAGGTCTACGCATCGGCATTGTCGCGGCAGCCTACAACCGAGATCGGGTTGATACCCTCACTCGCCTTGTGGTCTCCTCACTCGAGGAGATGGGGGTACTCGAAACCGACATTCGATTCGAGCGGGTGCCGGGATCGATGGAGATTCCCTATGCCGCGAGCCAGCTCGCAAAGAATACGGATTGTCACGCCGTAATTGGTCTTGGAATCGTGATCGCCGGCGACACCAGCCATCACGACGTGATCGGCTATTCCACCGCAATTTCCCTTCAAAACATCGCCACAAGCACTGGTATTCCGATCGTCAACGGCATCCTCGTCGTTAATACTGAACAACAAGCCGACGATCGAATCGGTGGCAAAGTTGATCGAGGAGCCGAGTTTGCGCGAGCAGCCGTGGCTTTGGCCAACCTGAAAATCTAACATTTCCATGTCGAACGAGAACGAAAACGAAGGGCAACGCACGCCCGTACGCAAGCCCTCTAAACGTCGCCGCAACCGCGTCGCCGCCATGCAATTTCTGTATCTGTACGAGTCAAATCGCGACGAAATGCTGGAAGGCCTACTCATCAGCTTTTTCGAAGCGCAGGAGAAGCCACGGGAATATTTTGAATTCACCGAGGAATTGATTCACGGAACCATCGGTCACATCGATGAAATCGATGACCGAATTGAATCGCTGGCCAAGAACTGGAAAATCGACCGGATCGCCCGGGTGGACCTAGCCATTCTGCGCATGGCCTGTTTTGAACTCCTGTATCGCTCCGACATTCCCCCGGTGGTTTCGATCAACGAAGCCATCGATCTTGGGAAAGAGTATTCCAACAAAGAAAGCCGCCGCTTTCTCAACGGGATCCTCGACCGGATGTCCGGCGAGCTCAATCGCCCGCTGCGCGAGGCAGAATAACCCACACGAACGTTATGCACGCCGAGAAAAAAGGTTTTTTTCGCCGTTTTCGCGAAGGTCTACAAAAGACTACCCGCAGCCTGAGCAGTGCGGTCGGGGGAGTATTTGGACGCGCCAAGCTGGACGAAGATTCTCTCAACTCTATTGAGGAAGCGCTCTTTGGAGCAGACTTTGGGGTCGAAACCACTGACGAAGTCATGGAAGCGATCCGCAAAGAGTACCGAAGAAACCGCGACCTCCGAGGAAAGGAAGCGGCCGAGATCGGCGCGCGCGTTCTCGAGGGTGTGCTTGAGGGCTCTGAGAAAGCATTCGCTCCCAGCCAGGAAAAGCCGACCGTGGTCGCTCTCGTTGGGGTCAACGGATCGGGCAAGACCACGACCTCCGCGAAGATTGCTTGGCATTTTCAAGAGTCGGGCTCCTCAGTTCTCGTAGGGGCATGTGACACCTTCCGAGCGGCAGCCAACGAACAACTCAAAGTCTGGAGTGATCGACTGGGCCTCGAAGTCATCGGCAGTCACCAAGGGGCTGATCCGGCAGCCGTGGCATTCGACAGCTTCGCAGCCGCTCAAAAGCGAGAGAAGGATCTGCTGGTTCTAGATACGGCAGGACGCCTCCACACCAAGAGTAACCTCATGGAAGAGCTCAAGAAAGTCCGACGCGTTCTGGGAAAGCAACGCGAAGGCGCTCCCGAAGAGCGTTGGCTGGTGATCGATGGAAGCCATGGAACCAATTCAATCCAGCAAGCCCGCATCTTTCACGAAGCGTTTGAGCTCACCGGGCTGGTCATCACAAAGCTAGACGGCACCAGCGGCGGTGGTGCCCTTGTGGGTATCTACCGGGAGATGAAACTCCCCATCTACTACATTGGCCTAGGCGAACAACCCGAAGACCTCCAACCATTCTCGGTAAAAGAGTACTGCCAGGCGATTTTTGCCAGCAGTGACGAGTAGCCCACCTGCTACGAGGAATCACTTATGCTCAACGGGCGAGCACGCCCCGGGCGGCAGCAAAGGACGGGGGACAGGACAGTTTTCCACACCGATTCCAGAGACGAGGTCCACGCGGTTGCTCGGTCCCGCTCTACCCCGAAGACCGGAAGAGCCATCCCACCTCTCAACTCAAACACTCACCTGTATCCCGGCTCCACGAATTGCTCCTCCCCAGCACCGAAAAGCCTCTATTGCCAAAACGGCGCAAGTTACTAGAACAAAAGGAATGGAATCTCTAACCGTCAAACTGGGAGAACGCTCCTATCCGATCCGAATCGGATTCGAGCTCTTCGAGAGCTTGCTTGAATCGAGCCATCTAAACCGCGACCGTCGGAGCGGGAGAAAGTGCGCTCTGGCGGTAGATGCCGGGGTATTGGAGGACCACAAGGAGATGCTTGATGAAGTGTTTCCTGATATTCCACGGTGGGTCATGCCTGTCGGTGAAACGTCGAAATCAATGGCGACCGCTGAAGAGTTGCTTCAGTTTCTCGCGACAGAGCGCCTCGACCGCTCCTCTTTTCTCATCGCCGTTGGCGGCGGCGTACTCGGAGATCTTGCGGGGTTCTGTGCCGCGATCTACCAACGCGGGATTGAATTTCATCAAGTTCCCACGACCTTACTATCCATGGTCGACAGTTCCGTTGGCGGAAAGACTGGTGTCAATTTACCTGCGGGCAAAAACCTCGCAGGCGCCTTCAAACAACCCCTCGGGGTGGCCGCTTGGCTGCCCTTTCTCCAGACCCTGCCCGCTCGCGAATTCTCTGCCGGCATGGCGGAAGTCATCAAATACGGCCTCCTCGCCGACTCTGATTTATTTCACCTTCTCGAGAAAAGCGGAACGATCACCGCGGACTCTCCCATCCTCGAACAAATCGTCGTGCGGTGCTGTGAGATCAAAGCGGAAATCGTTGCCGAAGATGAAAAAGAACTCGCGAAGGACGGGGGCCGGGCTCTTCTCAACCTCGGGCATACCTTCGGCCATGCGATCGAGGCCGTGGCGGGCTTTGGGCAGTATCTTCATGGGGAAGCGGTTGCGATCGGCCTCCTGATGGCGGCCCAGTTTTCGGAGAAAAACGGCCTCCTCGAGAAAGGAAGTTCTTCTCGGATCGCCCACATTCTCCAAGCCAACGATCTTCCAGTCCGTCTCATCGCTCCGCTCGATACCGAGCAACTCATCGCGGCCATGGGGCGTGACAAGAAAGTCCGCAGTGGCAAACTGCGTCTAATCGTTTTGGACGAGATTGGGACCTCCCGAGTAATGGAGATTGCTGATTCCTTCCAGCTTCGTGAACTCTGGCAAAAATTTGGTGCCGAAAGCTAACGATCGAGTACCACCCGCACTACAACCTAATTTCACTACGACTACTTCAATATCAATGCCCGGAACTGCCGCCGACCATCGGCCATAACAACCGGCTAATCGTTGGAACTGTAAGACAAGTTCCCTAAGACAACTTTTGTATGAATTTTTTCGAATGGATACTGACCGCGATTTACATCGTGTGCGGCACGGTTCTCTTTCTCTACGGGCTCAACTGCTATTGGCAGATATTCTTCTTCCTGCGCGGCCGACGCTCACTCGAAGAACAAGCAAAGAAGGCTGATGAACTGGCGGAAGCCATGTGGACGGATATTAGTTCTCTGCCGATTGTAACGACTCAAATCCCCCTCTACAACGAGTACAACGTGGCCGCTCGCATCCTCGAAGCCGTGGCCCTGATCGACTACCCGAAGGACAAACATCAGATTCAAGTCCTTGACGATTCCAATGACGAGACCTGTGGATTGATCAACCAGATTGCATCCGACCTCCGCGAGAAAGGACATTGG
The DNA here is from genome assembly GCA_002388665.1 of Opitutia bacterium UBA4506. Lineage (GTDB taxonomy): Bacteria > Verrucomicrobiota > Verrucomicrobiia > Opitutales > Puniceicoccaceae > Puniceicoccus. Next base: position 24,837 of record DGMY01000080.1, on the reverse strand, counting down.
GTAGAAGTATTCCGCCGGGACAATCGAGAAGCATTCAAAGCTGGTGCACTTAAAGCCGGTCTTGAAGAGGCGAAAGGTGAATACGTCGCCATCTTCGACGGCGACTTTGTACCCACGCCGGAATTTATTCGTCAAACCTTGCCCCTCCTCGTCCACGACGAAGGACTCGGTCTCGTTCAAGGACGCTGGACGCACCTCAACCCCCGGGAAAACCTCCTATGCCGCGCACAGTCCGTCGGCATCGACGGGCATTTCTCGATTGAGCAAGCCGCCCGCGCATCCAACGACCTCTTCCTCAATTTCAATGGAACTGCCGGGCTTTGGCGCAAACAAGCGATCTACGATTGCGGCAACTGGGAAGGCGACACCCTTACCGAAGACATGGACCTGAGCTACCGGGCACAATTGGCCGGCTGGCGACTCACCTTTCGCACGGATGCAGTAGTCCCCGCCGAACTACCATCGACCTTTATCGCTTTCAAGAATCAGCAATTCCGCTGGGCCAAAGGGTCGATCCAAACCGCCCGAAAGTTATACCCTCGCGTCTGGCGTTCGGACCGTAGCCTAGTGGCCCGACTCCAAGCACTTTTTCACCTGACGCACTACGGAATTCACCCGGTGATCGTCACCATCGCCCTCCTCAGCTTACCGATGATGTTCATCATCCCCGAGCAGATGAGTCTCCTCGTCCGCTGGTTCGGGGTTTTCACCATCTTTATTGCGGCGGTCGGCCCCAACACACTCTACGTCGTGAGCCAGCGCCACCTGTACCCCAACGACTGGTTCCGCCGAATCCTCTTTCTTCCCGTACTCACGGTGATCGGGCTCGGCATTTCGGTATCGAACAGTCGCGGAGTCATCGAAGGGTTGATCGGGATTCAAAGCGAATTTGTCCGTACGCCCAAGAAGGGAAACTCCCACCAAGTCAGGTACAAAGCGAAAGCATCCTGGGTGATCGGGGCCGAAATCTTTCTCGGTGCCTACTGCATGGTCTCGCTTCTACTGCACATCGTCCTTGGGGTCTGGGGAATCACTCCGTTTCTATTGCTCTACTCACTCGGATACACCTTTGTAGGGCTGCGGTCGCTACAGGAAGTACGCCAGGCAAACATGCCTTCCCGGCATTCTGATCAGCCGGGCATGCAACAAGCGAACTCCCCCTCCGCCAGCGCGGCCGGATGAACCCAACACTCTTCCGCTGGACCGCGTTTCTAGCTGGAGTGCTGACTCTCACGGCGGGTTGCCTGCCATTCACCTTTCTCCCCTCCTTCGATCATCCCGGATCGGGGAGGAGCGTTGGATTCCTTCTGCAATCAATTGGCCTGATTGCCTGTTGGGGATTCTTTCCCATCGACCGCCCTCGTATCCGCAGCGCTCTGATTCTCATCGTAGTCGTAAGCCTACTGCCTCGATTGCTCCTATTGCCAACCCCTCCGAGCGACGACATCCACCGCTATCGATGGGAGGGCAAATTGGTATTGGCCGGCGAGAATCCCTTTGCCCGGACGGCCGCGGATCCCGATCTCATATCGTACAGAGATGGCGATTGGGAGAAGATGAACCACAAAGAGAATGGAACGGTCTACCCTCCCCTCGCCCAAGGAGTATTTGCGGTATTGGCAACCCTAGCACCTTCCACCTCAGGAGACCTGATCCACAAGACTGCGTTCCTCCTCGCGGATATAGGAACCCTATTTCTAGTACTATACCTGCTGCGACGGCGCCGCCTGCCGCTAGCCTTTGCCTTGTTCTACAGCCTCAACCCGATCGTCCTCATCGGGATTGCAGGTGAAGCCCACTACGACTCCATACTCGTCCTCGCTCTGGTTGGATCAATTGCCTCTCTGGAGGCCGGAAAGGTACGCCTCTCCTGGATTTTCCTGGCGGCCTCTCTACAGCTCAAGCTGATCAGTCTCGTCCTTCTCCCCCTGTGGTGGTTTCAGCGTGCATGGCGGGGATGGTACTGGGCACCGCTCATCCTGATCGCCCTGTGGATCCCCTTCGCGAGTGGATTACCCGCATGGTTCGAAGCTGTCGGATCATTTGGCGGGAACGGCACCTTTCAAGGACTACTCCCGTGGCTCTTCCGCACCGCAGGGATCTCGGAAGAATTCGCCTCCGAATCGGGTGGAATCCTATTCGCCCTCCTGGTGGGCACCATTCTCTGGAAAGGGGGGAGCCCCTCAACCCTCGCTCGCCGGATTCTCGGTTGCCTCCTCGTCTGCAGCCCCATCCTCCATTTCTGGTACCTCACCTGGTTGATCCCCTTCGTCGCTCTGCGCCCCTCGCTCTCATGGCTATGGCTCTGTGTCTCACAAGCGGGATACTTTCTCGTTTGGGGTCGTTTCGAGGCTACCGGCTACTGGGAGCTCCCACCCTGGGTGGAACCCGCGGTCTGGATTCCCTTCCTCCTCCTCGGACTCGTTGAAGTGAACCGCTTCCGATCGTACAAGCGAATCAGCCGACCCGCAGAAGAAGGCGGGGCCTCAACAGTAGGCATCGTCATTCCCACCTACCAGTCAGCGGATACGATCTCCCCTTGTCTCCAATCGATCCAAAAAGGTTCCGACCTTCCCGATGATTGCCTCATCGTCGACGCATCCTCGACAGATGCCACGGTCTCAATCGCCCATTGTTTTGGCGCTCGCACGACCACGGCCACTCTCGGCCGCGGGTCACAGATCCATGCCGGCATCCGGAATCTCACTACCGATTGGGTCCTGATCCTCCATGCGGATTGCGAACTTCATCCCCAAGCGATCCAATCCATCCGATCTCTCTCAACCGAGGTAATCGGAGGAGGATGTGGCCAAAGATTCAATCCCGGTTCACCGATCCTGAGTATAGTCGAGTTCATGAACGAAGGAAGGGCCGTCATCGGTGAATCCTATTGGGGCGACCAAGGGATGTTTCTCCGCCGAAATTGCACCGCAGTCTGGGAGAGACTCGACCGATTCCCGCTTATGGAAGACGTCGAACTCAGCCGTCACCTTCGGCGATTGGGCGAAACCCGCTACCTTGGATTGGAAACCAAGGCGGGTACCGCCAAATGGCAATCAGGGGGAAGAGCCCGGCGTTTCTCTCTCGTTTTCGGCACCGTGATCCGCTTTCGCCTATCGAGTATGATCGGCCGACAGGAGGCCACCTCGCGAAAACTCTACCAGCACTACTACGGAAAAAAGCTGGATTCGTAGCCGCCTCTCCGGCCCGTCGACCGCGCCAGAGAGACAGCACGCATCCCGTTTTGAGAATTCAGACGACTCGGGATTTTCCCTGGGTGAGGCAACAGCGCCCGCATTGGTCACAAGCATCCGCCCGTCGGCATCCTCCTCCTGCGAAGATCAACTTTCCTTTAAGGTCGGCAACTTTCGGGTGGTCGGCCGTGCGAGAACTCTTACGACGCACGGATGCCGAAGCGGTCTGGTTGGTTTTCATGATGAAGCCTCCGATCTGTTAGAGGTAAAAAGCCTCGGCCCGTTTTTCATCCGACGCCTTCTTCAACCGGTAGCTGAAGAAGTGATCATAGTGAGCGGCCCGCCACTCTCCGTCCGCCGAGTCATTGTAAGACAAAAAGATCTGGCGGCGGAATCCATCCGTACGATTGGGGCCGGCTTCGTGGGGCGTAAAACATCCGAAGAAGATTACATCACCTGGTTCTGCGCAAACCACCTCTGGCTCCACCCCTTCGACCGTCTTGCGATCAAGCATTGTGAGTTTCCCCTCTTCGTGCATGAGGCCATTCTTATGCTTGCCGGCATACAACGTCGTGGCACCGTTCTCGATAGTGGTATAATCGACCGCAATACAGACCGAAATGGCACTCGTGGGGAGCCCCTGCCACCAAGTATAATCCTGATGAAGATCGTTCCCGTGAGTGTGAGGCGGCTTGTAAATGAGTTTATCCTTAAGTAGCCGCGGTTCTCTTCCCTCATAAATCGAAGCCAGCACGTCGCAAATTCGACGGTCGCGCACCATCCGTCCCCAGAACGGATTCAGATCTACAAAGGGATCGATCTTCCAGATGATCTGCTCGCTGGTAGCTCTCTCCAGCCGGAGATTATTGGGGTCGTGAAGCTCCTCCATTTCCAAGAGAACATCCGCCTGATCTTGCAAGCTACTGGCCAAGTCGGCAAGCAGCCCGCGTTTAACGATATAGCCATTCTCGCGGTATTGAGTCAGCTCCTCCTCACTCAGAGCGTACTGAAGAGGTTTGACGGTCGCTTTCTGCGCAACCCAATTCAACTTCTCATTCAGGCTACGAGCGGGGGTTCGCATCGATTCGGTAACAATTGATTTTCTGTTCATGGTGCCATTATATCATCGCGAAAACAGTTATTCGTGACATTTATTACGACAATTATGTCATCTAATGACAAAAACAGCGAACTACACGACTGCATCTACGGTGGCCCGCTCCCAGTAGAACAATTGGTCAGTCGATTGGCCGAAGCGGGGATCGAGTTCCCAGTGCTTACTACCGTCATCCGAGAAAGCGATTGTGAACCCAACTGGGAGAGCTGGGACTTCCGGCCCGGCGATGGTTGGGTCTACCGGACCCTTCCCTATCGACCTGCTATGGGCGAAACGCATCGGAGAGCGGGCAGTCCCCGGGAGTGGCAACGTAGCCTGCAAGACCGGCTGATCGAACTGCGCCTCGCCCACGTGCCTGGAAACGCGCACCTACACGACCCTCAACAGGAAGCGCGAGCAAGGCAACTGGCCCTCTTTCAGTTCAATCATTCGCTTCCCAACTGGCGCGACGCCCTGACCTGCTGGGAGGAAGCCGTGCTGCTGCGCACTCAAACCAAAATCCACGACACCCACCGCGCGTACCTCGGGTTTCTCCTCGAAGCCGCCACTCCCCTACCCACAATCGGACTAGCCGGTCATCGATTTCACAATACCATGCAGCAAATGCTCTCCACCTTCACCCTGGACGGGCTGGGCGAATGCCTCAGGCATGGACTTGAGATCGTCCAAGAACAACTGGTTCAACAAAACCGACGACTCGACACGACCATCCGCAAGGCTCTCGAGTACGTCCACCGAAAGCTTACGGAACCCATCAGTATCAACGACCTGGCAGAATCGGTCGGAATGACCCCGGCGGCATTTTCCCGAAAGTTCAAACTGGCCATGAACCAAACCTTCACCGTTTACCTCCAATCGATGCGAATCGAGCGCGCCATTCCACTCCTACTCGGGACCAATCGGACGGTACTCGAAGTGGCATTGGACTCAGGCTTCGGTTCCGTAGAGCAATTCCACCGCGTATTCAAATCACGCTTCGGAGTCACTCCGCTGAACTATCGGCTGGGAAAAAGCAGGGAGAATAAAACCCTCCCCTCTGCCCGCTCGCTCCGCACACCCTAGAACGCTCCCGACCGGTCCCTTAATCCTCCTACCGAAAGCAACGCGTTTAGCCTGATTTTAGGGTAAAAGTAGCAATTCGGGTCCAGACTTCAGCGGAGTTTTCGACTCCTCTCTTGAAAAATTGGAGAGGCCCGACTAATTCAAAGGTTTCCATTAACCCGAACAGAGCTTTCGATACGAACCATGAGCCAAGATCCTGACGAAATTCAAAAAGTGGTGGAAGAAACTGCGGCCTGGGTGCCTCGCCTCCGGGAAGAAATCCGCAAGGTAATTGTTGGACAAGAGTACCTGATCGATCGGTTGATCGTCGGTATGCTGGCCAATGGCCACGTACTACTCGAAGGTGTCCCTGGATTGGCCAAAACCCTCTCCGTCCGCACCCTCGCCTCAGCCGTAAAGGCGGATTTTTCCCGTATCCAATTCACGCCCGACCTGCTGCCCGCGGATGTGGTCGGTACGTTGATTTACAATCCACGAACGAGCGAATTCCAGACCCGCAAAGGCCCAATCTTTGCCAACGTCGTGTTGGCAGATGAAATCAACCGGGCCCCGGCAAAGGTCCAGAGCGCGCTGCTCGAAGCGATGCAGGAGCGGCAGGTAACTCTCGGTGACGAGACTCACTACCTACCCAAGCCGTTCCTCGTTCTGGCGACTGAGAATCCGATCGATCAGGAAGGAACCTATCCGCTCCCCGAAGCGCAGGTCGATCGCTTCATGCTCAAGCTTCGCGTCGACTACCCCAGCAAAAAGGAGGAACTCCGGATCCTCCAGGAGATGGCGACAACCAAACCATCCACCACAGTAGATGCCGTCATTGATCTGGACGATATATTGAGAGCGAGAGAAGCCGTGGATCAGATCTATGTAGATCCCAAGATCCAACAATACACGGTCGATCTGGTGTTCGCGACGCGCAAGCCGAGCGATTACGGTCTGGACATGGATCACTTCATTCAGTTTGGCGGCAGCCCCCGGGCGACGATTTCCCTCATTCTCGCCTCCAAAGCATGGGCGTTCCTCCAAGGCCGGGGCTACGTCACCCCCCACGACATCAAAACGATCGGGATGGATGTTCTTCGCCACCGGGTGATCCCTTCCTACGAAGCGGAAGCGGAGGGATACTCCAGCGAGCAGATCATCAGCCGCATCTTCGACACCGTCCCCGTTCCCTAAGCGCCCCCAATGGCTGAACAGGAAGACCAGACCCGGGAAATTCTCCGGAAGGTGCGTCGTCTTGAGATCCGGACCAACCGGATGGTCACAGATGCTCTTTCCGGGGCCTACCACAGCGTGTTCAAGGGACAGGGCATGGACTTTGAAGAAGTCCGCGAGTATGCCCCCGGCGACGAGATCCGCTCAATTGATTGGAACGTCACGGCTCGAATGGACCGCCCCTTCGTCAAAATCTACCGCGAAGAACGGGAGCTGACCTTGATGCTCCTCGTCGATCTCTCGGCCTCGGGCTCCTTTGGCTCAGCCGCAGAATCGAAACGGGAACTCGCGGCAGAGATCGCCAGTGTTCTCGCGTTTGCGGCGAGCCGGAACAACGACAAAGTGGGACTCCTCATTTTCACTGACCGGATCGAGACCTACGTCCCTCCCCGAAAGGGCCGTTCCCACATCCTTCGTGTGATTCGCGAGATCCTCTATTTCGAGCCGGAAGGAAAAGGAACCGACCTCCCCGACGCCCTCGACCACCTCAACCGGCTACTAAAGCGCAAGGCGGTGGTTTTCCTCATCTCAGACTTTCTTCAGGGGCCCGACGGTCGATTACCCGACCCGGAACAACCCCGTGGAGATGCCGTCTTCCGCGCCCTCTCCCGCACCCATCGGCGGCACGACCTGACGACGATCTTCCTTTCCGACGAACGCGAACACACTCTACCCTCAGTGGGTCGAATCACTCTGGAAGATTCCGAAACGGGTGAAACGGTGGAGCTCGATACCTCGAGCCGCCGAATCAGAGAACGGTACGAGACCGAGAACCGCAATCGTCTCGAAAAGATGAACAAGGCCTTCAACCAGCTCGGCTTGGGTAGTCTCTCCCTGCGAACGGGTGAACCCTATATCCACCACCTCAGGCGCTATCTCGAACGGAGGGAGAGAAAGCGATGACCCACAACCGCCCACTCCTACTCGCCCTCTGCACGGCCGCGAGCGCTGGGGCCTCACCGCTTCTCGCCCAAGAGGGTCTCCGCCCGATCCGCGGACCTATCGTGCCCAGCTTCTGGCAGGAGCAAGGGACCTGGGCGATCCCCGCTATCGCAGCCGCCGGCATCCTGGGAATCTTGTTGCTGATCTGGATCATTAAACGGCTGTGCCGCCCCAAGATCATCTCCCCTCTCCATCGATACCGCGCCGAGTCGGCCGCGATGAAGAAACTCATTTCCGACGGCCACACGGAAGAAATCCCCGCCAGACTCTCGCGGGTCCTCAGAGAAACCATCGAAGCTATTACCGGCATTCGCGCCCCGGAACAAACTACTGAAGAATTCCTCAGTCACATCGGATCGAGCGAATCTACCGAAGAGGACCGCCCCAAGATTCCTGCCGAGGCGGTCGGTGACCTAAAAACCTTTCTCTCCCTCATGGATGAGGCAAAGTACGCGCGGCGCCAATTGGATCTCAAAGAGAACCAAAAGCTCCTCGATACCGCTGACCATTTTGTCGAGCAAACCGTTCCGGCAATGGCACAGCCGAACACCAAACCGGAGGGAGATCTTTGAGCGACTTCCTTTTTCGAGATCCCGAATGGTTTTGGCTAGCCCTCCTCTTGCCGCTTTGGATCATTCTCCGCGGTCGCCGAGGAAAGAACGCCGCCCTCTCATTCTCCTCGGTAGCAATCGCCAAGGACGTGACCCGTGGCTCACGCTCCCGCATCGGCGGATTCTTTTTCCTCATGCGGCTGCTCGCCATCCTACTGCTTCTTACGGCATTGGCCCGACCCCAACTGGGAAAAGGGCACAGTGAAGTAGAGTCCAGCGGGATCGACATCGTCCTCGCAATCGACGTATCGGGCTCGATGAATGCACTCGATTTCGCCTCCCGCGAAGAACTCGCTACCCGGCTGCAGATCGTCAAAAAGACCGTGAAAGAGTTCATTGAAAAGCGCCCCAACGACCGCATTGGGCTCGTCGCTTTCGCCAAAGAATCATTTCTCGTCAGTCCGCTCACGCTCGACCACGGATGGCTGCTGCAAAACCTGGAGCGGATACAAACCGGATTGATTGACGGCACCCAAACCGCCATTGGCCCCGCTATCGGAATGAGCGTCAACCGGCTCCGCGATCTGCCCGCAAAGAGCCGTATCGTCATCCTCCTCACCGACGGGGAGGACAACGTACAGGAGATTCCCCCCATAGCAGCCGCCGAAGCAGCTGAAACTTTTGACGTCAAAATCTACACCATCGCCGCGGGGAAGAGTGGTCGTGTTCCCATGCCCAAGACCGATCGCTCCGGTGCGATCTTGCGACGCTCGAATGGAGACATGGTCTTCGGTGGCTACATGGAAAGTCGGGTCGATGAAGATACATTGAACCAGATTGCCGAGATCACCGGGGGCAAATTCTACCGCGCGACGAACCCCGAGGAACTTCGATCCATCTACGACGAGATCGATCAACTCGAAACGACCGAGGTCAAACTCCGGCACTACTCCGAATTTCAGGAACTCTTTTTCTGGGCCCTCTACGCTGCGCTGGCCCTGCTCGGGATCGAGCTACTCCTCGTCAACACCCGTTTCCGCCCTCTTCCCGGCTAATCGCCATGGATGAATGAACGATGATTGAATTTGCGAACAAGGTCTGGCTTTACCTCCTTCCCGTCGTAGTGGTTTTACTACTCGTGCTCTTCCATTTTGACGGAAAGGGACGACGTGCAAGTATCAGCCGGTTTGCCTCGGACCGCCTCGTCCAAGGGTTACTCCAATCCTATAGCCCATTCCGGCGCCGGTTGAAAAATGCCGTAATCTTACTCGGCGTCATCTTCCTTTTCCTCGCCTTGGGACGCCCCCAATGGGGCTACACCTGGACTGAAAGCAGCAGCCGCGGGATCGATATCGTCTTCGCACTCGATACCTCCCGCAGTATGCTCGCACAGGACATCAAGCCCAACCGATTGATCCGCGCGAAGTTGGCGATTGAAGACTTTGTCAATCAACTGGAAGGCGACAGGATTGGGCTGGTCGCTTTCTCGGGGAGCGCCTTTCTGCAATGCCCTCTCACCCTCGACTACGACGCATTCTTCCAGTCACTCGACGCGGTGGACACAAACGTCATTTCAGCCGGGGGAACCGACCTGGCGGCAGCCATTAACGAATCGGAAGCCGCTTTCTCCGCCGACAACAATTTCAAGATCGTGGTCCTCATAACGGACGGCGAAGACCTCGAAGGGAGTGGCATAGCACAAGCACGCAAATCCGCCGAAGACGGAGTCACCCTCTACACCGTCGGGGTGGGCACCTCTGAAGGCGCACCGATCCCGATTCCAAATCGAGCGGGGCGGATTCAATATGTACGGGATGAGAATGGAGAGATCGTACAGAGCCATCTGGAACCTGAAACACTGCAGACGATCGCGCAGGTAACTGGTGGCTTCTATGTTCCTCTGGGTACGACGGGATACGGCTTGGAGCAGGTTCTCGAGGCGGGAATTGGCTCGATCCCTGAAGAAGAGATTTCCTCTCAGCTCCAACGTACTGCCATCGAGCGCTTCCAGTGGCCCTTGGGGTTGGCTTTGTTCTTTTTCGCGCTCGAACCCCTCATCGGTACACGCCGTGGATGGAAGATCGGCCGCAAGCAGCTGGGCGGAGGCACCGCACTCCTGGCTCTTTTTGTCGTTGGATTTCTTCTGCCCGCCCAGCCCTCCTCCGCACAGGAAATAGAGACCGAAGAATCCGTGCCCGCAGAGGACGCCGAAACGGTAGAAGAGATCGAGGTGGTGGAAGAACCTCCGCAAACTGCTTTCGCCCGTGCAGTAGAACAAGAACCCCTGAATCCGATCGCCCATTTCAATCGCGGAACTGAACTGTACGGGGAGGAGAAATACGCGCGGGCAGTCGAATCGTTCACCGACGCTTTGCGCCTCGCAAGGGATTTTCAGTTTCAAGCCGACGCGTTTTACAATCTCGGAAACACTCACTACCGCCAAGGTCTGCTCTCTTTGGCCGACGCGTCCCCTGCCAAGACAACTGAAGCGGGGATCGAAGTCTCCTCGAAGAACATCACTCCGATGAATTTCGGCGAGAACCTACTCGATATGGCCAAGGCCCAACCCCCCGAGCAGCAACAACTCCAGCAGGCCATCAGCGCACTGGAAGAGAGAAAATCTGCGACCGCGAGTTCGATCGAAACGCTCTCCGCTGCGTTGGAAAACGAGTCGTCGGTTCAAAAGCTATGGCAACGCTCACTGAACGATTTTGAAAGCGCCCTCGAATTATCTCCGGGCCACCAAGACGCCCGCCACAACTTGGACTTTGTTAAGAACCAAACCGCAGGGCTGACCACAGAAATTAAGCGTCAGCAAAATTTAAAACAGGACCAGGAGCGCCAATTGCCTGAGATTGAACGCCTCATCGAGGAGTTGAAAAAATTGCTCGAACAACAACATCAGGAACAGGAACAACAGCAGGACCAGCAGCAAAACCAACAACATCAGGAACAGGAACAACAGCAGGACCAGCAGCAAAACCAACAACAACAGGACCAGCAGCAAGAGAACGGTGGCCAACAGCAGGAGCAACCGAGCAACGGTGAGCAGCAAGATCAGAACTCCGGACAGCAGAACGAGCAGCCTCAGGACAGGTCATCCTCCAACGAAGATCCGGCGGAACAAACGGATCAATCCGAAACGGAATCCCAACAACAATCTGACGAGAATTCCTCAGAGCAGTCCGAGTCGGAAGAGTCTACCCCGGAATCTGAAGATGAATCCGATTCGGAGGAGAGTGAGGACGGAGAATCCGGTGAATCAGAAGGTCAGGAACAAGAGACAACTTCACAGAATCAAGATGACCCGCAGAATCAAGACGAGGGCGGCGCGGAAGGAGAACAGGACGAGAGCAGAGCCGGAGAGGAGGAAGAATCTCCTATGCAGCTCAGCGAGGAACAAGCGGACGAGATCGCCGATAATCTGGCCGCAGCAGCGAGTGAAGGTGATGTAGAATCATCCGGGGAGAATGGAGAGGAAGTGGTGATCGGGGTCATGTCTACCGACGACGCAGCTCGCCTTCTTGACAGCCTAAAACGTTCCGAAAGAAAATTGCCGTTCGCCGGAAGCGGATCGGAAGGATCCCCAAATCGCGATAATCGGAAAAACTGGTGATGATGAAAACACTGACGTTTTGGATATGTGCACTCTTGGTGGCTACGACAAATCTCGTCGCCCAGATTCAGGTTCGTACTACCTTTGAACCAGCCATTGTCTACGAGGGCGAAGGTTCCATTTTTAGTGTCGAATTCTCCCGCGAGGACGGTTCTACCTCTTTTCACAACGTGTCTCCTCCGCGCATCCCCGCTGTAGAGGGCCTGGAATTCCGCTACCTCGGACCCAATCAAGAGATTCGCATCGTCAACGGTAGAACCAGCATGAGGGTAAGCCACCTCTACCGGGTACGCACCACTCAGGCCGGCGAATTTAAAACTCCGAAGTTTACCGTTACCTACGGAGACGAGACCGTCACCGTTCCCTCTGCCACGATTCAAGTAGTTGGAGGCTCCACCCAGCCTTCCGCTTCGCCCGGTTCCACCGACAACGTGCCCGATGCCAAACCCACTTGGCTGGGACTGCAGCTTCCACGGGAGACCCTCTATGTCGGGGAAACCACACCGATTGACATTCGCCTTTTCATCAACTTGCGCAAACTGCGCAACCCCACCCTTGCCACGGAACATCCCGATAAGATCGGAGACGCCTTTACCATCGGGAACTACAATTATATCGGCGATGAACAAGGGGCACTCGACGGTCTCCCCGTCGTCGTTGCTGACTGGGCTGCCCTGCTGACTCCTCTTAAAACTGGTCCACAGCCTCTACTCTTTGAGCTTCCCGTCGTCGCTTCCCCCCGTGACGCCAGCGGGCGACAAGATCCTCTCGACTCCTTTTTCGGTTCCTCGCCGTTTCGACAAATGTTCAGCCGCGAGGAGTTCCGCGCCTATTCCGAGGATCAAGAAATCGAGATTCTCCCCCTGCCCACGGCGAATCGCCCAGACGATTTCACCGGCGGCATCGGAAAATTCCAGGTGGAGGAGACCAAAATCTCGTCAACTTCAGTACAGGTAGGAGAGCCGTTTCTCTTCTCAATCGCCATCAGCGGACAAGGCAACTTTGACCGCCTCGAGGGGCCGGTCTTTCAAGCGGACTCGACTCAATGGCGCGAATATGATCCCGAATCCTCCTTCACCCAGCGAGACGAGCTCGGATACGCTGGTGTCAAAACCTTTACCTTCACTCTGGTTCCGCGAACCGAGGGAATCTCGGCAACTCCAGACTTCACCTTCAGTTATTTCGATCCCGAATCCGCTGAATACCAAACGGTCCGGGTTCCTCCCACTACGATTCAGGTAAACCCTGCGCCCGCCGGATCCCTTCCCAAGAAGGAAAAGCCATCCGTCTCAAATCCAGTCGAAGCTCGGCGAGGTCCCGACCTATTGCCTCTGGCGACACAGTGGAGCAGCGGGGGTCCACACAATCTCAGCAACCCGTTTACCGGCTCAATATTCATCACGGTCCAATCCGTTCTGCTCCTGCTGCTCATCGCCGCTTGGTTCTATTTCCGGCATCGATCCAAACTTCGGGACGATCCCGACTACGCGCGCCGCAGCCGGGCACGCAAAGCGAGTCGCCGCTACCTCGCCCTCGCCTCGAAGCATGCATCTGACAATGAAACGGCCGAGTTTTTCCGCACAGCCTGCCGCGCCCTCCAGGAAAGTGTGGGGCCCTTCCAGGCTGGCGAACCCGAGTCTCTCACCGAGACCGAGGTCTTGGCCATTCTTCGCAGTCAGGGAAACGAAGAGTCCACCCTCGAGGAGGTACACCAATTCTTCAGGGCAGAGGAAGCGATCCAATACAGCGGCGGTCGCACCACCTCGACAGACCTCTCCGAACGAGCAAGCCGCCTTCGCATTCTTCTCCGGCACATACTGGTCCGCAAATCCCGGCGAGCCAATCCGCTGCCTCCAGTGATGTCGATTCTGATCATTCTTGCAGCTCTCGCCGCTGTACCCTCTTCCGAGATTCAGGCAGCGGTACCGAGTGAAACTGACGCTCCGGCAGCGGAGAGCGAACCGCTTCCGCTCGTCGATAACGCGGCCACCGCAAAGCAGGTCTATTCCAGCGCGATCGATCACTACAACGCCGGCGACTATTCTACAGCCGCAGCAGAGTTTCGATCACTTCTCCCCCGCTTCTCTTCCGAAGCACTGGAGTATAATCTGGGAAACACTCTGTACCGACTTCGCGAATACCCGGAGGCTCTCCTCCACTACAAACGAGCCTTTGTAATCGATCCGACAAATCCCGATCTCCGCGCCAACCTAAACCTCGCAAGAGAAGCCGCGTCTCTCGAAGAAGCCGAGCCAACGTTCCTCGACGAGATGGGGCACCGACTCTCTTGGAAATATTGGACGGTTCTCCTTTGCCTGGGCGTCTGGGGTCTAGTCGCGACTCTTCTTCTCTCGCCGTTGACTCGCCTCCCCAACCTCTGGCGAAACTGCCTGGTCCTACTTTTCGGGATCATCCTGATCGTTTCCGGGCTGGCCCAGTATGTGTGGATCTCGACCGCAAATGAAGCGATTGTCCTGACCGAGGACGCCCCGCTTCGCATCGCCCCAACCGCAAGCAGCCCGCTGGAGTCCAGACTTCCTGCCGGCAGTAGTGTCTTCACCAAGAGCCATTACGGAGATTTCCGCCAGGTCCGCCTTTCCGATGGGACCGAGGGTTGGATTCTGGAGAGCTCGATTGCCAGAGTCCTCGAATAGCAGCGCAGTACCGGTCGTTTAGAGCGAGACAGCGGCACAAAAGCACCCGACGGCGGCTCGGTTTATGGAGAACCTCGGGTAGATACGCGCTTTACAGCCCCTACCTCCCACGGTTGTCTTTCTCCACAATGTCGCCCAATTGTCCCGCCCGCCCATCGAACTTCCTGAATCTTCAGATTTGGTGCAAGGCGACCCTTTGGATGGGGATTCTGGTCTTTGTTTTTTGCCTCGTGGGATGCGAAAGAAAAGCAGTCTCCACCACCCAGCAAACCCAACCTGCAGACCCATTTCCCATCACCCATTTTCCGGAGCGATTGGCCCTTGTGGGCGAGCAAGCCTGCCGCACCTGTCACGCTGAAATATTTGAATCGTGGTCCACCAGCCACCACGCCAAAGCCAATCGACCAATCCGTGAGGAACTGGACAAACCCGCTTTTACTCCGGCTCAATCAGTGACCGAAGGAGACTCCACCTATCGGATGGAATGGAAAGAGGGAAAACCTATAATGATCGCCACTGAAGGCGGCGAGGAGATCACCTATCCTCTCGAAGGAGTACTCGCATACGAACCACTCCGCCAGTACCTTGTCCCCTTCCCCGGAGGTAAATGGCAGACAACGACCGCGGCCTACGATCCGTCCGAAGGCGACTGGTTCGATGTCTATGAAGGCGAGGCTCGTCGACCCGGTGAGTGGGGCCATTGGACGGGCCAGGGAATGAACTGGAACGCAAACTGCGCCTATTGCCACACCACCGGGTATCACAAAAACATCGATGCAGAGACCGGAGACTATCACTCCACCTGGACTCGCCAAGGAATCTCCTGCGTTCAATGTCACAGTGGACTGGAAGAGCACGTCAAAACAGCCAAGCCCAATCAGGGAGGAGAGCTTCCGGCCCTTCTTTCGCCAGTCCAGGTAGTCGAGAGCTGCGCCAGTTGCCACTCGCGACGCGACCAGTTAACCGCGGAAGAGTTCCGGCCCGGCGACAGCTTCCACGATCATTTCGGGCTTTCTTTGCCCACTCGCCCCGGTCTCTACTACCCCGATGGCCAAATTCGTGATGAAGTCTTTGTGTTCGGGTCTTTTTCGATGAGCCGGATGGGTGGCCACGCCGGAGTCACTTGCATGGACTGCCACGACTCCCATTCCATGGAGTTAAAATTTCCAGCCCACAACAATGCGGCCTGTATGTGGTGTCATGATTCAGGACTCAGAGAGGCTCCCATTATCGATCCTGTAGTCCATAGCCGCCACGCTGAAGGCAGTACGGGAAACCAGTGTGTCGAGTGCCATATGCCGGAGACCACCTACATGCAACGCGACCCTCGGCGCGACCACGGCTTCCTCTCTCCCGACCCTCTCCTCACCCGCGAACTCGGGATCCCCAATGCCTGCAATAGCTGCCATACCGAAGAGTCAGTGGAATGGGCCGAGTCCAAGGTCGAAGAGTGGTACCCCGAAAAGAAGGTCATCGACCGCCAAAGGCTACGAGCCAAGACCGTCTCCGAGGCTTGGGAACAGAACCCAGCGACAATTGAAACTCTTCTCCAGCTCGCTCAAAACGACCCGGTGGATGCCTGGCGGGCAACCTATACCGGTCTCCTGGCACCCTTCAGCACAGATCCCAGTGTCCGACAGTTCCTCCGGGAGCAGATGAAAGATTCCAGCCCATTGGTTCGGGCCGAAGCGGCTCGAGCCAGCGCGTATATGCCCACGTCAGTGCCCGAAATCGACGACCTCTTGTCCGATCCGAGCCGCAATGTTCGACTCGCTGCCGCACACAGCGCGTTCATGCGCGAAGGGGCGATTGAGAACGCTTCAACTGCTCAAGAATGGAAGGAGTATCTCCTCTTCAATTCCGACCGGCCTCAACCCACTTTAATCCTTGCCCAGCAGGCGATCCAACAGGGAGAGAATACCCGGGCCGACCACTGGATTGCCCGCGCGATCGCCCTGGAACCCGACAACCCCGACCTACAACGAGAAGCGGCTATTCTCTACAGCCAATCCGGGAACGCCGAGGCCGCAACGCAAGCCATCGAAACGGCCTACTCTCTCGCCCCCGACCGTGCGATATTCCCCTACTCCCTGGCTTTGATTCGTGCTGAAGAGGGTAAGCTGACTGAAAGCATGCAGCTCCTGACCATTGCGACACGTCTGGATCCCGGATTTGATCGGGCCTGGTACAATCTTGCCCTCGCACTTCTCCGAAATGGCGAACCCATAAAAGCTCGGCGGGCTTTGGATCAGGCGGTGAATATCCGGCAAACCCCCGAATGGTACCGGGCCTCCCAGGCGATCAATCAAGCCATCCTTGAACGCCAATAGATCCGCGGCCGCCTACGGCGATTTCCCCCGGAGCTAAATGAGAAGATTCGACTCCTCCGGATTCCTCCCGAATCAAGCGGGGAGCGGTGAATCGTTGAGCGGTAAGTTAACCCGCCTCGGTCTTCGGCTCCAGGCCATGAGAGCGATACTCCTGCGCCAACTTCAAGCGATGGATCTTCGCGTTGTGACGCACGTCCACCGGAAACTCACGGCGAAAGAAGAAATGCTGTATGAGTGAGGTCTTCGGTGTCTGCTTCCCCAATTCCTTGAGTTCGAGGATCCACTCATGCACTTCATCTGCCCCCTTGGGAAACTCACCTTGCATGGGCTCAACAACTATGGCCGGAGTTTTCCGATCTTTCGGCCCCATGCCGATCAGGGCCGTTCGATAGACGCGCGGATGCCGATTGAACACCTGTTCGCAGCATTCCGGTTCGAACGATTGCCCGTTGGCGATCACACGTTCCGCTATTCGCCCACAGAACCAAAGGCGCCCCTCTTCATCAAGAT
This sequence comes from Opitutia bacterium UBA4506, assembly GCA_002388665.1. Lineage (GTDB taxonomy): Bacteria > Verrucomicrobiota > Verrucomicrobiia > Opitutales > Puniceicoccaceae > Puniceicoccus. The sequence goes on along the minus strand of DGMY01000080.1, from coordinate 7,649 downwards.
ATCCAAGATCACCCATTCGATGCCAAACCCGGTCGCCATCGACAACCTTGGCCATGCGGGTGGCTTCCTCTCGGCGGTCGTAGGTTCTCGTCACCATCGATCCGGTCGCGACAATCTCTCCAATTTCATTCGCGCCCATTGCATTGAGCTCATCCGCACGCAGGGGCTCATGCCTCACTGGCACAACTCGAACCTCAACTCCAGGTAAAGCCCGACCGACGCAGACGCCCTTGCCCTGCTCGGTGCGAGCGGAAACCTTCAATACTTCTGCTCCTTCAATTGCCGTAAGCGGCAACGCTTCTGTCGCGCCGTAGGGGCTGTAGATCTTCGCGTTGGGAATGATCGGCTGCAGTCGCTCCACCAGGTCTGGCGAAAGCGCGGCGCCCGCGGCAAGAATCCGTTTCAACTTCTCGAGCTTCTTCCCGCTACGGGTCCCCTCCTCGGCAATCTTATTCCACAAGACAGGCGAACCAAAGCTGTTAGTGACCTCAGCCTCACGCATCACACGCATCTGGAGTTCCGCATCTGCTTTTGCCGGTCGACCCGGATCCATCGGAGGGACCACCGTGGTCATGCCCAACGCCGGATTAAACAAGGCAAAGACCGGCAACATCGGAAAGTCTACTTCGCCCGGTTCGATCTCAAACCGCTCTCGGACCGCTTTGATTTGCGCCTGAAACATCCCGTGCTCGTAACAGACTCCTTTTGCCGGACCGGTAGACCCCGAGGTAAACAAGATCGCAGCGGGATCTTCCGGTGCGGTTTTAACGACCGGAAATTGCGGCATCAACATGGACGCCATCGCCGAGCGCGAAGCCAACTGTGCTGAAAGTCGGATCGAGACCGTGCGAAACGATTTTCGAAACAGGTGCGACAGAATCAGCCCCTTGCGAATTCCGAATACCGCTTCCGGCTGCGAGTGCCGGACACATCGAAGGAAACTCGACAAGCCCATCCCTGGGTCAATCACCACCGGAACACCACCCACTTGGAGTATCGCAAAAACTCCGGCAATTAACTGCAGTCCCGGCTTGGCCAATACCAAAACCCGCGTCCCTTTGTGAATTCCCTCACCCGCCATACGCCCGGCCAGTGAAGAAACAATGAGCTCCATCTCCGAAAACCCCGTGTCAGTGAAAGAGATCTTCCCTTTCTTTACTGCGGGAATCCGGATGGCTGCAACCCGAGCCGAATCCCGTGCCCGCTGGCCCAGATAGGCGGCTACGTTCGCGTTCTCTGTGCCAGTGTTCTCAACCATTGGCCATCTCGTCCAAAGCAGCCTCAAATCGGCCAACATCCTCGGGAGTATCCACGCCCACAGTCCTCTCCTCAGTAATTCCTACCTGAAGTTTAGCTCCGTTCTCCAGAGCTCTCAACTGCTCAAGACGCTCAATCTGCTCCATGGGAGAAGGCGCGAGCGAAACAAATCGTTCCAAAAACTCCGCCTGATAGCCATACAGTCCCAGATGCCCGAGGACCGGGATAAATTCCATGGTAGATTGATTGGGATTCCCCGCCGACTCACGGTCCCACGGGATCGGCGCACGCGAAAAATAAAGAGCGTTCCCGTCCAGATCCCGAACAACTTTGACTTGGTTCGGATCCTTAAAGCGCTTCAAAGACTGAAGCCGGATCCCCAGGGTGCTCATCTCAGCCCCTCCTTCCAGCAGTTCGAAGAGCATCTCAATCTGCCCTTTCGATACCAATGGCTCGTCGGCCTGCACGTTGACCACTTTCTCCGCTTTGATTTCCCGATTCGCATAAGCGATGCGGTCCGTTCCACTGGCCAGTGAGGGGTCGGTGAGCACACAGTTATAACCCTCCCTCTCCAGTACGTCTGCCAGATCCCTGTCGGCGACTGCGAAGAACAACGGACAGTCGGGCGCCGAACGGCGAATCTGCTGTGCCGTGTACAATATCAACGGCTGACCGCGTACCGGATACAGGAGCTTCCGTGGAAACCGCACCGATTCGAGTCGAGCGGGAACAATGATCGCCTTGGGAATAGACACCCTTCCAGCATCCTTTTGCACGGCGTTAGGTCAACATCGGGATTTTACGATACCTTTCCTCGGATGAGGATTCCCAATGATCACCCAACCATTTCGCCCGGCACCCCAGTCCGCAAAAACGCCAGCAGCTCATGGAACATGTGCTGCTGGCGACTGGGATCTGGAATTGCTGTCCTCTCTTCCGCTTCAACGATTTCAAGCCCGTAGCGAGAGCCGTCTACGCCTTATGGTCCGAATATTTACTGGCCATGGCCTTTTGAGCGAGTCCGCGGTAGTGGTCAGCAATCGCGAAATTCCGGATACAATCAGATCTCTCTGCGATCCGGGATTGAGAAGACCTGCCTACTGAGCGGTAAATCCGCCATCCACTTTCAAGGACTCCCCGGTGACAAAGGATGCTGCATCGGAAGCGAGGAAAAGAACGGCATCCGCCACTTCTTCAGGATTTCCCACGCGTCCAATCGGATGCATCGCTCCTGCAGAGTCGTTCACACTCGCATCACCGCCGCCGAATATCCGCTCGGCCATATCGGTCGCAATCACCGCGGGAGCGACCGCATTGACGCGAATTCCTTCCCGCGCATATTCCAGGGCCGCAGCTTTAGTCAGGCCTTCAACAGCGTGCTTCGAAGCGACATAAGTAGCACCGCCAGCCATGCCCACCTGACCGACAATACTCGACGTGTTGATGATCGACCCACCACCACTGGCCAACATTGCCGGGATTTCGTATTTCAGTGAGTAGAGGACACCGCTCACGTTAACGTTCAACAGTTTCTGGAGATCGCGGTCATCGACCTCCGGGATCGGGGCGAAGTGATCAATCCCCGCATTGTTGAAAGCGATATCGAGACGACCATAGGTGGCGACCGTCTGCTCGACGAGGTTCTGGACGTCCGCCTCCTTGGCTACATCTGCCTGGATAAAGGTGGCTTCACCACCCGACGCTTTGATTTCATCAACCACCGCATGGCCCAGTTCTTCGCGCCGTCCCGATACGACGACTTTCGCACCGGCGGCGGCGAATTTTAGTGCACTTGCTTTTCCAATGCCACTGGTGGCACCTGTGATGAGGACTACTTTGTTTTTCATGATTTTGTGTGTTTTGTGAATAAAGAAGGTTCCCAAAAAGATTCGAGTAGACCAGTCGTCTAGTTTCTTTTCAAAAAAAGGGTTTCAGTTTGAATCGATCGCCAAGCGGCGGCGAAATACGGCGACGGCCTTCTGGAGAGGGTCCGTATTCCGAATAATTGCGGCGCGTTGCTGGGCCCCCGCCCAGAGGTCGAGAATGAACGCTGCCTCGGATCGGGTATCAAGATCTGCGGGAAGGAAGCTCGCGGCCACAGCTTCATCGAGAGCTTCCTGGAAGAGTCCAATCATGTCATTGAAACCTGTAGCAAGCTGGTTGCGCATGGCTTCGCTGGAGTTGGCGATCTCAATCGCCACCTTCTGCAGCAGGCACGAGCACTTGCACCCGCCCGCTTCAATGCTTTCGATGCCCGAGGTAAAGAGGAAGAGAAGACGCTCGGCCGGATTGGCGGACAATTCACGATTGCCTAAGATTTGCCGCCGCTCGGCATTCGCGTTCTGAGAATAGTGGCGCAGGACCTCCACCCCAAAGTCTTCTTTCGATTTAAAATAATGATAGAACGACCCCTTCGGCACATTCACAGCAGACAAGAGCTGATTCAGCCCCACAGAGTGAAAACTCCGTTCAAGCATGATCTCAACGCCTGCATCCAGGATGCGTGTTCTGGTGTCTGGTTCGCTCATCAAAACCAGACAATTAGACCAGTCGTCTAGTTTGTCAACTGGGAAAATTTTATTGGTCCCGCAGACTGGTGTTATCGGCTGTGTTATCTCTCAGCAATCGAATCATGTGCTCCCCACTTTTTCCACCGCGCACCCGCGTCCGGCCCACTCATCTCTTCCCACAGGAGCCTCGGGGATGATGCCCCCCCTCAAAAGCGATCCAGCGCGTCTTTCGCCCTAAAATGCAGCACCTGGCTCTCGCCCGCCACAACACGCTTCTAGTCTACACGGGGAATCAGCTAAAACAGCAATAGACACAGGATGAAGAGCACAAAGAACAACCAGAAGGGTTTCAATCGCCGCAGTTGTCCACTCGGAGAGGCATCCCCCGAGGACCGACACTTCAATGAAACAAAGTAACCTCCGAGGCCCTAACTACTGGACTCCGTGCTCTTGGCTGGGTCTACGTAGATGGTCACATTCGCCGCGTCATCACCGAGGATCGCTTGCGCGCGCCGAATCGCATTGGCGGTAGACAGTGTAGGATTGGCAATCGACTCGCGAAAGATGTTCTCCCGGCCAATTCTCTCGATAAGCCCCGAATCCCGAAACACCCGATAGACCCCCTTCTTCATTCCACTGACCACTATACTGCGGTTCTTCTCATTCATGTAAGAAACGAGTTCGTCCAAAGCCATTACACTCGAAGCATCCAGCAAACGGGCGTTCTTAAGACGCAGAATAACGATCTTCAAATTAGGATCATCACAGATCCGTCGCATTTGATCACGGAACAGATCCGATGCGCCAAAGAAGAGGTCCCCCTCCACATGAACAATCGAGACCTCTGGCATTGCCCGTTCCGAACCTTCATTTTTCTCAGCGAGCTGCCCCTGCTCATTGAACTGGTATTCTACCAATTCTGGATTGGATGCCTGACGAAGGAAGAGCATAATGGAAAGGCCTGCTCCCGCATAGATCGCGGAGTCCAGTCCGAGAACGAGACCGGTCAGGACTGCGGTGCAGAAGACCGCTGCATCGGAGCGGGTCGATTTTACGACCAAGCGAATATTGCGAAAGTTGATCAGCGAAACACCGATACAGATAATCAATACCGCCAAACTGGCCTGCGGGATGTACTTCACCAAGAAACCAATTGTAACCGCTCCCGTTGCGACCATCACTCCACTGTAAATGGAGGCCATGGGGGTGCGCGCACCGCTATTGATGTTCAGGACGCTCCGGGTAAGTGAGCCCGACGCGGGCATTCCAGAGAAAAAGCCACACGCTACATTCGACAGTCCCATGCTGAACATTTCCTGGTTGGTATCCAGCCGCGATCCGGATCGAGCGGCCAAACTTTTGCCAATCGATGTTCCCTCCAACACACTGAGTAGAGCAATCGCCAAGGCCCCGCTCAACAGCGCCGAGGCTGCTTCAAAATCCAGCGGTGGCGGAGAAAATTTCCATTCCGACGCGTTGACTTCCTGCAAAAACCGGAGCCCTCCCGCGCCCATCGGCTCGAACAACGCTGCCACGCAGGATGACACGACGAGCGTGATCGCGACATTCGGCAGCTTGGGAAGTCGACTGTTGAGCCCCCAGTACACTGCGAAGGTCAACAGGCTCAGGACCAACGAGGGAATGTGCGTTTCGTGCAGATGGCGGGCCGTAAAATAAAGGCTCTCAAAGAACGAATCCGCCTTCTCGGAAGGAAAGAAGGAAAAGCCCAGGGCATTCTTCACCTGATTCAGGGTGATGAGCAAGGCCGCCGCTGTGATGTACCCGATCACCACTGTTCGGGAAATAAATTGAATAAAGGAAGCCACCCTCAGGTACGCTCCTACAATCAAGAAGATCCCCGCAAGAATCACGATCAGAGGAACGTAGGCGAGCCGATCCTGGACTGCGGCAATCCCTGCAAATGAACTCATCAACAGGACCGATGTCGCATTGGTCGGCCCGAGGACGATGTAGTGTCCGCGGGAGAAAATAGGCCCGACAATCGCAGCGATCGCCGACCCGAAAATTCCATAGAAGATCGGTAGCCCAGCAATCAACGCATAGGCCATCCCCTGAGGAAAGGCCAGTAGGGCAACGTTCAGACCGGCCCGCAAATCTCCGGATAAATCATCCCGATTGTATCCACGCACTTGCTCTCGTATCGGAAAGAACTGAAGTTTGGAGAGCTCCGACACCTTTCCGTAGGATGTTTTCGCATACTTCCAAAATCCAGTATTCCCCATTAGTGAAAGTGAAGTAGTATCCCGAAACTCGTTCAATCCCCAATTTCACCAACAATTATCAGATGCCGGAGGGCTCGCGTCGACGTGCAGTGGAACTTCCACCAGCAGGCTTTCCAACCACCCTCCCCAACGCCCCGAAAGCCGACAGAAACCGATCGACCACTTCATCGCCCATGCGGCCAAAGTCACCCCGCCCCCTCTCCGCTCGCGCGGTTGGACAACTCCCGCCGAAGTAGCAGCGTCGGTGACAAAACCTTCACGGGCGAAGACTTGATGAACGCGCCCCACGACTTCAGATTCAAACGCAATACTATGTTGAAACGAACCATATCCCTGTCCCTATTGATCACCGCATCTACTGTCTGGTCCAACAGTGCGATCTTTCTTCATCCCGACGGTACGGGGTTAGGCCACTGGAATGCCGCGAGACTTCTCATCGCTGGGCCCGACGGCATGACAAACTGGGACAATCTTGAGGTCCTTTCAGCCTACCGCCCCCACCAGAAGAATTGGCTAACCTCGACCTCACACGCCGGAGCCACCGCCCATGCCTACGGAAAAAAGGTTCACTACGATTCTTTCGGAATGGACCGGGATCAGCCTCTGACTTCCCTCAGCGGCCAATCAATGACGATCCTTCAAGAGGCAATGAGCAAAGGACTTCGCACCGGAACGGTCAACTCGGGCCACATCGCAGAACCCGGAACCGCAGTATTTGCAACGAGCAACGAATCCCGCAAAAACACTCTTGAGATCGCTCAATCCGTCATGGAGAGCGGCCTCGATCTGATGTTCTCCGGCGGCGAAACATTTCTTCTACCGGAGGGTGAAATCGGATTTTTCGGAGAACCCGGCCTCCGCACAGACGGCAGAAACCTGATCGAAGAAGCCAAATCCAATGGATACAAAGTCATCTTCACCCGGGAGGAACTTCTCCTCCTCCCTGACAATACAGACAAGGTAATTGGCATTTTCGCTCCCGGCCATACGTTCAACGATAACATCGAGGAAGAGGTCCAGCAAAAGGGAATCCCCCTCTACCGGACAGACGCTCCCACCATCGCCGAAATGACTGCCGCAGCCCTTCGCATTCTCGGATCCGATCCCGAGACCGACTTCTTTGTCGTCATCGAAGAAGAGGGTACAGACAATTTCAGCAACAAGACCAACGCTGCCGGAATGCTCGAGGCCACCATCCGCGCGGATGAAGCAATCGGAGTCGCTTCCAAGTTCCTGGAATCTCACCCCGAACGCCCTACCCTACTTCTCGTCGCAGCCGACAGCGATGCCGGCCACCCCACCGTCTTCGCTCCACGCAATACACCCATTACCACCGACCTCCCCTCCCAAGACCCCATCGGCTCCCCCATCGACGGAACCAACGGAAGCGGCGGGACGCCCTTCGTCTCACTACCCGACCAATTTGGCAACCGCTACCCATTCGGAATTGCCTGGGCAACCGCCTACGACATGCCCGGCAGCGTCGTCGCAAAAGCCAGCGGATACGGCAGCGACCGTATCGGCAGCACAATGGACAATACAGGCCCCTATAAAGTCATCTACTCCGTCCTTTTTGAAGAGGAAGATCAGAACTAACTCGCTCGAGGACCCCGATTCGTAGCCTCCGAACTCAGTTCGG
>DGMY01000020.1 GCA_002388665.1 Opitutia bacterium UBA4506 | reverse complement strand
CCGACTCATGCTCCAAAACTACCGCTCCGCCCCGACCGTCGTCAACCCTAATTTGTCTGACCTATAAAAACTATCTAAATGGTGTGGCTAGCGGGGCTGTGGCCTTCGGGCGACAAAATTGGGATTGGGTCACTTCCCACTTGCCCCGGAATGCTCCGCGAATAGTCTCCGGAGAAGTAATGTCAGCTGCTCCATCGGAAAACCCTCCCGTACTTGGCGATCTGCCCGGATGGGTGCGTCGTAAGAGGTTTTATCTCTTTTGGAAATCGTTGATCCGGTGTCTCCCAATCCTCTTTTTTGGATCTACTGTATTGTGCATTCTTGCTTGGATCGTTCCGTTTTTTTGGGGCGGCATTATCATTACATGGGGAATTTTGATCCTTGCGGCGTTTTCATTTTCGCTAATTGGGGCCGTAAGGGGGCTCCCACATATTACGGTATTGCGAGATGTCGATTCGTCCCTTGCTACGAATGATCTCGCCGTGACCGTTGCGGACCACTCGCTTTCTCTCCCTTGGAGGACCGTACTCGAGGGGAGGCTTCGGCCCCTTCTTGCAAAGCTCCAACCGCATAAGGTCTGGCCCTGCGGGTCGACTCCTATGCAGAAATTTTGGGCGGCTAGCTGTATCCTGATGGGTGCCAATGTCATTCTTACGGCAGCCGCCGTTCGACCGGCGCCAATCATTCCCGTCATCGTGTCGGAGGAGAATACCAAGGCACTGGAGGCAATGATTGATGATTGGCTTGAAGTGGCGCCCGATGTGTCCTCTGAGGAATTTCAGGCGATCCTTGAAGAAGTGCGCGACCTCCAGGAAGAAGGTGACCCCTCCCAGCAAACATCGGCTGAGCGGATGGAAATGCTTAGTAAAATTGAGGCCATTGTGGAAAAGCACCGCCGTTCTCAATCAGAGGAGTCGATTGCGGAACATTCTGAAGAGCTCGCAGAACTTCTCGAATCTGTTGCAGGCATGAGTGGAGCTGCTGCGGCTCTCCGAAGAGGCGAATTTTCGGCGGCATCCGAGTCCCTTGAGGAACTGGCTGCGGCTCTTTTGAATGGTGAAGAGTTGCCGCCCGGGGCGAACTCGGAAAAGCTTCAACGCCAATCGGAGGAACTCGCGGAACGAGCTGAAAAGGCTGGAAACCAAAAGCTGGCAGAGGCGTTAAAATCTCTTCAACAGGCAGCTTCAGAGAACAATTCTGCGAAATGGCAGGAAGCCGCTACGTCCCTGGGAATGTGCATGGCGAAAGAAAGTGCGCGGTCATTGGCAGATCGACTCATGCAGGCCCAGCTCGATCAGATTGCCGCCCAAAAGCTGGCTCTTTCGCAGATGCAATCGGAGTCACCCGGGACACTGGCGGGAATGATGCCCGGTAGCTCCGCTAGCCTCGAAGCAGGGGCAGGTCCGGGCGGGGATCCCTACGGCGATCCGACTACAGCTGAAGGCGATCTCGAAACGCTAGCCCTTACTGGTGCTCCCGGCCAAGGTGAATCTACAGTCGAAACGATCAGGAGTAGCGAAGCGCCAACGGAGGCATCACGTAGCGGCGCCCCGGCCACATTCGAAGAATACCAAGCACTTTCTACCCAAGCCGTCCACGACGAATCTCTCCCCTTGGTTCATCGGGAGACGATCCGGCGTTATTTTGAACAGATTCGCCCTCGAAACTCAGAAAACTAGTACCGATCCCTTATTCTATGGAATCCCAGACCACCCACACCGTTGAATCCGACGCAATTCAATTTCGCGAGCGATTCGAAATCCTTCGCGCCGAGATTCACAAGTTCCTGATCGGTCAGGATGAGGTCGTAGATTTTACGCTCATTGCCATGATCGCGGGCGGCCATGTTCTTCTCGAAGGGGTACCGGGGCTCGGTAAAACGGCCTTGGTCCGCACCATTTCCCAAGCGCTTCATCTGAATTTCCAGCGGATCCAATTCACTCCCGACCTGATGCCAACGGACCTGGTTGGAACTAAAATTCTAGTTGAGGATCAATCCGGTCACTCCTCGTTCGAATTTTCTCCCGGTCCTATTTTCTGCAATATGTTGCTGGGAGACGAAATCAACCGGGCGACACCAAAGACCCAGTCCGCGCTACTCGAAGCGATGCAGGAGAAGTCGGTAACGATCGCCGGGGAGACTCGACCACTATCCCGCCCGTTCTTCGTTCTAGCGACTCAAAATCCTTTGGAAATGGAGGGAACCTATCCTCTGCCCGAGGCGCAACTCGACCGATTCTTCTTCAAACTGATGGTACCATACCCCGGAGAGGAAGATTTCGCAAAAATCCTCACGGCCACGACGGAAAAGCAGGAGACGAAAATCGAACAAGTATTTGGTGGGGCCGAACTCATTGAGATGGAGCAGTTTGCCCGTTCCATACCCATCGCTGAGGACCTCCGCCGCGAGGTTGTACACCTCATCATGTCGACACACCCGGAGACCGACAAAGCCAATGAGGAGGTCCGTCGCTACGTTCAATATGGAGCCAGTCCCCGCGCCGGGCAGGCTTGTATTCTCGCTGCGAAGATCCAAGCACTCCTCAAGGGGCGTCTCCACGTTTCGCTCGAAGATATCCTAACCGTGGCCCCACCGGTTTTGCGGCACCGCATGATCCTAAACTTCGAAGCACAGGCGGACGGAAAAACCAGTGACTCCATCATTGAGGGCATCCTCAACGATTGCCGCAAGTCTCGCTCCGGCCGCTCCTAGTTCGGGGAGATCCCCCCGAACCCTATCTTCTCTCCATCCGTAGCAGCGATGCCGATACAAGAGGTCGACGATTTATTTGACGCCGATTTCCGGAAGAACCTGGAGTCGCTACGTCTCCTTTCCCGGCGACTGGTCAACGGGCGGCAACGGGCCGAACGCCGCAGTTCCAAGCGGGGTTCCAGTATCGAGTTCGCCGAGTACCGGCGCTTTACCCCCGGCGACGACTGGCGGAACATCGACTGGAACGCCTATGCCCGCTGGAAGCAACTCGTCCTCAAACTGTTCGTCGAAGAGGAAGACCTTCATGTCCACCTCCTGGTCGACTGTACCCTTTCGATGGACTGGGGATCTCCGTGCAAGTTCGACGTCGCACGCCAACTCACCGCGGGGTTGGCATATCTGGCCCTCGCCAACCTCGATCGCGCCGGAGTCGTTCCATTAGGCTACTCGAAGCAACCGATCTGGAGACCCACCCGTGGACGCGGCAAGTTTCTCGCGCTCCTTCGCTACCTCGCTCAGTGTGAGGTAGAGAGCGACAGCAACTGCCTCAGTGATGTCGTGCGAAAATGGACAGATACCCGCCCCCGCCGCGGACTCACCATTCTCCTGTCCGATCTATGGGGCCGCGACGAAGAGGACATCTTTCGCGCATTGGACCTTCTTCGCCACGCGCGACAGGAAGTCGCAATCCTCCAAGTGCTTCATCCTGACGAACTATCCGTGGACGGGCGCGGAGACTACGATCTGGTTGACCGTGAAACTGGACATAGTCGCAAGGTGCTGATCGATCCAGCAATTCGGCGAGCCTATGAAAAGAGAGTCTCCGATTACCAAGAAAGGGTGATGCGTTACTGTCGCAGGCACAGCATCGCATTCCTAACCACAGAGTGCACAGCGTCACCGGAGGAAACCCTCAAAGCCGCATTGCTGGCGGGAGGATTTGTCCGATGAGTTTTCTTTGGCCGCTCGCATGGGTTCTTTCACTCCTGGCAATTCCTGTTGTCCTCCTTTATTTGATACGGACCCTGCCCCGCAAGAAGGCGGTTAGTACTCTTCTATTTTGGGAACAAATCCAACCGCAACTCCGCTCTTCTCCTCTCTGGCGGAAACTTAGGAGGTTTATCTCCCTCCTTCTCCAACTCGCGTTTCTCTTCCTACTCATCTTCCTTCTTGCCCGCCCCCTCCTTCCCTGGGAAAACGCTCAGCCCCAGACGACCATTTTCATTGTAGATACGAGCGCATCAATGGGAGCTGGCAGCGGAAAGACTGCGCCCATCGAGGCTGCACGCAGCATCTTGAATGAGCGGGTAAAGAACCTTCGCCCGTCGGACGAGGTCATGGTCATCGGGGCAGGAAAATCCCCCGCAATCCTCCAGCGATGGACAGGGAATCGACATCTCCTCCTGGAAGCGATCTCTACACTAGCTCCGACCAATAGCCCCGGCAACCTTACCCCAGCGGTCGATTTAGCGGAAAACCTGGCCCTGCCACGTGAGAACGCTCAGATTGTAATTCTGAGCGATGGAGTCATCTCCGAAGCCACCAAGCCTTCTTCCGAGGTGTTCATGGAGCTGATTACTTTACCTCCTCCGGAAGTTCAAAACTATGGCCTGGTTTCATTCTCAGCTCGACGGTCCCGACTCGACCCTGAAGTGATCCTAATTCAGGCGCATCTCACGCAATCAGCCACCCCGACTGAGGGCGAGTCCCCTCGACTCGAACTACGAGTCAATGGGCAACTCACCGACCTCCTCCCTCTCAGCTTTGACGAAGGAGGCAAGATGGAAAAATTCTGGCGGATCCCATCGAAAGGCTCGGCTACGATTCAAGCGTCCATCCAAAGCGACCTACCGGATTCCTTCCCCCTGGATGACCAAGCTTCCCTCTCAATCGATGCCATCACATCGCTACCCGTCTATCTCGTCGCGCCGCCCCACCCCTTCCTCGAAGCAGCCCTAACATCACTCGATTTTGTCGACGCCTCTCGCATCTCCCCCGAGGCACTTCCTGAGAACCCCAGCGACGGTCTCTACATATTCCATCAAGTTTCACCTCCACCGAGCTTCAGGCCGCAAGCGATGCTCCTCATCCAACCGGAAGGCGAAGGCCTCTGGGGCGTACGGCAACCCGGAACCACGGACGAGAATCTGATCACGGAATGGGATGAGGAGTCGGACCTTTTGCGCCACGTCAGCTTCGATCAAGTCTCCTTCTCCGAACTCGCTCGATACGTGCCTCCGCCAGCCGCCACAACATTTGCCTCCAGTTTCGAGTCACCCATCTTATTTGGGGACTGGGACGGATCCCAACGCTGGCTGGCTACCGCATTTGGTCTCGGTCAATCCGACTTGGTCTATCGCACCGTCTTTCCGATTTTCATCGGCAACGTGATCAGCTCCCTGTCGCTTTCAATTGTGTCTGACTCCGCATCCCTTCCTGGGGAGACCGAGTCCCGCCTCGAAGCCCATGTCGATCGATTCCAGATCGGCGAGAGTGCCGAAGGATCACCACCAAGAGCAGGGGTGTTCTCGTATTTCTCCATCCGCACCTGGTTGCTACTGATCGCCATCGCGTGGACCCTTCTCGAATGGCCGCTCTTTCACAAGAGGATTACAGAATGAGCCTAACCTTCCTCTACCCATGGGCGTTTGTCCTCATCCCACTAGCCTTTTTGTTCTACTGGTGGCAGCGAAATTCACTTTCTGACTTCACTGGTCAGCGAAGAGCGGTCTCCACAGGAATACGCATCCTATTGTTTCTATTATTAGTTGGCGCGCTCTCGGACCCCAGGCTCCTTCTCGAACAGTTTCGATCTCACGTAGTCTTCGTAGTCGACGCCAGCGACAGCTTGGGAGACGAAGCTCTACAGAAAGTTCCGGACTATCAAAACTTCCCCGGACCCACTGATCGATCACTCGTCATTTTTGGAGGAGAAGCCGTCAGCGCCGATTTCCAAGAAGACCAGTCACCACCACTGGCGGGACCAATCCAGCCTTCCCGGACACGAATCGAAAACGCACTCAATTTCGCCGAAGCGACCATTCCTTCCGGATCCGCACCGACCCTTGTCCTCATCAGCGACGGCCACAACGAAGGAGATTCTCTCGCTGACCTCGGAGAGGAATACGCTGATCGCGGAGTACGAATCCACACCATACCGGCGACTCCAGCGGATCAACCCGAAGTATTAGTTCGCTCGATACAAGCTCCTTCAGAGGCAAACCCAAACGAACCCTTTCCGGTCGAAGTGGAAGTTATCGCCAACCGCGAGACCTCTGCCAACCTCGAGATCTACCGAAACGGGGCGCTAAGCGGCGAACGCGAAGTCCAGCTCAAAACCGGCGTCAACTCGTTTACGTTCACGGAGAAGGCCAGCCAAGAAGGAGTGGCGGCAATCACTGCTGCCATCCGCGCATCGCAGGAGATGGATACCTTCGCAGATAACAATGAGCTCACGGCCCACATTCGGACCGGAGACGAATCTCGCATCCTCCTCATTTCCGACAAGCCAGACACGTTGCGCTATCTATCCCGCGCACTCCGGCAGGAAGGCTTTCGACTCGACATCCGTCCCCCAACGGGCATCCCCGAATCGATGGCCGCACTGGAGTCATTTAGTCTCGTTGTTTTCGACAACGTCCCCGCCACCGATCCCTCCGTAGAACAATTGTCACTGCTTCGCCGGTACGTCAGCGACTTTGGAGGCGGCTTCCTCATGATCGGCGGAGAGAACTCCTTCGGACTCGGGGGATATTTTGACACCCCGATCGACGAGATTTTGCCAGTGAAGTCGGATTACGAGAAAGACAAAGAGACCCCCTCCCTCGCGGTCATTCTTGTTATCGATCGCAGCGGTAGCATGAATGGCGAAAAGATCGAGATGGTAAAATCGGCATCCGAGGCCACGGTGAAACTCCTGTCGCAGAAGGACTACGGGGGAGTCGTCGCTTTTGATTCTCAAGCATTTTGGGTAAGCAATCTACAAAGCGCCTCGATGGCCTCCTCGATCATCCAGAAAATTCGCCAACTCACCTCCAGTGGCGGGACCAATATTTCCCCCGGACTCGACCTCGCCCACCGGGCTCTCACAACCAGCCCAGCGAAGCTCAAGCACATCATCCTTCTCACCGATGGCCAGTCCACCCCAGGACCCTTCTACGAACAGACCACAGCCATGGCCCGCGAAGGCATCACCGTCAGCACAGTGGCTGTCGGAAACGGCGCTGACAGCGCACTCCTCGAACAAATAGCTCGATGGGGCAACGGACGGTTCCACTTCACCGTGGACCCGCGGAAGATTGTTCAAATTTTCGCCCGAGAAACGATTACCGCCTCCCGCTCCGCGATACAGGAACAACCCTTTCTACCCGTCCCAACACGCTCTGCCGACTTTCTGGACGAAATCAATTTTTCGACCGCCCCCTTCCTCCTGGGATTCGTCTCTACTGAACCCAAAGCTACTGCCGATCTATGGCTCATCACAGAAACGGGCGAACCGCTCCTGGCAACTTGGCGTTTTGGTTTGGGAAAGACCGGGGCATTCACCTCAGATGCTCGAAACCGATGGGCCATCGACTGGCTCCGGTGGCCCTCCTTCGGCAAGTTCTGGGCGGGCATCTTCCGCCACCTGGAACGCGAAGCCGACCTCGGTTCCATCCCAATCGAGATTGAGCAACGGGGAGATCGCCTCTTTCTGAGAGCCGAAGCCGTCGGGCGCTCCGGGGAGTCTATATCCGACGCAGTAGCCACCATTCACCTGCTCCTTCCCTCCGGAGAGACCGAGGAAATCTCACTGCGATCCGAGGCTCCTGGAACGATGGTCACGGATTGGCCGGCAGAGGCGGGCACTCACTTTATTCGCCTGATTCTCGAGCGCGATGGCCAGACCTTTGCGAATCGCACACTGCTGTATGACGTCGGCTACCCCCAAGAATACCGTTTAGACCCACCCGACCCCGATGCACTTCGACAACTCGCAGAAGCCACGGGTGGAAAGTTCGATCCTACTCCCGAGGATCTTTTCGAAGAGGATCGATCCGTGCAGGCCGAACTCGAATTGTGGCCATGGCTCCTCGCTGCCACCCTCCTGATTTACCTTTTTGATGTCGCATTAAAACGAATTCCCCAACGCCAATCATGAAATTCCCTCTGAGGCCTCTTCTCATACTCCTCTCGTCTCTCACCCTCACGACTCCTGGAAGGAGCGATGAGGTCCCTGTCTCGGTCACTCGCTACGAACAAGTCCTCGTACGCCGCCCCGAACCGGGCCCTGCCTTCGATCGAGTCGTCGCGTATTTCCAAACCGGCCCCGGCACTGAATCCTTGAAAACCCGCTGGGCTGAACGATTCGAAAGTGCGCCGAACGATGCCGAGCGCGCGGGATGGGCCACTCTCTCTGGTCTACTCGCGGAAGACGCAGGTGACTCTGTTGCCGCGGAACGCTGGTTCACCCTGGCCCTTGGAGCCGCCCCCGACCAAACCCGTACCCGCATTGCATTGGGAGGACTGCTCGCCAATTCCGGCGAATTTGACGAAGCGATCGCAATTCTCGAAGCGGGCTACGACCCGGAGGCTACCGACGACCCGCAACAGATTGAGCTCCTCCGCCAACTCGCACTCACCCAAGAACGCGATTTCCAAACCGAGAGTGCCAATCAAACATGGGAACTCATTTCCGCACATCCACTCGCGGACTCTTTTCTACTGGAAGAAGCAGCCGAAGCGTTCGCCAGGAACCAAGATTACGAGACCGCCCAAAGCATCTACGCAAAGCTGACGGAACTCTCCAAAGATGATCCCTACCAAGTGGTTCGCATTCAGATTCGAATCGCCCGCCTAAAGGAAAACAACGGAGACTTCGATGAAGCACTAACGATCTACCGGACTGCTCTTTCCCAAACCTCGGGTACCAGTTGGCTGCAGAAAGAACTCCGCACTCGCGTCGAGCAGGTGTACCGAAAGCAAGAAGACCTCCCCGGCTTGGCTGAGCATTACGAAGGCTATCTGGAAGAACGGGGTTCCGACACAGAGACGGCACTACTTCTCGCCAAAGTAATGGACGAACTGGGACGAACATCCGAAGGAACAGACTGGATCCGCAAGGCCGCATCCTGGTCACCCAATCAGATCAACCTGAAGATTCTGCTGGCCGAACGACTCGTCCAATCAGATCAACCCGCGAGCGCAGTAGAAGTTCTCAGGCCCTTGGCGACTGCAAATCCAGACAATGCACTGATTGCCGAGAAACTGGGAGACGCCTATTGGAACCTATACACCGACACCGACAGTAAAGAAGACCGGGCCCTTGCTCTCCAATATTGGAACGCTACCGCACCTGAGTCCTCCGCCTCCGCTTCCGCCGTTCTTCATCTGGCCGAGATCCTGCGCAGCCACTACCTTGAATCCGAATCACTCGAAGCCTATGCCCGTGCATCTGCGCTAGACCCCGACTCGATTGACATCCGAGAACAATGGGCCGACTGGCTTTTCTTTCTCGACCAACCCGAGGAGGGGCAAATCGTCCTGGATGGAATTGTCGCCGAACCGGAACAACAAACGGCCGACCGCTTTCTTCGACTCGCTCAACTGCGCAAGCGCTACGAAAACCTTGAAGGGTCTCTCTTAGCAGTCGAGGAGGGCCTTGAACTCGAACCGACATCCTTCGACCTCCTCTCCCTCAAATGGGAGGTGCTCGCACAGGAAGAACGATGGGAAGAGGCAGTCGACCTCTATCCCGCACTGAGCGAGAATGCTCCCAACCAATTTTTCCGGAAAACAATCGACCAACGACATCTCCGCGCACTTACCGCCGCCGAGCAGATCGAAGATACACTCAACGAATTGAGTGAAAGCCTAGGCAGCGAAACGCTGTCCGAAAACGACATCGGTCTCCTCCTCCTCATCGCCAGCTCCCTCCGAGATGCCGAAATTGCTCAACAATCAATCACGGAGATCAACGTTCGTTTCCCCGATTCAGTCCCTCTCAACGAAATCATTTTCAGCTACTATTCCGAGGCAGCTCAATATGACGAAGCCATCGCAGCCCTCCGCACTCTCCAATCGGCCGACCCCAAACGCGCTGATGAATGGCTCCAACAGATCGCCTCGATTCAACTAGAGGCCGAGCAATTTGAGGCGGCAATTGCGACAGCGGAAGAACGGGTGGCTCTCAATCCATCCAAGGTCGAGGCGCAGTTGTTCCTCGCCAACATCTACCAGGGAGAAGGACAGGTAGAACAAGCCATTGAAACCCTCCGCACGGGGATTCGCCTAGCCGACGATTCCGCTCCAATTCGGCTGCAACTGATCGAATACCTTTCAGCGTACGGATATTCACAGGAAGCCTACAACGAAGCACAAAAGTTATTCCAGGAAGCAGAAACGGTTGAGGAACGCCTACAATCCCTGCCGAAGCTCACCAATCTGGCATTACAGGTCGGCCAGTTCAACGACCTGATCCGCGGATTCGAGCAGAAACGAATGTCGGAGGAGGACGGATACCGTTACGCTCTCTTTCTCGCGTCGATCTATGAGACTGTTGGCGACTATACTGCAGCACGGGACAACCTAATCGAGGCCCTCGTCTCACGCCCGAACGACACCGTCATCCTGAGCCAAATCATTAACCTCGCGCGGACGGAGAACGATAATGAAGAAGTAGCACAGTTCACGAAACAACTCGCCAACCTCGATCCCAGTGACGAGAATATTTTCGCCCATCTCAATGCTCTCCTCGCTGCCAGGAAGAATGAGGATGCCTTTACCTGGATAAAAATTCACCAAGACATCTTCCTGAAAAACCTCGGATCCCTCCAGTCCGTTGTGGAAGCCAATCCTGAGAACGCTTCCGAGATCATACAAGTTTTTGGCCGATCACTCCGTCAACTAGACGACGACGTTCAAGCCCAATTGGTCCTGGGTGAGATGCTACTTTCCGCACAAGACGAAGAAGGTGCAGCGGCCATCTTCTGGAACATACTCGAGAAGGATCCTCCGCAGCTGCCCATCGCCTCCCCTCCGACTGGCGCAAATAGTGTCCAAAATACAATGCAAGGTAGCCGCTTGAATTTATCTCACCAAGCGAGACAGAAGGCGATGCGCACCATTCTGGCGCCCAATCAGAACCGGCACTCCCACTACAGGACATCGTCAGGGGGCCCTACCTTCCAACAGGTGCAGGACTCAGCGATGATCTATCTCGCCGCCCTCGCGATCAAGGACGAAACACCTGGGGAATTCCTCGCACGGTTAGAACCCATCCTCGAAACCCGGGCCGACCCCCAGTACGAGAAGATGGTTGCATATGCCATTCTCCACGAGTTTGACCTAGCCGAAGCAGCAGCTCTCGAGATCCTCGCCCGCAACACGGATGACCCAATAGTCCTCGACGAGATTCAGTATGTAATCTACCAAACCGCCAGGGCGCAATCCGCCAGCGGAGATACTGAAGCAATCAATCGGGCGATCGCAACCATAAGCAAAATAAACGAGCGCCGAACGGATAAAGATCCTGATCGGGAAGCCCGCCTCCAATCGTTTCAACTAAACATGGTGATGGAAGCGGGCAGAAAGGAGGAGGCAGTCGAGCTTGCTAACAAAATTCTCGACGGCTATTCGCCCGAGAAGATACAGGATCTACATTACGGCTTTCGCCTAGCGTTCATCACCGGAAACTACGAAGTCACTCAAGAATGGCTGGAAATTGCCCTCTCTGACCCAAAGCTTCAAGCGACGCTGACTTCAAACCCGTACATTGTGATGGGGTTAATTTATTCTCCCATTAGCTCGTTAAGAAATTCCAACGCCTATACCAAAATCTCCGAAGAAGAGGCCGTGCGAATTTCACTAGCCAATCTTCGGCGGTATTGGGCACGCAGCGGCTCGGCGCCCGCATCCGCCCAAAATCGCCAAGTCCACTATAGCCGCGGAGGTCACGTGCAGGGGTTTCCTGGGCAAAATCGTTGGATCTCCAGTTACGAAGTTCATATGATCCGACAGGTCGCGCAGAACCTGTCGCCTTCACCCGAGGCAATGAAGGAATTTACCCAAGGTATCTCTGCAGCTGCGGAGGAATTGGAAGGAGAGCGCCAGATCGAAGCGTACCTGACTCTCGCCTTGATCTACCATAACTCCAATGCCAAAGAGAAGGCAGCCGAGATCGCAAGCAAGCTGGTCGCCTCCTATCCCGAGGATAGCGAACTCCAGACAATTGCAGCAATATCACTGCTGGAATCAGAACAGTACGAAGACGTATTGGAGTTACTGAGTACGATTCGTCCAACCACCCTTCCGGAGGAAAAGAATCTCTGGATGATCGAGATCAAAGCGCTTTCAGCACTCAAGCGGGACGACGACGCCAAAAACCTCGCGCGCGAATTCCTCAAGAAGAACCGAATCAACACATCGGACTACGCGATTCGGAACACCCTGAACCAAGCCGGAATTAATCTCAATGACGTCAGCCCCCCTCGCCCCAAGCGGCCTTCAAATGTCGCAGCCTCACTTCGTTCCGGTGACTGGCAACAGATCAACTTAGTTCTCCAACAGATGCGAGAATACAAGAACCAAGGGAAAACCGAGGAAGCACAGGGCATCGCAGAGCGAATACTTTCCAGAGACCCCGGCGGTGTTCAACAGAACAATTTGCAGCACATCCGAGATTCTGCATTGGACATTTATATCAACGACGACGAAGCGACTGAAACCGCAATCGGGATCCTCAATACCCAGCTCGAAGCCGCACCGGATTCGGCCTTCCTGCACTTCCGCATCGCAGAGCTTTCAATCAAGCGAAAATCCCGCAAGAAGTCGTTCACTCCCTATGAGCCCCATGTCGAAGCGGTTATTGCCCTCCGCCCCAACGATTCGGAACTTCTAAGCCTCCTGGCGAATAAGTTGATGCAAGCGCAGGATTACGATCAGGCGACCGAGATCTATTCAATCATCCTCAAAAACGATCCGTCACGAGTGGCCCGCAATTCACACGATCTAGTCCGTGCATTCATCAAGTCCGATCAGATCGACAGTTTGGGCGAGTTGATCGAGGATCCGGTTTTCATTCGAAAACTCACAAGCGGCGGAAACTCATGGGCTCTCTCCAATCTTATCCAACAGATCGCTCAAAACCTCGAGAACGAGAAAAAAATCGAGGAAGCACTTTACTATAGAAAACAGGGACTGCCCCACATGCCGTGGGACCAACGCTTCAATCAAATCGGACCCATCATCGACCTGTCTATACTGCTCGACCAAGTCGAAGAAGCCCAGGCACTCCTGTGGGAAGAATTATTCGAAGAGAGTACCGAATCCGAAGCGGAGGCACATAGTTTCGGATTCAATACCCAGCGCACCCTGCAGCAGCAGAATTGGTTCAACTCGGCAAACTATAGAGGTTCGACGTTCTCCGTCCGGGGCGTCGAGATTCTTGATCGCATCGATCAACTCGAATTGAATGAGAAAGTCCTCAACTGGCTAGCGAACGATCGTCCGGTTTCTCTGAAAGATCAAGATGCAGCCTTGATCGAGATTCTTATACGATTGAACCAGAACGATGCCACGGTGGTCGAGTTCATAAACGATCCCGAAACGAAGACGGCCCTATCGAATCTCCAAAATAATCATCACTCGCCTCTGGTTAATTTCACCATTGCCGAGCGACTCGAAACACTTGAGGGCGTCCGGGCAGAGGCCTTCCAATTTTACGATACGCAGGTAGTATCACCACAGTTCAATAACCCGAACCTAGCCCAAAACTCCCACCATCTGATTATCCTCGTGCGCGGTGCGGTTGCGATGAGTAGCCTCGCTGAGAGCGAAGCCGAGAAACAACGCGCCGTCGAGATCATGGAGAAGTCTCTCATCCTCGCCCAAGGTACGTTCAAAACCAATCGGAACAATACACTGGCCCGGAATACAACCGTTGAACTACTTCTCACAGCCGACCAATTGGCCCTTCTTGACGATGCGGAGTGGCAGGAATGGCTCGAGCAAATCCGCAGTACTCAAAATTGGGGAAGCCACGCACAAACTACAGCAGATTTCCTTGAAACAATCATCGATTTCGAGCGCCCCAAAAGGATCTACCCAGGGCGAATATTCTCTGGAAAGCCACTACCGATGCTTGCCCTGCCTGAAAACGAAAAATCAAGGCGCGCCAATCTTCTCCTTGGGTTTGCTCCCTCTACCGATGGACAGGAACCTCCCTTGCAGATCTCCCTGACTCCGGGGCCCAGTGTCGCCCCGGTCCAGATCTCTTCCGAACTTTTCACGCCAGAGTTCGCCAAGGAAGTTTTGTCAGACGGATTCGGCTACGTCCGCTTCAGTCGAGAGGGGTCCAGCAAGTCCGAAACCACAGCCTCCGATTGGAAGCCCGTCTCGCTCGCGCCGAATTTACTGCCTCACCCAAACCCCGCATCAGCACCTTCTGCGGGAGGACCCCGTTCGAAAGAAGGCTGGGAGTCTCTTCCCACGAACAACCTGGATCTGGTCCACTTCCCCTCGTCCGAACCCATCCAATCAGGAACGCACGTCAAACCGTCTCAATCGAACCGAAATAGTGAATTCTACTCTACCCCCATCCCCATTGAAGGCCAACCCGACCTACTTCTCTCCGGTTGGTTTACCGGCACAGACCAGTGGCAGGACTCAGGCTATTTTTCAATCGGACTGGTCTTCCTAAATAAAAACAAAGGGAAGATTCGGACCTATAACTTCAGCGGCGATATTCCATTCGAAGAAATCTGGTCCAACCCCGCTATTCTATACACGACTAAGGGATCCGCGCGCAAAGGCAGATACATCTACCCCGATGATGCTCACTTCGTTCAATTGGAGATCAGGGCTGAGGCGGGGATGACCTTTGGGGGCATCTCTCTACACAAACTTCCTGTCTCAATAGAACTGGAACGGATTGATGCCCGGGAAATCGTCTATTCGGCAAGAAAGGCGATTGAGAAGGACGACGCAGACACGGCCGGCTCGCTATTCCTGGAGGCACTACAAACCGACCCTCAACGCGCGATTCAGTACTGGAATTCAAACAGTGACGAGTGGACTTCCGGCATAAGTCGAAGTTCTAGTTTCCCCGATATCCTTGCTTTCCTCGCCCTTCCGGAGGTTCACAGGGAAGATTCATTTCGATACCGAAACAGGCATATTCGAAATTCATCGGAATTGCTTTCCGTAGCAGAAACCGCACTACAGTACCCGAACTTAATCCCCTCCCAGGAATTGATCGCCACACTGCTTTCAGAGAAAACCTGTCTATCGAATTTCCAGGTCGAACTACTCTACCTTCAGGCCCGAGCCGCAGGTTTCATTCAAGGCGCCCCGGAGAAAGATAAAAACACCGCTCTCAGCGTTCTCGGCATTCCCGAAACAGACTCGTCTTCCCCGTACAAACCATCCGCCACTCAATGGGAGACTGCCATGCTTTGTATTGACCAATTGGATCTACTTCCGACGGTCCTGGTCTCGATCGAGAACCCCAACTCCTTTTCCAACGGCTCTGTGATGTCCCTGATGGCCCTAGCATGGATCCAGGCAGAGTCATCACCGAATAAGGCTCTGGAAACCCTGGAGATCATCTCCCAGCTATCGAAGCTCTCCGGCAACGAGAAGAAGATCACCCTCCTCATAATCGCGAGGATGGCCGCCACCAGCTCTGGCATCGAAGACGCCAAAGAAGGCCTCACCCTACTTTCGAAAATATCCGGCCAATCGCTCCACGAAGTTGCGAAGTACCGATTCAACGCACTCCAGGGCATAGTGGACTCCCAAGAGGCACCCACCCCTGCCCTGCTCGAGGCCGTCAAAGAAGCCAAGATGGAATGGATTCTTTCCGATCCGAGTCGGAATACTTCGACATTCCGCGAGATCCTCGCTAAAACAATCGATCAACAGGATTTCGCCACCGCACTGCAATTGATGGATGCGATCGAAAACATTCCCAGTTTCGGCTCCTCGGGAATTCTTTATCAGCACCTCTTCCCCCGCGTTGCGGAACCGGACACCGCCGATGCGTGGGCGATACCACTGCCAGGCCCAGTCGCAGAGGATGGGACCCGGGAGATTCTTGTACGCTTCCATCCGGACAACAATTTTCCGCCGCAGTTCTATTTAGCCGGTAGTGCACACACGCTTTCCGAGCCGGTCTATGACTCGATCGCGGGCCTTGAAGAAGTCGCGATCCGCTTCGGAGAATTTCCCAACGACATGAAGACCCTCGCAACGACCACCCCTTCGTCCGGCTACCCGATGACAGCAAAGGTCGAGATGCCGTCCAACGGATTCCTTCGAGCGGTTGCACTGATCAATGGGGAAGAAATAGCCGGGCCTGTGATTCCAGTTTTCTCGGGCATTCAAGTTCCTTTTGAAGTCGAAGGCCAAGTATGGACAGACTCCTCTCTACTACCGCCGGCCGCACATGATTTCACTCCGATTTCGAAGAGCCGCCGCATCCACCCTGACATCTCCGAGGTGGATCCACTGCAGTACGATTTCATCCTATCGGGGTGGGCGGATTCCTCCAAATCTTCCCCCTATATCCGGCTGTATCCCCGGTACAGTCACTACGACAGGGTAGCTTCTACCTCCTTTAAGATCCGCCCGGGAGAATACTCACTGATCACCGCCTTTATCCCCGGTGAAGCCGGACCCAACGGTCTGGGCCCTCTCAAAAGCATTGATCTGCGAATTCCTCGCGATGTCTCTATCGCAGACTTCGGGCTACTCGCAGTTGATCGGTCCCAATCGGCCTATCTCCAGTGGTTGAGAGAGGTGCGCAACCTCCACGCAGAGATCAATCAAGGGCTAGAGGTAAACACCGAAAAACTTGTGGAGACCGCATTTGTCGAACCCTATGGCGCGGCTGCATACTTGCTCCCCCCGGTCATCAAAGCCTTGGTGGAGGCGGAATCCGATGCGCTCGCGATCGAATACTTACAGGCGATTGATCCGCGGGACGCTTCCCCGTTTCAGCAAAATGTTTTCTACTACTCCAGTCTTCGAAGAGCTCTACAGGAGATCATTGAATCGCCCGAGATTCCCGACGACATCCGCTGGGAGGCCGCGCTAACACGACTCCGGATTCCCGAGCAGAATACGCGAAACCGTATCGCCCCACTCTATACCGCCGCTGGGGAGAATCCCATTCGCCTTCAGGTCGCACGCGATAGTCTGAAGAATTGGCTGATGGGCACGGGGTCACCTTCCTACCTAGCCGACCAACATTTCCGGGAAGCCGCCGAGAACTTCCACACCTCCAGTTGGAGCGCGCAGAATCCTCTTACCGACATTCTTCTCCACGACTACGATGCTGAGATCGACGCCTTGGTCCGACAGCGATTCGAGGATATTGATTTCGACCTATCCGAAAATCCGGGACAGGAGTTGTCTCTCGTCACTCTACTAATAGACCCGACCAATCCTGCTGATTTGGAGACCCTACAAACCTTGGTCAATGACACCCTCGAAATGAACACCTCATGGTACAAGAGGTCTCTGTTCATTTGTGTGGGTGCCCGAAACCTAACCTCTCAAGGCGCACCCCCCGAAGTAGTCGAACCGATGCTACTGCAAACGTTGGAGGCATTCCTTGAAGAAGATCCCTTGAGCAATCAATACGACCCTCCACGCGCACCGATTCTCATCGCTGCTTCTTTGCTCAATATCAACTCCAGCCCCCCTCTCCCGGTTATGACGAATACTGCTCAGTGGATTATAGATTCCTGTGAGAATTCCAGAACCCGGGACAACGTTTTGGTCTCCGAACCGAGTTTCCAGCTGATCGACTTCCTCGGAGAATCCGGACAGATCGAGCTCAGGAACGAACTCATCAATGCTATCCGCGAGAAAGCATCCGATTCTCGCAGAAAGAAGCGGCTCGAGGAACGCTACCCGCAAAGCGAAGTCCCGCTCTCGACCGAGGAAGAATAACAGGGCCGCTTTTCGGGAACCGCACTGCCGGAAAACTGAAGAATATACTCGCAAATTAGAGCAAAATTGGGTATTTGACTTAGTCAATGCGGCTGCTAGAGTGGTATGTATGAAATTACCCCATCTCATACTACCCCTGCTTGTGTCCGTTTCGGCAAACGCCGCAATTATCTCGTACGACTTCGATTCCGATACCCCGGGATCCGGGAATGTTCCCGCGGGTTGGAGCGTGAACAGCTCCGACCGTGTTTACGTGTCCAGCAACTATTCTGCGTCGAGTCCCAATAGCCTATTCATGCGAAATAGTGGCTTCCGAAGCGCGACCCTGACCACCGAGGTTGCGATTCCTGATGTCACCCAAGACCTCGTGTTTTCCTTCGATTATTACTCACCGGAAACTCTCGAATCCGGTGATGTATTTAACTTCCAGATCGATTTTGGGTCCGGCTATCAGACTGTGATCACCGATGCGGGGATGCCCAATGGATTCGACCAAACTGCTCCATATACGGGCTCTGCGTTCGTATTGGACTCTACTGCCGGCGAGGCTCCAGCCTTCGAAAGCTACTCCATTGTCGTCCCATCGAGCTACTACAACGATACTCTCTCGGCGACTACCTTCAATGTACGGTTCACCTTCAGTTCCGGGTCCAGCAACGAGGATGCTTACATCGACAATGTGTCCGTCGTCGCAGTCCCCGAACCTTCGATCTTCGCCAGCCTACTCGGGCTGGGAGCGTTGTCCTTTGTAGTATTTCGACGCAAGAGCGCATAGCTTGAAGCCAGCAGCTGGTCGCTTGGACCAGCGGTGGCTTCCTCACTGAACGGATCACCTTTCCTGGTTGAAACCGTCTCACAGAAAAATCCCGACCCCTCTACGGCGTCGGGATTTTTCTTTGGCTTCTGGAGATCAATCAACGTTCTCTGTCCGCAACACCGGACATTGACTTAGTCAGCAAAAGGAATAGATTGGCGGCATGAAACTACCCCAAATTGTATTCCCCCTATTCGCCACTCTCACGATGAACGCTGCAATTGTTTCCTATGATTTCGACAGCGACACCGCCGGATCTGGAAATGTTCCCGCCGGGTGGAGTGTAAGCAACTCCGCACGTGTCTACGTTTCTGCAGCTTACTCGGAATCGAGTCCGAACAGTTTGTACATGCAAAACGATTCCACTCGAACCGCCCAGATGATCGACTTTGCAGCGATTCCCGACGTCAGCAAAGATCTGGTCGTTTCTTTTGACTACTACTCTCCCGCCACACTGGAAGAAGGAGACTCACTCGGCCTCCAGATCGACTTTGGGGCAGGCTTTCAAGCCGTCCTAACCGATGCGGGAATGCCCAACGGATTCGATCAAACGACTCCCTACACAGGCAGCACCATTGTTTTGGACAACGCTCCTGGAATGGCCTCTTCCTTTGAGAATTACTCGATCGTCATTCCGTCAACCTACTACAATGATACGCTCTCAGCGACTTCATTGAAACTTCGGTTTAGCTTCAGTAGTGGAGCCGGTGGTGAGAACGCATTCATAGACAACGTCAGCGTGAATGCAGTCCCGGAACCATCCTCATTCGGCAGCATCCTCGCCCTGAGTGCCATTGGCTTTGTAGTACTTCGCAGAAAGCGGTCATCCTAGGGGCGGCGCCCTTCGCACAGGTACGACCGGGGAAACTCCCGCGGCGACAGGACCTCTCATTTAGATCGAGCTCGTTCCCAGTAGGAGCGAGCTCGAAGCTTTTGGGGATATTGATGGTTCGGAGGAGAGATCACGGCGGTTTCCCCACGGCCAGAACACAGTACCCGCGAAGCGACAACGGACCGGCCCAAGCCCTGCCCTGAAGCTATGTGATTTTCGATCTTTCCGTCCGCTTTCGGCACATGACCTGCTTCCCTCCGGTATGGCCCGGATGACTCATTCCCTTACCCCCCATTTTGTCAGTTTCAGCAATAGCTGAGGGCGCTTGGAATGGACACGCTTCTCATCGCCATCGCGTTTTTCTGCGGGCTAATCGTCCGTCAGGTCGGTCTCCCCCCTTTGGTCGGCTTTCTCGGCGCAGGCTTTGTCTTACAGGCCATGGGGCAAAGTGGAGGCGAGGTGCTCGACGAGGTCGCCGATGTCGGGGTTACGCTGATGCTTTTCACCATCGGTTTGAAACTGCGGTTGAAAAGCCTCCTGCGCCCGGAGATCTGGGCAGGAACAAGTATTCACGCAACCGTTACCGTCGGTCTGTTCAGCCTTCTATTCTTCCTGCTGACCCATGCCGGTCTGCAGGTCTTCGGCGATTTCTCCTACTCGACTTCTCTCTTGCTCGCTTTCGCCCTCAGCTTTTCCAGCACGGTGTTCGCGATAAAGATCCTTGAAGAAAATGGAGAGATGGGTGCTCTCCATGGGCGAACCACAATCGGAATCCTCATCATGCAGGATTTGATCGCAGTGGCCTTTCTCACGGTCTCGCTCGGCAAGGTTCCTTCCATTTGGGCAATCCCATTGGTTGCAGGACTCATCGCGGCCCGGCCGTTGATCGGCTGGCTCATCTCCCGATCGGGTCACGGTGAGTTAACCACACTCTGCGGGCTCTTTCTCGCCTTGGTTCTCGGGGCGAAGGGTTTCGAGTACGTAGGGCTCAAAGCCGACCTTGGCGCTCTTTTCGTGGGGGTCCTCGTCGGCCAACACCCCAAGGCCAAGGAACTGGGAAAATCCCTACTCAGCCTCACCGATTTGTTCCTCGTTGGCTTTTTTCTCAGCATTGGCCTCGAGGGTCTTCCCAGCTGGGGAGGGCTCATGGCATCCTTGCTGATTCTCCTGCTCCTCCCCCTCAAATCAGCGTTCTTTTTCTTCCTCCTCACTCGCTTCAAACTCCGCGCCCGGACGTCATGGATGGGGGCGTTACACCTGTCGACCTACAGTGAGTTCGGTTTGATTGTCATGACCGTTGGCGCCGCCAAGGGGTGGATTCCCGAAGAATGGCTCGTGAATGTTGCCATCGCCCTCTCACTGAGCTTTTTGGTTGCTTCCCCGTTCAATCGCCGCGCGGAGGTACTCTACCTCAAGCTTCATGACCGACTTTGTGGATTCCAGCGAGAGTGCCATCACCCGGATGATCTACCCGTCAATACCGAGCACGAGCGAATCGCAATTTTCGGAATGGGCCGGATGGGGCGTGCGGTCTACGCCGACCTCAATCGGCAGTTTCCCAAACGGGTGATCGGCTTCGACCTCGACCCCGCCCAGGTCGAGCTGCACAAATCGGCCGGACGAAATGTAGTCCTCGCCGATGCGACCGATTCGGATTTCTGGCAGAAGATACGCATAGACCAGAATATCGAGTTGGTCATCCTGGCCATGCCGAAGCACGCCGCGAACCTCCACGCGGCCGAGGCCCTGAAACGGGCAGACTATCAGGGAATCGTGACCACCACTGCCAAGTTTGATGACGAGGCAAAAGAGCTTCGGGCGCTCGGGGTCGATTCAGCCTTCAACCTCTACAACGAGGCGGGAGCTGGATTTGCGCGCCATGTTTCTGCCGTTCTCTCCCAGCAGCGTCCTGATCTACTCCAGCAGTTTCGGATCCATCCGGATGCCTAGTCACTCTCTTGGCGATTCCGGGCATTGAATCAGTTATACGAATCAATCCCGTAAGATTTCCCGGGGGCTCGAACCATTCTCCGGCCCGACATAACCTTCGTCCTCCAGGATCTCCATGATTCGCGCTGCGCGATTATAGCCAATTCTCAAGCGTCGCTGCAACATCGAGGTCGACGCCCTCTTGCTGCTCTGAATCACTTCTACTGCCTGAGGGACGAGTTCGTCTTCGTAATCGCCTTCAGCTCCACCGCCCTCTTCGTCACCGGCTTCAATCTGGGCCTGCACTTGTTCGAGGAAATTTGGAGGACCGTTGATCTTCAAGTACTCGACCACCCCGTTAATTTCCTCATCCGAGACAAATGCTCCCTGCGCGCGAACCAAGGTGTGAGCCCCGGGAGGGATAAAAAGCATGTCCCCTTTACCAATCAAAGAGTCCGCTCCGCCCTCGTCCAGAATCGTCCGGCTATCGATTTTAGAGGCTACCTTAAAGGCAATCCGGCTGGGCAAGTTGGCCTTGATCACACCGGTAATGACGTTCACAGAAGGTCGCTGAGTTGCGAGAATCAGGTGAATCCCCGCCGCTCGAGCCAATTGGGCCAAGCGGGCGATACCTGTCTCAATGTCTGCAGGAGCGACCATCATGAGGTCAGCCAACTCATCCACGATGCATACAATGTAAGGAATTTTCTCCGTCGGCATCTCAAAGCCGTCGTCCGACTCCTCCGCGCGAGCCTCCGCCAGTGCCGCCCGCTCTTCGACCGACATCTCAGCTTCCATCTCCTCAGCACGTTTCCGCTCTTCCTTGTTCTTGGCAATCTTACTGTTGAAACCAGCAATGTTTCGCACATTCGCCCGCGCAAACACCTGGTACCGTCGTTCCATCTCTGAGATCAACCACTTCAGAGCACCGGGAACCTTCTTCGGGTCCGTCACTACAGGGATCAACATGTGTGGCAGTGAATTGTAGATCTGCATCTCTACAATCTTTGGATCGATCATGATAAACCGAAGTTCCTCAGGACTGGAGTGATACAGCAACGAGGCGATCACGCTATTGATACAGACAGTCTTTCCGGAGCCCGTAGAACCCGCGATCAAGAGGTGGGGCATCTTCGTCAAGTCGGCCACCAAGGGTTTACCGCTCACTTCTTTCCCGAGCACTACTGGGATCTCCGCGTCGGCATCAGCCCACGAACGGGACTCAATAATCTCGCGAATGCACACCGCCGAAGGATTACGATTAGGTACCTCCACCCCCACACAGCCTTTCCCCGGAACCGGTGCCAAAATTCGGACCGATTGCGCTTTCAAACTCATGCCAAGATTCTTCGCGAGGTTGGCAATCTTCTCCACACGCACCCCCGGAGCTGGATACACTTCGTAGCGGGTAATCACCGGCCCCGTATGCACTTCCCCGAGTTCTACTTTCACCCCGAACTCCGCAAGGGTCTTTTTCAAAGCCATCGCGGTTTCTTCGTGATTCTCAACATGCCGGTCATGAGTCGGTACCGGCTCCTGTAAGAGTTCCAGTGTCGGAAATTGATAATTCCCTTTGCGTGCGGGGAAGAGCGTCTCAGCTTTTTCAATCGTTTCCCCAGCAACAATCTTCAAACCCGCCTCCCTCTCAGCCGGAGGTTCTTCTTTCGGTGGTTTCGCGGCGACCGTGCGGGGTGCCACAGGTTCCGGCTCAGGGATGATTTCTTCGGGTTCGGGGGCTGGCTGAGGCGCCGGTTCCGGGCGAACTCGAGCGCGAGGACGGCGACGGACCGGAATATCTCCCGAGAGCAGACTACTATCCACTGCCGCTACGGTATCGTTCGCCGGCCTCTCTTCCAGTTTCACTTCCTTCTCACGACGTACAGCCAACTCCGCGGCTTCCTTGTCGCGCTTCTCCTTTCGGGCCGCATCCCGCTCGTCTCTCTTCTGCAATTTCAACCGCCGTCGTTCCTCTTTGGCTGCGCGCCGTTCCGCTTTCAATGCCAGCTTACGCGCTTGCTCTTCTCTCCTTTGCTCACGCAGCTTCTTCCGCTCTGCCGCAGTCAACTGCTTGTCTGCACGCTTCTCAGACCATCGCTGAAACGCACGCTCGAACAGATTGCGAGAGGGGTCGCTAAAGAGCGCACCCATTCCTAAAATCAAAACTAGCAGATAGAGGAAAAAACTACCGAACTGCCCCAGCGTTTCATACAGGAATGCTTCGTTTAGCCAGTAACCGACCAGTCCGCCGGGGCCTCCGCTGTCTCCGGGAAAGTACCCCTCGGGAAATTTCTCCTCCAACCCCGGGATCCAGCTCAACTGCAGCCCATTCACCAATCCCGAAAACGCCAATGTCGCCAAAGCCAGAATCACCAACCGAGGCCCAGTGATCAGATGCGCGCGCTTTACGAGATACAAAACGCCGAGCCAGATCACCGAAAATAATAGGAAAATCGAGCCAAGCCCCAAGGTCCACAACAGCATATAGGCAGAGTCCCGACCGAAGCGCCCGACAAGATTGGGGTCCTGAGCGGTCTCGGTCGAAGTCGCAAATGCTCGAATCAATCCCTCCTGCGTCGGATGATAATCCACCAAGGCAACTGCGAACAGTAGACCCAGTGTAATCAGCACTCCCCCCTTTACCGGACGGATCGGTGAGGTGCGTGGTGTAAAGGTCGCTTGTACCTTTTTAGTATTCTTCTTTTGACGAGTTGGAGACATTCGGCTGGATTCAAACCGAATTTTGTACCGCAATGGCAACCATGAATCCAGTTCTCTTTCATCCGATCTACAAAGAACGTGTCTGGGGCGGCCGCTCGCTCGAAGATTCCCTGGGGCGGGACCTCCCCGGCGGAAAGGTCATCGGCGAGAGCTGGGACCTCGTTGACCGACCCGAGGATGCGTCGCAAATCCGCTCAAACGAGGAAGGATCGCGGCAGACCATCCGGGACCTAATTCAATCCGACCCCGAGAGAGTGATGGGCCGTGGATGGAATCCCGAAGACCGTTTCCCAATCCTCGTCAAATGGCTCGACTGCCAGCAGCGGCTAAGCCTTCAAGTTCACCCACCGGCGACAATCGCCGAATCCCTGGGTGGGGAACCTAAGACTGAGAATTGGTTCGTAGCCGACTCAAAACCCGGAGCTGGCCTCATCGTTGGCCTGAAAGAAGGCGTTTCCCGTGACCAGTTTGAGAAAGCCCTCGCCGAGGAAACCCTCGAAGACTGCGTCCACCGTTTCCCGGTCGAACCCGGGCAATCCATCCTCGTCGAAAGCGGTAGAATCCACGCCATCGACGCGGGGAATTTAATCCTCGAGATTCAGCAAAACTCGGACACCACCTATCGGGTGTTTGACTGGGGACGGACCGGACTGGATGGCAAGCCGCGCCAACTTCATGTCGAGGAATCGATGAAGAGTATCGATTTCAATGATTTCGAACCTTCTGCACTTCCTCCTTTCGAGGAAATCGGCGAAACCGTCATCGCCGAAAGCAAAGAGTTCCGCATCCGCCGCTCCAATCTGGAGTCGGGCGACACTCTGAATCTTCCAACTCCCGGAGCTCCGATTCTCCTCCACGTCGTCTCAGGAGCGCTAGTCGACACCATTTCGGGGATGAAGATGGTCCGCGGTGATACCGTCCTCCTCCCTGCCTCCAGAGACTGCTCCATTCAAGCAACCGAAGGTTGCACAGCCTTGCTGACCGATCAATTTACTCCCGCAGGATAGTCGAGCGGTCCCTACAACTATGAGGACCGTCTCCACTCAGATGCCCCTCGGAGCCGGGGCCCTTTTCCTCGTCACTCTTATTTGGGCATTTTCGTTCGGAATCATTGGTACCGCACTCAAGGGGATCGACCCCTTTTTCATCGGAGCCGTTCGACTCGTGACAGCTGGTTTGTGCTTCCTTCCGTTTCTGAAACTCGGCGAGATCTCTGCGCGGCTGAGGGGCGAACTCATGGCCATCGGCGCCATTCAATTCGGCGTCATGTACGTGGCCTACCTGTCCGCCTATCGATTCATCGAACCTTGGCAGGTCGCCCTATTCAGCGTCCTCACTCCCCTCTGGGTCACCGTAATCGATACCGCACTTCGCCGCTCGTTTCGAATACAGTTTTTCCTCGCTGCACTCCTCTCTGTCGCTGGTGCAGCCGTCATGAGAGCGAAAGACACACCTCAGGGTGATTTTATCCTGGGATTCTTTCTCATGCAGTTGGCCAATGTCGCTTTCGCAGGTGGACAAATTTGGTTCCGCGAATGGAAATTCCGCAACCCCCAAACTTCCGAGAAAGGCGTCTTTGCTCTACTTTATCTTGGCGCTCTCATCCTCGTGATCCTCACTGGCTTCGTATTTGGCTCCTTCAGATCGATTCCCGAGGCATCACTCAAACAGTGGGCAGTTCTCATCTACTTAGGGATAGTCGCGTCGGGTCTAGGGTTTTTCTTGTGGAACTTCGGCGCGAGCCGGGTCTCTTCAGGATTTCTCGCAGCGTCCAATAATCTTGTCGTACCGTTCGGAGTCCTCATCGCCATTTTCATCGACAACAGTGATCCCGATTGGCTTTCCCTGGTCGTCGGCTCCACGCTCATCGGGGGCGGTCTCTGGATAGGTAGAAAGCGAACGGTCGTCCGCTAGATCTACAGACAACCTTCGACTTTACGACCCGCACTTTCTCTCGTAGAATCCCCTAGCCATGCACGAGCCAACCAATCCGAAAAACAGCATCGCTCTCCTGATCGATGCCGATAATGCCCCTGCCACCAAAATTGATTTCATTATCGCAGAACTGGCATCCTACGGCACCGTAAATATCAGACGCGCCTACGGAAATTGGAAGAAGAGAGGCCTCTCGGGATGGGAGCGCATCCTCAACGAGTATGCGATCCAACCCATTCAGCGCTTCGACCTAGTGAAAGGCAAGAATGCGACCGATATGAGCCTGACCATTGACGCACTCGACATCCTTTACACCCGCAATGCCGACGTCTTTGCCTTGGTCACATCCGACTGCGATTTCACGCCTCTCGCCCGACGCCTTCGGGAAGAAGGGAAATTTGTAGTCGGTTTTGGAGGACAGCAAACCCCAGAGCCATTTAGCAAAAGTTGCTCAAAGTTCCTCTTCCTTGACGAAGACGAGAAAGCCAGAAAATCGCGCAAGGAGAAAGCGACGAATCCATCCATCCTCAAAAGCGACACGAAACTGATGAACCTTCTCCGCAACGCGATTGAAGCCGTATGCGACGATGAGGGATGGGCTCACTTGGGTGTCGTTGGATCACACATTTCCAACCAAGGCTCCTTTGACCCACGCAACTACGGTTTCCGCAAGTTGAGCGATCTCTTCAAAGCGATCGACTTATTTGAGGTAAAGAACGTCCGATCCGGAAACGGCGATCCACAACCCTGCGTGCGCGACAGGCAGTCTATCGATCACCCGTAACGTAACGGGATTTCTGATACTCTTCCTTGGCCCGAGGCAAACTCTCTGCCAGCGCTTCCGAACGGTCTTCGTGCGTAGGGTGCGTCGACAGCCAACCAGGAGTCCCGTTCGGAGAAACTTCAGCCATCTTTTTCCAGACTCCGGGTGCTACCTCTGGATTGTATCCAGCGCGGGCCATGTACAGCTGCCCGATATGGTCCGCTTCGCTCTCGTGCAACCGACTGTAAGGAAGCGAAATCCCCACCGTGGTTCCCAGTCCATACGCCGCCAAAATCAGCTGCTTCTCAGAGGTATCCAAGTCGTCTATTGCATAGCCCACTCCCACTCCAATTCCCGCGAGAACCATAGCCTGTGACAATCGCTGATTGGAATGCCGAGCCGAAACATGAGCCACTTCGTGTCCCATGATGAAAGCGAGCTCATCCTCACTGTCGATCACATCGAACATCCCATCATATATCGCAATCTTCCCACCGGGGAGAGCAAACGCGTTCACCTGATCCTCATCGATATAGATAAACTCCCATTCGGCATTGGGGACATCGTTCCCCGCCGCTTTCGCAATCCGCTGCCCAACCCGCTGGATCATGTCATAATTACGTCCACTCGTAATCAGCGGAGCGCTGCTTTTGATCTCTTCGAATGACGAAACACCCATTCCACGAACCTGACTCTCGGGCAGCAGAGTGAAAGAGGAACGACCCGTCTCTGGTACAGTGTAACAGCCCGTAATAATCAAAAATACCAGCAACGGAAATATCGTAAGGCGGGTGGGAATCGAACGCATGACAGACATCCTTAAAAATTCTCCCGCCGAAGAAAACACATTTCCTCAGTTCCCAGAGAATCTTAGCCGAATATTCCAGTTCGCATCCCAACTCCTACGGACAGCCCTTCCCAATTTGCCCCCCTCATAGGCCTCGGCAGCCCGGATCTACCTTCCGGGGGATCCCGCTCAAACTCGCTCCGCACAAACTCCTCGGATCCCAACACCACCCCATCTGTCAGGTATCGCACCCGGCATCGTAACACAGTCGAAAGCGGCAGCTTCCCTTTCTCTTTCTCCAATACCCGAACAGCCTCCTCACGGGAGATCGCCTCCTTCCCCACCCG
>DGMY01000033.1:569-5767 GCA_002388665.1 Opitutia bacterium UBA4506 | reverse complement strand
GGGAAAAAACAGCTTAAGTCGGGTTAAAAACCCACTACGATGGCTCTCGTTCGATGATTATATTCATCACACGTAAAACCCCTCTTCCCCTGAACAGTTATGACTGCGTTACCCCGACCCCTCCCTCTGGCGCTACTCTTAAGTCTAGGCGTCCTTCCACCCGCTCTTGCCTGCGACGATTGCCCCAAAAAGTCCGATGGTACGACTGCCTTTGACTCCGGTGACTACCTAACCGGCGACTGGGGTGGATACCGGGAGAAACTGCACGACCAGGGCGTCGATATTTCTGCGACTTATACGGCCGAGCCGGAATGGAATCCGGTGGGTGGCGAAAGTCAAAGTGCCTCCTACGTTCACAACATTGGATTGAATGCGCTGTTCGATTTGGAAACCCTGATGGGAATACCCAACACCACCTTTCTCATTCAAGGATCCCAGCGATCGGGGAACAGCCTGACCGAAGAGGCGATCGGCAATGCCATTAGCGTACAGCAGCTTTATGGCGGCGGGCAGACCTATCGCTTGGTCGAGATGAGGATCAGCAACGACTTCTACGACGACCGGCTCCATTTCTCCTATGGACGTCTCTCGACGACAAATGATTTCATGGCCTCGCAGTTCTACTGCCAGTTTGTGACCAACGGTATTTGCGGCCAACCCACCGCACCGTTCTTCAACATGAGCAATGGCCTTTCCGCGTATCCTGTCGCGGTCTGGGGGGCCATGACTCAGGTCCAAACCACAAAGCATTCCTACGTAAAAGCGGGGGTCTATGATGGTGATGCCACAGGAGACGATCACGGGGCCGATTTTAGCCTGGGTGATGATGGCGTCCTCCTCATCGGCGAGATGGGACTGCGACCGGAAGAGGGGCTATTATCCCTGCCCGCTCGATACAGCGTCGGCGCATTCTATCACACCGGAGACTTCTCCGATGTGGCCAGAGATATCAATGGTAACAACCTCTTCCTCTCGGGTCTGCCTGCACAGCAGGACTCCAACCAAGAGGGATTCTACACCATCATCGAGCAGATGCTCTACCGGGAACAAGAAGGTTCCACTCAGGGGCTGAACGGATTCTTCACGTTCGTGATTTCACCGGATACCGAGAAGAGCACCATGCCGTATTTCATCAACGGCGGGCTAATCTACGAAGGCCTCTTTCCCGAACGATCCTCCGACAAAACCGCACTCGGGTTTTACACAACCTGGTTCAGCGACGACCTACGAGACGCTCAGGAAGCAGCGGGGCTGGAGGGCCAAACCGCCGAAACTGGAATCGAGCTGAATCACCAGTTCCAGTTCACCCCCTACTTTTACCTCCGTCCCGATATTCAGTACATCATCACTCCAAACGGCCTCTCATCGATCGACAATGCCCTGGTCTTGGGTTGCGAGATCGGAGTGACTTTCTAACAGCGATCACACGACGTCCTGCGGGGCCGTGCGGCGGGCCTCTGTCCCGAACAGTGGGCGCGACAAACAGTCGGGCACCTTAACCGACTCGCTACGCTGTCCACAAACGTACGGCGCTATTGCAAGCAGCTCCCCCAGGGGGCAAGCGGAGCCCACCCAGCCGGAAGAGCCAATCCAGTCCAACTACAGGACTTGGTCGGGTTCCGGTAGGGACAATCCCTCATTCTCCGGATTCTCCGCAAAGGACTCGCGATCGAATCCCCGCAAAGGAGTCATCTCGAAAACCCGGTCAGGAACCCCATTTTCATCCACAGGCACATCCACCCCTACGTCCTTCAACCAACGGGCGTACTGGCGCAGGAGGTCACGGCGGCAGGTCTCCGGAGAATCAAGGCCTTCGGCATTCTTTACAGGGCTAAAGTCTTCATCGCGGTCCGTCTCGATTACGATCGGGTTTTTCGCCTCTGGTAGCGCATCAAACACAAACATCTCGAACTTTACACCATTGGGTGCATCCGGCTTTCGAGAGACACCCTCATCATCGGCTACACCGATCTTCTTGTCCGCCCGGTGCATTGGCAAACCGCCTTCGCCGCCACCCATACGTTCGACAAAATCACGTGAAATCATATGGATTGCGATACTTCCTGCGCGGAAGCGGAGGCGACCATCGGCGTCCTGCTGTTCGGCCAATTCCGAGGGCAAATCGCTGTATTCGATCACCGTGAGCTTTTCATCCAGAATCGTGAAATGCCCGACCTTCTCACCGGGGTAGGCCTTGGGAATCATCTTGCTGGACATCTCGGACTCCTCCAAGACATGGAACCCGACGAAAGTGGGGTCGATGACCTTAACCAGGGGATTATCGACCTGAAAGTAACTGATGATATCGACCCCTCGCTTCTTCATTTCGGCCGTAGCACCACTACGGACCAGCGCCCGGAGAGATCCTCCGTGGCCGTCGGGGCTCAGGGCTAGTGAGTCGGGAGTTCCCAGGACCAACTTCCCCTCAAAATCGACCGCGGGCATCATCCCCTGAGAGAAGAAAATCACATCGTCCTCGTTCAGGCCGAAGAAATCATTCTCTTCAAAGAAGGAAACCGTCGCTTCATGGTTGATCCGGCTCGTCATAATGAACCACGGAATCGCCACATCATACAATTTCCCTGCGCACAATATCTTCTCGGCAAACACCTGGAAGAGGGTCGCATTGCGAATCGGAGTCACGGGAAAAGTCCCCTTCGGTCCGTCATAACCCAAACGGGTACCCTGCCCTCCAGCCACGGTAAACGCAGCCACACGCCCCGCGCGCAAAGCCTCTTCACCGACTGTGCGAGCCTCGGCCCAGCGCGAAGCATCTCCACCGTTTTGGGGCAGAGGGACATAGGGAGCGGGTTGGAGGTGATCAAAGTCTGTCTTCGATTCCCCATCGCCCTTGATCAAAGTGGCCACCAATCGGTCTATCTCGGAAAAATCGACTTCGGCAAGCTGGGCCGCCAATTGCTCTTTCTGGTCGCTATCCAGTCGGTCCCAAAACCGAAACACCTGACCTTGGCCAGCGCTCTCGTAATCGCTCCGAATTTTGTCAATGTCCATGCGAGCAGGATTCAAAATTTCCTGCGAATTTTCGAGCAGAAAAGCCCGCAAAAGCATTTAAGAAGAATTCGTTACCTCACCTCCACCGGAGAGATTGCGAAAACCCGGCGCGGTTACTCTTCGGGAAAGCGGAAAATGATTTCGCCTTCACGCACATACCCCAGGCGCTCACGAACCACGGCCTCCAGAAACTCCGGATCATTCATCAATCGGCGGTAGTAAGTTCGTTGGCGGTCATACTCAGCCTTTTGGACCTCAATCTCGGCACGCAGGTCGCTTTCTTTCTCACGGAACTGACCGTACTCCTTGAAATTTTGGTGCCCGATCACCGCGAACACGACCAACAAGGTCGCAATCGCCGCCAAAAGAACCCATCGAACTACGCTTTCCACAGTCAGATTACCCTATGCGCCGAATCCCCTGATTGGAAAGGATGAAAATTCCGCCAATCCCCACTCTTGCCAGATCGGTGTTCGATCGTCTCAATCGACAGGCGCATGTATCAGGCTTACTTTGGACTTCGGGAGATGCCCTTCAACATCACCCCCAATCCGGATTTTCTCTTCCGGAGCCCCACGCATGAAGAGGCGCTCCAACACCTACGATATGGAATCTCCGAGAAGAAGGGATTCATCGTCCTCACCGGAGAGGTCGGATGCGGCAAAACTACTTTAAGTCGATCCATCCTCACAGAGTTGGACAGCAACATCTACGACACCGCCCTCCTCCTCAATACGCGGCTGTCCGAGACGCAATTGATTCGAGCAATTCTCCTCGAGCTCGGGGTCGTCTTCAAATCGAGGTCCAAGAGCGATCTCATCGACACCCTCTACCAAACCCTCTTGGATCGCATCCAGGCCGGACGCCAGATCGTCGTCATTATCGACGAGGCACAGAACTTGCCCTTCGAAGTTCTCGAGCAGATTCGCCTCCTCTCCAATCTGGAAGCCGACGACCAAAAATTAATGCAGATTGTCCTCATCGGCCAACCCGAGCTCGACGATAAACTGCAGGACCGGCAGTTGCGCCAACTGCGCCAACGCATTCTGGTCTACTACAAACTGAGGGCCCTCAACCGTGAGGAAACTCTCCGCTACATTGAGCACCGCCTCACCCTCGCAGGTGCCAGCGGTCAGGCCCTGGTCACTCCCCGTGCGATTCGCATGATCCACAAACGGTCCCGCGGGGTTCCCCGGTTGATCAACAATCTCTGCGACAAATCATTTCTCGCTGCCTTCGTCCGGGAAAGCGACATGGTCAAGCCCCGCGATGTCCGCAGGGCCTACCGCGAACTTAAAGATATTCTCCGCTCATGAGTATCATCAACGACGCTCTCAAAAAGGCGCGACGGGAATCCGTCGACTCTCCTCCAGTCCCTCAGAAAAATGAGGACGGGTCCATCCGACCGAGCAGGGGCTCTCCGGCAAAGTCCAATACCTGGATCGTTCTTCCAGCGGTCTTCCTGGTCATCATCGCTCTCGGTCTGATCGTCGTTTTGGGCTATCTGGGATACCAGGAGTTTTACATGAAGAAGGTATCTCCAAAACCTGATTCGCCAACGGCTACCGAGAAAGCGCCCAACGACCCGGCCACAGAGGAAGAGGCCCCCGGGGAGCCAGAACCGTCAGCCGCGGCGGATCCTACTCCCGCGTCCCCAGCCCCTTCGACACCGACAATTCAGGAGGCCCCGGCCGAAGCCATGCCCCCTCCCCAGGCGGCGGATCTCTTCGAAGATTTCGAGATCAACGGGGTCATGCGACGCGGCTCCTCTGTGCGCATCCTCACCAACAGCGGGGTGTATCGCGTCGGAGACTCACTCAAATCCCCGATGGGGTTCACCCTCGAAAGTATCGAGGACAATGTAGTGATATTGAAAGGGCCCACAGGAGAACTCTACCAACTTCCACTTCCCTGAGCTCTGATTCGGTACAGATTCCAGCATTCAACGGTAAAAGTTTAGCGTCCCCCCCCTTCCTTTCCCGCATACCGAAGGGATGCCACTACATCAGCGAATCGCTGGCACACCTTCAGCGTGCAAAACGCGGGGCGCAAATTTTCCGGGGGTACCGCTCCGCTCACCCCCCGGCTACGAGCTTGGATACCTCCGGCATCCCGGGAACAGAGATCAGAGATCAGAGATCAGAGGTCAGAGATCAGAGGACGGAGGTCAGAAGGCAGCGTTTCTT
>DGMY01000033.1:0-275 GCA_002388665.1 Opitutia bacterium UBA4506 | reverse complement strand
CAGCGTGCAAAACGCGGGGCACAAATTTTCCGGGGGTACCGCTCCGCTCACCCCCCGGCTACGAGCTTGGATACCTCCGGTATCCCGGGAACAGAGATCAGAGATCAAAGGTCAGAGGACGGAGGACGGAGGTCAGAGGTCAAAGGTCAGAGGTCAGAGGTCAGAGGGCGGAGGGCGGAGGTCAGCGTTTCTTTCGTAGCGTGCAGCTTTAGCAAACGTCACCCTGCCCCACAGTACTGAGTCAGAAGACAGCACTCAAAGACCAGCATTCAACG
>DGMY01000076.1:43003-43262 GCA_002388665.1 Opitutia bacterium UBA4506 | reverse complement strand
TGTCCCAAATGGTCCTCGAGGAAAGTAGCAGATGCGTCCCGCTTCTGATCCTCCCTGGGGTCTGAGGCGGGCCGCCTCAGCTACGTTGTGGGACCGCTTGTAGGTGGTTGTCCCAATTGGTCCTCGAGGAAGGTAGCAGATGCGTCCCGCTTCTGATTCTCCCCTGGTGCCTGAGGCGGGACGCCTCAGCTACGTTGTGGAACCGCTTGTAGGTGGTTGTCCCAAATGGTTCTCGAGAAAAGTAGCAGATGCGTCCCGC
>DGMY01000076.1:0-42883 GCA_002388665.1 Opitutia bacterium UBA4506 | reverse complement strand
GTAGCAGATGCGTCCCGCTTCTGATCCTCCCTGGGGTCTGAGGCGGGACGCCTCAGCTACGTTGTGGGACCGCTTGTGAGTGGTTGTCCCAAATGGTCCTCGAGAAAGGTAGCAGATGCGTCCCGCTTCTGATTCTCCCCCGGCCCTGAGGCGGGACGCCTCAGCTACGTTGTGGGAGCGCTTGGAAGCATGCGGAACTGGGGCGGCTCTGGCCTTTGTTAGCCTTGCTTCGCCTCGGCAGAGTGTTGCTGACGGAGTGTCGTCCCTTCATTCCAGTAGCCTTGGACTAGAACGGCGTTGGTATGTTCGGGGATGCCGTAGGCGTTGCGCAGGAGGTTGGTGTGAAGGCGGTCAACGGCGGTGGCTCCGATGATCTGAAGATTCTGGTTTACGGCGGAAATGTGGACGTTCTCGTTGCTGAATTTGCTGTAGGACACCACCCCGACATCGCGGGGGGCCTGCAGGCCTCTTTCGTTGAGGAGGTCGGTGATCGTGTAATCGCTGTCGGTGATGAGGGCGTCCGGTTGATGGGCATCGAACCATTCCCAGAACTCGGAGGATGAAAAATCATCCTGTAAAAGGGGAGGGATCGTGTACTCTGATTTCATGCGGTACTGGTCTCCCACGTAGGCGTCGAGGGAATTGTGGCGCACGCGGGTGCTGGGGTTGCGCAGAAGGAGGCCGATTCTGCGGTACCCTTTCTCGCGAAGTTTGTGGAGGGAGAATTGCATGGCGTCGTGATGGTCGAACGCCACTTGGTCGAGCTTGGGGTTGGCGAGCGAAGTGCCAATTGCGACCGAGGAGAAATGCTTCCAGGTGAGTTCCAGACTGCCATTGTCTTCAGCCAGGGGTGCGATGAGAAGCCCTTTGATTCCCCGGTTGAAGAGGATGGAACTCGCTTTTCGCTGGGTGCAGCCGTGCTCGTTTAACCAATAGGGGACCACTTCGTATCCGTACTCGAGGCCGCGGGCCTTGGCGCCGAGGTAGAATTCGTTCGCGAAGTTCCAGCGGGGGTCGTTCTTGATGGGATGATCGGTGACGTAGGCGATTTGAGTGTACGAACTGGGCGGGCGGGTCCGTCGACGGTAGTCGGCCAAAGCCGATAGGGCGGGGTCGGGTTTATATCCCATTTTTTCCGCGCACTCTTTGATCTTCTTCCGTGTGGATTCGGCGACGCCCGGCATCCCCCGGAGGGCGACGGACACTAGCATAGTCGAGACGCCGGCTTCTGCGGCGATGTCTTTGAGGCGGATTCTCTTGGGTTCAGTCATGGGGCTCAGATGGGGGGAAGCGATAGTAGGGGAGGTGTAAAGTATACTAACTGATAAAGTAGATAATGGGTTGTCAATGGATGGGTTCTGAGCGATTGATGAGATGGTAATCCCCTGTTAACTTGAGTTTCAATCAAACTTCCCGATTTAGGGAATGCTGGTTCCCTCGAGTATCCCCCCTCTTCGAAAGTCTGCTGACCCTGATCTCTTTCAAACCTCATGTTGTTTATGGTCCCCAAGATTGAGCGATCCCGCCCCAAAGGTGGGTTTGCACTAGTGATCTCCTTGAGTCTGATGGCATTTTTGCTCCTTTTACTCTTGGGGGTTTCGGCCTTGATATCGGTCGAATCGAGTATTTCGGGGGATAATCAAATGAGGCTGTTGGCCCAGCAGAATGCTCGGCTCGGAGTGTCGATTGCACTCGGGGAGTTGCAGAAGTTTACGGGGCCGGATCAGCGCACGACCGTACGGTCCGATCTGGACGCATCCTTGGCCGACACGACCGATGCCAGCGGCCGCTGGGTCGGTGCGTATGGGAATGGGGGAGTTGCGGATTACAGCCAGATTCCCTCCATCGTATCCCAGACCATTGTGAATGCCTCCAATAGTCAGGGTAGCCAGGCCCGGTTGTTGAATTGGTTGGTCAGCGGCAACGAAGGAACCGGATTCGATGTGGCAGCGGATGTCGGGGCGCAGGGAAATATTCTCAATAGTCCCTCCACTTTTGCGTTCTCTCCGAATGCTGCCGTCAACGGGTTGGATGAGGACAGTCACGGGGGATCCAGCGGGATCACGATTCAGGATCAGGGTGGGGTAAATCAACCCGCTCGCTTGCTGGTGGGCCCGAGTACGGTTGGTGATTCCCCTGCCGATTTTGTTGCCGCTCCCTTGGTCGAGTTTGCAGCCGATGAGAGCGGGAATCGTTCCGGCAGCTATGCGTGGTGGGTTGGCGACGAGAATGCGAAGGCGCGGATCAACTTGCCGATGGCGACCGGAGACCAGGCCGCGCTAGCTTTCGTTTCATCCCAGCGGGATGCTGTCGAGCTGATGGATGCGATTCATCCGTCGGGGAGTACGACGCTCGACGAAGGTGATATGCTGGACCCGACCGGCGGAAGCGGATTCTACGATCCTTCGAATTCGGATCTGGCGAGTGTGATCTCACGCAATCTCTTTCCGTTCTTATCTCCGCCCGCGTCGGATGAACTGGAGACGATGGCGC
Source organism: Opitutia bacterium UBA4506 (assembly GCA_002388665.1). Classification (GTDB taxonomy): domain Bacteria; phylum Verrucomicrobiota; class Verrucomicrobiia; order Opitutales; family Puniceicoccaceae; genus Puniceicoccus. The sequence goes on along the minus strand of DGMY01000076.1, from coordinate 40,390 downwards.
AGTATCGTTTTCACGATGTGAGTGCGCGTTCCGCCAGTGTTTTGTCTGATACCTACGCCGGTGGCCTGAAAAAGGACCTTTCAGCGCTCCTTGCCACCGGGTCGATCGTTCCTGCCGATACGGACCTGATTTTTCCACCGGAGGAAGGCTCCTATGATTTCGTAGGGGTTCCGACTTGGGGAGAGTTGAGGTCCTTTGCCCAGACCACTTCGTCAGAGGATGGATTGTTGCCGAGGGCGCCGGACATGGGAACCAACCCTCTCTACAGCGGTGCCCCAGTGGCAACCAATGTGGGGGTCGCGCCAGTGATGACCTACGCCGCTTATGGCTTCCGCTTTATTGCCCCCGATGGTGATGCGGTGGGCAATCGCGTGGGATTGGCGATCGTACCGATTGTTGTACTCTGGAATCCCTACACGACGACAATTCGGGGCCGCGATGATGGTGGGGATGTGGTTCGGTATGAGGTCGGATTTCGCAAAGCCTTTGCCGGAGATTTCCAACTCCAGGGGCGCCCCCAGTCCTCGGGGGCGGTTGGGAGTTATACTTGGGTGGAGGACGATGTGATTGGTACCTATACGATGGAAGAATACGGCGCTGAGAACTTTTTTCGTTTTGTTATCGAAAGCCCATCCGGAGGAATCGGCCCGGGCGAAAGCTTGATCTTTACGCTGAAGAACAATGGCGAGGACTATCAGTCTGGACAAAACGTTCTTTCGAATGGAAACAACGACAACTATTTCGTCATGGTCCCCGACTACACGACGACGATTACGGCAGCCTTGGGTGAGAATGCTTACTATCGGGTGGCTTCCGATAACCATGACGACTCCAGCACTCCGATGACTATGTTTGGATACTCGACGAAGTACTCCAACAACGAGAATTGGAGGAGCGGATGGTTGGAAGCTTATTTTGGCAGCCCCGACATGGGGTCGAGCCGACCCAATCGATCTTACCCCTGGAGTTCGAGTTATGAAGCCATGGGGATCTATCAATTTTTCTCTCCGATTTCCGGCCCGTTTCTGAATCGTCCGCCGTACGGGAATGGTTCCTCGGGTTATGCGGTTTCTTCGGGCAGTACGGGGCTCGTCCAGCCCGAAGCGACGTTGGAAACCAATATGACGATTGGGCAACCTGCCTGGAGAATTGTGATCCGAACGGCTTTCTCCAATATCGCCAGCGATACCGCGAGCCTGGAGTTTGGACGCGGGCGCTGGATGTTGCAGAGCAACGTTCGCAGTTTTATGGCCATGAATTTTGTGGGGAAGCCGGCGAACCAGAGCTGGCCGAGTGGATTGACCTCGGATGACGACGATAAGCACGCTACTTCGGGTACCGGATTGGAACAGTTGCGCAACGATACGACTCTTTACGAGTTTCGCCCCGATTCGATGCCGTTGATGGGGATTGGGCAGTTTCAACACGCCAATCTCGGCTGGTTTGGGAAGGGGCCGTCTTATGCGATCGGGAATAGTAACGGGGGATCGGGTATTCAGACGGACGGTGGAACGGTTAGACCAGAAGTTCTATTTGAAGAAGCGACGTTCTCAACCGGATCAAATGCTCCCGCCAATCGCATCAAGGCGTACTACGACTCTGCCTGGCTGCTGAACCGCGCGATTTGGGATCGCTATTTTGTCTCGACCATCCCGAATGCCGGTACCGGCAAGCAATCGGTCCCGGCGGATACCAACAGTACCCCCATTCCGGATGTACTCCCGAATCCGAATCATCTGATGAGCAAAGGTGCCTCGGATGCAGACCTGCGGGATGCGGACAAGGCCGCAGCGAACTTGATACTCGCGGGTGGGTTTAATATAAATTCTACCTCTGAGCAGGCCTGGCGGGCGGTGCTGGGAGGAATGAACCAATTGGACTATGATCCCACCGAATTCAATGTCGGCGGGCCCGCATGGGCGAAGGCGACATTCTCCCGGTTTTCCGAACCGACAACAAATGATACGACCAGCGCATGGCTGGGATACAAGCAACTCAATGAGGCCCAGATTGCCCGCCTGGCCAAAAACATCGTCGAGGAGATCCGGGCGCGCGGGCCTTTTGTCTCTCTCGGGGACTTTATCAATCGCCGGCTCTATACTTCCGATCCCGAGATCCAACCGGGGGATGTAAGGCTGAAAGGGCCGATCCAGGCCGCGATCGATGCGGTGACCACCGGTCCGGAGGCGATCAATAGTATCGATACTGGTTCTACACTCAATTTTTTGGATAGTAGTTCCGAGAGCTATAAGGTTGTGAGCAGTTTCAGGAACGCAGTGACGGACCCCTTTACGGCCGGAAGCCATGACCCTGAAAATCCGACGCCTCCCTATGGAACCAGCGGTGCTGGATCTCCCCAATTTTTGACCCAGGCCGATGTGCTCAGCGCGATCGGGAACCGGCTAACGGCCCGGTCCGATACTTTTGTGATTCGCAGCTACGGCGAGGTCCCCAATCCGTTTAGTCCGTCCGATATTTCTGCTAAGGCCTGGATCGAGATGACGGTTCAGCGAATACCGGACTACGTCGATCCTTCGATTTCGGCCGAGGAGGACTTGAGTGACCTTCCGGACTCCCCGGCGAAGCTCGCGAATTCTCTTTACGGTAGAAAATACGAAATCATATCCTCCCGATGGCTCTCCGAAGACGAAATTTGATGAAGACTCCTGCGATTTTTCTCAGTGTATTTCTCATCCTGGTACAAGGTGCTTCACTCTTTGCACAGGATGCCGAAGAGGAGGTGAAGCAGTTTCGGGTGTTGGCCCTAGGGAATCCCACCAGTCTCCGGGGGTTGTTCTATGATCTCAACAATGAAGAAGTTTTGATTGATCCCTCGGATGTGAGCCTTTCACCGCTCTATGAGGTGCCAAAAGGAGGGGAATTGAACCTCTACCGGAAGATTCCGCCGGTCCCGCCCGAAACGAAACCAACGAAAGAGGTGGTCTATTCCGCGGATCTTTCAGCGAACCAGCTCAGTCTCGTGGTCCTGACGTCCGGACGATCGAAGTCTGTGGCGGGAGTGGTGATTGATGATTCCTGGGAAGCGTTTCCCAGCAGTCAGGTGCGGGTCCTGAATATGTCGAAAAGAAGAACCGCGGCCCAGGTGGAGGGTGTCGGCGAGGAGATCGAGCCCGGTGGCTATGGCCTGTTTACCTACGAGTCGATGAAACCGCGCATCCGGATCAAGGTCGCCAGCTATTCCGATGGCCAGTGGAAGTTGCGCTTTAACAATTCGCAGGCGATCGTTCCCGGGGCGCGTATCAATGTCTTGGTGACCGACTTCGAGCCAACCCCGAAGGACCCGAATCCGGATGGAGTGTCGGTGATGAAGATGATCGATCCTTTGCTACCACCCGAATCCTGAGATTTCTCCCGAATCTTGCTGCTCCCAATGCGCATTTTCTGTTACCGATGGGGTCGGGTTAAAATGAAACTTTCAGCGCTAGTCTTCTTCTTTGCTTCGGTGTGCGGTTGCCACGCGGCCTACGAGCACTTGGGGCCGGTTGAGGTGCTGGAGAATGGCGTTGTCCGTATGGAGGTGGCGCTGGAGATCGGGCGCATTGTTTCCTTTCAACCAATGGAGGGAGAGGAATGGATCGTCGTCTATGATCAGGAAACCATTCCGTCCTGGAATTGGCATCCATGGGGAGGCGATCGGATTTGGCCCACTGCCCAGTACCTCAATCAGCAGATCTATGGAAACAACGGCTTCGATCCGGTGATTGACGGGAGCCCCTGGGAGCTGGTTTCAAAGACGGCTACGGGTTTAGTCATGCGAAGCGGGATCAGTCCGGAGTTGGGCCTGCAGGTTACCCATCGCATTGAACTGGTGGCAGGAGGTGCCGAGGTCCTTCATACTTATGAGGTCGAGCGGGTGGCCGAGAGTTCCTACCCGGTTCATGTGTGGGCGATCACAGGAGTGAGCGAGGGGGATTATATTCTCATGGAATCCGATCCGACCAAAACGCATCTCCGGCGTAAACCCTACCGCCGCTGGGAAAGTATCTTTCCAAATCCACCCACTGCCTCGCTCGTAGCGGATTCGAGTATTCTGCAATTTACATGGGAGACCGACGAGGAGCAGAAGATCGGTACGTATGGAAACTGGATTGCCATGGTCAGAGGGCGTCAGGCTTTCTGTCAGCAGATCGATTTTCAACCCCGCGAACTTTACTTGGATTTGAGTAATCTCCAGGCCTATATGCATCGGGAGCGAGCGACTTTTGAGATCGAAACTCTCAGCCCTACCTGGGCGCTGCGAAAGGGGGAGAAACGGGACTGGACCGTACGATGGGCCCTCGTGGATCTACCCGCGGAGGTCCAAGGTGTTGAATCAGTCGCGGCGTACTTGGATGGGATCCTCGATCCTAAGGACTGAGCGGGGAATCACCGTTCTCGCCATCCGGGCACCGGGTTGGACTGCGCTCGAACGGGTTCGGATCGATCTCCAGTCCGAGTCGGGAAGATGGCGAGCGCTGCCGATCGAAATGGTAAATCTTGGGCGTTGAATAATGTTCGCTATCCATATGGGTCCTAGCGGATGCGGACGCCTGCCAAACCGTCGGCACCGTTGCGTGATTGATCCGGTGAGCCTACCCATGATTCTGGATTCCCCTGTAGGGAAGAGATCAGTACAGAAGACGGGCGCCAGTCGTCCTAACTGATAAAGTATTCGCATGCTTGCTGTCTTTCCATGAGTCGGGAAAGCTCTCGAAGCGTTCAAAAAAATCCCCCATTTCCTTTTCCGCTTCTCTCCCGGTTTTCTTCTCAAAAGAGACCTGATGCGTTTTGAAATGAATTAAATATAGTATTACAAAAATGAGTTATTCCTTCCGATCGTTGTCTCGCTTTTCATTTTTTCGCCTATGTTTGCTCCTGGCGGCGGCCCTTGGAGGCGCGGTTTCGGCCGTCTCTGTATCCGCAGCCGAAGCTGAGTGGGAGCAGACCGGCTGGGGTGGAGGTGGATACTTCTATGCTGCAGCCTTTCACCCTACCGACCCCGGGGTGATCTATCTGGCGGGGGACGTGGGAGGCCTGTATAAAACCGAGGATTACGGGCGCAACTGGAGGATGATAAATAAAGGTCTTGCGAGCTACGCAGTCTTCTCTCTCGCCGTTGATCCTACACAGCCTGATACAGTTTATGCAGCCACTACAGGTGGATTGTGCAAGAGCACGAATGCGGGAGAAAGCTGGGAACTTCTGCCCGAAACAGGGCCGAAAGATTTGGCGATTCTAGGAAAGAAAAAGAAGAGCATTCGGTCCGTAGCCGTCGACCCGTCGAACGGTGAGAACCTCTATGTCGGGACTCCGAGCGGTAAGGTATATCGGAGTCGGGATGGAGGACAAAGTTGGGAAGAAGTCTATAAGGTGGCGGTTGACGGAGCGGTGGAAGGTCGGCTTCGGCTTCAGTATGGGAAGGCGAATGGAAATTACTTTGGCGGATTGTGGACCTCTGTTTCGTTCCCTGGGAATGTGGAGCCTTCGGATGCCGTCGGCTTTGGTATGAACTTTAAAGGGGATCTTTCGTCTCCACCGAAGAGCTTCAGGCTCTTTCTGAAGGGGCCTGGATTTAGTTATCAGAGCCGGAATCTCAATGACCTATTCGCTGATGATACGGCCCGCGATATCATCTTTACCGCTGACGATTTTTCGGTGGATTCGTCCTTCGCCAAAAAGTATCCGGAGAAGGCGGCGGCTATGCCGGCTACACCGGATTGGTCCAAGGTCGACCGGATCGATCTATCCTGTGTCGGCGATCTTCCCAATCAGCAGCACGTGGCGAGTATTGGATCGTTTTTCATTGCCGCTACGAAGACGACCGATGGAGAGGTCGGCTCGGCCGAGGATCCTATTCTCGTGACGGTAAAGGAATTGAGCAACAACTCGAAGCCATCCAAGTATGGAAATCTCCGCATCGGTGACCCCGTTGGCGGCGCCGTTTTCACGGTTGCGGTTTCGCCGGCCGATCCCTCCCGGATTATCGCGGCCACGGATGGGAATGGATTGGTTTTGAGCAGTGACGGTGGTGAAAGCTGGATACCGTTGGAAACTCCAAAAAAGGCGTCCGGGGTTACGTTTGATCCGAATCAGACGAATGTTCTCTACGCCACCTTTTTCTCTGATGGCCTGTGGAAGTCAGAAGATTATGGAAAGACTTGGAGTCAGTTGACAGAGGGACTATCGGGCCAGGAATCCTTCCTCGAAGTGGCGGTCAGTCCGGCGGACTCACAGGATGTTTACGTGGTTGGTGCAAAAGGATGGGACGGTGCTCTTTATCGCTCGAATGATGGGGGAGCGAGCTGGGTGAAATCAGCGAAAACCAAGCCCGATTATGCTGCGAATCCAACTCTTCCGGATTCTGGACCGATTGTGAATATGAGTGTTGTGACCAACATTACGATCAATCCATTGAACGCGAATCAGCTCTTTACCAGTGCCAACTGGCGTTGCTCCTTCAGTGAGGATGGCGGTCAGACCTGGGAGGAACGCATTAAAGGTGCCGACATCTCCTGTATCACGGACATCCAGTTTCTGGACGATCGTGTGTATGTGACGGCGATGGACGAAGGCACTCTGGTAAGTGACGATAACGGAGAGAGTTGGAGGCAGTTGTGGCCCCTGAAGTATCAGGCGAATTTGAGCGGACACAATTGGCGGGTGCGTGTGAACCGAATCAATGGTCAGGACCGCATCGTATCAACCGTGAGTCCGTGGAACGGCAATCTGCCACAACGGGTCGTGGTCAGTGAAGATGGTGGCAAGACTTACCAAGTGACTTCGGAGGGGCTTCCCGATTACAAAATCTCAGCGAACACCATGTGGGGACGCGGCTATCCCCGTGCGCTGGCCGTGGATCCCTCCAATCCACAGATCATCTACATGGGCATCGACGGTGACCCTACCAGCGGAAAAAGCGGCGGTGGTCTTTTTAAATCGATTGATGGTGGCTACAGCTGGCAACAGTTGGCGAACCAACCGGGCAGTCGCCGCATGTATTACGGCTTGGTCATTGATCCGACCAATACGCAGCGTATCTACTGGGCCGGCTTCGGTACGAAAGGTGGAGTGTATCGCAGCGAAGACGGAGGTCAGAGCTGGCAGCGTGTGTTTAGCAAAGACCAATATCTCTTTAATCTGAAGATCACCGCCGATGGCACGCTCTACGCGGGCGGTAAGCAACTCTATCGCAGTACCGACCAAGGGAAGACCTGGAAGACGCTCACAAAGATTAAGGATAAGCGGTCCATCGTTGGCATTGAAGTGCATCCTGAGGACTCCAATACCATCTGGATTTCGGCCAATGTTTGGAGCCATGATGCTGTGGGCGCCATCTACAAGAGCACGGACGGGGGCAGCACTTGGGTCGATATGACCGGAGATATTCCGTTCAACCACCCACAGATTTTGCGGTTCAATCCGCTTACTGATGAGCTGTGGGCCGGCTATGTCGGGCTTTACAAAATAAAGCAGTAATTGGCTGCGGGTAAATACAGCTATGGTCTCGGATCTATGGAGCGCTGAGAACGAGTTTCTCTCGATTGTAGTTCATTCAGATGGCTCGGTGGACATCCGCGACAGGGTGCATAACACCAGTTGGCGGATGGGAGCTGTGGCCTTGCAGGAAGAAGGCCCTATCGACGAAGGGCATGTTTGGCTGCGCACGGAGCGTTCGATTTGCGAGCAGTTTCCCGGACGCTTTTGCGGTGAAACAGACGGCGAGAGCTGCCGCTTCACATTGCTGGGCAGGGAAGGGCAGGCGCTTGGCGAATTCCGCTGCCGTTTTGTGCTTGAGGGTCCGTGGTTCGATTGCCAGGTCGTCGACATCGATGAAGCGCTGCCCAGTTTGGTGTTTCCGGCGCCCATCGAGTCGGAAAGTCTGGTTGTGCCCCAAGGCGTCGGGCGTTGGATTCGAAAGCCTCTGAGCCACCGCCATTTTTGGGTCTTTCCCGCACACCTGTCGATGCGCTGGTTTGGTGGTTTACGTGGTCGATATGGTTGGATTGGCGTGGTCGACGAAGGTTATCAGGACGCGGGTGTGATGGCGGCGAATATGACGGCGACCACGGGTTGGTTGAAGTCGATGAATCGTTGGCAAGGAAAGCGATCCGTGCGCTTCCGCTTTGTCGAGGGCAATTATGTGGAATTGGCCAAAGTCTTCCGCGCTTATGCGAAAACAAAAGGCCTATTTCGTTCCTTGCTTGAGAAAGCAAAGGCCACACCCGCGCTCAAGAATTTGCTCGGTAGCCGCGCCTTGTTCTTTTGGCAAGGCCGCACCATCCATCCTGAGTGTCGCGAAGACCGTATGCAGCCCTTGCTGGAAGGTGAGCAGCAACCGTATTTGCAAGTCGACCTCAAGCACGACCAGTGTGTTGACTTGATCGAAGAAGCCAAACGAGCGGGCATGGATCGTGGACTCGTGACCCTGTGCGGTTGGATTCGCGGTGGTTACGATGAATCGCATCCCGATATCTGGCCGCCGGAACCCGCGCTCGGTTCCATAGATGCGTTTAAGGCGCTGCTCTCACAGCCCGATCCGCTGACTGTGGCTGTCCATGACAACTATCAGGATATTTACAAGCAGTCCCCCAGTTGGCCGAATGGCGTCGTCCGGATGCCTGATGGCAATCCCATGCCCGGTGGCTATTGGGCGGGTGGTCAGGCTTATATTCTAAACTCAAAGGATAGCCTCAAATACCTGAAACGGAATTGGGAAGAGCTCGGGGAGTTGCCCGTGCGTGCCGTCTACTGTGACACCACGACAGCGGTGCAATTTTACGAGTCCTATGAGCCGGGCAATGAGCAAACACGCGCTCAAGATGAAGCGGGTAAGGTCGCTCTTTTAGAATTCTACAAAGAACAATCCGTAGTCCTCGGTAGTGAAGGGGCTTCTGATTTTTCGGTGCCACATACTGACTTCTTGTTACCTTTTGATCAGGGAAGAGTGGCCGGTGAAACTATTCCGCTCTGGGCACTGGTCTATCACGATACCATTCTTCGCTATACCGTTTCAAATGCGATCAAGTCATCTCTCGCGGAGCTGAAAAAACAGTGGTTGGCGCAAATGGTTTGGGGGCATCAGATGCGCTGGTATTTTAGATCCAAAGAGCAATGGGACCAGAGCCGATCGGCCTTTGAGGAATCGTTCTATGTCGACCGCTGGCTTGAGCGCGTGGCGACCCATGAAATGGTCTCCCATCGGTTCCTCTCTCGCGAAGTGGAGGAAACCGTTTTCGAGAATGGCTTGACGCTGAGAGTGAACTTTTCTGCGGAAGATTATGCCTTCGAAGGTGTGACTATCCCAGCTCTAGGGTACCAGATTTTGGAGTGCAATCGGCAGGTTCAGGGCGCATCCGTATCTGGGAATCCAGATGCCGGGATGATTCGTGTGTGAGACGTATGAAAGAAAACACGATGAAGATGCAATTTACCTATTCTGCTCTTGTTCGTTTTTCATCCCTACAGCGCTGGCCTTTTGTGGCGGCTTCACTTTGGAGCTCGGGAGCCTTTGCCTCACAGCCTGCGCCGGATGCGGAACGGGAGCCAACCGGCTGGGGAAGCGACGTCGGTTTCTTTAAAATTCAACAATAGCCCCTTTCATCGATGGTCGGGCAAAACAACAAGATGAGCTTTACACTCTTTGAGCAAATGCCCCCCTGATCGGCTGGCGTCGAATCGGATGATTTTTAGGTTCACTGATCCTGGATGGATCCGTGGACCTCTGCGACAACCCCAACCCAAACATCAAATGAAGAATCAACGCGATAGTATCCGACCGGTAATAAAGAACCGGTGGACCCCCTGGTTATATCTTATTCTCATCCTTGGCTGTACACTCCAGAGCGGCTCGCCTCTCTGGGGTCTTTCGGGCACGCTCACCGGATTAGTCGAGGACAATGAAGCGCGGAGTGACGGGACTGTCGGCAGTGTCTCGGCGACCTCTGGTAAAGTCGGGGGAGTTGCCGGGGTGCAGTACTCTCTCGTCAATGTCTTTGAGATCCCCGATGCCATCCTGAGTGATCCGACCCAGCAGTTCTCGTCGGCCACCTATCAAGTGAAGACCAGTTACATGGCTCCACACGCGATCAACGGAGATCTCTACGGAATCGGCTTTAGTACGATGGGTCCGGATGTGTACTCATCGGACTACTACGGTGGGCCGCTCGACAGCAACAACGTGTTGATTCAAGATGATTTTATCCTACCCAGTACTCCTTCGTACACCACCGTAAGCGTCTCCAATACGGCGCTGGTCGACTACCTAAATTTACAATTGAACGCGATGCGGCAGACGGGAACGTCGGAAGGGTACGTGTTCTTCCGGATCAGTCCCGATGATTACATTTACTGGAATTTCTATCAGATCGCGATGGCGGACAATGGTGGCAACTCGGTTCCGATTCTCGATTATACGACCGAGACGGTTCCCCTTTGGAGTGCGGTTCCCTTGGGAGGAGGGGGCTATGTGACCGGAATCGTCAGTGATCCGACCGGGGATACGATCTATTGCCGCACCGACGTCGGGGGTGCTTTTCGCTGGGCACCGTTCGGGGATGTGGATGGCAATGGGGTCTGGGTATCGATCTCGGATGCAATGGTGCCTTATGGCACCGATGGATCGTCGGCGCTCATGTGTGTCGAGAGTATTGCGGTGGATCCGAGTACACCGGGGTGGCTCTTTATGGCGGTCGGAAATTCCTCCATCTCGTCGACCGCCCGTGGGATCTACATCTCTGAGGATTTCGGGGCGACCTGGTCGCTAGTTGATGGCAGTAACACTTTTGTGATTCAAGGAAATGGAAGCACCCGTGCGCACGGCGAGCGCTTGGCCGTTGATCCCAACGATCCCGACATCATCTGGTATGGTTCAACGACCTCCGGCCTGCGGAAGTTCGTGAAGAGCGGGAGCACTTGGACGGCGACCCAGATTTCTTCGGGGGATGTTCCCTATGGAACGACGAATACCGGAGTCTCCTTCGTCGTTTGTGATCCCAACGGTGGTAGCACGATCCTTTATGCAGGTGTCGCCGACCCTTCCGTGGGCGGAGTCTACCGAAGCACCGATGGCGGGGCCACCTGGTCGAAAGTGGGTGGTGATACCCTCTCATCTCCGCGACGAGCTCAGGTTGCCAGCAACGGCACTCTTTATGTGACAGGCGGATCGGACGGATTGGGAAAAATTCTACGAGGGGGAACTCTTTCCTTGATCGGTTCTCTTCCGACTACAACGGGCTACCCGACACGAAGTGTTTCCTATCACGGAGTAGCGGTCGACCCGAACGATGCCACGGGCAACACGGTGTATGTCGCCGAGGTCTATAAGGGAACGGGGATTGTACTTCGATCGACGGATGGAGGTGTCTCCTGGGCCAATCAGTCTTCGATCAGCCAGACTCGTGAAGAGCCCGATGGAACCGAGTCTTTGACTGGCTATTGGTTTGGATCGACGGCGGCGATGATGGTCAATCCGGCCGACTCAAACGAGCTCTGGTTGAGTGATTTCTTTGGGGTGAGCCGGACCCGGGATGCGCAGAATTTTGGTGGGAGTCCCGGGGCTACTTGGAAAACCCTGCAGAAGGATCAGGAGGAAACGGTTGCCCTGGCTTTGAAAAATGCACCCAGTGGTGCCGAGCTCCTGACGGGTCTCGCGGACGTCGGTGGCATGTGGTATGCCGATACAGATCTTCGACCCTACGGGGCAGGAGGGACCACGACCGGGGGCGGCAATGTCACCAGCCTGGACTTTTCGGAGGAGGATCCAAATGTCTGGGCCCGGGGCACCGTTTCGACGGGACACGGTACCGGTTCAGGCGGGTTCTCCATCGATGGTGGAGAAAGCTGGAGTACTTTTGGAATGCTGGATTCCAAACGGGTTGCCAACAGTGCGACCGACGGATGGGAGACGTTTGATGTCGGACCCTATCTGCGGGAGAAGCAGTTGGCAGGTGCCAGCTCGGTCACGTTGGTGGTCCGGGCAAAGTCGGGATCGACCAATCACGCGTTTCTCCACTTCTCTTCGAAGGAAGGGACGCACCCTCCGGAGCTCGAGTTGAATGGAAGCACGACCTTGACCCCGAGTGCCGATGCCTTTGTCCGGGCCGCAGGCACATCATCCAACTATGGGGATCACGTCGAGTTGCAGGCGCAGAACTATTACGGGCAGGCGAATTACCTGCGTTGGATTTACCTGAAGTTCGACGTGAGCGGGCAAGCCGCAATCAATTCGGCTACCTTGCGTCTTTACCGTCATGCGGACGCCACCGACACGACATCCTTCTACACCACCGTCGAAGCGACACCGACGACCTCTTGGGTGGAAGGCAACGGAGGAACGGATAATTCTCCAGTCAACGAGCTCACCTGGTCCAATCGCCCGACCAATCTGTACTCGACCCCAGGTGCACTCTGGAAAGGCGGAGGTCGCGTTGCGGTGTCCTCGACTGATCCGGACACCTTTGTCTGGATGGGGATCAAGAACGGATCGAATCCGACCCCGATGTACTACAGCACTGACCGTGGGATAACCTGGTCGGCGGCCTCGGGTGGGCCGAATACTGAGATTACCGGAGTCTATACGAACGGCAGTAGCGTTGCCCCATCTGGGCAGCCCCTTGCAGCGGACCGGGTGAACGGCTATTTCTACGCAGCGAATCCGGGCGGGAGCTCTCACAAAATCTACCGGAGCACAGACAACGGAGAAAACTGGACGCAAGTTTCCACGGTTTCCAATGGTTGGAGTTACAACATGCGGACCCCTCAACTGGTCGCCGCGCCAAGCTCGCCGAGTGCTCCTACCGGAGGTGACGTGTGGCTCTGTGATGATGGGACCTACAACGGAAATGGCGGAGGACTCTGGCGTTCGACCGATGCGGCGAGCAGTTGGACGAAGATCACCACCGTGGGCAAAGTCTCGGCCGTGAGCTTTGGAAAGGCGGAGACTGGGTCGGGTTACACTGTCTTTATCTATGGATACAAAGACGGCGTAAAAGGAATCTACCGTTCTGATGATTATGGCGTCAGTTGGGAGCAGTTGCCGGATCCGACCATCAAGAATCTTCACGCCATCGCTGGCGACCGACAGAACTATGGAAAGGTGTTCATCGGTTCCAGTGGGAGAGGTGTCTTCCAAAACCAGTAAGGGAGCGACAAGGGGACCGGTGTTCCCAACGAAGCAATAGAGGCCCCGCCTTCCGTTGATTTCAGTCGCGGGCGGGAGCATTTGCTCCCGCTTTGCGGCTTTAGAGGAGGGCTTTTGTAGCTGCCTCGGATCATCCTCGGTAGAGGTCGAAATGGTTCGGGTGCCAACCTACTTGAAATCCCTCCAATCCTCCATCATTTGCCGGAAAATTCTATCTGCATTTAAACCATACTTCCTGGATTGGGTATGGAGGGGATCGTTCTGCGGCGGCGTTGAGACGCTAGCGGAATTGGTCGGGTATTGCGATTCTGAAGGCGCACAGGAAACTGTGCGCCTTCTTCCTCTTGAGCGGCTATCGTTTTCAGGCTTTTCTATTCAATAAAGGCAATCTTCAGGAGCGTGATACCGCATGGAATTTGCTCTCGGAAAGTTTTGGAGGCGCAGTGTAGGTGGAGGAGGGCAATGAGTGGTTCGCGGCATCGGATTCGCTGAGATGCGAATTTCTCGAAGCCTAACTGATAAATGCGGAAGGGTGTTGTATACATTGAGCGTTTGCTGTTATATTTTGAAAATATTAACCCCTTCCCGAATTGTTCGGAGTAAACCCTACTACCATGACGATCACAAACCTCGCCCGCTCTTATGCGCTTCCAATTGCCTGTTTGGCCTTGCCTTTAACATCTGCACTCGACGGAGCCGTTGTCTCCACGCCTTTCTCGGAGGATTTTTCCACGCTAAACTCAACCACCGTAGCTTCCATTTTCACGGAGACTGCAGACGTAAACTGGTCGATTCCAACGGCTGGAAAATATCAACACTTCACAAGCCTTCAGAATAATGCGGGGTCGGCTATGGTTACGGCCAGTGGTCTTGGCGACACTTATTCGGATTTCGTCGTTAGTACAACATTCAGTGTGACCAGTCTGGGGGCGTCAGGTACTTCGAATTGGGGTTTGTCGCTGCTGGGGAACGATGAAGATCCCGGTACCTTTATTTTGGCGGATCTTTCATCGAGTGGCACCTTTCGGCTGATCAACGTCGGAGGTTCTGGAACGGGTCTTGATGTGAGCGCAAGTGGCTCGTTTTCATACTCGCTAAACACGAGCTATACGCTGACGGCAACGGGCACTTATTCGGGGACAGACTTGACCCTGTCACTGGAAATCACGGATGGAGTGACCACCGATTCGGTCACAGGCACTGCCTTTGATGCTTCAACTCACTACACCGGTTCAGCAATGGGGCTGCGTGCCCGTAGTGGTTCCGGAGGAGGCACTACGGTTCAATACGATTCCTTTTCGATCATCCCTGAGCCGGGTAGCTTTGCGTTGCTCGCTGGTTTTGGCATGCTGGGGTTGGTCATGCTACGCCGTCGCTAGGAGTTTGAATACTTTTTTAATTTGAGGCGCACAGGAGACTGTGCGCCTTCTTTTTACTATGAAGCCGTCCACACCAAACATTCTCTATTTTGTGTGCCATGATTTAGGGCGGCATCTGGGCATTTACGATGCGCTCGTTCAGAGCCCCCATCTAGATGCCTTTGCGCGAGCGGGCACGGTTTTCACGCAGGCTTATTGCAATTCGCCCTGCTGCAGCCCGTCGAGAGCCTGTGCGATGACGGGGCGTTACGCGCAGAGCACGGGAGCGATCGGGCTATCGCACATGGGGTGGAGCCTCGATCAGTCAGAGCCGACAATCACGGAGTATTTGAAAGAGGCGGGTTATGAGACTGCGCACGCGGGTCTCGCACACGAGCGGGTGCCGGGAGAGAATCATTATGAAGTCGAGATGGAAGGGAAGTGGGAAGATTGGAATACCCACCGAGCGGTTGATCAAGCGATCGCGTATTTGGAAAATCGTGACCGCTCGCGACCCTTCTATTTGAACATCGGGACCCAGGAAGTTCACGACTCTGCTTGGAAATTGGCCGATGAACTCTATGGCGGTGTGGTGCCTCCCGAGGAGGTGCACGTGCCGTTGCAGATGCCCGATTGCGCTGCCACCCGTGGAGCTCTTGGGAAGTTTCAAGCCTCGATTCGATATCTGGATACTCACTTCCAGCGATTGATGGACGCCTTGGATGCGTCGGGCTACGCGGAAGACACGATCGTGGTGTTTACGACAGATCATGGCATGAGTGGACTGCGGAGTAAGGGGACCTTGTACGATCACGGCACGGAGATCGCCTTGATGATGCGGGGGCCGGGGATTGCCGAGGGGAGGCGGTCGGACGAGTTGATCCCGAATATCGACGTGCTGCCGACGTTGTTAGAGGCCTGCTCTGTGCCGATTCCGGATCCAGTCGAAGGGCGAAGTTTTTGGCCGCTGCTGCTGGGCGGGGAGTACCGACCGAATGACGCGATCTTTATCGAACGTAATTTTCATGGTCAGTCCATCGGGAGAGGTGTACCCGGCTACGAGGACCGTTTTGACCCCGTGCGATCGATCCGGACCAAGGACTTCCACTATCTTCTCAATTGCCGCCCCAGGGCGAATCCGCATCAGTGGACAGTCCATGAAATTCCACACGACTTCGTGCCCACGGGAACCGGCTTCCATGACGCCTGGCCCGCCTTTGACCGGAAGCGTGGCGAAGAGGAGCTGTATCATGTGGCCATGGACCCTCTCGAGAATTTCGATGTGTCTCAACGGCCGGAGTACCAGAGGATCAAGAACGAACTGAAGGACCGCTTGCTCCAGTGGATGACGGAGCGAGGCGATTTCGCGCTCAGTGACGAAGTTCCCGTCCGGCCGAACGAACCTGGTTGGGGCGAGTTTGAACAATTAACCTGATTGGATGACGGATAGAGGCGACCGATTGTCTTAGTTGTTTGTTAGGATGGATCCGGGTGAGGCTCCGATTTCTGAAGGCGCTGTTGCAATGTCTTCCCATCCTGCCAAACGCTTGGGACCTGAATCGTATGAGGACCTGTTTCGATGTGCATGGTCTGTCGACGAAGCTGGAAGTCCAGTAGGTCGACAGCGGCGGCGGCCATGATCTTTGTCGGTCGTTTGATTCCACTGGTAGTCCTATTTTTCGGAGCTACTCGCATCATGGCGTGTGGTAGTCCGTGCACATGGGAAGGGACTTTGCTCAATTTTATGCTGTGTGAATAGAGAATGGCGTCCGATTTTGGGAAGTCATCAATCGAACTCGTATCAGTGATACTTTGCATGCTCAGATTCACTTCGGGATGGTCCTCTCGATACAAGGCGGCAGCCGCGCGCTCTCGGGTGACCTCACGCGAGTTTTTCAATTCCCCGCGGTAAAGGAAGGTGATCCGGCGATAGCCTTGTTCCTGGATTTTGCGAAGCGCTTCAATCGTCGACGCAAAAGTATTTTCAAGAATTTGATGGCCCTTTGGGTCAAAAAAGAAATTCCCACAATAAACAGAGGCTTCGCAGGCTGACTGAATGACTTCGAAGTCCAGTTGGGGAACTGCGCATGCCTCATGAATTTGATTGATCACCAAAGCACGGAGATTGCGTGCCTTGATGTGGCGACATAGCTCTCCCGTTGTCATCGTTACAGGCATCTCGATCTCGGAGACTGTAAAGCCCGCTTTGTGGGCGAAGTCCTTGCAGTGATGGAGAAAGACCTTGTTCTCCTCGTATGAAGCTGCCAGCTCGGTCATGAGGAATCCCCAATTCATGAGAGAGCGTTTCTCTGACTTGCGCCAGCGCATCTCCGACAACGCCGCCAGTGCTGGATCTCGTTGGTAGTCCAATTTTGCAGCCAATTTCTCGACACGTTCACGAGTGATTTTTCCGATTTGCGGATCACCCCTCAACGCCCGACAGACGGTGGACTTGTGAAGGCCCAACTGGTCTGCCAAATCGGAGAGCGTGATGCGTGCCATACTCGATAGAATGTAACCGAAACTGGTTGCGCTCTGAAAGCCTTGAATTTCGGTTTCGTGTCAGCGAGTCTGGTAGCATGAAAGCGTATCTACTCCCCCTTACCCTTGCTTCCATGGCTGTATCTATCCCTGCCTCTGCTGCGATCGTCAATGGAGACGTGCTGGTATTTGATGTTGGATCTTCCGATTCCACGACTGGAGGCAATTGGAATAACTTGTCCGGTCCCGCATCCTCAAGTTCAGTTACTCCTGTAACGGATGCCATTCGTTTCTCTGATGGGGCCTCAACCGGCGTGGGGCTGGCTCTGGCAAGCCTTGGATCCGGGAAAGTGGGAATCGGAGGAATTGATGATGTGACCGATCCGGGCAATTTCTCCTCACCGGGATTTGTTGGGAGCGGCGTCATTCCGGAAACCGCCTATCAGGATCTGGCATATTTTAGCAACGAAGACGGGGTCAATTCGTTCACATTTAGCGGACTGGACGACAGCCTGAGCTACACGCTCTCGTTTATCAGCCGGGTACCCACTGGATTCGGAAGGCCTTCGCTTACCTGGGATATCGGAGACGGGCAGGCAATGGTCTCGATTGATCCGGAAAACAATACAAATATTTATTCCTTTTCGGGATTGAATACGGATGGCTCTGGAAAACTTGCAGTCACCATTCCTATCACTGGATCAGACACGGCCCACCTCAATGCGGTTGAACTGATCGCCGTTCCTGAGCCTGGGACTTTCGGGTTACTGGCTGGACTGTCTATGCTCGGCTTCGCCATGGTCCGTCGCCGGTAGCGATCGCAATGAGACCGGGGGCGTGCGGCATCTGGTTTGGTAGTGCAGATGCGTTTCCGTGCTTGCACGCCCGCTCTATAGGAATGCCTGCACTCAGTTTGGGTGCGGCTAGAGTCGCGCTTCGAAAAAATCGACTGCGGTTCTGAGGAATTCCCAGCGTTGGGCTCGATTGTCTCCTTCGGTGCCGTGCCCGATATTATCGACGATCTTGAGCTCACTGTGGGCACCGGCTGCCTGCCATGCGGCATGACCGATCTGACCTTGGCGTGCGTGGACCGTACGGTCCTGGCGCCCGTAGATGAACAGTGCGGGTGGTAGCGGACCCGACGCGTAGGTGATTGGGGAGGAGTGATGATAGAGGGCAGGATTCTGTTTGTATTCGCAACCGAGTAACGAAAGTTCAGCTCCAGGGTTTTCCTGTTTGTCGAACCAGCGAGCTACGAAGTCCAACGGACCCCATTGGGCGAGTAGGGCCGCGGGACGGGCACTCGTTTTGAATGAGACCAAGGGGCTGTTGATCGCTAGATGGGTGGCCTGGAAGACCCCTGCTGACTCTCCGGAGACAGCGATGCGCTGAGGATCAACCCCCAGTTCCGTTGCCTGTGTTTGCACCCACTGCCATGCGTGAGAAGCTTCCTCCAAAACGTATGGATAACTCGGGCGTTTGGCTTCGGCGAGTCGGTAGGACACTGCAATGGTGACGATGCCCAGCGAAGCTGATAACGTTTTTGCAATGGCTCCGCATCCTTCAGGCCTACCACTGACCCAACCGCCGCCATGAAAGGCGAGTAGTGCAGGTGCCGCTGTCGCCACCCGCTTATCGGGGCGGAAAATGACTGCCCGAAGTTCCGGGCCGTTGGGGATGGAGCCCATTTGTCGGTTGAACTCGATCTCTACTCCCGGGCAGGGATCATGACCTTGAAGGTCCAGGATGGAGTCGGTTTGTTCGGGCGTTAGGAGGTCTGCCATAGGGTGCGAATTAGTAGGAAGGTAATCTATCGTTAGAGAGGCGCAATGCGAATCACTGGGGCCATACCAGGTCGACGCGGCCATCGGTTACAGGGATTTCGCGGCCTTGCCAGCGCGCGGTGGTAACTCCCTCTGGAACGCCGAGACTGATCGGACAACGTTCGGCGAGCCAAGGATGAAGCCATGGCCGTTCCAGCTCGATGGTCATGGTATTCCCGCTGCTGGAGACGACGTTGAGATCAATATTCTCTTTCGCCCAAAGCCACAGTGAAAACTCGCCCGTGGTGGGGTACCAAGCGTCGGGGACACCGGCGAACTGGGCGACAAAGTCGTCAAACTTCTGCCATTGTTTATCGCTTTGGCCGATCTGCCAACTATGTCCTTTGAGGTAGAACACGCCTCCCTCCTCTTTGAGAAAACGGGGCCAGGCGGCGACCAAGGCTTTGTTTCCGCTACCCCACAGACCGATTGAGCGCATCATCAGCGGTTCCTCGACTTCTTCGATCGTTTGCTCCCGGGTGAGTTGGGTGCGGGCGACCCAGTATCCCGCGCCGCGGACCGAACGCAGGACGTAGTCGCCCTCCTCATCCTGTGAAGGGGAGTAACCGTTGGGGTAGGAGAAGGAGATGACCGGGTGGCCGAGCTCGTTCTCGAGCAAGAGACGCATGGAGGTTACGTTGTTGAGAGCGGCTTCGGGGGTTAGAGTGCCGAGTGCCGTATGGTAGTAGGCATGTGAGCCGATCTCTGCGCCCATAGCTTCCAATTGGTCCATGAATTGGAGGGCGGGTGAGTTGCCATTGAGGAGAAACGTTGGGGCATACCCGTGTTTGATTAGAATCTCGGCGCAGCGTAGATCCTGAGGTTTTCCGTCGTCCCAGGAAGTGAGGACTACCTTTTTCTTTCCGTAGGGCACGCGAGGGAATGTCGGTGGTGTATCCGATAGCGTATTACCGAATAATTCGAGTTTGCCTATTTCTAAACGGCTGGGATCGACGGTGGTCATGAGTTCGCCGGGGATCTCTTGGATGCGGTTGCGTGTGGCTTTGTGTTTGAGGAGGACGGAGGGAAAGAGGTCTTTGGTAAGGATTTCGACGCGATTTAGTGGGGTTCGGATGTGAAACGGAGCCGAATAGACCCTCCGTTTTTTCCAGCGATCCAGTTTGAAGGAGAGTTCAATGGGCAGTCCTTCAGTACCCTCGACCAGTGCTTGGCCCGGTTTGCCGGTATAGCCAGCGAGAGTCCAGTTGCCCGTCGGTAGGGGAAAAGGCAGTTGAACCGTTCCGTCTTCCGATACGGGTAGCTCCAGCGTCAATGCTTTGCTCGCATCCAGTTCGGTGGGTGAAACCTGTTTCAGTGTGATGCGGCTTATGGGCCAGGTGTTGTTCCAGCGCCAGAGGTCGCCCTTGGGTTTGATTTGCACGCTGCTGGTAGGTGTCGAGGTATAGATCCAGAACTCGAAGCGCTGCGGTTCTCCGTTTTCCACCCAAACGTAATTCGCATAAACGTAGACGGAAGGATTGAGTCCACCAGCCATGACGACACTGAGCTCACGATTGGAGTAACTTTGCTTGTGCTTGCTTTCGATGACTCCGTGCCACCACCCCGGGGGCAGGGGTTCTTCGGGGGTCCATTCGATTCTCGCATCGCGTACCTTCTCGAAGTTCGCTTCACAGGATCGGTCGAGGGTGACTCCTTTCACGTTGCCGGAATCATAACGGAGGATCTTTCCTCCCGTGGACTGTTCGGCCTCCAAAACGATTTGTCCCTCCACCAGTGCGGGGGCCTGGGCGGAGGCGAACGGGAGTGCGCAAGTGAGGAACAGTAGGAGGGAATAGAATGGGGTTTTCACGAGTGTTGTTCTATCGGGTTATGGGAAGAATTTGTACGGCGGGACCGTTGGGAAAGGCGTCGTAGGTGAGTTTGCCATCGGACGGGGTGGCCTGCGAAATCACTTCGCCCTGAATGATACGACACTCCGTCCACGCATTGGGAACCTGGGTGATGAGGGTGAGAGGGTAGTCGTAGAGGACCGGGTCGACGGAAGCGGAGAGTTCCAATTCGATGGATTCTTCGTCCGCCTGGAGAACAGAGATCGAAGCGGCCTCGCGTTCGGTCTTGTACTGATGCCAGGAAATGTGATCCGTGACCCAGAGTTCGTTCGTTGCTTGCTTTTCGGCGAGATAGTCGAGGAGAGGCAGGAATATTTCCTGTTTGAGGGCCCAGAAATCCTGCCACTTTGAGCCAATTCGTTCGACACCGTGGAGGATCAGATACTCGGTCCCCTGGGTTGCGATGGCCTCGTCGGCGAGAGCCGTCATCTCATTGAGCTCCTGTAAGTGATAGACGGCACCGTGATCCCGGAAAGTCGGGCGCTTGATCATGTTGTCCTCCGCCAGAACGCGTTCGTAGTCTTCTTTCGGTAGCGTCCATTTGCCCTTGGGTACTCCGGGCTTGGCAAAGGAGACGAGGCGGTTGGGTTTGCCGGGAATGGGTTGCAACTCCTCCCGGATGATGCGGGTGCACTCGACGATCTCGGTCTGCGCGTGTTCGTAGTCGCGCACGCCCTGATGAGTCATGGTGTGGTTGCCGTAGATGATGTTCCCACCTTTGATGGCTTCCGCCCACTTGTCGGCATGTACTTTGTATTCACCCTTCAGGGGAACCATGTAGAAAGTGGCGGTGAGGTCGCGCTTTTGCAGTTCGGGAATCGCGACCATCAGTTGCCCCGGCCATCCATCGTCGAACATCAACAGGAAAGCGGCGGTGCGATTGTCCTTCCATGGCGCGACCTGAGTGCTCCCGATTTCATCTGCCGCCCGGAGGGGGGTGAGAGAACCTGCGAAGAGGAGAAGGAGGGTTGCGGCGAGGAGATGTCGAAGAGGGGATCCTGTCGGGTTCATGCTAGTGTGTGGCTTGTAGGGGGGGTGAAGGGCAGCGACGCTGCGATTCTGTTAGAGGTAATGTCGATTGGATCGGTCGGAGTGGTGCGAAAACTCCAGCCTTCTCCTATGTCGGTTCGATCGGAATGTGGTTGGACGCAAGCGGGGTGGGAGGAACGTGGCAGATCCAACGTGCCGCTCACCGTCCACAGGTGAGCCGTTTGACCTGGATCCCATCTTCCATGAAATCGGAGCCTCATCACAAGGTTCTCTATACTTTATCAATTAGGGTTGCCCAGACCTCCCATACCCTTCTTGTGAGCGAGTCTTGATGCCTCATCGGAAGGGTGTCGTCGGGACGGGTGGAATTTGCGGAACCGTTTGACGGCCCTGCGTGTTTTACGCGGTCTTGTTTCGGCTCGTCGGCTTGCGTTTACGCAGTGTTTTTCCTTCGTCCCATGTCCCACGGATCAGCGTGCTCGTTGCCATGTTCTGGGTGCCGTACAAGTTGCGCAGAAGATTTGTATGCAGGCGGTCGACTGCGGCCGCACCAATCGCTTGGAGGTCTTGCGTTACCGCCGACACGCTCTGGTCATGGATTGGTAGGCGGCAATAACTGGCCACTCCCAACTGTTGTGGGATCTTGATGTTGCGCCTTTTGAGTAGCGCCAGGATTTCATCGGCACAATCGCTTATGATCGCATCGGGCTTCTGGATGTCGAACCAATCCCAGAACAGGTCGGCAGTGTAGCTTTTGGGGAGGAGGGGAGGGATTGGCGCAAGAACTTTGTCGCGGTAGTGTTCACCGAGGAAGGTGTCCAACGATTCGTGTAGCAATCGTGCGCTGCGTTTGCGCAGCATGGCGAGTCCGATTCGGCGATAACCGCGATTGCGAAGTTTTTGTACGGCGAGCTGCATTGCCCGGTGGTGGTCAAAGGTCAGCTGGTCCAGTTCCGGATCGACGAGAGAGGTTCCGATCGCCACTGAAACAAAATACTTCCAGGTCATGTCCAATCGCCCGTACTCTTCGGGTAGTGGAGCGATGAGTAGGCCTTTGATACCGCGGTTGAATAAAACGGAACTGGCCTGTTTCGGGTTCATCCCATCGGCGCGAAGCCAAAAGGGAACCACTTCATAGCCGAATACCTTGCCGCGTTCCTTTGCTCCGACCAGGTATTCTTGAGTAAATGCCCAGTTCGAATCCCTCTCCAATTCGTAGTTTGTGATGTAGGCGATCTGCGAATAAGCGTTCCCAGGTCGCTGTCTCCTTCGGTAATCGGCCAGAGCGGAGAGCGCTGGGTCGGGTTGATATCCCATTTCCCGGGCGCATTGTTTTACTCGGTTACGGGTCTTCTCCGAGACTCCCGGCATGTCGCGGAGAGCGACGGAGACACTCATGCTGGAGATGCCCAGTTTGTTGGCGATGTCTTTGATGCGAGGTTTTTCGGGAGTATGCATTCGTCTGCTTCTTGGTTTCCTGAGGATGATGCTGAACTCTTGAGGCACCATTCGCTCAATCCCCTAACTGATAAAGTTACGGGTAGCTTGTTTTCGCAACCATTTTTGGGGTAATTTGTTAAATAATCATTTAACCCCGATTATCCCAACCCCTATGAAAAAGACATTGAATACCCGGCTTCTACTTGCCCTGCCGATGGGCTTTTTTGGATTGTCAGCGTTGGAGGCACAGACATGGGTGCCGTCCGCAGCTGGTACCTATGATTGGAATGACGACGCGAATTGGAGTAGTAGCCCCTACCCAAATGCCGTAGATGCCACGGCGAACATTTCGATCGATTCCGCTAACCCGCAAACCCTTGAGCTGAATGAAGCCATCACGGTAGGGTCACTGTTGTTCGAGGACAATGGAGCCACGACGGGTTCCAGCTCGGTGGAAGTGGCGTCTGGGACGGGTGGGAGCCTGATTCTGCAGACCTCTTCGGGGAATGCCGTTGTTTCGATCACAGCACCGAGCTCATCGCGCCAGCCGACCGTAACGATCTCGTCAGACGTTGTGGTGAACAGTAATACTACCTTTGACACCACGGGTAGCGGGAGCACGAGTAAGCAGATTCGATTGACGGGGGATCTGAGTGGGTCCGGATCTATCACAAAGGAGGGCTCGAAGGGACGGCTGACTCTAACTGGAGACAACAGTGCGTTCACCGGAAATTGGATTTTGAGTGGTGGTGTATCGACCAGTTATTTTCGGATCAGTGCTGACAACAATTTGGGGGCAGTACCCGTTTCTTCGACCAACAATATTACTGTGAACGGGAACAATACCATGGAGTTCACTCCTGGGACCTATACGATCGATGCCAATCGGGATATTTTGATCAACAGCGGCTCGCTGAGATTGGCGGCGACTGCTTGGAATACCTACGTGACGATTGCCGGTGATATCAGTGGTGCGGGTGGTATTGCCCGCGTGACCGATAAAGGTGATTCCCCGCGGATTACTCTTTCAGGAAACAATACCTACACGGGGACGACTTCAGTAACAAGTGGTCGCCTCCGGGCAGGGTCCAATTCGGCTTTCGGGATCGACTCCGAGGTCATCATGGGAACCGGGACGTATGACAAGAATGGAATTTTGGATCTGAATGACTACGACAACTCGATTGGATCGCTTTCGGGCGGGAACGCGACGAAAGGCCATGTAGATCTTGGGACGGCAACCCTGACCACCGGTAGCAATGATCTTTCGACCAACTATGGAGGGATCATTTATGGGACCGGTGGTGTGACCAAGGTGGGTACGGGAACGATGACCCTTAGCGGTGAGAATACGTACTCCGGAACAACCACGATTTCCGAAGGGGTCCTCGCGATTGATGCCTCCGAGCGACTGAATGACGTAAGCAATCTGGTATTGGACGGGGGAACTCTCGCCACGAATGGTTTCGCTGAAACGATGGGCACGTTGCTTCTCTCGAATGACTCCTTTATCGATCTCGGGTCGGGCGATTCAGACCTAGTGTTTCTCGATAGCAGCGCCTTGAGCTGGACTCTCTCGGCTGTCTTGACGATTTCAAATTTTGACGAAGGCCTGGATAGCATCCGGTTCGGGACTGATGGTTCGGGACTGAGCGGCTCCCAGTTGTCTCAGATCGTGCTCAATGGCGGCGCAGCCTCCCTCGACGGAAGCGGGTACCTGACTGCAGTTCCGGAAGCGGGCAGCTTTGCTCTTCTGAGCGGGTTCGTCTCTTTGGGTTTGGTTGCTCTTCGGCGCCGCCGATGAATCGTCTCAGTCGTTTTAGGCACCTGATCAACTTAAACCCCTATTGAATATACCTACTCGCCACCCCAATGAAAAAATCTAGTCTTAGTAAATTCTATTCAATCCCATCTCTTCCCTTAGGGTTATTGGCGCTCGCGGCACAACTGCATGCTGTGACCTTTGACAATGCCGGTGGAGACAATTATTGGGGAAATGATGCGAACTGGCAGGGCGGTTCATTTCCCAATGGCGTCGATACCACTGCAAGTATATACCGCTACTGGCAAAAAGCGGATCAGTTGCTTTTGCTGGCTGATAGCTCGGGAAATGATCAATCCTACACGGTCAGAGGGTTTACTTTTTCGAGTGGCAGCGGCGGGGGTGCCGGTTCAGATCACTATCGGTTGAGGAATGTTACGGGTGGTACTGCATCACTTGTTTTTCAGGGAAGTGTTGATCCGGCCTTTTTGAAATTCTCCAATAATTACGCAAGTGGAATTATGGAGGTGGATGCATCACTGATTCTCAATAGTGACCTCAATGTGAATGTGGATCGCACGATCGGGATCTCCCGAATCGATGGCGTTATTAGTGGTGCAAACGGTGTTGATGTCGTAGGTCGAGGCACTCTCATATTGAACGGTTCTAATACCTATACGGGATCAACTACACTAAGCAATGGGACCTTGCTTCTGGGGGCCGCCGAGCGGATCGCCGATAGCAGTTCAATTATCTTTAATGGAGGCGCACTGGCGACTAACGGATTATCGGAGACCATGGGCACGATACAACTGTCGGATGACTCGACGCTCGATTTGGGCTCGGGGGTTTCAGCTCTCAGCTTCTTAGACAGCAGTTCACTCAGTTGGAGTGGCTCGGCTGTCTTGACGATTTCAAATTTTGACGAAGGCCTGGATAGCATCCGGTTCGGGACTGATGCTTCGGGACTGAGCGGCTCCCAGTTGTCTCAGATCGTGCTCAATGGCGGCGCAGCCTCCCTCGACGGAAGCGGGTACCTGACTGCAGTTCCGGAAGCGGGCAGCTTTGCTCTTCTGAGCGGGTTCGTCTCTTTGGGTTTGGTTGCTCTTCGGCGCCGCCGATAGTTTAAATTCATTGAACGGAAACGCCCGGCCCGCTTGTTGGTGCCGGGCGTTTTTTTTGATCTCTCTATGACCATGGAATCACCTCACATTCTCCTGCGCACGGGCTGGGCTACGAAGAACGTCGGGGATATTGCCCATACACCGGGAACGCTGCGGCTCTTGTATCAGCGTTTTCCCAACGCTCGAATTACGGTCTGGGCAAATCATATCAACGATGAGATCCGCTCGATGTTGATTCGCCGATTTCCGTCGGTTGAGTTTATTTCGGGGCACATCTACGACAAGGAAGAGCCGTTCCCTTCGGAAATCGAGAAGGCCTACGACACAGCGGATTTGTTCCTTTTTAATTCGGGCATGGCCATGAACTTCGGGCTCTTCCATTTCGATTGGAACGGCCCCATCTACAATTTGATGCCGCTCTGGTTTTGTGTGGAGCGGGGTATCCCCTTCGGGATCTATGGCCAGTCGTTTGACCGATTTGCCCACCCGAGTGTGTCGCTCTTCAAGCCGATTCTCGATCAAGCCGCTTTTATTTTTACCCGGGAAACACACTCGTCCCGGTACCTTCGGGAGCTCGGTTTTAGCGCCGAAGTGATTGAGTTTGGTCCCGATGGTGCCTTCGGGATTGATACGAGAGATGATGAGAAAGCCGAAGCATGGCTCGCCGATCACGGGTTGAAGAGCGGCGAGTACCTTGCGCTCAATATACGTACGAACACCGCTGTTGCGGGGCAGGCCGATTCTCCTCTGAATCCCGTACACTTGACTCCCGTCCAGGAAAAGGAGAATGAGCGATGGATGCAGGTATGTGCGACAGTCATTACGCGTTGGATACGTGAGTCCGGGCGCAAAGTATGTGTGGTCCCGGAGGCCTTGAAAGAGATGGATGCGGCGCGGAAGCTGTTGCTTCCTCTATTGCCGGATGACATTCGTGAGGCGGTGGTATTGCGTGATACTTGGTGGAATGCGGACGAGGCGCTTTCGGTGTTTACGAAAGCCCGTGCCGCGTTTGGCCTCGAACCCCATACTCTGATCATGGCCCTGACAGGTGGTGTGCCCATTGTCCATGCCCGCCCCTTACGACATGGGCGGAAAGGCTGGATGTTCGATGACTTGGGCCTGGGGGATTGGCTCTTTGATATCGACGTGACGGATGCTGAAGTTATCGCGGATCGGGTCCTCGATCTCGATCGTGCGCACGGGAAAGCTTCGGATCGAGCCAGGTCTGCCTACGCCCGCGTTGTCGAAGCGCAGGATCGAACCTTGGATCTTATCGAGAAGGTACTCGGCCCGTAAACTACCTGAGACCCTGGGCGGTGCGATCCCGCTGTTTCGGGATCGGTTGGAGAGGGGGGAAGG
This sequence comes from Opitutia bacterium UBA4506, assembly GCA_002388665.1. Lineage (GTDB taxonomy): Bacteria > Verrucomicrobiota > Verrucomicrobiia > Opitutales > Puniceicoccaceae > Puniceicoccus. The sequence goes on along the minus strand of DGMY01000076.1, from coordinate 13,065 downwards.
CCTGCTTCCGGAGGGACCCCCGCGCCCGGCCTAATCCAACGCGGGCTGTAGCACCGAATATACCTGCTGGGCGATGAAAAGAGTCCCGGTACGGTTGGGATGGACCGCGTCGTTGGCCAACTCGCAGGGAGTCATGTGTTCCATCAATTGCCCGAATTTTTCATTCAAATCGCAGTAGAGGGTCCGATGTTTTGCGGCAGCTTGCTGTGCGTGTTCAACGTACTGCTTTACTGCCTCGCGGATCTGTCCGCGATAGGAGTCCGGTGCGTTGTTGTCTTGGCTGAGATAGAAGGGGCTGAGAATGAGGATTCTTGTCTGTGGTAACGCTTCGCGGGTCTGAGTGAGAATCTGGTCGTAGATCTTCGCAAACTCTTCGGGGCTTTGCTTCATCAAGCTCGGGTTCGTCATGAACCGGTTGCAATCGTTGATTCCGATTTTAACCACAAGCCAATCGGGCTTGTCGCAGAGTACGTGGTCGGTCCAGCGTGAGCGGAGGTCCTCGATGGTGTTGCCCCCAATCCCACGATTGATGAACCGAAAGGAAGACGCCGGGCGATTCAACTTGAGCATGTCTGCGACCAAGGCCACATAGCCTGAGCCCAAGGGCCGGTGCTGATCGCGACATCCACAGTCGGTTATGCTGTCGCCAATGAAAAGAATAGTTTGTGCGGGTCTATTTGAGGTCATGGGTTGCGCGGTTCGTTGCAAAATTATCGAAACAGCTTTCTTAGGGTTTGCTGCCTAAAAGTTCGCTGAGAGTCGTAATCAGAGTCCCTGATTGATCGCTCGTCAATCAGCCATCTCCGCCTCTCGTCAGATCTCGGTCGAGAGCTCGATGACGATCTCGTTCTCTTTGTCTTTTTCGAGACGGAAGGGCATAACGCGAACTGTTCCTCCGTAGTTCACGCTCACTGTGTAATCTCCATAAAAGCCTCTCCCGGTGAAGGACCCTTCGTTATCGGTTTTGGCGAGAAGGGTGGTCCACCAAGTCTCACGGGTCAGCTCTTTCCAGACGCGGGCATTGGGTTTCTCCTCCCAGTCTTTTGTGTACATCGCGGCTTGCGGGCGCCAGTGAGCACCTGCCCAGAACCCCCAACATTGTACGCCGACTGTGGCGGGGTGGCTGAAGACGATCGTAAGGAAGTCCCGGGTGTAGTCCGCCTGGAGGGATTCGTCCCCGGTACTTATGTCAAACTCGGTGATACGGATGTCGAGCTGTGGGAAGGTGCTATGGAAGTGATCGAGAATGCGGTAGACTCGGTCAATTGCAGTGGGAGTCCCTCTGAAATGTCCCTGCATTCCCATCCCTGTGAGAGGAGCCCCATTTTCCAGAAGATAACGGAGCGTGCTCTCGAAATGCTCTTGATGGGTGAGGTCTCGACCGCCGGCGGACAGGATGCCGTAGTCGTTGAGAAAGAGTGCCTGAGTGGGAAGATACTTTCGAGCCTCGCGGAACCAATCGACCATCACTTCGTCGCCGAAGGCGTCCATCAGGTCGTGATTGCTGTAGGGTTCATTGACGACGTCCCACTCGTCGAGCAGATCGGCCGTTGCGGTCGTAATGTCTTGAATGTGGTCGAGCACCACTTGCTTGGCCGCTGGGTCAGCTGACTCCGAATCGGTCTCCGGTAAATAGTCTTGTAGGCCTTGGGGTAGGTGCCTCTTTGATGGCCATACGAGAACGTGGCCCCGGAGGTAGAAGTGGTGCGACTTTAGCCAGCGCAGTGCTTCGAGGGTTTGCTCTTTCCGGTACTGATTTCCCCATTCACTTTCCCATGGGCCCCATTTCAGATCGTTCTCGGTGCCGCTTTGGTTGAAGAGTTTCAGCACTTTCTCCCGGTAGATGCGGGAGTTTTCGGATCCGCCGGTGAGGTGCGCAGCGGTGATCACCGATCCGAAGTGATAGGCGTGGCGCTGCTGTCGTACCTCTACTTCCAATCCGGCTATCGGTTCTCCTTCCGTATCGAGGACACGGATTTGGAAATCACCTTTTCGATGCTCTTCGATTCGTTTCTCTGCGGCTTTGCGCCAGTTGGCGTCATCTTCGCGACCGATGTAGGAGGGCTGCGTTCGTGGTAGTTCGGAGGGTTTGACTGTGGGGCCGTAGTTGAGCAGTTCGATTCCGCCGACTTCCCAAACCTGTGGCTTGGACCCGGCACCACCTCCGATGAAAAGGGATAGTTCGCCGGCCTTGAGTTCGCCGGTGACCTCGACGGGAAGACGGTATTCCTGCCACTGGTCGGTGGCGGTGATTTCCCGGATGATATATTTTTTGAACCCCGGTTTCGGTCCTTGGAGAAAGACCGTGGCGAAACCGTGTCCGCTTTCTTCGGTGTTCTCCAGAGAACGGAAGTACAGGCGGATGTACAGGGTGTCTCCCGACGAAACCGCTTGGTTCGTGGGTAGATAAACCGCACCGTTGTAGAACTTCCCGTTCGGGCGAATCACAGTGACTCGCATCGCTTGATCGAACGCGGGGTGATCGACCTCGACCAACTCCGCTTCACACACTGGCTGATCGCCGTTCCTCCCGGAGTAGACCCCACCATGGCGTTGAAGAGATTCGGGAGGCAGGACGGACTCTCCTCCCGCCGGTAGACTCTCCGCCCCCAAGTGCTGGAATCCCAGGAGATAGGTGATCGAGAAGAGGACGGTGAGTAGTGGGAGTCGCATCCAGGAAGTCGGCTAGGGTGATTCGGTCAGTTCAACGGTCAGGTAGCGCTCGCTGGTGAACCAGGCTTCGTTGGTTCCGGTCGCATAATTGAGGAGCAAATATCGTCCGGAATGGTCGCCAAAATCGATTTGGAAGTCGATGCCGAATTTGGTTCCGGGCGTGGGTTTGACTCCGATCGAGTCCCAGGGAATGAGGATCTCGAGGGCGTAGCCATTCGGCGTATCCATGCGACCAACCCCGGCGTTAATCGAGCTGGTCGCTCGGTCGAGACCTGGACGCTTGTAGGCAAAGAAGAGCTGCTTGCTTGGCTTCACCCCTTCTGCGGTCTTGTCGATGAAGATCTCGACGCAGTCGCCGTCGTACCACTCTTTCCCCGTGTTGAAAACCGGGGCTCCGTTTTTATCGACTGCGACGTAGACTCCCAACCCATTCGTCGTTGCGGCGAGCCAGATGTCGGCCTTTTCGCTTCCTTTGATCTTTCCCTCGGCGAGAACACTGCCGATCGGATGCCAGCTCGGTACTTCGCTTTCATCGACGGAGATCCCGATGGCATTCTGCCAGATCTCTTCAGTGGGGTCGCCGTCGGCAGTGATGTTGGCCGCCTGGAGAGGCAACTGCAGGGAGGGGCCTGGCAGTTCCGTGGACGCGGGCATGCGTTCGGGGAGGTCTTCAATCAACATCGCCTCGTTTGCCCCGTTGACGGTGACGAGGCTGAAGTCTCCGAGCAGGGCGGTGTGACTGGTTTCCATCAGTTTGGAGACCACCGAGAAATCAATGCGCCTCAATCGTGACAGGTCGACGGCTTGGTCGGGGAAATCGGAGGGGCTCAGGTAGACCTCCTTCCATTCCGTGTCTTCGAAGAGTTCATTGAGATTGCGGGACTTCGCTTTCACTTCCTTGCCATTCTCGTCTTTCCATCGGAGAGAAATATGGAAGTCGCGGGGCATCGTCCCGTCGCCTTTGAATTCAAAGGCGAGCGCTTCACAGTCGGACGGTTGGAGGCCCGGGAAAGGCGGGGTGTCGAACCAGAGGCCTGCGTGCCATTCTTCGGTATGTTTCCCGAGGCTCAGCTCAATGGCGTCATCCTCGCCGTGTTTGGTGAGTTTGGTCTTAACGTTGCCGTAGGCCTGATACTTCTTGAAGGCGGCCGCATCGGTCAGAGGGAGGCGATTGCTGTTCTCGCTGGCTTCTTCGGTCGGAACGATCACCTCGGTCTGTGTGAGCAGCTCGGTGTACTCGTCGAGGCTGACTGTCGGGAGATCGGGACTCACCGGAGTGGTGATCCAATCGCCCGGCCAATTGTCGACGGAGATCGCAGGAGAGTCCACTTCGGGTCCGGCAATCTCAAACCACAGGGTTTTCCACTGCGGGTTCAGTTTGAAGTGGAGCCCGTCGCCGGTACGTTCGACGGGAACTTCGCCGAGGCGTCGTCCCCGGACGTCCAATGCGTAGACGATCAGATCGTTCTCTTCGAGATTGTGGAGGGTGACAGAGCCGTGTAGGCCCTCGATGAGCATCGGAGCTTTTCCTGTCTTGGTGAATCGGACTTTACCGTTTTCATCTTTTTTGAAGGTGGTACCGGTATTCTGAATACGGCCAGCTGCGACGAGAAGCATGCGGCGCGATTCGGGGATGGGCAGGTCATCGGCACTGGTGAGTGCAACCGTTCCGTACGGCCTCTCGAGTTCAACGGTGAGGTTGTCGGTCGCGTTCTCCTCGCGTAGTCCCGCGAAGCCGGAAACGGCTTGAGTCAGACCGGTGTCAATGAGCTGAGTGCCCGTGCCCCAATCCGTGATGAGCGCCCCGTTGTCGCTGTAGTAAGTGGTGTTCTCCAGGCTGTTCTCGCCGAGATCCATTCCCCAGCGTTCTGCAGCTGTGAGATAAAACCGGTAGAGCCAGCGGGGGTCCTCGTTGAGGCGGTCATACTGACCGGCCGCGGGAAAGACGAGGTAGCGGTCGTCACACCAGCCGAGGGTGTAGCGGCCATCTTCGCTTTGCCCGAGAGGAGTCGCTCCCTCGGGTAGAGAGTCTACTTCAATCGCCCCTTCCAATTGATTGAATTCGACGGTGCGGGGTGTTTCGTATCCGAATTCAAGAATAAAGGTGGTGGGAGTCTCGAGATCGACTGTCACGAGATCGGGGTGGATTTTGCGCGCGGGTGCGGCGAGGTCTCTCTTCTTGTGATATCGGTCGACCCAGGGGTTGTCGCCGAGGATGACCGCGTGTTTGGCTTTTCTGAGATCGCTGGATGCGCTACGGCCCGAGCTGAAGACGACATCCGCGTCGCCTTCGTAAGAGGATTCGTAGAAGGCCGTCTCCATGTGGTGAAGCATGGGAAGGAAATGGGCGGCATTGCCGATGGTTCCGCCGCCTCCTTCCCGGCCGACCGCGTGCAGGTTTTGTTCGGCAGCGTCCTCGGCCGAGTGGGCAATTTGGACAGTGTAGCGGGCGGGGGGGATGTCGCCACGGCGCATGAGCGCTGCAGCGATGCGGTGCGTTGCCATGGAGGGAGAATCGTGCAGGGAGGAGAAGGAGTTGTGGAAGGATTTTCTCCATCCGATCCAATCAATCGTCACATCCTTATCCGGCATCTTCTGGCCAGCCCATCGCTGGCTCCAGGTGAAGTGGACACTCCCGTCGATATCCTGGAAGGCCATCATGGCAGCTGCGGCGAGATGAGAGTCGGCGCGGTAGGACAGGGAAGAAACGGTCCATTCGTTGTTCCAGCCTGGGGTGTCGTCGACACTGATACGGGCCATGTTGGTGAACCAGTTATTCGTACTCACGTCGACCCCGTCGATATTGATGCCCGAGTTGCCGGGGCGGGCAGAAAAGGCGAGGCGCTGCCCGGCATAGAGGTGTGCCGATATGGAGTCGGTCCCTTCGATTTCGGCCAGCTGATTCTGCGGGCCACGCATCTCGTGGCTGCCGATGATTTGGCCTTCAAAACCACTGTCACGCAGGTGCTGACTGGCCTCTAGGTAGAATTCAGTGGCGATGTCGCGGTAGAACGCGATGAAGTCGTTATAGCGGGCAGCTCCCCGTGACTTGGATCGGTAGGAACGGTTCCAGTCATCGATGGTTTGCAGCTGGGGGCGGTAGACCGTACCCTCGGCAGGATCCTCGTCGTCGAAAAGCCCGCAGACTCCATTGGCGTCCGTCCATGTCTCGGCCAGCGTCTCCCGGTCGCCGTAGCGTTCGAGGAGCCATTGGTTCCATGCCGCGTCAAACCAATCCTGGATCGCGGGCGTTGTCTTGAACCCCCAGTCCCAGAAGGGGCCGTTCTCGTTGATGATTTCGATGCAGACAACGGCTGGGTCGGTGGCGAGGCTTTTTCCGGTCAGTGGGTTGACGTGATGGATGAGTTTGTCGGTGGCTCGCTTCCAGGCATCGACCATGACCGGCATGGGGAAGGCTCCTTTCCATCCCATTCCTTTCTCCTTCAGTGCTTCCCAGTCCTCTATGCCCACTTCTTCGGTCCATCCTCTCGAATCGATGAGGTCTAAGTAGATGTAAATGCCGCGGTCAATGAAGGCTTTGGAGACTTTGTCAATGATGGCGATGCTTTCGGGGTCGAGCTCAAATGCACTTCCGTTCTGGAGGAAGCTCACTCGCCCCCAGGGAGCATCGTTGTGGTGGAACCGTACGAGGTTGTATCCCTTCGAGGCGATGGCGTCTGCCATGGCTTCGATCTCTCGATCCGTCTCGGGAAAGCTGGCACCGTACCCCAGAGTGGTTCCCCAAAAACGGACCGGTGTGCCGTCTTCGAAGATGAGATCGCCGTTCTCCGTCTGCAGGACGGGTCCGTGCGAACCGGCTGGAAGTCCGTCGCCGAGCCATTCCCCGGCGTTCACGACGGAACCTTCCGTAAAGAGTGGATACCGGTTTTCCTTCCAGACGATGAGGTCTTCGGTCGCAGGTAGCGCTTCTTCGGGAGCTTGTGCTAGAACCCGGGCTTCCGTCTGATCCCGTTCAATTTTCGGATTCTCGGAAGCGGCAAGCAGTGGGGTGCAGGCGATGAGCAGGTAGGAGAGCATAGGTGAAGATAACGATTTCATGAGTATAGTAATTTTAGGGGAGAAAAACTTCAATCATTGTGAAGGGTTCCGAGGAAATGGAGAGGGAGGTGGTTCGGGCCTGCATGGGTGTAGGGGTTCAATGCAAGGAGGGTCGAGGTGTATCGCGTATCGGGGTTGGCGATTGTCTCGTTCGGTTAATGAGGTGTTTTTGAAGAGAGTTTTCTCCTCTGAGTGTCAGGTGCAAGTATGTCCGAACTGTATCAGTTAGGGGAGAGTCCGGGGTGCGCCGAATTCTCATTGATGCGACGAGAGGTTTCTCGTGCCTAATTGGTAAAGTTTTCAGTTTCTTTACGAGAGGGGATACATGCCTATGGTTATCTCTCATTCTCCCAGGAGACGAGGTGGCTCCATATCGGTACGGTCTCCATCTCTTACATTCTATCGGAGCCGATTATGATCCAAACTTTTACCCACCCCAGGTCCTGTGATTTTTCGCCGGAATTTGCTTTGTTTGTGAACGGACATCCGGTCGAAGTTTTGCGGACCGATGCGGCAGATTTTGCCAACTTTGTCTACGATGCGACTCAAGGCCCAATCGAGGTGGTCGTCAGGAGGCTTACCGGTGAAATTCCCAGGTATGCGCTCCGTCCGCTCAGTCTGGAGCTGCAGGGTGAGTTGCGGGAAGACGGAGCATTGGTTTTCGAGATGGCCGCTGCCCACAAGCTCAGTGTAGAGATCGATGGGTGCCGTCCGTTGTACGTGTGGGCCAATCCCCCGGAGGTTGATGTGCCTTCGGAGGACGATCCCGATGTGCTTTATTTCAAGTCCGGTCAGATCTACGAGGTCGGTCGCCTGGAGATGCACGCAGGTCAGACGCTGTACATCGAAGGAGGCGCCGTGTTAAAGGGACGGGTAAGTGCCAAAAACGCTGACAACCTAACCATTCGCGGTTTTGGGATTTTCGACGGAAGCTACTTTGGTACGAAGTTTCAGGATGGCGCAAAATCCATCTTTTTCGAGCGCTGTAAGAATGTGGTCGTTCGCGATATAACCATGATTCGGCCGAGCGCCTGGATGATCGTGCCAGGGGCGTGCGAACGAGTGGAAGTCGCCAATGTCAAACAGATCGGAGAGGTCGTGTGTTCGGATGGGATCGACATTGTTGGCTCGAAACATGTCCATGTTCATGACTGCTTCCTCCACAACAACGATGACTGTGTGGTCATCAAAGCTTTCTCGATGAAGAACAGGAAGCATGCGGACTTTAGCGCCGATCTACGGATCTCGCCCGAAGATATCCTGATCGAGAATTGTACGCTAGCCAACGATCCGGCCGGAAATGCGATGGAGATCGGACACGAGTTGTCGGTGGACCGGGTTTCGGGGGTCACTTTCCGCAATATCGATGTTCTCAGCGTGCACGGACAGGGGGCGGTCTTTTCCATTCACAACAATGACAGGGCGGTGGTCGAAGATATCCTCTTTGAGGACATTCGCATAGAGCACTGCTGGGACAAGTTTATCGATTTTCGTGTTTCGCGATCCCGCTTCAGCAGCGACAACGAGCGGGGTCACATCCGCAATGTAACCCTTCGCGATATCAACTGGCTCCGGGGTGATAACAACGAGGGGTATACGGTTTCTCTGATGGGAGGATGGGACGAGGACCACAGGGTCGAGGATATCCGATTGGAAAATATTTGCATCAATGGCCAGCCCATCGAGCATGTGGACGAACTCGAAATCACTACCCGGTATGCTCAGGGAATTCGGCTTGTCGAAAGATCTGCACCTTCATTGGTCAATAGCCAGTAAGAGGGGCAGAAATATCTAGAGGAGTAAAAGGTGACAACTCCTCCCGTGTCATAGATGAGGTCGAGTCAGTCGATTAGAAATTCGGTGTCCCGAATGGTCCTCCTGAAAAGTAGCAGATGCGTCCCGCTTCTGATCTTTCCTGAGCCTGAGGCGGGACGCCCCAGCTACGTTTTGGACACTGATACGGGGGGAGAGCTGAATCTCCTGATTGAACAAAGTGGCAGATGCGTCCCGCTTCTGATCCTCCCAGAGCCTGAGGCGGGACGCCTCAGCTACATTTGGGACCGCTGATACAGCGGTAGAGCTGAATCTCCTGAATGAACAAAGTGGCAGATGCGTCCCGCTTCTGATCCTCCCAGGGGCCTGAGGCGGGCCGCCTCAGCTATGTTTTTCGACCGCTGATAGGTGGATATTCAAAACCGATTCCGCTTGTACGGTAGGTTGATCCGATTTAGGACTGGTGGGTGGTCTGTTTATGGAATGATGCACCTGCCTCTGGGGTATGGATTTGAGCGGCACAATGCAGGGGGCCGGAGGAGTAGGGGGACTGCTCAGCGTAGCGAAGAACGAGGAACCCGGAACCCCGAACTACTATCCGACTTACGATGCCAACGGTAATGTCAGTGAATACTTGGACGAAACCGGATCCGTAGCAGCTCATTACGAGTATTCGCCTTTTGGTAGAGTGATTGCCTCTTCCGGCTCTCCTGACGATTTTGCCTTCCGCTTCTCAACGAAGTATCAAGACAACGAAACGGATCTGCTGTATTACGGCTTCAGATACTATAACCCCGAAACGGGGCGGTGGTTGTCGAGAGATCCCATTGCTGAACGCGGTGGATTTAACCTGTATGGGTTCGTTGGGAACGACGGGGTGAATCGGGTAGATCTACTGGGTTTGAGAGGTTGTCACGGAATTGTCTTTTTAACTCACTCTTATGATATAAAATCGATTGTAGAGCAGGTTGACAATAGAGTTCGAGAAAATTACGGCGGGTAGGACAATGCGGATCTAAATAGATGCTCCTCGATTGGGGTAATTTCTTGTTATCCACAAGAAACGAATAACTATATCCCAAAAGATCGAAGAATGTTAAATCCAGTAGGTCAGCGTAGACTTAGTAAGCTAACGGAAGGAATACGGCTCCGAGATGAAGAAGGGAATTATATTGTCGAAAACGGGGAATATAGATACAAGAATGATAAAGCAGAGGGTGATTTGCTTTATGGTAGGCACATGGCAGCTGTTTTGAAGGTTGACTTAGATGCCGCAATCAGAAGTGGAATTGAAGCCTGCAAGAAGTGCGAATGCATCGAGACTGGATCTGTTTCTGGGGAGGGACGTTATCGTATTACTGTCGATTGCCACGACGATGTCAAAAAATACCTCAGCGGGAAGATTTTGTGGTATGTCAAAACTGGTAAAATGTTCGGTTCTAAAAGATGGGTATACTGCGTATGATTTTATTGGGTATTCGAATTGAATTAGTTTTCGTCTTACTTTTTTCTTCGATTTTAAATTCGAAAGATCCGTTTTTTGAATTTGACTATGAGTCTTTGAAAAGAAAAAATGTAGAACTTTTAAATGAAAAATTTTTTAATGAATTGGAAAAGACTGAGGTGTTTTATTATTTCAATTTTTCATTCATAACAATTCCCGATGAAAGGATGGTAGAGGGAAGTTTGGTTCTAGAATCAGATATGCCTTCGAATCAGAAAGTTAAAAATATTATTTTTTTTGAATCAGGATTTAATTCAGGATATTTCTGGACTTTATAATTCTTTTCCAGAAAGAAACCTTCGGCTTGTGGGAAACATACTAAATCCCCTGACGGAAGATGACAGCTCCGAAAATGAAAAAACTATCCTGATGAATCTGAAACATGAATTTTCCGAACTTCCTCTATCAGGAGATTCTCCTCCATTTTCTCCAGATTTCTTAATCGTTGGTTTATTTGATAGGGAGGAAATTGAATATGTAATTCTTGTGAATTATGTTTTTGAGACTGCAAAGATAGTTTTTCGCGATGGTAGGACTATTTACCCACTCTCAGTGAAGCGTGAGGTGATTGAAGATCTGCAAGGTTTGTTTGAAGGCAGGGGTATGACCCAAGGAACAGCAATAAAGAGGTGAACATTTGAACTTACGCAAGCTGGGACAGCTAATAGACGTCAAGGCACCCCAAAAGACGTCCGGCACCCAAAAAGACGTCGGGTCTTGACTATTGACAAACTCGTCCTCCCGAACTCGATCCCCCGCATCCGCAACTCCATTGCGCGTTTCGGCCGCCCCCGGCTCCCCCCTTACGCGCCTCGACCCGCCCTTGGTTACCGGGATTGCCCCGCCCGTTGCTCTCCCGCTTAGGCGGGGACAGCAAAAATACGTCAGTGCTTGATTCATGACAAACTCCTCCGAAGCCCCGTTGGAATCGGCATCCCAAGGCCGTATCGGACGCCCTTATGCCGCCTCGGCACCCCCGCCCCGACCGCGCCGCGAATATGTCGGGCATGGGCCTGCGCTTTAGCTAAAGTGGCATACTATCCAATTCTGCCCGGGAACCTGCCCGCGTTCGCCAGCTCACTAGTCGGGATCGGAGTTTGACAGTATGGCGTCTTGTGCGAGTCTCCTGCAGAAGTGGGTCGGGACGTCCACGCCAGGACGCATCCGAGCGCACGCTCTTGAAGGCTTGAAGAATCTGGAAAAACGGTCATCTTATTCACCATGAACGCAGCCGAAATCATCGAAGAAATCCAGCGCCTTCCCGGTAACGAACAGGGCAAGGTCGTCGAGTTCGTGCGCCACCTTCCGAACGCCGAAACGATCGCGGCAATCCACGAGCCTCTTGAAGAAGGACGTTCGTTCAAAAGCGCCGAAGAGCTTTTTGCTGCCATCGACGAAGAAGAAGAAGAAGAATGCTGAGTATCCGCGACAAGCGATCCTTCCGCAAAGACTACCGCAAGCTGCGTTCCTCGGGCAAAGACCCCTCGAAGCTGGCCTTCGTGATCAACACGCTGGCCGCAGGTAAGCCGCTTGATGAGAAATACCGCGATCACGCTTTGATCGGCAACTACCTTGGTTGCCGCGAGTGTCATATAAGCCCCGACTGGCTTTTGATCTATCAATCGACCGAGACGGAGCTGATCCTCGTGCGTACGGGCTCACACAGCGAGCTGTTCGGCTGATTTATCGCTTTAGCCGCCCCGCGTCCCGGTTGGCGCGTTGGCCGCTAGAAATGACCTTGCCCCGAAGCCGCTTGAAACCCAGTGTCGGAGCGTTTCTCATGGTCGCCCTCAACGAAAGCTTCACTCCCGCAAATCCCGTCCGCAGTCCGAAAAACCGCGTCGGGAATTTTTTTCGCCAAGAGGGTGACTTGCGCCCGGCAAATCGGCTCGCAGCCAGCCAACTGCGCCGGGGAAACGGGCATGGTTACGGTAGGACGGCGTCGGGTATGTTTTATTACGGCTTCAGATACTATGACCCCGAAACGGGGCGGTGGCTGTCGAGGGATCCCATCCGAGAAGCTGGTGGTCTAATCCTGTATGGTTTTGTCGGGAATGACGGGGTAAATATGTGGGATTTACTGGGGTCAAATCCACTGGCTAGTTTCGCTTATGATTGCGCGAAAAGCATCATAAGTGATTTTTCCTTAAGAAGGCGAAAAATATCTTCAAATGCGCGAAAGTATGTAATCAAGTTAATAATGAAGTCATAGACTTTGCAAGTAATCCAGATGTTTGTAGTGAGAATGAATTTGAACCGAATGGCTTTCCGGATTTGTCGAAAGATAATAATAGCTTGCTGGATTCTGTTTTAAGTTGCTTTGCTAAAAAGGTTAAAAATGAAGGGAAAAGGAAGATAGTTGACGCTTTTAGCTGAAGATGTTCTACCGGATCTTAAAGAAAAGCTAATTGACGAAATTGAAAGTGCGTTAGTAGGAGAGTTGTCTATGGATGTTAAGGATATAAAGCCTTTAGTGAAATGGTCCTGTTCGGGTGATAGTAAAGTTCCGGCGGATCTTTATATCGGCTACGAGATTAGTATTGGGTCTAGTTCTCACACGATAAGTGATCTTGTAGTGGGTTGTCCCTGTGCCAGTCGACAAATGTCTTCCGTGTGCTGCAAAGGGTCTTGCAATTCGAGAGATTAAGCAGATGAGAAATTTTAGACGACCTATTTGCTTTTCCCTATTTTTGTCTTTCTGGGTTTCCCTCGGATATGGGGATGATGGTCGACAGCTGGAACAGTTTCTTGCATCGAATGATTTTGAGTATCTTGTCGAACTTGATGTTGAAGATTTTGCGTACGAGGTGAATGCAAAATATTCTTTCGTTCTGCAGATTCTAGGCGTCAAAGAGGATCATGCTCTATCAGATTCATTCAAAAAGAGAATCGGGCAGTCTGTGGAGGTTGTAGAGAGAGCACACGAGGTTTGGGTAGAGGAGATAAAAAGATTAACAGAGATTAGTAATGAGAATCCTCAATTTCAGATCTTTAAGTTTGTCTTATTTGAGGATTCGGACGAGCATCCTGTGGTTATTACTCGGCCACTCAAATAG
>DGMY01000057.1:38682-38896 GCA_002388665.1 Opitutia bacterium UBA4506 | reverse complement strand
CGCTCCGCTCAACCCCCGGCTACAAGCTTGGATACCTCCGGCATCCCGGAAACACCGAGAGGAATGAAAATTCATCTCCCGATATCCCCATATCCGTGCCAAGGACCCTATCTCACCTATCCGAGGCCACAGGCCGCATCTAATAATCCGCCTAGACGAAACGTTCGCTAAAGCTTCACGCTACAGATATTCCCTCTGACCTCTGACCTCCGCC
>DGMY01000057.1:0-38432 GCA_002388665.1 Opitutia bacterium UBA4506 | reverse complement strand
GCCCTCTGACCTCCGCCCTCTGATCGCTCCCTGCTACAAATTTGGATTGCGAAACAGGTACTTGACCGCACCAAAGTTCAAATCGATCCCGTCATAGAGCAGAACCAATTCTCTCTCGCCACTCATCCACACCTCTACCCGGTGAGCCAATACGAGGCCATCGACCTCCTGAGGGTCGCTGTATCTCATTTCCACGACAATGCCCTCGGCATTCTCGTACTCCCATCGCAGTAAGCGTAGATCACTCGGATCCAAATCAACGACCTCCGAGCGCCCATCACCAATAGGACTGAATTCGACCCGTAGAACCGGTCCAATCGTAGTCGATACTTCTTCGACGGAACTCACTCGCCTCTGTCCATTGAGAAACTCTCGCAGGAGCGGACCGTGAATTCCACCCAATGCGCTCATCAAAGTCTCATCCCAAGCGTCAACCGCCATGGACTCAGACACTCCTTCGTTGCGCCGAAGGCTCTTCCAAAAATCATTTCCATCATAGCCCATGCTCACCTGCTCGCTATCGCCGAACATCTGAATCAAGACTAGATCCGGTGCCATCTCCAAAATACTGATAGATTTCACCGCGCCATTGACCTCCATCTGCCCCGAAGCTCTGAGAGAGCGAATCGAAGACAGAAGAACCCTGCCTCCCCGCGCCTCAACCAAAGCTTCGCGCAATCGGATCGGCCCCGCTAATTCTTCGGCTGTGTAGCGGGAAACCGGAGTACCCACCACGGGATCTACGACTTCGGTCTCCTCAACAGCCGGGTCTGGAGAAGTTTTCTCGCGGGAGGGAATCAGGAAGATCGCGGCTAACAGAAAAAGGCATGAAGCCACAAATAGACACGGAGCCAACGGACGCATGATTGCGAACAGGATCTCCGCAAGATTCATGGAGAGGTCTTGATTTTCGTCCACCCCCTCGGGTTCATTCAGCGGGGGTAAAGGTCGATGTTCTTCGATTCGGCTCAAGGGAAGGAAAGGCTACAGAGGATTGCTAAAGAAATACTATGCCAAATCTTTACATTAAATTCAGCAAAAATCATTCTACGCATCGATACTCACACCAAACTAGCCTAAATTCCGAGCAAACTTTCGACCTTCTGACAGAATACTGGAACTCCGGCGACATAGGGGGTCGTCTCCATGTCAGGATCAAAGGAGCGAAGGGGGAAAGGCGAACGAGCTAAAAATCGATAGGGAACTTTCAGCTCGTCGAAAAAGGCAAAGAATGCCGCGACATCCCACACTTTCACTCGAAAATCGACCGCCCCCTGCAGACAACCCAGCGCCACGTAGACCCCTTCCATGGTACCTGAACCAATCGAACGCACGCGCTCTCTTTCGAGAAGTGGAATCAATTTCTGGATCACACCCGGAGGAACCGGAAACTGTAGCCCGATCGGTGTGCTGTCACCGCTTTCAACCGTTCTGGGTTGAATCGGCTGATCACCATCAAAAAGACCGCGACCGGACCCTCCGTGGATCAATCGGTCTCCCGCAAAGTCGTACACCCAGCCATAAATCGGATGACCATCTTCCAACAGCGCCAGAGAAATGGCACAATTCGGCAGTCCGATTGCGAAATTATTCGTCCCGTCGACAGGGTCGATCACCCAACAGAAATGAGCCTCCAGCGGCTGATTTCCAGCCTCTGACTCTTCGCTGCAAAGATCATCTCCGGGGAACTTTTCGCCGAGCCCTCCGAGAACCTCGTTAGAGATCAAGTGGTCGGCTTCAGTTACGAGGCTGGAATCTTTCTTCTTCTGGCTCTCCACCGCGGCAAACGACCGGCGGAAATAGTCGATCTGACGGCGGACCAAATCTGTCCCGCACTCGATCCTCTGGACTCTCTCCTCTGCGTACTCACTCATGATTCTTCCCGGGTTGCGGCCATCTCTGCCAGGCACTCATCGGCGATCGCCACCGCCTCATCGATCGCTGGCTCGTCGTGCGCGGCACTGAGAAACCAATTATGGTGGGGGTGGAAGAACGCTCCCTTTCGAATCGCCTTCCCACAGAACTCTTGAATTTTCCGCAGGTTACGGTCGTCATCAAAGAATGGATACGGTGCCGCCCTCGGCCCCGAACAAATCATGCGGTAACCGTGCGAGGCCGCGGCCTCTGTAAGACCCCGGCATAGGCGATTTCCCATCGACTCGATTCGGGCAGGAATCTGATCGCGCTCCAAAATATCGATGCAAGTCGCCGCCGCTGCCATCGCGTCTGCGTTGTTCCAGTAACTTCCTGTCAGAAACACCTTCGCCGCAGCCGTTTTCAAAGAATCCCGTCCAACCGCAGCGGAAATGGGAAACCCGTTTCCGATGGCCTTACAGTAGCAGGCGATGTCCGGTTCGAAGTCAAAGCACCGATGGGATCCGCCGGAATGCAGCCGGAAGCCCGCCCGAATATCATCCAAAATCATCACAATTCCGCGACGGTTACACTCACTTTGAACCTTGGTCAAAAAGCCATCGACGGGCATTTCCGAGGGCGAAAACGTCGGGTGGTGATAAGGTGTGACAAAAACCGCAGCGACCTGATCTTTCAATGAATCGAGCATCCCGATCAGCGAATCGATTTTATTCCACTCAAATCGATGAATGTGGACCCGATCTTCCTCGATAATCCCGCCAAACCCTGGTGCGCACCACGCGTCTACCCCGTGATAGGCCCCTTTCAACTGCAGAACTTTCTTTCGGCCGGTAGCTTCCCGGGCTACCTGCAACGCCCAAGTCGTCACGTCCGAACCGTTCTTGGCGAAGACCGCCCAATCCGCAAAATCGACGCGCTCCACAATCCGTTCAGCCAACTCGACGAAGCCGCGGGAGGGCATGTTGTAGAGATTGCCCTTCTCTTTCGCAGCCGCAGCTGCGGCCTCCACTTCAGGATTCCGGTACCCCAAAACGATTGGCCCGAAACCACACATAAAGTCGAGGTACTGATTCCCGTCGACATCGGTAAACCGGCACCCCTCCGCCGACTCCGCGAAATACGGAAAGACACCGGGCAACCCCGCAGCTGGGCTCGTATGCCCGTACACTCCTCCGGGAACCACTTGAAGGGCTCGTTCGAACAGGGTGCGAGATTCAGAAAGGCGGGTTTCAAAAAATGATGACACGGATGGATCTATGGTTGAATGCAATGTCTTCCCTGCGGGCACGGTGACCCAAAATTCAGGTATTGGGAAAGAGTGAAGAAAATTCTTCCGGCGGCGTGGAGACAACCCTGATCTTTTTTCCGTCCCGTTTCCACTCGAGCTCCACCGCGTGCAAAAACAGTCGCTGTGTCCCTTGGCCGCGACGGAATGATCGATTTGCGCGGAAGTCGCCATAATTGCGATCTCCCAGAATGGGTAGCCCGTGCTTGGCGGCCTGTACCCGGATCTGATGAGTGCGGCCGGTCCCCGGCTCCAACTTTACGAGGGTCAGAGGAATCGTCTGTCGAATAAACTTCAGCTCGGCCCCGGCCGTTTCCGCCCGGGCGCCGTTTCCGCCCACGCGCACCCGCAACTTGCCCTCTTCACTGCCTCGGACCAATCGGTCTCTCCAGACAAACGTCCGGCTCCTGGGTCTCCCGACAACGACTGCCCGATAGGTCTTGCGAATCCTCCCTTCCTCGAAGGCTTTCAAAAACCACTCCGCTCGATCTGCGAGGGCCAATAAGAGCACGCCCGAGGTGGGGCCGTCCAGACGATGGCACAGCCGGATGTCCGGGATCTTTTCGTTCTCCGAACGGAAGGTCTCATCCTCTCCGATCCACTCCATCTGCAAAACCGAGCGATCGGCATCACTCGGACCATTGGGATGCGAGAGGGTCCCCGCCGGCTTGTTCACCGCGACCCAATCGTCTCCCGCATAGAGAACTTCCACACCCCGATTCCAGGGCAAACGTTTCCAGTCAAATTTGTTCATCGATAGTGAAATGTGATTTCGACCCGCGTATCCTCTCCCAGCGTACGGATCATATCCTCTGTCCATTCGCCGTAAGGAGCTCGCGCGTAAATTGCATCCAGGCAAATCATCGACCCGAGTTCGCTGGCCGTCGATTTCTCAATCTTTGTTTTGGCGATCGAACCGGTTTGATCGATGGAGAAGACCACGGTTACGGAGGAGTACGTCGAGTCCGGCCCGAGCGAAACTTCACGGATCAAGCGATGCCATTCAGCCTGAATGGCCTCCAAGGCCCGCTGAGTATACTCTCCGTAATCCGTAAGCCGGGAGTTCACGGCCAACTCCCCCTTGCGAGAAGCCTTTGACTTCGACTGATTGAGGGGGGCCAACAGCACTTCCGCCCCCACCTTTTTCCGCGGCATCGGTCGAGCCGCTGGGTTGTTCACCGAGAGGGACTCGGATTCTTTCTGAGATTGCTGCGGTCCGTCATCCAGTGAAATTGTTCCGGCTCGACGGTTTTCTTCCTCGGAGGGGGACTCGCCGCCTTCCTCTGCGGTGGGAACCCGAGAACCACTGCCCTCCTCGACGGGCTTAATCCATTCGGGGGTTTTCCGCTCAACCCGGGGTGCCATATCCCCAACGGCTCCGGCAGCCTCCTCTGCGGGAGGCGTTTCCGCCGCGGCCTCACTGTACACGCCGGGCTGTAATTGCTCACTGGTATCCCCTCGTTCCAAAAATGTCTGCGATTCCATCTCCGAATCCCTTTCTGGAAAATCGGATTCACCTGCCGGGTCCGGATCCGCTTCGGCCGCCTGTTGATTCTGCGCTCCAAAATTGACGGTCTCGTCTGGGGTATTCGAAGGCACATCGGGGTTCGCCTCCACAAATCGCTCCTCAAAGGGCTCCATGACAATCTCGATATCTCTCTGTGCCTCGCGGGGGGTCACCGACCGCACCGCTAATTGCTCAAAGGTAGACTCCATTTTCACAGCCAACCACCAGTTGGCCGCCAACGAGATCAGAATAGCCAGGCCCCACACCACGACTTTGGATACCGGCTTTCGCTCAGCAACTTCTCCAAACCAATCCGTCATTTACAGAATACAAGGTGAGCCAGCAGGGCCCATCTCTCAAGGGAAGAATGGATCTTCTGTCATCCGGGAGACAGCCCCCCGTTTCCCTGCCATATTGACCACCACACAGGGCCGCCCTCATCGAGGAATCCAGCTCTCAAGGGCTTGCCGGAATCCAGTCAAAGGTCCCGCGAAAGGGATTGGTCAATGAAACACTGGAATTGACTGGGCCGTTGTACCATCCGCTGCTACCGGTATGGAAAGATAGCTCTGGCTGAATAGCTGTGATTCCGCTCGGCCCAATGGGGCCGTCAAAGAAGATGACGACCTCGCGGGCAGACAAACTGCGGGCATAGGTGTAACTAGATGGACTGATAAAGTAGCCGCTGTCGGGAATCCCGAATAGCACGGAGCCCTGCGGACTCCCATATGAATCGATGGAGCCATTGCTAACGATACTACCGGAGCCTTCAAAGGACCAACTCCCAGTACCCACACCATCGAATTGCAGGGTCAGGGTACCCCCGTCGATTTCCAGAATCAGCGAATCTCCGGCAGCGAAAATATCCACCGGAAGATTGGGAGTGTGACTATAATCGACTGAGGCCATTCTCAGAAATCCACGGTTTTCCGTGAACAAACCTGTCACATCCACCTCAGCCTCTGGATCGACGTCCATACTCAGCGTGTTGCCAACCCGAGTCCAACTGGACAGGTTATCGCTAGAGTATACCGGGTAGTCCCATTTACGTTCGCGCGCCCAATCCAGAAAGAATCCATCTGCCACTGCTTCATGCCGCAGCGCAATGGGCACTGGATGCACTTCGGGCAGCCCCAAGGCGGGATCATCAATATCAAAATCGGCCAAATCCGGTCCCGAGATGACCACTGAATCGATGGTCAAGGGGGTCAACGGTCTATCGCTCCCATCCGTTGGAAAGTTTCCTGCCGATTTGAACTGATCGATCAAAGCCCGGCTACCGGGGAACTCCGCGTCATCAATCACCGTCCCAAATACACTATGAAGATCGTCCAAATAACCTGCTTCTGCCAGCGTGATAAAGAATTGCGAGCCATTCGAGTTTACCCCGGAGTTCGCCATCGAAACCACATAGCTCCCAGAGTGACGGAGCGAGGGATCGTACTGATCCTGAAACACGTAACCCGGACCGCCTCCACCTGTACCGAGCGGGTCTCCCCCCTGGATCATAAAATTGTGGATCAACCGATGAAAAGTGAGCCCGTCGTAGTAAGGGACCCCCGCTTTCACCGCACCGGTAACCGGCGAAATCCAATTCCTCTCTCCAGTGGCCAAACCGATGAAATTGGCAACTGGTCGTGGCACGGTTTCATGGTGCAGCAATACCCGAAAACTTCCCAATGGCTCCCCTCCCTCGGAGATCGAAAAGTCCGCATAGATCTGAGCCGGCAAACGAGGCAGAAAAAGTGAAGTCAGAGACAGTATTAGAAAAATTCGATTCACAGCCCCTCACTATTCAAAACCGCGAAAGTCCAATCAACGGAAAACCTCAGTCACTTCAAACGGAGTACCAAATACCAATGGCCCAAACCCGACTGCAGCAAATACGCCCCACGAACCGGTCCCGAGGCCTAGCGGCATCCGGATTTCTCACATACCTCGCAGGCAGAACTCATACAGGAACAAACTCCGACACCTGTCGCACAACAAATTACCGTTATATATTATAGACAACATTCAGATTACCACTTGGCACCGGCCAGAAACAGTTTCTGATCGGACAAAACAGCCAGGGGCCCAGCGCTGCCAACCTCATTCCAATTCCAATCGACCCAACCAGCCTACCGCCAAACAGTCTCTATGGATTCAATCTTGGAACGATTCGCCTTACTTTGCACGCCCGAGAAAGGAAGGTCTCGATATCGGACCGGAGAGGTGACACGTTGGAATATCTGAAAACCAAACGCTCCCCCGACATGGCCGACCAATATTTCGATGGATCCGAAGTTCAGAATCATAACATTCTGGGAATCAATAAATTGCCTCCTCGCAACTCGAGCTGGCCCTCCCCCGATCTACGCTCAGGATGGTTGAGCGACTACGAGAACTCACCTTGGCTCCTGTCCTTGAACAGCGACACGGCTTGGGTCTTCCATTGGTCAAAAGAGCCTGGTTCTCGCCCTAAAAACTTCTTTGAGTCCGGATACGACGCCAGTGAATGGTCAAGCTTTCCAGTACCCGGCTGCTGGGAAACAAATCAATATGGCACCCCAATTTATACGAACTACGAGTATCCATTCGCCGCGAACCCGCCCCGCGTCGAAGACGAACCTCCAGAGTACTATACTACCTTCAACGAACGAAACCCGGTAGGCTCCTATCGCCGGTATTTCACTCTGCCCGAAAATTGGAAAGCCAGCGGGCGGATCCTCCTGCACTTCGCCGGCGTGAGCTCCGCCTTCTACGTATGGGTGAACGGGCGCCAGGTCGGCTACAGCCAGGATTCGCGGTCACCCTCTGAGTTTGACATCACCGATTTTCTGCTCTCCGAAGGTGAAGGGCCGAACATCCTCGCAGTGGAGGTATACCGGTTTTGCGCTGGTTCGTATTTGGAGGACCAAGACATGTGGCGGCTCAGCGGGATCTTTCGGGACGTATTTCTCTACCACACACCAGCCACGACCCTATGGGATTTCCACATTGAAAGCACCCTCGCCGAAGATTTGGCGGAAGCCCGGATCCAGCTTTCCTACACCCTCCGGATCGAAAAGGGACCCACTCCTCCCTTGCAGCTACGACTGCATCTGAAGCCGTCAAGTTGCGACGCCCTCCAGGGCGAAATTCTCATCGACGAAACCATCACCGATCAAACCGGAACCTCCTCGGCGGTTACGGTCCGGAAACCCGATCTATGGTCCCACGAGACACCAACTCTCTATACCGCAGTCGTTGAGCTGATCGATGCCCATACCGGCCAAACCATTGAAACGCGAAAGACCGAGATCGGATTCCGGCGACTAGGCGTAATCGACGGGCAGTTCTGCATAAACAACAGTCCGATTAAGATCAAAGGCGTCAACCGCCATGAATCCAATCCCAAGACCGGCTACGTCGTTTCAATGGCCGACATGGAAGAAGACATCCGCCTGATGAAACAGGCTAATTTCAACTTCGTCCGCACCGCCCACTACCCGAACGACCCACGCTGGTACGAACTGTGCAACCGTCACGGCCTACTGGTTATGGATGAGGCCAATGTCGAAAGCCACGGCCTCAGTTACCACAAACGGGTCCTTCCCGGCGATGATCCCATCTGGGGTCGCATGGCGGCCGATCGAGTTCGCAAGATGGTGATTCGCGACCGAGGGCACCCTTGCATCGCCATGTGGTCTCTAGGCAATGAGGCCGGATACGGGGACACCTTCCTTTCCATGAGAGAGGAACTGCTCCAGAACGACCCCGAGAAACGACTGATCCAGTACGCGGACATGAATCTAGCCGCCGACATGGACAGCCAAACCTACCCCACTCCGGAATGGCTACGCGATCACGTCGACGGTAACGCAGTGCGCAAGGGAGAACACGGAGAGCAAGGAAGCCCCGAACAACACGGCCCCTATCCGTCCGGGAGGCCATTTTTAACGAACGAGTATGCGCATGCCCATGGCAACTCGTTGGGAAATTTCAAAGAGTATTGGGATCTCTTTGAGGCACACCCTGAATTATGGGGCGGTTTCATCTGGGATTGGGCCGACCAGACCTTGCTCACAAAAGATCCCGAAGGAATTCCTTTCCACGCATGGGGAGGAGATTTCGGAGACAAACCGAACGACGGCCGCTTTTGCTACAACGGTCTAGTCAATGCCGACCGAGTGCCCTACCCTCACTACAGCGAAGCACGCAAAGTACAGCAGTACATTGCGATGACAGCATCCCCGAGCGATCTCGCGGCGGGGCGCGTGCAGATTCAAAATAATTTTGCCTTCACCTCTCTCGAGAATTTTAGGGGACAATGGAAGGTTGAAGCCGAGGGAAAGACAGTAGCGCAAGGCGACCTCCCAGTACTACCCACCGAACCCGGCGCGCGTACGACGGTTACACTTGATCTACAGGACTCCCTTCGAACCGCCGAAAACGAAGAAGTCTGGCTCCAGATTACATTCTCTACGGCTTTCGACTCCAGCTGGGCGGAAGCGGGCCACGAGATAGCATGGGAACAGTTCCTTCTTAGAGAACCGCAAAGCACTCCCGCCCCGTCAGGCGGAGAGGTCCACCGTTCAGAAACCAGTGAGGCCATCTCCCTCATCGCCTCCGGGACAACCGTCATCGTCGACAGGAAGAGCGGGCTGATCACCTCGGCACGCCGGGGAAACTACGAATACTTGCCCAGACCCGTCACCCCAAACTTCTGGCGCGTGCCAACCGACAACGACATCGGCTGGAAGGTTCCCGAACGAATGGCCCCATGGAAGAATGCCATCGAAGGCGCCCATTTGACGGATATCCAATTCGTGACCCGACCGGACGCAGAGGAAGTAACCTCCATCCTGAGGATGGGATCCCCTGAACTCGACGGGGTAGATCTGGCGATGGTCTACACTCTCTTCGGCGACGGAACCCTGCGTATACGCCTTAAGATCTCTCTTCCGGCCACAGTACCCGAACTCCCTCGGATTGGACTCCAATTTGAACTGCCAAAGGAGTTCGAAAGAACACGCTGGTTCGGTCGAGGCCCCCACGAGAATTATTGCGATCGCCTCAACGGGGCAAAAGTGTCAATTCACAACCTTCCCACCAACGAGTGGCCCACTCCCTATCCGCGCCCCCAGGAGAATGCTCATCGGTCCGACATACGGTGGCTCGAACTTAGCGGCCCCCACTGCCGATTGAAGATCAGATCCGCGAGCCCGACACTTACCGGCTGCAGCATCTGGCCCTGTTCGGAACTCGACTTGGAGGAAACCAACCACCCCGCTCACCTGCCCGACCCAAACGACCATACCGTAACCCTCTCTGGATGGCAGATGGGCGTCGGCGGGAACAACAGTTGGGGAGAAACGCCACTTGATCCGTATCGAATCTCCACACCCGGAACCTACGAATTCGCGGTTGATCTCATCTGCAGCGAAATGTCTCCGTAGACAGCCATCCCGGAAAGAGAAACCACAACTCCAGATCCTACTGTGTAGCGTTCCTCGCACTACATTGATTTCCCACTTTCGCGCAACTTTTGCTTGCCACCTTCGGACGGGATTACGTATCGTATAACGTAATATAGATTTCATTTGAAGAAATCCTTAACCCTACAAAAATCGAAGCCGCCAACTATTTGCAGATCGAGTTTGCAGGAATGATTCCTGCGAATTCCAATCGCCGCGCGCGCAGACAACCCACGACAATGAAAAACGAACTGAGACTCGCGATGATCGGCATGATTCCCGGGAACGGCCACCCTTACTCATGGTCTGCATTGGTGAATGGATACGATTCAGCCGCGATCGAGGCCTGCCCATACCCGGCGATACCAAAGTACTTAAATGCCCGCCCCGACGAACCCATTCAGGGGGCAACAGTAACGCACATCTGGACGGACCATCCCGGGGAGGGACCGCTCGTCGCTCGGGCTACTGGAATCGAAACCGTGGTCAAGAACCCCGAGGATGTCATCGGCGAGGTGGACGGCGTGATCATTGCAACCGACGACGGCGACGATCATGTCAGGCGGGCTCGCCCCTTCATAGAATCAGGTCTACCCGTTTTCGTTGACAAACCTCTGGCAACCAACAGGGACGATCTGGATCAATTTTCGCGATGGATTGAAGAAGGAGCTTCGATTCTCTCATCGAGCGGTATGCGCTACGCACCGGAAATTGACTCGATTGGAAGCGACTGGCGCTGGATCACAGCAGCTACTCCCAAAAGCTGGGAACGGTATGGGATCCATCTCCTCGAACCCGTAAGCCGAATTCTTGGACCCGATTTCGAGTCCATTCGTCTGGTTGAGAAACAGAACAACTCTATCGCTATCATTACCCATCAATGCGGGACCACGATCACTCTGGCGACCACCACTGATGCCACAGGCGGCGCATTTCGATTCCATTTCCATGGTCAATCGAACTACGATACGGTCGCCCTAACAGACACCTACACCGCGTTTCGACGCCAATTGGAGTCCGTTGTCTCTTGGATGAGAAAAGAGTCTTCTCCCATCCAATTCGATGAAACCCGCAAACTTATGGAAGTTCTAATTGCGGGCCGAGAGAGCCGAAACAACAACGGAATAGAGATCAGCCTCTCCTCCTAGCCAACTGTAAGAAAGCAATAACATGACACATCTCCGCAAAAGCCGGGTTCTACGAGAATTGAGTCAGGGAAGACTCTCTACACTATACAAGCTAAACCTGGCCGACCCGAGGGTTGCAGAGATCGCAGCCAGAGCTGGCGTCTCCGCCCTTTGGCTGTGCAATGAGCACGTATCCAATGACTGGCTGAACCTGGAGAACCAAATCCGGGCCGCCGCGCTTCACGATACCGACGTGATTGTCAGGGTATCCAAAGGATCCTACAGCGACTATATTCGGCCGATCGAAGCGGGAGCTGCGGGGATCATGGTCCCCCATGTCACCACAGCCGAAGAAGCGAAACAGATCGTCAAATGGACAAAGTTTCACCCGATCGGGGAACGGCCCATGGACGGAGGAAACGCTGATGGAGGATATGCACAGATCCCCACCCATGAATACGTCGAGTTCTCCAATCATCAAAAGATGGTTATCGTCCAGATAGAATCTCCGGAGGGGGTCCTGAACGTTGATTCCATCGCAGCCGTAGAAGGAATTGACCTACTGATGTTTGGGCCCGGAGATTACGCCCACCTACTGGGAAAAGCAGGAGAGATCAACGATCCAGCCGTTCTCGAAGCTCGCCAAAAAGTCGAAGCAGCCGCTCTAGCCCACGGAAAACGATGCGTCGCTGTGGCTGCGCCCTATTCCCCGGAGGAGCTATTGAATCGAGGTTATTCTCTGGTTCACACAGGTGCCGATGTCGTCTCGCTCAATCAGGGAATCATCAACGCAATCCGACCTTTTACAACTGAAACTGCCCCTATTGACCCAGGCTCTTTGTATGGAAAATCCTAACACTCTATTTTCGATCAGAGGTAAAACAATCCTCCTGACCGGAGGAGCTGGAAAATATGGCTTTGCCATCCTTTCCGCACTTGCTACTGCAGGGGCTACGGTCATCGCGGCATCGCGAAACAAGAAGGCACTGCAGGAGGCCGCTGATAAATGCCCAGGAGCAATTCACGTAGAGACGCTAGATCAGTCCGATGAAACATCGGTGACGCGCCTCTGCTCCCTGGTCCTCGACAAGTTCGGAACACTGGATGGGTTGGTCAACAATGCGGTGTCTCGCCCGATGAATGGTCTCTCCGGATCCATTGAGCAATGGGATCAATCGATGGCCGTGAACTCTCGCGGCATCCTTCTGATGCATCGTCATTTCGGTGAGCTAATGGCCAATCAGGAGAGAGGCGGCAGTATCGTCAACATTGGCTCCATCTACGGAATGAATGGCCCCACCACTTCACTCTACGATGATTTGGAGAAAAATCTAATCCCCGACTACTACTTTCATAAAGCGGGCCTAATCAATCTAACCCGTTTCTACGCGGGTGTATATGGCCGACGGGATGTCCGCGTAAACTGCGTCTCAGCAGGAGGACTCTTCTCCGGACAAGCCCCGGAATTTGTCGAAAACTACAATAACCAGACCTATCTCGGACGAATGGCGACAGCCAGCGAACTCGCCGGCCCAGTGATATTCCTCCTTTCCACGGCTTCCTCCTATCTAACAGGCGAGAATATGGTGGTTGATGGGGGCTTTAGCGCTCACTAACGAGGACACACAGCCCGCCTCTTAAGGGGCTAGCCCGGTAGAACTTTCAGCGGGGGGATGCTAGTCCTCGGAAAAGACGTCCCCAAACCTGAACGGGGCGATGAATCTCTTCAATCCGAGATCCGCGGATCTCGCCAGAAGTTGCCTTCATTCTCGAGCATTTCCTCGAGAGTTTTCGAAGTCGCGCGACCGTCCAGCATGATAATATTAGCAACCATCTCGCCACCCACTTTATGGTCGTAGGCAATTCTCTCTTCGATCGATCGATCGTCCCAGATATACGCCGCAGCTTGCCCATTTCCGTCGGCTATCATCCATGTATTCGTAGCATCCGTAAATTGGGCCGGCTTTTTAACCGGCAGGCTATTGGGGGGTATGCCACATACGATCGGATTCGTCAGATATCCACCGTAACTGATCGACCCACCTTGTTCCGAAACGATTTCCTGTAATCGATCAACCGGACGCTCCGGACACATGAACAACGAATAGTCTTTTCCTGTCTTCGCAGGGTCATAATCGAGGTACGGCGCCAGCTCGCGAAACCAATAGGTGCCTGTGTCGACAGCCCGCGGCAATACCCCCTTATCACTCACGTATGACATCGCAGTCATGTACTGCTGCCGCATATTCGAAACACACTTTGAATTTCGTGCACTCGACCTCACGTAGCCGATGCTCGGCAAAAGGATTCCCGCTAGGACCGCTATTATCGCGATCACCGACAAAAGTTCGACCAACGTGAACCCCGATCGTTTTTCGTTTCTCAAATAGGTTAAGGCTGATCTCGGTATTAGTTTCATCATGTTTCTCTTTCGTATACCGATTTTGTTCAGATTAATTCTAGTACCCGACTGTCACACTGACATCGTCGACCTTGATCTCCTTTTCATATCCAGGTTGAGGATTGAATAGAATGGCATTCACCCCCTCGTCCTCGATGTAGTCGGGCACAAGCAGCCCTTCGGCTTCAAACAACTCCTTCCCGTTTTCTCCCACAATGGTGACCACGTAAGAAGCACTTCCCACATCACAATCAATCACTAAGCGAAACCACTCATCGACAGGCATCGAATCATAGGTTTTTACCCATGATTGATCCCGTGGATTCCAGATGCAGATGCCGACGGCATCTGACCTCAGCAGAATCCCCGCAACTGATGTATTTTGATTGCTAATACTTACAGCAACTGACTCCTCGTCGGAGACCCACAAATCACATTCCAGACGCAGACGCTTCGCCGGATATGACGGATTAAAGTTTCCAATGAGTGGATGAGAGGGTTCTCCGTCGACCCGATTCATTGAAACCACATTTCCTCTAGAGCTCGATGTATCCTTCACTTGAGGAAAACCCGCGACTGACCCGAATTCACTCCAACGACCTTCCAGTCCATAGGGATCCGAACCACCGAAGACCTCTCCAAAGCGACCCTCAAAACCTTCCGGGACATCATCGAAATCCTGCTCGAGAACAGTCGACTCTCCAAACAATGGACCCGATGCCAGCAATGAGCATAGACCCACTAGGAGGAAGACATAATGACAGCAACGGAACACAGCAGTTTTCGTTGTTAGCATACTGATCCCCCGGACTATACTCGACGACGGACAAACAGAGCCGCACCCAGAGCGATCAACCCGGTACAATTCCATGCTGAGACTTCTGGAATCATCGCAGTGATATTCACAAAAGAGCCTCCAGCGAGATATTCATCACTGAAATTGCTGCCTCCGACAGAAGCATCGTACTCGATTTGCCACTCTTGGCTATTGAACGAGAAGGTTTCGAGATTCTCCAACAGATCGGACTCAAAGGAGAACAGGCCTCCGTCCCAGGTGCCGTCATAGTTGATCAAAGACAGAACCGTCCCGGGATCAAAGGTACCCAGAGAGAGGTTCGCTAATTCGAGGTCAACAGTCCCAGTGAGCGAAAGGTCACCATTGACCAACAGCAGGTCGGCACCCGTGGCCAATGGAGCCTCAGAATCCACCTCATAAGAAAATACAGAACCATCCGCAAAGGAAACCCCGCCGGAGGACAGTGACTCAATACTCGCACCGGGGGCCAGTGTACCGCCACTATTCACAATCACCGATCCACTAAAGAGCCCGGTACCACCCAGGGTCCCACCGTCGACAGTCACATCACTTGTTCCCAAGCCGCTACCTGTTTCGTTGTTCACCAATAAAGTTCCCTCGCTGACCGAAGTGCTACCATTGATTCCGGTTCCGGAGGCATTGGAAAGAACGACTACGCCCTCCCCGATCTTCGAAACACTCAAAGTATCCCCGGCACCCGGCAATGTAATATCACCAGCTAGAGTAAACTGACTCCCAGTGCCTGCAGTCAGGTACAACTGCTTCGTCTCGGCCGACGGACTGAAATTACTCACTTGAATCGTTGCCGCGTGGGTAGCAGTGGAATTATCCCCATAAACTCCGAGAGTAACGTCCCCCAGATCGTCGTCATTCAATTCAATCATTCTGGAAATGGTAATCCCGTCCTTATAGAGAAAGGCGATGTCCTCCTTTACGGCGCTACTTTGGCCTAGGATTACGCGCCCCCAGTCAAGTGCCTCATTATTCCCGATGACAAATGTGTTACCCAACGCGGATGTCGAATCGTTCGAAGACCCAAAGAACACCATTCGACTACTCGCGTTCTCGTTACTATTGACTCCGTTCAATTCAGAAATGTGACCCGTAATATTCGTCGCACGGGGCGCAAACCGAATCGTCGAAGCCCCATCTCCCGAAATGTTTCCGTTTAGCTCAGTTACCCCACCTGAACCACCTGATACATTGTAGGTATTTAGCGTTCGGTCTGCAGTTCCTTCGAGAGTGAAGTCATTTTCGATAATGTAGCTACCGTTGATGATTACCGAAGGACCGGTCGAACCCGACTTCCAAACAACGTCCCCTGTCCCGAGACCATTGGTGTTAAAAACATTCACCACGGAATTGGCTACGCCTGACTGAAGAACCAGACCTCCCGACCATCCGGTGTTATTGCCATCCAACTGCAACGAACTGGCGACTCCTGTGGCCACAAACTCAATCCCTCCCGATCCACTCAGCGTTCCAAGAAATCGGATCCTTCCTCCTGTGCTCGAACTGATTGTGATATCGTTCGGCAGAGTGACAGCGCTCCAAAAATCTGAATTCGCCGTAGGCCCGGACTTCGTGATTCCTGAATTAATCGTCAGCGTATTGTCCTTAATGATAAGACCTGTTCCACCTTGGGAGAAAATCAAAGTCCCCACCTCTCGGTCACCATCCAGATCGATTTGCGTCCCCGAAGTAAACGCGGACCCAAACTCGACGTCGTCCCCTACTCCAGGCAACTGGTCGTCATCCCAGTTTTCACTGGTACTCCATAAACTATCGGAGCCTCCCCCATCCCAGACGCCTTCAGCCGATGCGGAGGACGCCGCCCCAACGGCTACCATCAGCCCCGCCAGAAAAGTTAAATTGTTCGGCCGATTCGACCAATGGGAGAGGGTTGGAACTTTCATATTTTTTCTTTACTGGGTTATGGCTTGAGAACGACAAATTCCTGAGTCTTAAAATACAGGTACTTAAAATCAATACTGTGTGTCAAACACATTCTTTACGCTTTCAAGGGTTCAGTTGGTTAACTTCTTACCTTTTACAGCATTAAACTCGCCAGTTCCTGGCACGAATGGATATTTCTCGAAAAACTCTTCGGAAACCCGAATACCGAGGCCAGGTGCACTGGAAATCGACAACATTCCATCCTTCAACACAGGAGCTTCCTCCCATAATTCGGTCAACAATGGTGAATGGATATGCGTATTCAGGGAATGGTTACAGGGACTATAGGCCGCCATTTCAACAATCCGGGTATTTCGACAGGCGAAGGCCGCGTGAAGATTCCCCGCAACCCCCACCGTTGCGGACCACGCATGAGTTGCAATTGGTAGGCCGCTAGCTTCACAAGTATGAGCCACTTTTACAAAATTCGTCAGCCCTCCCATATAGGAAGCATCGAGCTGAGGTAGATCGAATGGTTCCTCCTCCAACCAATCTCTCCACTCTTCAAAACTCGTCAGGCACTCTCCGCCGGCCACCGGAATCGAAGTACCCTTTCTCAGAGACCGATAGGCGGACTTATTTGTGTACGGCAGCGGCTCCTCAAAGAAGTCGATTGGGTATGGCTCCAACGAACGAAGAACATGCAAAGCGGTGGCTTCATCCCACACATGATCCTTTTCCCCCAGATTATCCATGTGTCCATCGAGAAGCAGGTGAAACTCAGGACCAAATCGTTTCGTGAGAAATTCCGCCTTGGCGACCTCAATCGAAGCCGCCTCTACAGGAGTGGCGCCCGGCAGTACAGATTCGCATCCTTTCTCGTATCGTCCCGCGCCCAACTTGACCCGTCGGTATCCGAGAGAAAGGTACTGCTCCACCTTCGCCTCCAGCTCATCTTCCGGCCAATTCGAGGGTCCACCCGTGGCATAGGTGGGAAGAGAGTCATGGCACCGCCCACCGAGAAGCTCGTACACCGGCACACCTAAAATCCGACCCTTCAGATCCAGCAGAGCCATTTCAATCCCGCTAAGAACAATAGAGCCCAATCCAACCCTCGCCCAGAATTTACCCGAAACAAACATTCGCCGCATGAGCACATCGATCCCAAGGGGGTCGGCACCGACCAGTATAGGTTCATAGAACGACACCACCTCGGGCACCTGTTCGGGAACAAAATAGCCAGCGTAGGTTTCACCCACACCCCGATGACCCGAATCTGTTTCGATTACGATAAATGCCGCCGAACGCATCGACCGGCTGGTCATGTGAATATCCCGGTGCGGGGCACTACAGAGAACGGTTCTTACAGATCGAATTTTCATGAATGATAAAGTTAAGGTTCTAACGCTCTTTCCAGTAGATCGTTTTCGCAGAGACGGCCGTCGCGGGAGAGACGAAGCGTTTTAATTTCGTAAGGATCAAACTGGAGCGAATATTCGCGATTCGCGCCCTGAATCACCAACTGGCCACAGCCAACGCGACCTGCACGCTCCACAATCCGCAAGATAAGGTCTTCACCGTCCTCGGAGCGTTTCAGCGCGCCCAACTCCAAGCCCTCACCCTCTACTGCAATCAAGGGGCGACTCGCATCGACGCCTCCCCGGCTACAGGCTCC
Source organism: Opitutia bacterium UBA4506 (assembly GCA_002388665.1). GTDB lineage: Bacteria > Verrucomicrobiota > Verrucomicrobiia > Opitutales > Puniceicoccaceae > Puniceicoccus. Next base: position 20,411 of record DGMY01000057.1, on the reverse strand, counting down.
GATCGGGAGGTGCACCAACGCAGTTGGAGGCAAAGCAAACTCCTCGATAACTCGAGACATATCCCGGCGGACCTCTGCGGCCTCAGATAACTTTAAGACAAAACGGAAACGGGATTCGCCCAGGTCCATAAAGTCATGAAACACCGGGGCGCGCAACTGATGAAGATACCCATGGCAGTAGATCGCACTTCTCAAAAGAGTCACGCGCACCTCACCATTGCGAACATCATGCCCGGAAGGACCAATACCTCCTATGCCGAAAGCCTCCCCGAATTTTTCCCTGAGCGCGAGCCACCGCAAATGCGTATGCTCCCCCTCATTCTGCATCCGGGTGATATCTCCATATGGAATCTCAGCAAGATAATCAGACCCCTCAAACCGAGTGGGCCAAATCCATTTGATCTGCAGCCCCGGTTGATTCCAAATCACTCGCACCTCTGCCTCAACCTCGGCTCGACCGCTCTGAATGATATACCGAATTGCTGCCGTGGATCGCTTGTACACAAACAAACATTCGACAATCGTACGAACGTCTCCTTCCTCTACGATCCGAACAGGGTCTATTTCTGCCAAATCAAGCTGACCGCTCAACTCGGCTGCTTCAGCCGGCGTTGCCAATCGAAACTCTCCGACCTGTTCATCGTACTCCGATATGTCACTCCCCCAGGCATCACCGGTGTCCCGGAACACGCCTAACCTTCCCCCGGGACTCTTCAAGATGTTCTGCCCTGCAGGAACCTTTGCAAACTCGAGAACAAATCCGGTATTCCGATCAATTTCAAAACGGACCTGTTCATTTTCCCAACTAAAATTCAGCGGTGGTTGCACTACTGGCGGAGGTAGTTGACCCGGCTCACGGGTATCGAGATGGATCTGGTATTCAGCATGACCCATGGCAGGAAGGGTCGCTTCGAAAACAACCTTCTTCCGCCAGTCAAATTTCGTTGCTTTCGCCTCTGCCACCTCATCCTGGCACAACACATTCTGGCCCGAATCATCCGTCACTCTCGCTGTTACAAAGCGGGTCAGGATGGGACGATGGGCAGCCATATACTCAACCTCTACTTGCGAGCAAACTTCGTGCGGATGTGGATTAAAAACGACGACACAGAGAGGCTCCCTGGACTCCGTCTTCGCCAGAAGAGCCATTTGAGCCTCAAGGGCAATCTCGCGGGCGAGCTTCATACCACGTCCCGCGATCTCATAGGATCCCTGCATCGCTGTTCGCGTAGAGGACCCGGGGAGGATGTCGTGAAACTGATTAAAGAGAACATCCTTCCACACCTGTCGGAGCTTCTCAAACGGGTACGGACAGTCCAAAAACCACCAGGCCAAGGCAGCGTACCGTTCCGCCATTTGTACCAATGATTCCGACCGGCGATTCCCCTGCTTGGCTTGCGCCACCGAGGTGTAGCATCCGGTAAATACCCGCTGGAGGTCACCTTTCCAAACCGGTGCCTCGGGCTTCAAGCCCTCCATCTCTTCAAGTAAATCGTTGGTACTACTCTGCCGAATCAGGTCATGACTCCCCTGCAGCGAACGAATAACTTCCAAATCTTTTCGAGTCGCTCCGCCTCCATGGTCACCCATTCCCCAGAAAACTCCCACCATCCCACAATCGGTTGTTTTACCCGCCAGGGAATCTTCAATTCTCTGACGTAGATCTTCATGATCATCGGTTCCGTACCAGGTAAACGGCGGACGGTAGACGGCTACGCGGGAACCATCGATACCCTCCCATTGATATAGATCGCTGGGAAGCTCCAACGCTTTCGCATCCGGACGAAAATGCACGTAACCCTTGTACCCCGACTTCTTAAGGATCTGCGGTAAATTCCCGTTATGCCCAAAAGCGTCAAAATTATAGGCGAGTTCAGGTTCCACCTGAAAGTGCTTTCGGAAAAAATCGCGACCAATCAAAATATGACGAACCAAACTCTCTCCGTCCGACAAATTGCAATCCGGCTGAAGATACCAACCGCCTGCGATATTCCATCGCCCCGCGGAAACCAGCTTTTGAATCCTTCGAAACAGATCGGGCCGATACTCGAGAACCCATTCATACAGAATCGACTCATTGTGATTGAAAATGAAATCTGAATCCTCTTCCAAAAGATCCGCCGCAATCTCAAATGTGGCCAACGCCTCCGTCAATCCTTCCTCCCAATCCCATTTCCACACTGGATCCAGATGGGCATTACAGATTAGATGAATCGTTGGAGAAGTGTTACTTTTACTCATAGAAAATCTTACGGTAGACGGGAGAGATCCGCTCCCACTGAAAGCGACAATTCTGATTGGCTGCTTGCCTCGCCCAAAGCACTGATCGGTCGCACGCTGGAACCTTCTTCATGGGCTGCAGTAGAGAAAGTAGAGAAATCCCGGGGAGCAAATCGGGTTCCTTCCAGCAAGAACAGACCAATATCGTATAGATTATTGCTCCCCTCCCACTCGGCTCCTTCAAGAATATTCAGGGTAACTTCCCGACCTCCCGCGATCACGGAATTTGAGAGCTCCATCAAACCGGATACCTGTATGCTAATGCCTTGGGTACTCAATCGATCCGCCCGCAGCACGCCACCTTTTTGGATGCGCATACGGGCATCGACAGGTTTCCGGCCGGGCGCTGCAAGGATCAGACAGTTCTCCAAAATCAACTCTGAGGTTTCAAAAGGTGCGGACGCCAGAACCGTGACCGGCTGAGCGGCATGGCCAACTACAGTTGTATTGATAAATTCATGGCGACCACCAATAGGAAAGATTTCGACTCCGTGGATCTCTTCCATCCGAACGTTGCGATTGATCGAAACTCCCTGACTGCAATACCCCGTCGAATTCGCTATCGAGAGAAAGCCATCCACATAGACCTCACAATCACCATGCGCACTCAATCCGTCGTCGCCACACTCTTTGGCTACGATGTTCTCGAAACGAATATTTTCTACGGTGCTCTGCTTGTTGGAACCGGTAGTCAAAGCAAAGCCATCATTGATCACATGCGTGACCGTAACGTTCCGAATAATCAAATTGTGGCACTCTCCACTAATCTGGACGCCAGAAACAATCTTCGGCACCCGCACTGGCGCTTCCTCTAAAGTGATGTCCGGCTCGATTCTCAGGTAGAAGGCAGCTTCACCCTCCACATAGGTCCACTGCCCCGGGCTGAGTTCCTCCGGGCTCATATACGGTTCTTTGGGCCCCTTCAACGAACGCCCCATCCGATTAATCTCCCCCTCCCACACGAAGAAGAACCGACCTACATAGGCCGGATTCACGCCGTAACAATATTTCTCCGGAATCACGGTAGACCGATAAAGACCTTCCGAGACAAGCTCCCACTCCTCCCGAACAATAGGAACACTCCCATCAATAATTGCACCCTGACCATCGAATACGATCGGCTCCTCCTTCGTGCCGCTCTTCTCCGCGAACAATACCTGCTCGTAGACTCGATCGATGCCCTCAACAATCCTGATGACATCGCCGGGCTCTGCCATCTGCACAGCCCTTCGAATCGTGGCAACAGGTCCAGAACCTGCTTCCACCGCTGACGAAAGTCCGTCTGCCCGATCGTTCCCCTGACTTGGATCTACATAGAGATCCCGGGAAATCGCCACACTACTGGAGGCCACCCAACTGAGAATACATGCAGTGACAAAGAGCTTCATTGTGATTCGCAGAATGCACGGACAATTCTCCAATACAAGTTCTTTATACCAGATATTTTAAGTACCAGTATTTTTTCAAGTTGACTCTGTCCGAACCAGGAGACACTTCTGCTCACATGCAACGCTACACCGAACCCTGTATACGAAAGCAAATGAAACGACTCCACGGCCTCTTTCTAACAATCTTCCTACTGCAGTTCGGACTGGCCCAAGGCTGGGCGACGACGAACGACAAACCGGTGGTTGATCAATACGTCAGCGTTGGGGACAACTGGTTCCTCGGCCGATCGATGGCCGTAGATTCGGATACCGCGATTCGGGATGTATTCGACTTTTTCAAGAACGTGTTCAACAGCGAACGCATTTACTGGCGGGGACTTCAGGCTGCCGTAGCGACAGATCAGTTGGGAGCCCGCGAGGACAACTTTATGTACGCTGGAGCTTTCGATCACTTCGCGGATCTAATCGACGAAGACATCGAACGCCGAGCAGTCGAGATTGCGCATGAGGAAGGACTGGAGCTATGGGGAGTCACCCAGTTTGGCGACTATGGAGTGACTGCCGACACTCCCAATTTCAATGAGTATCCGGGATTCTGGGAGGCGAAACTCAGACAAGAAAACCCAGAGTGGATCCCCACCGATAAATACGGGTACCGGAAGCAAGGAGGAGTCATCGAACTCGCATACCCCGAAGCGCGAAAAGCACTCGTCGACTTACATGTGGAGCTAATCGAAAGCGCTGGATACGACGGCATCATCTTCATGTCCTACGCCGAGAACTTCTCAATGCGCTTCCAGGATGAATTTGGGTACAGTGAACCAATCGTGCAAGAGTTCAAAAGGCGCCACGGGATCGACATCCGAACAGAGCCGTTCAATAAATTTGCCACTCGCCAAGATTGGTATCGCCTACGCGGCGAATACGTAACGGCCTTTATGGAGGAACTGCGCGAGGCCCTCGGTGAAGAAGTAAAAATCGGAGTCTGGCTCAATCCAATCGACCCTCGAAAGCCGATGGTATGGGCCACTCTTCCACAAGAATACTATACAATAGGAATCATCCACATGGACATCGACAAGTGGGTTCGCGACGGAATTGTCGATGAGCTAGGTGTTTATGGCGGCTCTTCCGTACGGGCACAAGACACTACCCTGGACGAGATGCTGTTCCTTTCACGTGATACCGACGTTGAAATCAATTTCATCACATCGAATCCCTTCGCTATGTCCCGGTGGAAGCGGTTTTACGAACTGGGAATGCGTGGAATCTGTTCTCTCGGAGATGAAATCCAATATCTCAATCGATGCATGATTCCGGAACAAACCAAGAACGCTCTTCAATCCGGAACGATCTATGAGAAAATGAAATTCCTGAGCCAGGTCATCGAAGGGCACTCTTCTATTGATGCTAGCGAGATCCTCCCCCTTCTCGACAGTCCCAATGTCATCCTGCAAAGACTCACGCTACAGGCCCTCGGAAAGATTGGGGATCCAGCTAGTGTTCCAGCAATCGAAAGCGCTCTATTTGATCCCGAGCAAGGCGTCCGCTCCATGGCCATTTACGCACTCGGCTACAATCAGGGGCCGAACAGCTTGATGGCGATTGAGGCGTGCATGGAAGAGTACGGAAACCATCACCTACTCGAAATGACCCGTAATTCAATCCCTCGATTCTCCCCTGTTCCCTACGACGGGCTTCACCAAATGCTGCAAAATCCCAATATAATGGTTCGGCGCACAGCCATGTACTCTCTCAGTCTCACGGCGAGACCGGAAGACCTGCCCTACATCGAGGAAGCATTGTATGACGACGATCGGTACGTTGCATTTCTCGCAGCCCGAAGCTTGGGAATGCCCCAATTTCGGCAGAACGAACTCGCTCATGAAATCATGCTGAATGAATTGAATCATCCAGACCCGGCGATCCAAAACCGTGTCGCTACTTCAGTTGGCGATTTGGCATATCACGGATACGACGGCCCTCTTCGCTCACAGATGCTCGAAGCTTTACGATCCAATTTCCTTGAACTCGGAACCGGCACTGATCGTATCGACAGCGAATGGGGACACCGCGCCATCGGAAACGCAATGATAGGATTCGGACCCGAAGGAGAAGCTGAACTCGCAGACCTAAAGGCAACTGCTGATGATCCTCGAATCCGGGAGCTAGCATGGCAGGTGATCTACTTCCGCGAGAAAACCAGCCCTTTTGCAAACGAGTTCAATATCATTACCGAAAAAGAGAACGAGGAGGCCTACCGCCAGCGGCCTGTCTCACTAAAAAATCTTCGCATTGACTATCTGAATCAAGACTTCGACGACTCACGGATATTTCAACCAGACAGCGATATCGCACCAACAGTCGGTGATGTTCACACAAAAGGAGGGAGATGGGGTGGTTTTGGTAAGAACGGCGCATTCATCGAGAACAAAATCGCCAAGTCCGGAAGACAGTCACTTCACCTCAAGCGTGGTGGCAGTCAAGTAATCGGATGGACGACCAACGGCCCCACACCGGGATGGGACTTCGTTACGGAACTGTGGATACAAAGGAACGATGTTGGATCGTTCAGCCTGCGTATAATGGACGACACCAAGACAAACTTCCTCTCAATTCTGGTGGACGGCGACGGCCGGATCCGGCTTTCAAATCCAGAAGGCTCCCCAGCCTGGGTGCCCACGGACCTCACTATTTCTCCGAATGAATGGACTCTGCTAAAAATCACCTTCGAAGTCTCCGCCGGGTTCATCACGATCCAATCAGGGCAAAATGAAAGCGGGACACCAAACTCGATCACGATCCCCTTCGAAGGACCCAACTCCTCCCCTACCCGCATTTTATTCACGCCGAACGTACCGGAAGACAGTTCCGTCTTCATCGACGATATCGCCATCTACGAAGTACGATAATTATCCAAACAATACAGAAGATTTCATGAAAAACAGACCGCATCAAATCGGGGTCAGCGGAGGCGGACGCACCGCGGGTATCGCTGGCTACCTCTCCCAATACGAAGGCATCCAAATCAGGGGTGGGTTTGACCCTACTTGCCCGGAAAAGATCGAGAAACTGCTTGGAGTTTCCAACAATCCAGGCGGCAAGATATACTCCTCCTACGAGGAAATGCTCGCCGACCCTTTGATCGACTGGGTCATGGTAGGGTCTCCGAATAAATACCACTGCGAACAGATTGTTGCAGCGTTTCGGGCGGGAAAGAACGTCTTCACGGAGAAACCACTCGCGCTCCATATTGAGGAGTGCAGAGAGATCACAAAAGCGCAGGAGGAAAGCAACTGCCAGCTATTCATGGGCTTCTGCATGCGCTATGCACGCCTCTATAGCCGGGCCAAAGAAATTCTCAGTTCCGGCAAACTGGGCCAGATTATAAGCATTGATGCCAACGAGAATATCAATCCGGGTCACGGTGCCTACATCATGACCAATTGGCGGCGTTACAAGGATCTCGGCGGCCCCCATATCCTGGAAAAATGCAGTCACGACCTCGACCTGATCAACTGGTTCACCGATTCCATTCCTCGCAGGGTCGCCGCTTTCGGGGGCAACGATTACTTCCTTCCCAAAAACAAAGATCTCCTCGATACGGACCCGGCGTTTACTCGCCTCAATGATCACTGGGAACCTGGAACCAACCCATTTACCAGCGAGAAGACCATTGAGGACAACATCGTAGCGATTTTGGAATACTACAATGGAGTTCGCACACAGTTCCAAGCAACTCTGTCCAACACCCTACCGGAGAGACGGATGTATTTCCATTGCACAAAAGGGAACCTGATCATCGAGCAATACTCCGCCACCTTGCAGTACAAAGCCCTAGGGGACGAATCACCACAGCTTGAGCAAATGGGAGAGTTCCACGATGCGCATCTCGAAGGCTACCAGAAAGTCCACGCCGACGGCGATCAGCTCATCATGAAAGATCTCGCCGAAACAATACGTACGGGGCAACCTGTCGGATGTGGTCGCAAAGAAGGACTGCTCGGATCCGTCTCCGCCTTAATGGTCGACGAGGCACGCCAGCAAGGCCAAGTACTCGATCTATCAGAAGTCTGGAACTCGCTGGGCATTGAACCCCTCTCCTCTGAATAAACTATGAGCTCCATCGATACCAACGTCTCACTCTCTCCCTTCGATTGGATCGCAGTCGCCGGCTATCTAGGAATTGTCGTCGGCATCACGGTTTGGTCTAGGTTCGGCCAAAAGGATTCCAGCGAAAGCTACTTTCTCGCAGGCCGTGGGATGAACTGGATCGTTGTAGCTATTGCTATTTTCGCGACGCTTTTCAGCACGATCAGTTTTGTCGCAAGTCCCGGAGAGGCGTACGGCCATGGATTGATGATGTTGTTGCCCGCCTTTGCGATGCCCATCTTCGTCCCCCTCGCAGTCCATCTCTTTCTGCGCTTCTTCTTCTCTGGACCCACCTTCACTGCCTACGAGTATCTTGAAAAACGCTTCAATCTTCCCACACGGATTGGGGGTGCGGTGCTGTTCTGCGTCATCCGCCTGATCTACGCGGGGGTCGTTTTCTACGCTGCTGCGATCATCATTGAAGCCCTCGTCGGTTGGCCTCCCCTCCTGACAATCAGCGCAGTAGGGCTATTCACGATCGCCTACACCACCTTGGGGGGGATGAAGGCGGTCATGTTTACAGACGTGGCACAAGCACTCATTCTCATCGTAGGGATCTCAGCCGTGTTCTGGAAAATACTCGTAGCGACCGGTGCTAGCCCGATAGAGATCTTCGAGTACGCCTCTCACAACGAACGAACCTTTGGTCAGCTTTTTGAGAAGGAATTTTGGACACTCAATTTCCACACGAGGCTCAACGTCTGGCTCCTCATTCTGATCGCTGCTTCAGGACCGTTGATGAGCCTGAGCTGCGACCAACTGGTAATTCAACGCCTCTTAACCTCCAAAGATTTTAAGAGCGCCAAGAAGTCCGTGTATTTCAATTACATTACAATGCTACCATTGGGACTACTGTTCTGGGGGGCAGGTCTTGGACTTTTCTACTTCTACGGTATCTATCCAGAAAAGCTACCCGGTGAAGTCACCCCCGACAAAGTGATGGGGTGGTTCATCTCCACGGAGCTTCCCCCGCCCATTCCCGGCCTGATAATCGCCGCACTACTCGCAGCTCTCATGAGCACCATCTCTTCCGTAGTGAACAGTGTTGCCACCGTGATCTACAAAGATGGTCTGCTCCGCCTCGGGCATGTCTCCGAGGAGAACGGGCCGCAAACCCTCCGGATCTGTCGTCTACTCAGCATTGCAGCCGGATTGGTTGGTGTCGGGATCTCTATTCTACTGACGACTGGAGGCGAGGGAGTAAAATCCTCGGTGCTGGAGATTGCTGGTGTCTGGTCAGGTCTATGGATGGTTCTACTCAGTGCGTTCTTACTCGGAGTCTTGTTTCCCAGGGTTTCCGGCAAGGCGATGACCGTCGGTCTCGTTCTCGGAAGCATCGTCTGCCTGAGTTGCCCCTACCTGTTTTACTACTCAGTCCCTGCCGGGGAGCGGATCAGCTTCAATTGGCTCAGCTGGCCCGGCTTTGTCGTCACGATGGGCGTTCCTCTCTTGATCTCTCTCTTCGCCCCCGAACGTCGAGAACTCGTAAACCTGACTCTTCGCAGTCTAAAGCCCGTCCCCACCATTGCAAAATCAGATGAGAATCCCGTAAATTAAGCCGTTTGCGCACAAACAGACAGCCTGACCATCTTCATACTGGTACTTAAACTTGACCCTGTCTCAATAGCCAATACCGTAAGATAGCTCCGAAACCATAGAAGCATAGTCAGTCGAAACATATTCAACCGTGAAGAAAAGTGCATCAACATCGCTAGATCAAAAGCAAATGCGATCGGGTCCGCGCAAGCCGCTCTACCAATTGCTCGCCAGCACACTGGAAGAACGCATCGAATCCGGCGTCATATCCACAGGAGAGACACTCCCTTCTGAACGTGAACTTTGTCTCGAGTTTAATCTCTCCCGCCAGACCGTTCGCAACGCCATCGCACTGCTCTCGGAAAAAGGAATTCTGGATTCACGCGCCGGGACAGGCCACTTCGTTAGAGATAGCCAATCGGGAAACAACAACGGGCGCACCCAATCCAATCGAAACACCCGCCAGATCGGGGTAATTTGTCCGCCTAAAATCTATCTGGAGGAGCCGACCAAATGGAGCACGATGATCGCGCTGAAAGGATATCTTTCCCAGTTCGGTTATTCAGTTGCATTGAGCGTTTCGAACAAGGATCAAAAGGCGGGTTTCTTCCCCTGCTATCAGAACTGGCTCGATGACGGGGATATTCAAGGCTACATCGCAATATCAACCCCTCCCGCACTTCAGAAACGTCTCTTTGACAGTGGGTACCCCAGCTTGTCGCTCGGCTACGTCTGGGACGATATTGACCTCCCGTCCATCGCGTTGGACTTCCAAAGCGTATACCGAGAGGTCTTGGCCCACGTTCACAGCCTCGGTCACGAATCGATTCTGGTGACCCTCCAGAATGGAGACTCTGCGTTTACAAGAAATGTTCTCTTAGGAATTCAAGATGGAGCGATTGAATCTGGAATAGGATCCAACCATCTCAAGGTATGCCGTCACTCCGATACCGCCTACGATTTGGTGGGTGGTATTCGCACAGCTCTCCGATCTTCCCAAGCGCCCACCTCATTAATCCTGCAGGACGACGAGCATTTACCAGCGGTGATGAGATTTCTCGAAATGGAGGGCGTCCAGGTCCCTTCGGACCTCCATATCACGATCGTCCAGATTACCAACCCAGTCGGATTCAATTACTCCGACCAAATTGCTTTTTTCGATTTCAATTTCGCTCGATTTGGACAGATGGGAGCACAACGCATACTCGATTTGATCGCGAAGAAAAAACCACCAGCACTGCATCAGCGCGTCGTACCTGGGAAAATTACCGATCCGACATGCGATACGCCCTCCAGTCGCAAGCACTACGAACTTGCCTAGTCCGCCAACAACGGCACTCCGATTCTAAAATCATCCTATGCGCGTCCTCTGTTCCCGTCCGGCGTCTCAATGGCATGGAGCCAAACTCCACAACGTAGAACTCATCGCCGGTCCGGCCGACGACGAAGAATGGCAATGGACGGAAGATCCTCAGTCCATTGACGGACTGTTTTGCAGTATACTTCCCCGCAACCTGGACGATTTCACCAATCTAAAGTGGGTACAGATTGATTCCGCAGGATTTTCCCAGCTGATTCCCGCCGACCTACCCAACCGTCAGGTGGTCGCCACAAACGCATCCGGCGTTTTTGACATTCCAATCGCCGAATGGTGCGTAAGCATGATGATCTCTCTAGCGAGAGACATGCCCGCAATGATGAGGAATCAAAGTCAGGGAATCTGGGATCGGGACGCTCGTTTTCAGAAAGAGATTCGCGGGTCGACGGTTGGCTTTTGGGGCTACGGAGGCCTCGCACGCGAAACGGCTCGCCTGTGCCAAGCGTTAGGCCTGCGTGTACACGTACTCGCGCGTAGTACTCTTCGCCAACGGAACGATACTTTCGTCCTTCCTCAAACAGGAGACCCCAAAGCAACCATTCCCGATCGAGTGTTCTCGACTGAGCAAACCGATGAATTCCTGCAAGGTCTTGATTTCCTCGTGATGGCACTACCGCTTACAGACGCAACTCGAGGGATCTGTGGTGAAGAACACCTCCGCCAATTGAAGCCCAGTGCTTATTTGCTCAATCCCGCCCGCGGGCCGCTTATCCACGAGCAGCCTCTCATCAAGGCTCTGACCGAGAGATGGTTTAGCGGTGCGGCTCTGGATACCCACTACGAATATCCGCTGCCTTCAAGCCATCCCCTTTGGGCAATGAACAACGTGATTATCACACCCCATATTTCCGGATCTACTGGCAGCCCAGGATTCTGCAGTCGTATCCGTGAGATCTTTACACAGAACCTCAGTCGGTTCGTAGAAGGCCAGCAACTGATAAACGGGATTCCCGAAGGAGACCTCCGTCCCCAACAACTACGCTAACCGGGCAAACATATTGTTCCCCTCGAGACTCCCGGCCGACTCTACGAGCGTCCCATTCTCGATCTCGCGATCAATCTCTCCCAACGTGTCGTCAAGAGCCGCAAGGAATGACTCCCGCTGAGAGTCGCTATGTGCCCGCATCAAATACAGCTGCGAGGACGAGAGAAAACCCTTTTGGAGTAAACTTCGAATCATCAATTTTTTCGCGGAAGTCGCTTCAGAACCTATTGAAAAAGTAAGGCTGGGAGATGGAGGCATACCTCCCACTTGCAAGTGGCAGTCCGGGTGTCTACTCGCCACAGATCGCAACCCTTCCTGAAACTCACTGCCCGTTTCCCAAAGCCATGGAGAGACCTTCTCTTCTTCCACTTTTGTCAAACAGGCCAGAGCGGCCGCAGTACCCACGCCATCTGTCCAATAGCTGCTGGAGATAAAGCTGCCATTCACCGCATCCATCACATCTTTGCGACCTACAATAGCTCCAAACGGGAACCCGTTACTCATCGCTTTGGCGTATACTGCAATGTCAGGATCAAGACCCAAGCGGACGTGGGCCCCGGGGAAGCCGAACCGGATCCCACTGGTCACCTCATCCAGGACAAACACCGCACCGGCCTCATGCGCCATCTCCATCGCCTTCTCCACAAAGTCATCCTTCGGGAGTTGCGATCGCATCGGTTCCATCACGATCGCAGCCGGCCGTCCTCCCAGCTGTTGAATGGCCTCACGCAGAGACGAAAGATCATTATACCTAAATGGTGCTGCGGTTCCCTTTAGTTCACGTGGCACTCCCAATGGTTGCAACCCCGGCAATAGATGACCATCTAGCGCGGAATCATCAGAAAGGTTCGCTGCCAGGTACCAATCCTGCCAGCCGTGATAGCCGCAAAAGGCAACCCCACTACGCCCTGTAGCGCCTCTCGCAATACGAACAGCGACCGCCATGGCCTCTCCCCCACCACGAGCAAAACGAACACGACCCGCCCACGGATGCAGTCCGAGCAGCTTCTTCGCGAGCGTATCCTCGGCGGGATTCACCAAAGTACAATAGGTCCCCGCGGCAATCTGCCGGTTCACCGCTCTACCCACATCTTCATCTCCATAACCCAGCGCAATCGCACCGACCCCACCGGCAAAGTCGATGAAACGTTTCCCGTGCAGATCCCATACCTCCGAGCCGTTGCAGCGAGAATAAAAAGTAGGCCAACTGGATGGGTCAAACTGCTCCTGCCTCTTGGACATCAATCCGGTGCCACACGAGACACGGGTTTTCACATCGGACCAGGACAGATCATCCTTGGATCCGCTCTCTCCAAGCATCCTCGCTGCATTGTTATAGAAGATATCTTCGATATCCTTCGCACTACAACCGTGCCTCTCGGCCGCTTCCCGTAGCGCAGATAGCGACTCGAGCCCCACCAACGCCATCTGAGAGTTCAAAGCCGCGGCCGCCGGGTTTTCCAAGTCCTCGTAGATCCAGGAAAAGGACTCTCCAACGGTCACAGACCTACCTTTCAAATTGCTGATCGGATAGTCTGATCCATACAGGATGCGCGATGGCCCCAGGACATCCAGAGCCTTTGAAAAAGCCTGACTCTCACACACCGCTGACGTGTCGATCCACGCATTGTCGAGGTCTCGCAAATATTCCAAACCTTCCAAGGCATGACGATGGGAAAAACTACGGGCGACGTGGGCTAGGACCAACTGACAATTGGGATATCGCTTACACAAGTACCGTATTTCTTTCTGGTTCTGCGGATCCGCCATCGCACGATCCCGAACAATGTGGAGCATCAGTACTCCCCCGACCTCATTCAACAACTCCCACATCCACTCCGGTGCGAACTCTTTCACCCCACAATCGAAGGAGTCGTCACGCCCCGAAAACAAATGGTACACCTTGAAACCAGCGCAACCTGGGGCCCTCAACAATTGCGCTAACTTCGCCCGGTCATCGTCCGGTTTCGCCAACGCCAAAAATTTCCACCCGTCCTGTCCGGCACTCTCCTTTGCAACCCAATCATTCACAGGCCCCGTATCCAAGTCGCGTGCCGGTATCCCAAAACACAGCGCTCTCAGATCCCGGCCCGGTAACATCGCTTCAACCCCCTCCCGCAACTGCTGCGCTCCATAGACCGAATCGGGTTCCGCAAACTGGGGACGGTTCGATTCCCCAAAATCACTCCCGCGGAGAAGGTGCGTGTGGATATCGAAAACCCTATCCGGGACAAATCCCTCCGCCACCTTAGACAGAGCGGCACTCGCATCGATCGCTGAGTACACCTGTAACCGACTTTGACGAATTGAGAAGGCCTTCGAGCCACCTGATTGAGCCATAGATACCTATAGTTTTTAATACTGGTATTTACTCAAGAGAAAAATATATTTCTCTCTCCATGGAAACGACAAATCGAGATCGGCAGTGGATCACTCCGCCCTCCAGCAAACTCACCCTTGGTACTGTTCAATTCGGTCTCGACTATGGCGTCGCGAACCAAACCGGGCGACCGTCCTACCGAAACTGCTTAGCCATCATAGAGAAGGCATACACCTGCGGCATTCGCTACTTCGACACCGCCGCTGCCTATGGAACAAGTGAGGAGGTATTGGGAAAGGCCCTTCGGGAGCTGGGCATCGCAAACGAGGTGGTCGTCATCAGCAAAAGCGTTCCCCTCCCCCAGGATTCACAAGAGCCTCGGATGGCAAAGAAACTTATTGAGAGTTCTTTGAGAAAATCGCTTCAGAATCTAGAATTGGATCAGATTCCCATCTATCTGCTTCACCGGGAATCAGATCTCCCCAACATTGAAAGCCTTTCCGACCTCCGTGAAAAAGGTCTTATCGGAAGAATTGGGGTGTCCGTAGACACACCCGAGGGGGCAAATCGTGCCTCAAAAGAACCCCTGATCGACGCGGTTCAACTGCCCCACAACCTATTGGATCGTCGCTTCGAACACCAATCGTGGCTATCGAACAAAGCACCGGAGGACCTACTCTTCGCCCGAAGCGCATTTTTGCAGGGCCTACTGCTAATGCCCGAAGAATCGATTCCCCATTTTTTACAGAGCATTATCCCGATCCGCAACAAAGTGACGGCCATCGCGGATGAAATCGGGATCGACATGATCGAACTTTGCCTACGGTACTGCTTGAGTTGTAGATCGATCGATAGTGTTCTCATCGGCGTGGACACGATCCAACACCTGGAGCAGAATATTGAGGCGGCGAAACGAGGACCCCTCCCAGAAGAGATCATTAGAAAAATCGTCAACGTTGTCCCCGACCTTCCCGAGGCGGTGATTCGCCCTTCCCTCTGGCAAAAGTAGAGTTCCGAACTCTCGACCTACGGCTAGGGTCGAACTCCGAATTGAAAAAAGATCAGCCCCTCGTCGTCCTCGACATCGCGGTACCGTTCGGCTTCTACCCAACAGCCCTCGGCCTCGTCGGGAGTTTTCTCTTCCACTAGAATCGAAAACGCCACACCCGGAACACCTTGTTTTTTCGCTTCTTTACAGGCGATCGCCTCGGCCCGCTGGAAATCGCGGGCGACCACGCCAGCGGCACCGCTCACGCCGCCCCATGAGGGGTGAGGGATGAATAGATACAAGTTTACCCGAGGATTAATCTCTGCCATTGCGCAATACGTTCACCCCGAATTCAGCCTGAATTTCCGGGAAGAGCAACATCTGGATGTGATTTCTTACAGGATGCCATTTTGAAACCGCCCGAAAGTTTCCCCGACCGAATTTGATTTCAGTATTGGTTTGCCCGCCATTTTATTGGTTAATTCAACCATGATTCGAGTCGGCATAGTTGGTGCCTCCGGTTATTCAGGAGAAGTATTGGTGGAACTCCTCTCAGCCCATCCGGGCGTGGAGTTGATTGCGGTAACCTCGCGCTCACTCGCGGGCACGCGCGTGGCGGAAGTTTTCCCACGCTTGTCCCACCGGCTAGGCGACCTTTCCTTTACAGAGTCCGACGCGGTCGCACTCGCTCAGCGGGACGACCTCGACGCAGTTTTCCTCGCCCTTCCTCATGGGGTGGCTGCTGGTTTTGCCCGTCCGCTTTTCGATGCGGGTAAAACGGTCTTCGACCTCAGTGCCGACTTCCGGCTGGGTTCGGCCGAACGGTACAAGGAATTCTACGGCCAAGAGCATCCGGATCCCGAGCTCATGGAAGCGGCCGCCTACGTCATTCCTGAATTCGCACAAGACGGGTGGAAAGAAAAGCCTCTCATCGCCTGCCCAGGATGCTATCCCACTTCGATTCTCATCCCTCTCCTCCCCCTCCTCGCCTCTGGCACGTTGGCGACCGAAGGGATCATCGCCTCGTCCATGAGCGGCGTCAGCGGCGCGGGCAAGAAGGCCAACGAAGATTTCAGCTATTGCGAGCGTACCGAGAGCGCCCGCCCGTATGGCCAGCCCAAGCACCGGCATCTATCCGAGATTGAGGAGCAACTGGGGACCGCAGCAGACTCTCCGGTAACTCTTCAATTCCTCCCCCACCTCGTCCCTATGCGTAGGGGGATCCTCAGTACAATCAGCGTACCCGACAATGGTGCGACTGAGGACGAAGTTCTCGCCGCCTGGAAGAACCAATACGCTTCGTCTCCTTTCGTTCGCATTCTCGAAGACGGGACCCTGCCCGAATCGAAAAATGTCGTCGGCACAAACCGAATCGATATTGCAGTGCGACACGACAAGCGGATGGGTCGCATGGTCCTCACCTCTACCGAGGACAACCTACTGAAGGGCGCCAGCGGCCAAGCCGTCCAGCTCATGAACTTGAAATTTGGCCTCGACGAAACGGTCGGCCTCCCCTGATTCCCATGGCAATGAAACTTACGATCAAAGAGCACAGTCCTGGCATCACCGACGTACCGGGCTTTTCGGCCTCCGGTGTTGCCTGTGATATTCGCGGAACAGGAGACGATCGACTCGATCTCGGCATTATTCTCAGCGAGACTCCGTGCGCCGGAGCCGGTGTTTTCACACAAAACGACGTCTGTGCCGCGCCGGTGCGATACTGCAAATCTCTTTTGTCTCCGACCCAAGCCTTTCACGGCATCGTCGTAAATAGTGGCAACGCCAATGCCTGCACGGGTGAACAGGGCGAGAAAGATAGCGTGATCATGGCCGATCGGACTCGCGAGGCGCTCAGCCTTCCCCCAAAGAGTGTCTTCGTGGCCTCGACCGGGCGGATCGGCCGAGCCCTTCCGATGCCTAAAATTGAGAAGGGAATCCGTGAAGCGGCCATGCGGATGACCCGTGATTCCGCCGGGGGTCATGACTTCGCCCGCTCGATACTCACATCCGATACGCAACCCAAGACCGTCACCGTACGCATCGAATCGGGAGAGCAGCGCTACACTGTGGCTGGGGTGGCGAAAGGAGCGGGAATGATCGAGCCAAACATGGCGACGATGCTCGCGTTCATTGCAACGGACATCGCAGTCCCGCAAGCCACCCTGCACGCCAGTCTCAATCGAGCAGTCCACGGGTCATTCAACCGGATTTCGGTCGACGGCGACATGAGTACCAATGACACAGTGATCCTTCTGGCCAACGGAACCTCTGGAGGCGCGGTCAGCGACAATGCTGATCTTCTCGATGCCTTTCACAAGGCGGTTGGCGAGGTTTCCAATCGACTCGCACGCATGATCGTTTCCGACGGAGAGCGCATTAACCATGTGGTGGATCTTCACGTCAAAGGAGCCAAAACCGAGGAGGATGCCGAGAAGGTTGCCCGCGCAATCGGGAACTCCCTCCTCGTCAAAACCTCATGGTATGGGAACGATCCCAACTGGGGGCGGATCGTCGATGCCGCGGGTTATGCCCGGGTCGGTCTCGACTACAATAAGCTCAATCTCCACTACGGTGAAATTCCCGTACTGGTGAACGGAACCCCTGCCGAAGAGAACTTGCCGCAGTGGAAGGCTGAAGTCTCCAATCGCGAGTTTACCATCAACCTTGATTTGGGAATGGGGAAGGCAGACTACAAGCTACTGACAGCTGATCTCACCGAGGGTTACGTGGATTTCAATAAAAGCGAATAGATGGACATTAGCCAACTCGACGTCACCTCCAAGGCACGCGTACTCCTGGAGGCACTCCCCTACATCCAACGGTTCAAAGGATCGACCTTCGTAGTCAAATACGGCGGTAGCTTCATGGACGATCCCGACCCCGAGGTCAGGGCCAAGGTCGCAACGGACCTAGCCTTTCTCTCCTCAGTGGGAATCAACGTGGTCGTGGTCCACGGCGGGGGCAAAGCCATTACCCGGGCCATGGATGCCTCGGGGCTCGAAGCCCGCTTCGAGAAGGGTCTTCGCGTTACCGACGCCGCAGCAGTTGAAATCGTTCGCAAGACTTTGGACGAGGAGGTGAATCTCGATATCTGTGAGATCGTCCAACGCAAATTGGGGCGTCCCCTTTCGATTCCGGGATCCAAAGTTCTCCGCACACGTCGACTCACCACGGACCACAATGGCGACCCTATCAACATCGGGTTTGTCGGCGAGGTGGAGCGGGTCAACACAACCCCTATCCGCAAGGCGATCTCGGACGGTTTTATGCCCATCGTCTCACCGGTCGGTGCCGACGAGTCCGGGCAATCCTACAACACCAACGCCGACGTCGCAGCCTCTCAGGTCGCGGCGGCCCTCCGCGCGCGCCGCCTGGTATACCTGTGCGATGTCCCCGGCCTCATGATGGATCCTTCCGACCCCGACACCCTGATTTCCAGCCTCCCGGAGAGTCAGGTTCAGGCACTCAAAGAGAATGGCACCATCGCCAAAGGCATGATTCCCAAGGTCGACAGCGCCGTTCATGCTTTGCGCAATGGCGTGAATCGTGTCCACTTTATAGACGGACGGATGCCACATTCCCTGCTCCTTGAAATTTTCACGGACAAAGGAATCGGTACCGAGATCGTCAATACGTGAAGATCGGGACGACCGCCACCCCACCCAGAAACTCCCCTTTATCGATTATCAGGATGAACGACGTCACACAGCGCCAATACAGCAACCACCTCATTCAGAACTACGCCCCTCCAGCCATCTCGCTGGTCAAAGGAAGCGGCAGTCGCGTAACGGATGATGAGGGTCGCGAATACCTGGATTTCACCTCAGGGATCGCCGTAAATGCGCTGGGGCACGCCGATCCAGAATGGGCAAAGGCGGTTTCCGATCAGGCACACACCCTCGTTCACTGCAGCAATCTGTTTGGAAATCCTCTCCAGGGAGAACTCGCAGAACGGCTTAGTCGGTATACTCCGAAGGGGCGCTTTCTATTTTGCAACAGTGGCACCGAGGCCAACGAGGCGCTGATCAAGCTCGCGCGTCTACACGGGCGCGCAATCGCGGGAGAAGAGGGAAAACGCTACACAGTGATCACAGCCGAGAACGGATTTCACGGGCGAACATTCGGAGGAATGGCCGCCACCCCTCAAGAGAAGATCCAGGGTGGATTTCGACCGATGCTTCCCGGCTTCCGCCATGCGAAGCTCAATGACATTCAATCCTTCCGTGACCAAGTGGATGACTCCGTCTGCGCGATTCTCCTCGAAACGATCCAGGGAGAAAGTGGAATCAACCCAGCCGATCCTGGTTTCCTCCGCGAGCTACGAGCTCTCTGCACCGAGAAGAACCTCTTGCTTCTCATTGATGAAGTACAGTGTGGTGCAGGCCGAACCGGAAAATTCTTCGCCTACGAGCACGCCGGAATCGAGCCCGATGCGATTGGCATGGCCAAAGGTCTCGCCGGTGGATTTCCCATCGGGGCCATTTGGGTGGCCGAGCCCTACGCAAGCCTCTTCACGCCCGGGTCTCACGGCACTACGTTCGGCGGGACTCCCCTCGCCTGCTCGGCAGCCATCGCCGTTCTCGACGGAATCGAGAAAAACGATCTACTCGCGACTATCACCCGCCAGAGTGCCGACTGGATCAATCGACTCCAGGAGTTGGCGAAACGTTTCCCTGGCAAAATCAAAGAACTCCGTGGCAAAGGCTACTTGGTAGGGATTTCGATGACGGATGCGCCGGCTCCCTATGTTGCAAAACTTCGCGAGAAAGGTCTGCTGACCGTGCCCGCAGGAAATAATACGATCCGGCTCATTCCACCGCTCAACGTCACGAGTGCTGACCTCGACGAATCCCTTCGAATTCTCGAATCCGTTCTCGGCGAAGAGTAAAAGCCGATCATTCCTTCTCCATCATCCACCCGCCACACCCAGATCATGAAAAAGCTTCTCTCCCAACTGACGATTCTGCTCACCTTGTTCACGGTTTCCTGTTCGACAACTCCGGATGATCCGGTTCCCGGTGCATATTTCAACGCGCCGACTACCGATCAGGACGTCATTGCGGCAGCAAACTATGCGGTGAAGGCGAAAGGACTAGAGCTGAGCGAAGGAGATCCTTCGGCTTCCAACACACTCCAATTGATTTCAATCGACAAAGCCGAGCAGCAGATCGTTTCGGGGATGAACTTCCGGCTCCATCTAAGTGTGCAGGAAGGGAAGAAAACCCGAAAAGCCGAAGCCGTCGTCTGGTGGCAAGCGTGGAACCAAGCAGGTCCGTATCAGCTCACGTCGTGGAAGTGGCACCACTGATCGGTAATCCGACCCTCGACTAGCGGCATCCCGCGGTGCGGCCCTCTTCAGGCCGGTTCGCGGTAGGCGCTGAAGC
>DGMY01000087.1 GCA_002388665.1 Opitutia bacterium UBA4506 | reverse complement strand
GCGTGAGGTTTTTCAGGTTCGACAAGTTAAGGTGTGTAATTTCAGGTTGAGTACTATGCGGGGTGCCTTGGTGATTGTCTTGTTGTCCTTGGTTCTGCCTCTGTGGAAGGGAGTAGGGCAGGATGTGGTGATGCCGCTGAAGCCTCTCGACCGATCAAGCCCTCGGGCCGCGTTGCAAACGTTTCTGGATTCAGCAGATGAGTTGGGTGCTTTTTTTGCAAGACGGATACCTGAACTCTCCGACGCGGGATGGATTCTACCATGCGATCACCCTGAGTGACTCTGCGGTAAAGGGGCTCGATCTCTCGCAAATTGCTGAGGCCGCCCGCAATCGTGCCGGAAGAGCCTCTGCGCTGGAGTTGTACGAAACGCTGAACCGGATTCCCCTGCCTCCGTGGGAGGAAATTCCGGATGCGTCGGCATTGGGTGAGGATGCAAAAGAGCCGATTCGTTGGATTGTTCCGGATACCGAGATTGTTCTCGTGGGCTCGACTACGGAGGACGGTACTTTGCAGTTTCTATTCAGTCCAAACACGGTGGAGCGTTCGGAGGAATTCTATGAGAAGGTGAAGGATTTGCCTTATGTTCGGAAAGTCCCTCTCGAGAATCTCGGGTGGATTTTGGCCAGTACCGGCGGTTGGCTGATTCCGTACTCATGGGTGGATGCCCTGCCACAATGGCTCCAACGTCCCGTCGGAGGCCAGTCCGTTTGGAAGTGGATTCTGTTTGTCGTTTTCCTCGGAGTTGCCTTTTGGCTCTTTCGGTGGATTTACATTCTCTCTCGCTACAAGCTCAATGATCATCCGGTTTTTGAGTCCCTGTTGAGGTTGATCTTGCCGGCGAGCGTTTTGCTAATTGTTCCGGTCTTCTTTTACCTGACTCGGGTTCAACTTAAATTTATCGGAAACTTTGCGGTTGCGACCGAGGTCATCGATATCGCCTTACTGTATCTTGCTGGGGCATGGCTCGCCTGGCGGGCGGCCCCGGTTGCGGCCGAGGCTGTGATTGCGTCGCCCCGAATTTCGCCGGAGAGCATCGATGCTCACTTGATCCGCATTTTTACTCGGTTGCTGGGACTCGCAATGGCTACGGGCCTGGTTCTGGTTGGAGCGGATCATCTCGGAGTCCACGCTTACGGTATCCTCGCCGGATTGGGCGTCGGGGGATTGGCCATCGCGTTGGCGGCTCAGTCCACCATTGAGAATTTGATCGGGGGATTCAGTCTCTTTGCCGATAAACCGATTCGCGTGGGCGACGTTTGCATGTATGGCAAGGATGTGGGTAAAGTGGAAGCCATCGGCATTCGCTCGACTCGAATTCGAAACGGGGACCGCACGCTGACTTCCATTCCGAATGGAATGCTCTCCAAAATGCCGATCGTGAATTTGACGGTGCGGGATCAATTGCAGATCCGAACCCATGTGAACCTGCGACGGGACACCAGCCCCGAGCAATTGCGCTACGTGATAACGAAGTTACGAGAGCTGCTGCTCGCGCATTCTATGGTTACTCTGGACCGTAGTCGGGTCCGCCTTGTCGGTTTCGGCGAATCGTCCCTCGATCTGCAGGTGAACGCTTTGATTGAAACGACAGACTGGAATGAGTTTCTGGGAGTACAGGAAGATCTCCTGATGCGCATCATGGAGGTAGTTGCCGAGGCCGGAACGGGTCTGGCCCTGCCGTCGCAGACTCTCTATTTTGCTCGCGATTCAGTTTTGGATGCAGAGCGGACTGAGGCTGCTGAAAAGGAGGTTCAGCAGTGGCGGGAGGAGCAGAAACTCCCGTTCCCCGAGATTGATTCCGACCGGATGGATGCTCTTCGCCACACCGTTGATTATCCTCCGAAGGGGTCAGCGAAAGCCTCTCCTCCAGGAGAGAAATAGCGACGGTCTTCCTCGCTTTGGCGGGTGCAGTGCCAAGCAGCTTGGGGTGAAGTTCTTCGTATGGATTTGATGGAAGACTTTCCGTACGCTCGGATCCTTGCTCGTCGGCAGAATTTTCCTTTCGCCAGGATCACCTCGGCATTGGCTCCAGTATTCCGGGTCAAAAAAATCGAGTAGTGCTCTTGTTTTGCCAATGATTTCTCTTGTTGTTGGGCCATATGAAACTAGGTTTTCAGTCATGAGAGAAGTCGAGTTTCTAACGCCCCCTGAGTTGGATGCGAAGAAAGAGAGAGAGACCGATCTTCACTCATTGTATAATATTTTAAACATCATCTCACTTCATCTGTCGGAGTTGAGCCTCGATTTTCCGGACTACGAACAGCCGTTTGCGGAGCTGGGACGAATGATCTTTGGATTGTCGAAGCGGTTCCGGACCGAGGAAGATCTGGCGCCGTTACTCCCTCAGGTTCGCGAATCGGAGAGCAAAGTCATGGCCCAGTTGTTGGCGATGAAAGATGGAATCGACGATCCGAAGCAGTTGGCGAGTATGGCTGCAGCGATAGAGAATGCGGAGTCGATCTATCAAATCCTTTCCGTTCGTTTGGATGAATTGGAGTACCGCCTGGAGAATCCCGACATTCAGGTGAGGATACACAAAGATGCGTTGCAGGCGCAGGTGCAGGATGTTCTCGATGCGATCGAGAAGAATGCAAAGGGGCGGTACTACATTCGCTATAACTTGGCGTTGAAGCAGGAGAATGATTACTACATCGATTTGAAGGTGGGTTCGATTGACCCGAGCGGCATGCTGACGATGCCGTTGAGGCTCAACGATGTCCTTCGTGATTTGCTGGCCAATGCTCGTAAATATACCGATCCCGGCGGCGAAATCACCATGGCAGTGTATCAGGATGCAGAGTCGATTCATTGCATCATTGAAGACGATGGATGTGGTATTCCTGAAGATGAATTGGAAAGGGTATCCGAATTTGGATACAGAGCATCCAATGTTCGCGGTCGCCGTACGATGGGGGGTGGGTTTGGTTTGACCAAGGCGGTCTGGCTCGTTCTGCGATGGGGTGGCCGTTTTCGGATCGCCTCGGCTTTGGGCGAGGGCACATGCGTTCGCTTCAGTATCCCGAATCGGTCGCACTAGGCCTTGTCGGGTCTCTGTCGGACTTCAGGGTTTCAGTGTATCGTTCCGCCTTTGCGTCGGCTCCTGGGCAAGTGAACGGGTCGGTTCCGAGCGCAGTATTATTTTCGTTCACCTCATTTGCGATTTTTCGTTTCGAGGGTAGTAATGCCATGCAACGAATCTGCCCGTAGGTTTAATCGCCATGCTAGGCGTCCGGATTGAATCGCTCGACATATCAAAGGAAAGGAACCGAATGAAACAACGTAGCTATGCGCTTCTGATGATCGATTTTCAGAATGATTTTTGCAAAGAGGGAGGTTATGGAGATCGATGCGGTGGCTTGGATTGGGTTCGTCCGGTTATTCCACGGGCGAGGGAGCTCCTTGATGCCGCTCGTGCGTACGGAGTTCCGGTGATTCACACGCGCGAGGGGTATGCGCCGGATCTTTCCGATTGCCCTCCATTGCGAGTGGAGCGATCCGAGCAGGCGGGCGCGCGTTACGGTTCGATGGGCCCGATGGGTCGGTTGATGATTCGAGGCGAGTTCGGGAACCAGATTATCGAAGAGCTCGCCCCCATCGCTGGAGAGATCGAGTACGATAAACCCTCCTACGGCGCGTTTGCGACGACTTCGATTGAAAAGGATCTGAGACGCTTGGGGGTTACGGATCTGGTCTTTGCCGGCGTGACCGCTGATGTTTGTGTGCACACCACTCTTCGCGAGGCTACGGATCGAGGGTTCAATTGTATCTATGTCAAAGATGCGATCAGCACGCTCGACCCCGCCATTCGAAAGGCCGCGGAAGAGATGATTCTACAGGAGGGCGGCATCTGGGGGCAGGTGGTGGAATCCGCCGACATGATCGATGTCTGGAGCCGTTCGACTTCGGGGGCGTAAGGATTGCGCTTCTGGAGCGTCGCTCCGGATCGTTTCAGTCGGGTTGTCAGTCTCTGCGGTACCTCCTTAGAAAGACGCGGGAGACCCGGGCGTCGTTTGATATCCTCAAGAACAGGAACTGAGTGTCCGCGCTCTGCTGGAGTCCCCCTAATATTCTTCGTTTACGATTCTTGTTAACGTAAATTAAAAGTGTTAACCAAAATGGTTGACAGTGTATTTCCGTTCGGCAGTCTGGACCGCAGCAATATGGCGGGATTAGTATCAGAGAGTAATCTGCAGGAAGAGCTTTTGGAAATCGTCTCCAAGCATCACGATCCTCAAAAACCGTTGCCGTCGACTCGTAAGTTGGCGGATCACTTTGGGGTATCTCACGTCACCGTAGCCAAGGCTCTCCTCACATTGAGTGAGCGCGGGGCGATGTTCAAAGGGGAGAATGGCCGATACTTTTCGAATCGGATGCCTCCACCTTCCGAGTTGTCCAAGCCCGTGACTTGTTTCTTGCGCAGTATCAATTCTTGGGCGGGGTGGTACCCGGAATTGATGGAAGGTATCGGTCGCGCCTGCGAGGAATCGGGGCGAGGGCTTCTAATATACCCAGTGAGTCAACTGTTGGAGCAGGAGGCTCCAGATATCGTACCTACGCTACTTGCGGACGACAGGCAACGGGAGCTTCTCAAGGCATTGCTGCTGCGCGCCAGTCCGGATGGAGGCCGATTGATATTGGATGATTTGTGGAGCGATGCGGTGCTAGAGGAATTTTCAGATGAACTCGATGGAGCACGGGTCTTGTTGCGGAGTTGTTCGGTCTCCGGTTTGGTCGAGATCGTTCCCAATTTCTCGCAAGGTGCATTTCTGGCGTTTACGCATCTGCTCGGCTGCGGATTCGAAAAAATTTGGGTGGTTCGGCCGTTCTCAGGTGTTGGTGCGATTGATGAATCGATCGAGGCCTTTGAGGCAGTCTTCCGCGCGTCGGGGATCGATCACTCGCGTTTCAGGGTCATTGATATTGATCGAGACAACGGGTTGGCTCACCTCGCCGGGAAGCTGGGGAAGGAGTCCGGTCGCATCGGAGTGTATTGTCCGGAAGAAAATTTTGCTCTCTCGCTGTACAGGGAATTGGAGAACTTCGGGATTCAGGTTCCTCAATCCGTGGGATTGTTGGCCGGTTGGGGAACTGGCGCCATCGCTTCCAAGGGGCTGAGCGCTCTTCATCTGGATTTGAAGGCGTTGGGACGTATCGCTGTTGAGGGTGATGAAGCTTCGATGGTTCCGTTTGAGTTTTCGATGAAGATCGGGAGTTCCACCTAGGGCTTGGAGAATTGATGAATAACCATGCGCCACGTATCAGGCCTGAACTGTTAACGACCTTTTGGGATTCTCTATGATTGTATTGGCAGCAGTAGCACATCCGGACGACATAGAGTTCATGCTTGCAGGAACTCTGTTGAATTTAAAGGCGGTTGGCGCGGAGATTCACTTGATCAATGTGGCAGATGGTTCCTTGGGGAGCTCAAGTTTATGCCCCGAAGAGTGCGTGAGGGTTCGCTGGAGTGAGGCGCAGGAATCGGCGAGGATTATGGGAGCGCAACTCCATCCGCCAATGTTTGAGGACCTCGGAGTTTTCTACAACGAGGACTCGCTGGCCCGGATGACTTCGTTCGTCCGTGAGATCGAGCCGGACGTGGTGCTTACTCAGCCTCAGACCGATTACATGGAGGATCATCAGAACACGGCGCGACTCATGGTCACCGCTGCATTCTCACGAGGAATCCGTTTCGCGAAATGTAAACCGGGGCGTGCGCACTTTGACAAGCCGATCGCACTCTATCATTCCATGCCTCACGGTCTCCGCGATCAGTGGGGTAGGAGAGTAGCGCCCGAGAGGTATATTGACGTTTCTGGAGTGATGCCGACCAAGATTGAGCTGCTCAAGTGCCACCGCAGCCAAGCGCAATGGCTCGAGGATTCGCAAGGGATGGAGGCATTCGAAACCGAGATGGTTGAGATGGCCCGCGAGGTCGGAACAATGTCCGGTTCCTTTCGGTTTGCGGAGGGGTTGATCCGGCATAACCCGCTCGGATTTAGCCCCGCTGAATTTGATCCCCTGCAAGACCTTCTCGGGGATATTTGTCTGCGAAATGAGAGTTTTGCAAAATCTGAAATAACGACGAATCAAGTGTAACGAAATGGCTAGACCGATTAGTAAACTCGCTGAAGGGTGGTGGGACTATACTACCCTCGAATCCGATATTCTTCAAGATGCCGCCCGGTTGACTGTTCGCGATCTAGAAGAGCTGTCCCGGCCGGGATTCACTGTTCGAATTTTTGATACGGTTCAGGAGTTCTATGCGGCTGAAGCCCTGGAGTACTTGGATGCTTGGATGCAGTCGACTCCCGATAATCCCGCGGGGATTTGTGGCCCGGTTGGACCGACCGAGCAGCTTCCCATTGTCGCCGAGATGGTGAATGCTCTCGGGATCAATCTCGGAAAGCTGGACGCCCATTTCTGGGGGATGGATGAGTGGTTGGAGAATGGGGTGCCCGTGTCCGAGTCGCACCCGTTGTCATTCGCAAAATGCGACAATGAGCTTTGCTTAAATCGAATTCGGAGCGAGTTGGCTCTCCCCGACCGGAATAAACATTTTCCAAGCGGTGACTTGGATCAGTACACGGCCAGCTTCGATCAGGTTCGGTGCGTGCTCATGCAGGGAGGCCAGGGCGAGATTAAGCATTGGGCGTTCAATGATCCGCTTCCCCGTGAAGGTGAATATGCCGAGGCTCCGCCTTCTCCGGAGGAGTACCGCGCCCAGCAGGCGCGGATTGTGAAGTTGCATCCGGTGACCCTGATGCAAAATGCCCGGACCAGCGGTGGCGGAAATGTGAGCCAGATTCCCACCCATGCGGCGACGGTCGGTCCCCGCGAAACCTGGAAGGCCGAGACGGTATCAATTTGGCATCCCGGCCATCACGACAATCCGTTCGGGATGAGACTCTCAGCGTTGATGATCTCGAAGGGGTTGGCCGATAGCGCGGTTCCGATGTCCCTATTAACCGATCATCCCAACGTTCGGTTTAACTTTCTCCGTTCGGGGATTGGTGAGGTCGTCGTCGATATGCACTAGAATTTGTGCGGAGGCTTGGGCTATTTCCCAGGGATCGTCAAGGCGATGGTGGCCCATTCCGCGCGCCGGTGGTAGCTGGCGACGGTGAGATCGGCCGTCGAGGAGAGGATTGCGCCCGTTCTGTCAGGAGCTGCATCGTAGCGGCAGATCGCGATTTCGACGGTCTTCTCTTCGGGGCCAGGCGTGAGACCTATTGATTCCCAGGGTATAAAGACCAATGTCGACCATTGGTCCTTTTCATCGTCAACTGATACCGAGCTCCTCACAAAATCCGGATCTGAAATAAGGAACTCATCCAGCTCGCGGTCTCCTGCTCCAACGGCATTGAATCCTTCTTCGGTCCATCCCAGTTGGAGTCTATGGTTATTGGGAGTGACGTGGATTTCCCAATACGTTGGTGAATCCGGCGTGCTGACAAATACCTCTAGGACGTCGCCGAGTTCCCATGTCTTTTGGTTGAAGCCTGTGGCGTCGCTATAGATCGATTTGTCGGCGAATGTGGCCGCGATGTATAGGCCGTCAGAGGATGGGTAGAGTAGGGCGACTCCCGGTAGGTACTCGGGTTGTGTCTCGGCCAGCCAGTGCTGCTTCAATTCGAGTGAGATTTCCGAAGGTTCAGTCAGTCCTTCCTGGGCGGCGTAGGCTTTTGCTTCGGAGATCAGGTCGTCGCAATTCGAGTTTATGGCGAGTGGGCTCATCAGGATTGGTAGAAGAATGAGGATGTTCATCTGGGCTCTTGGTTGTCGAAAGAATTACAAGCAATGGAAAGTCAATGGCTGCAGTGGGTCCTGCATTGGGGAGAATACTACGGCAGTATGAAGAATGTGACCCTACCCATCGACTACTATTGGACTTTCTCTTCCTCGGAGACTGATCCGTCGTCTCCTTCATTGCGCTCTTCTGAGCTCAAGGTACGGATCAAGACACCCAAGTCGCGGAAGCCTCCCCAGAGGAACCAGATGACCGTGACGACACTTGCGACTACCGAGATGATCACGATGAAGCCCCACCACCATTCCCACACGTGATTGGGGATCGGATGAATCGCGTTGATGATTGTCCCGATGATGAAGGCCAGGACAAAGAACATGACCCAGGCGATTTTGAGGAAATAGATGACGCGGTCGCCTTTGGTAAAGTCGTCATTGATCCCGAGGCGCTTGAGGATCAGATGGGTTTTGCTTCGTGGAGCCCCCAGGTCTTTGACCGCCGCTTCAAATTTGGGTTCGTCGCTATAGGCACCACGGTGCAGGAGCTTGTCCATATTGGCAGGTGGCTTCTTCGAGAGTAGCGAGAAGATCACATAGGCGGAGACTGCGAGCATCGCCGAGATGAAAGACATCTGCATGCCGTTAAGGGGAAAAGTTTCGGGAAGCGATTGCAGGAATCCGAAATCGGGATGAGCCAATTTCCAATCCGGTAAAAGCTTGGGCCAAATCACGTTTCGCAGGACGATTCCGCTCACTGCGAGAATGGATCCTGTAATCATCGCAGCCCAGGCGCCTCCGGCCGTACCCCGTTTCCAATAAAGCCCCCCAATGATCGCCGCTCCAGCTCCGCCCAGGTAGATCGCGCCGGTGATCTGGAAATACATGTAGATGTACTCGTTGAGCGGGAAGTAGAGGCTCCAGGTGAAGCCAAAGACGGCCACAGAAAAGATGGAGATTCGTAGGAGCCACATGTGTGCTCGGGTCGAGATCTTCTTCTTTTTCTTTCGAAGCGGGAGGACGACATCCTGAATGAAGATGCTTCCCCAGGAGTGAAGGTAGGTGTTGTCCGTCGATACCGCAGCCATGAGAATCACCGCAGTGAAGAGTCCGATGACCCCCACCGGTAGGATCTGTCCGAGGGCCATTGGTACAAGCATCTGCTTCTCAATCTGCGAATCATTGATGTGGGCTAGATTCTCGGCGACGATCGCGGCCTCCCCTGAGAATTTATCCAAATGCAGGTAGGCGAAGATGAAGATCGGCACGAGGAGGATCACAAATGTCGTTACCATCCCCCGGAATTCGCCGAGGATGTTCGCCATCTTGGCTTCGTGCGGATTGCGGGCCGCCGCATTGTACCCTTGCGATCCCTGCCAAGCACGGGTGCCGTACACTTGGAGGATCCCCAGCATCACAAAAAACCACATGTTGAAGTCGGTGATCTTGCTCTGCTCGAACGGATTGATACGGGACTGGCCGGGAGGAGCATGGCGAAGTCCTTCCAGCACTTCCGGCCAAGACATGTTTACAAAGAGTAGCGCGAGGATGATCAGCATCGCGATATTGACGAACTGACCTTGGATCATGTCGGCGATCATCACCGAAATTTGTCCACCGAGGCTCACCATCAGCAGCGCGATGCTCAGGAGGATGAACATGACGATCGCGAGTGTCGGCACGGTGAAGCCCGCGAAGTTGACCTGCGTCGGTAATCCAGTGAAGTAGATGATGAAGCGCGCGCTTACGGCCGGAAATATCCCGTAGTTGAGGATCCCGGAGGTCCAGGCCAGGATTCCGGAAAAGATCCGAAAGTTGTGGCTGTAGCGCATCTCAAAAAACTGCGCCATCGTCATGGCCCTCGTCTCCCGGTATCGATAGACGACGAATCCGGTCAGGGCCAGAATGAGGCCGATGGGAGCCACCATTTTAGCCCACCAAAACGCGGAAAATCCCGCTTGGTAGTACTTCTCGAAGTTGGCGGCAATCGAGATGGCTCCGAGCCCCGCCATTCCTTGCCCGACCGCGAGTAGATAGCGGCCACCCATCCGGTTCGCCGCGAGGAAATCGGCCACACTCTTGTTCAGTATGCGGGCGATTCCGCATATGCCGATCATCAGGATGAGAATGGCGATTGGAATGAGCCAATCAATAAAGTGAATGTTCATCTCGCTAGTTGGGCCGCTGGGGCGTGTTTCCGTCGATAGTGGGGTGGGCGCGATGAGTGATTCATTGGACTCCGTTCCTACTGCAGTTTTCCTGCCAGAGATTTGGCGGTATTTTGGGGCGCGGGAGTGGGAAGATTCTCGGTCATCTATCGAAAAAAGATGTAGTTGTTCTTCGCCGAATCATTTTGCATCGCGGCCATGAGGTGAAACAAGTTGCATCTGTTTCGCAATATAAATATCCTACCCCACAAATAAAATTGAAACTATTGTGCTCTCCTCCGCACCCGAAGAGGAGGGAGTTGCGCTGATATGCTCACTTTCTGGTTGAAGATTGGGCCGGTTTCGGATCTTTCTTGCTTTGAAACAAAATGGGATGTTTCAGGATTGCTGGTGAATCCGCTCTTTTTGTTTCAGATTATCGATGATGAGTCAGAACGTTCAAGGGTCAGGCCGGGAGGCTTTGGAGAAATTCCTTCGTGAGGTTGGAGGAGGGGATTGGAGCGTGCACGGGCCGCAACAATCGTCGGCTCCGGTACCGACGACCCGGGAGCTGGGCGAGCGGTTTGGGATTTCGAACACTACCGCCTTTCGGGTCGTTCGGGAGCTTCTCGACGAGGGCGTCCTCTGTCGCCGGGACAATGGTCGGTACTACCCGGCGAGTGCCCGTGAATTGATTCGAAGTCACTACCCGATCGCGTTTCCAACCCGCAGGTTTGAGTCCTGGACGAGTATGCTCCGGGATATCATGATCGGGGTAACGAGAGGCTGTGGGGATCTGCGAAATGGCATCCTCCTCGTGCACGATGAACGGTTGGTCGAGCAACCTTCCGTAGAAGAGGTGGCAAAGTTGGCCGACGAGTCGGTCCAGCAGGAGATTCTCGGTCGATTCGTCGAACGCGGTGACTTGTTGTCGGGGATTATCTTTGACGAGATTTGGAACGACGAGGTCCTGGGAGGATTTGCGAAGCACTTTGACCGTCCGGTTGTGATCTATCGAGAGACCCAACTCGATTCGTTTGGGAATGTCGCTGCGGATTTCGAGACCGGTGCCTTGCTGGCGCTGACCCACCTACAGTCCCGGGGGTACGACCGGATTGCTTTGGCTTCGCCGTTGCAGGACTACCTGCCCAACCGACGCTTCCTCGAGTGCTGCTCGATTCAAGCGAGCCGTCAGGGGTATCCACTTCTCTCCGACGGGATCTATGAGTTTCGATCTTCCGATAAGGGGTTCCGGTCGCTGCAGCGCGATCTCAAGAAGGCAGAGGGCCGGGTTGCGATCATTTGTCCCGAGGATAATGGCGCACTTTGGCTGAAACAAAATCTAGAAGGGAAGTACGCCTTGGGCGACGAGTTGGGTATCCTCTCGGCGATGGGTACGAGTGTCGCCCGTGAAAACCGGATTAGTAGTATTACGTACGATTTTGTTGAGATCGGAGAGCGAGCCGTACGAATGATTATTCAGAGCGAGCTCCGGCATGAAACAGTAGCCCCACAACTGTATTTTGGGAAGACGACCTAAATGGTTTAGGCCAGCGGGGCTGCCGGCCTTCCAGCCAGGACCGCCGTTGGACCATAAGGGTAGGGGTTTTCAGTTGTCTCGTTGATGGTCGTCATGCTTAGTTTCTCTTGAGATCATTCTATGGAAAGGCGAGTTACACTGCGCGACATCGCGGAGAAAGCGGGAGTGCATCTGTCGACCGTTTCTCTGGCACTGAGGAATCATCCCCGTATTTCGGAGAAGACCCGAGTGCGTATCCAGAATCTCGCTAGAGAATTAGAGTATGTTCCCGATGCTTCGATGAGCGCATTGGCTTCGTACCGAAATTCTATCCGCCCTCATGAGGTTCGTACAGGACTGGCATATCTATCCGATTGGACTTCAGCGAAGCCATTTGGAGCGATGGTCTATGACCGAGCTAGGGAGCGGGCAGAGGAGCGCGGGTATAATCTGATTGAGTTCAATGTTGGTGACGGAAATTCGAGCCTGAAACACCTGCAATCCATTTGGTGGAACACCGGGTTGAAAGGGGTGTTGATCGGTCCATTTGTTGAGTCGACGAGTCTCGACGCCGATTGGAGCCGCTGGCCGGTCGTGGCCTACGGTTATTCTGTAGTGAGGCCTTCCTTCAATCGGGTCACTGTAAATCACTTTCAGGATATGAAACTGCATTTGGAGGTTTTGGCCGAAAAGGGGTACGAGAGAATCGGTCTCTGTCTCCCGATGTCACTTGAAGCTCGGACGGGTGGGCAGTTGAGGGCCGCCTACATGCTTTTTCAGGATGGAAGAGATGGGGAGGCGATCCCCATTCTTGACGGGGCTGGTTGTGATGATCCGGATTTGCTCAATGAGTGGGCGAGGGAGGCTTCTCTCGATGCGGTGATCGGTTACCGCGAGCATTTTGATTCACTGGTTGATTTCGGTTGGCAGATTCCCGATCAGTTGGGCTTCTCTCTCCTGACGAAGCGTTCCTACGAGCAGGAGACAGAATCCATCTCCGGGTTCGATACCAAAGCGGATCTGCTGGCTCGGCATTCAGTCGATTTCCTTATCTCACTTGTTCACGAGCAGGCGTACGGTGTTTTGGATTCGCCGAGGGTGTACATGGTTTCCGGTGAGTATAGGTCGGCCCAGACAACTCGAAGCTGATCGCTTACAGGCGCTTTTGTCTAGTTGCGCAACTGTTTGACTCAATAATGTCTGGCCGGCTCTAGGATCGGTCTCTAGGGTTCAACCATCCTCTTTAGGATACCTCCCTCAACCCAAACCCCAGAAATCAATAGGAGCTTTCATGAAAGTTATTTCCCTTGCGTGCTATTATACGGCGATTCCCCTTCTCGCGATGTCATCCGTGACCTCTCTCAATGCCAATGTGTTGCTCGACGAGAACTTCACTCCCGGTGAGCGTTTGGACCAGGATCTTCCTGACTCTTCCGCGTGGTACACCGCGTACAATGGGGGCTCTAGCGATGCGAGTGGTAGTCTCGTGACCGATTCGAATCGTTACGTGATTTCCTATTTTACCGATTCCGGGAGTCCCGCTTCTTTGAGCATGGTCGGAGACTCAATTGACGTAAGTATTTCGTTCTCCTTGGATACCCCGACCGCGAGCACTACGGGGTTCCGGATTGGTCTTTTCGATTCGGGGGAGTCCCGCATTTCAGCGGACAACGCGGGTTTTAGGAATTCTACTTTTGAGGACTATACTGGATATGGTGCCTTTTTAAATTTGCAGGCGCCAACTGCGATGCGGATCGAGGAACGTGAGGCGGGTATTAGTGATCAGCTCATCAATGGGAACGAGGCCTTTACGGACCACACCGGTGATGTCGGCACTGGGACTAACTTCGTATCCGGCGAAACTTACACTCTGGAGATGAATCTCCTGCTCACCGCGGGGGGGGTTCAGGTTTCCGTTGGGATTGATACCATTTCAGGATATGCCTATTCCTATTTGGATACGAGCGGGCTGAAGACCGACTTCGATACGATCGTCGTCTTTGGCAATAGCAGTATGGATGCATTTACTATTGAGCAGGTAACGGTCGAGGCGATTCCTGAAGTGTCATCGGCTGCACTGGCAACGGGTTTGGTCGCCTTCTCGCTGGTAGCTTGCCAAGTTCGCCGTCGTCGGAGTGAGTAGTCTGGATGGTTTCCCTACTGGTAGTGAACAGTCTCATCCGATGAATGCTTTGAGGAAATATGAGAGCCGTCTTACATGCGGTGGTTTTACGCTTATCGAGTTGCTTTCAGTCGTTGCGATTATGGGAGTCTTGATGGGGATCCTTATCCCGGTAGTCGGCCGTATTCGCCAGTCTGCGGCTGCGACGGAGTGCGGCAATAATCTGCGTCAGATGCAGATTGCTAATATTGCCTACTCGCAGGAGCATGATGGTGGATATGTGCCGGTGGAAGACCTACGTGGTGATGAGTATACAGATACACCGGGGACCGGTGGGAAGTGGTTTGCCAATAAGGTATTCTATTCCTACCTGACCGGAGAAAATCTAAATAGAGGTTCATGGCCTGACGAGTATTTCTGCCCGGGCAGTGCGGATTATGGGAATACGTCGGTTGCCCGTTCGTACGGCTATAATGTCACCGGGTTGAATAACGGCGAAACCGAGTTGCGTCAGTTTCGCCGGAACCAAATCGACTATCCGAGCAAGATGATCGCTTTCGCCGATGGCCTGGATTGGAAGATTCAGGCTAGTGGTGCCGACTTGTACAGCGAAGACGTATCGCAGACAGACAAGCTCTCTTTTGCCGTAGCCTACCGGCATGGAGGCGAGATGAACGCAGTGTTTTTTGACGGTCACGTGGAAAGATTGTCGAAGGATGAGGTCTCGGGGGACGACAATCTAGAGTATTGGGAGTCGAGCCCTTGAGGTACTTTTCTCGCTGGTAACCAATTGAATTCAAAGAGAACGAGCCTGATCTCCTCAGAGGCAGATCTGAGGGCTAACCATTGATCACTAAACGCATCAATCTTACTATGAATGCCGAACGCCCATCGTGCGGGGATCAATCCTCACCTGAATCCTATGATTTCGGTATTTTTGGCGGCGGATATATTGGTTTCTCAGCTGCTGTTCGTTTGCGGAGGATGGGATATTCTGTACTCCTTATCGAGCCCAGTGGTCAGCTTCTGTGGGAGTCTACCGCCGCCTTGCAGAATTCGACCGCGGGATCAAAGTCCAGCTGTGGAGGTTTGATGGATTGGCTGAACTGGAAGGGATGTCGTCTGAAGCCTACGGACCCGATCGACCCTGTTCGCGTCGAGATTCTGGCTGCTTCGGAATTGTTGGAAGAGAGTGATTCCGGATATTTGGACACGATGTTCTATATTTCTCCGGTTCGAGTGTCGGAGGAGAACGGATACATAAGGTCCGTGACTTTCGCCAGCAAAAATGGATACCGACGCTTTCGTGCGAAGCAATGGCTGGACACTTCCGAAGATGGGACTCTGATTCGTTGTTGGAATCACGGTTTGGGCGATGCCGTTCGGCTCCCCATTTCCAGCATTTCTACGATGGCTTTGCAATCCACTCGCTGGACCGATGTCGAAGAGAAGGTTTCACTTCTCGTAGAAGGTATGGGGATGAAACTGGGACCTTCCGCCGTTTCTTCGGAACGGCTGTTGAGGTGGAAGTGCCAGGAGCAGTCGTGGTCGAGGGAGATTCGCACCATCCTGGGGGCGATTCGCCGGGACTTTCCATCGGACAAGGATTTCTCGGTTTCCCATGTCTCAATGAGGAGCTTCCCCGTGTACGATGACGATTCATCCTGCGGTTTTGATGACTGCGTAATTCCGGGGAACTTGAGAGTGTTGAGTCCGTCGCTGTCATCGGAAGGTTTGGAAACAGTTTCGGATCGATTTGAACTGGGTCTTAGGGGTGCCTACGCGGCCGCATCTTCGATGGAGAGAAGTGTCGATTCGGACGACGTTTCCGAGCTAGGGGAAGAATCGCTTGAGACCGTGGTTCAGACGACGGAAGTGCTAGTAGCAGGAGCAGGAACAGCGGGTGCCATGGCGGCCATTGCTTCGGCCAGATCCGGCGTTGAAACGACAGTCCTTGAAAATTTTGATTTCCCCGGAGGTGTCGGAACAATGAGCGGCATTTCCTGTTACTTCTACGGTCTTCCGGGAGGTTTGCAGAGCGAGATCGATGTCTTAGCGGATGATTTATCGGCGCTCCTTCTTGGGCGAAAGTCCGGATCGGCCACGTGGCACCCGGTTGCCAAGATGATTGCCCTCTTGGATGTGTTTGAGGAGAGTGGGGTTCGTTTTATAGGAGGGTCTTTGCTCTGTGGTGTGCGGAAGCTCGAATCTGGCAGGGTCGAATCGGTCTTCGCCGCGAGAGATGGTCGATTGATTGAGTATCGAGCCCAGTCATTTGTAGACTCTACTGGAGACGCTGACCTATGTGCATTTGCAGGAGCAAAATTTACGGTAGGCCGGGTGGGGGATCATCGGTGCTTGGCATATTCGCAGGCTGCACTCACGGTCCGGGACAATGGAGAATCTGTCGTCGTTCGAAACCAGAATTTTGACGCCGGATGGCTCGATGCTTGCACGCCCGAAGATCTCACTCGAGCCCGGTTGATCGGCATCGCTCAATATGCCGGGGTGAGTTGGGACCGGGGTACCTCGTTGCGATCAATCGCACCTGCACTAGGAGTCCGCCAATCCCGATCGGTCGAAACCGAGTATCGGCTACGGTTGGATGACTTATTATGCAAACGCGATTTTCCTGATTCAATCGGATCTGCCAGTGCCCATGCCGATACCCATTCAGTCGATATTGCCTACGAAGATGATCAAGCTGTATTTTTCTATTGGGTATGCCGTCTTTTCAGGCACCAACTAGTGGCTCAATTGCCCTACCGGATGTTACTGCCGAAGAATCTAGAGAACGTGTGGGTAGCCTGCCGTGCTGCCGGAATGGAAAACAATGTATTCTATGCGATTCGCATGCAGCGTGATATGCAGCGGTTGGGAGAAGTAGCGGGTAGGGCCGCTGCGATAGCGGCGAGATTGCCCGATCCTGGACGCTCGCGCGCGGTTCATGCGGCAGTGTTGAACCCCTGCCGCCTTCAACCCTCGGCTCGGGGTTCAAAAGAGCCAGTGAATTTGGAGGATATCTTGCGTAGTGATGGTCCAAGTACCGATGTCTGGGAGATCTACCGTGATCCGGACTCCTATCGGGCTGGCGTTGAGGAGGCGCTTGATTGTGGCGATTCGAGAACCAGTTTCACGGCAGCCTGCATCCTCGCAATGTGGGAGGACCCTAAAGCGGAGGATCGGTTACTCTCAGCAATTCGTAAACGTGAGGTTGGCATCACGAGCTTTCGCAAGAATCGGGGTGCCTATGGTCAGGAGATTGATGTTCCGTTTTGGGTTCTTGCCGTGGTTCTTCTACGGCGTTGCGGCTCCGAGGAGTGCCTGGAGCCGATTTCCCGAATCGTAGAGGAGATTGACTGTCCGCTTCCTGTGAAATGTGCGGTAGCGCTCACCGTCGAGAGACTTCTCTCCCGTGGTTCTATAGACGGTGACAAAGCTCGATCGGTATTGAGGTCTCTCCTGCGTCATCCGGTCGCAGATTTGATGCTCCCGCCTTCCTATTCGATGGCTAGGCAGATCAGAAATGAACCACAGATGGTGTTGCCCAATGATGTGGGTGCCGATGTCTCTGAATCTCACGTTTGGCAATTGGATCTCGTCCTTGCTCGAATTGAGCGGTTGCTTGGTCTTCCGCTCGCCGAAAGATACAGGCAGCATCTGAAAGATCCGCGAGGGTTTGTGCGGTGTGCTTTTGAGACTCTTTCCCGTGATGAAGTGCCCCGGGCCATTCGCCCCATACCGGAAGCTGTTTCTTTCCTTTGAGCTATGAATTATCGTTGTTTCGTCATTCTGAATTTCCTACTCCTCATGGATTCCTCCGCAATGGAAAGTTCCCATCAATCCGTGACCGGTGAATCGATGATTGCCCCTGTTTTTACCCGTGTGGCTTCCAACGCGACCTATGGTTGCCGCCGTCCCCATGGATACGGATTCTATGACTCACAAGTGGATTCGACTTTCGTCTGTTGGAACGGTCCTGGGATGACAATTCTCGGGCGCTCGTTTGATCACGAATCGGGGGTCTGGTCGGAGGACACCGTGATCAAACCGCTGGCCTTTTACGGGAAATGGGACTACCACAATTACCCGAATATGGCGGCCGCTCCGGACGGCCACATTCTCGTTGCGTGGGCAGATCACTGCGAGAGTTTGCAGGTGTCGCGGTCCGAGTTTCCTTCTGACCTCTCTGGCGATTGGACTGAGATGACGGTTTCGACGAGTCGTCCAGCCTATCCCATGCTCTTTTCGTCGGGTGAAAAGATGTATCTCTTTTACAGTGTGGATGAGGAGAGGTCGTGGCCTTACCGCTCATTCGGCTACGTCGTCTCGGAGGACAATGGTCAAACTTGGTCGGAGCATCGCCGAGGGATCGATACCGAGAAGAAGGACCCTGACCATATCGACGAGATCTATGCCTACCACTTTTTTGTAGTGGATGAACCGGGTGAGGAGAGGGTACAATTTTCGTGGGTCATGCGAGGCGGCCCCAACGGTCACAACCGAGGCTCGCGCAACGGCTACTTTGCTTCCTTCATTCCGTCCACCGGGACGTGGCAGGGTGCGGACGGTATCGATCTCGGCGAATGGATCGATTTTGATGAGATGCTGGACCATTGTCTTGTCGCTGATACGGGTCCCATTTTGAAGGGATACGGAATCGATAAGATCGTCTCTGCGACCTTACCGGATAGCAGCCCGATCGTCGTCTACAACCTCGGAGGCAGTGCCCATCAGGCTGAATGGGATGGCGAGGCATGGCAGTCGTCGAAGATCTCCGATCTCAATGCAAAGTCGATTCGAGAGCTTTCCGATGGGACCCTCCGGCTTCTGGTCGCTCCTCCTTCCCAGCCGTCGATAGAGGTCCTCGAGCGCACGCCAGGAGGAGGGCACTGGACCCCGGTTTTCAGCGCGCCGGTACCCTACGACAACGGGGCGACTTCGACTTGGTCGATGAGCTTTATCGAAAACGCACGATTGGATCTCGAGATTTTGATGAGCCAGATCGAGCGAGGGCAGGAGAAGGTAGATTACTCGGGTTCATGGCCTGTTTGGGCGGTAGGTACTGAGCCTCAACCGGTTGAGTGAGGGGCACGGCCGATCGCTCGTTTCGAAGACGTATCTTTATGAAAATTCTCACTATATCCCTGATCTCATACGCGTTGTTGAGGTCTATCGTTATCGCGGACCCGTCTGATGGGGTTGCTGTTGTCAAAGACGTGGACTACCTCGGCCCCGACCGGACCGAGAAGCTCGACGTATATCTACCTGCAAAGAGTTTTGGGCGCCCGCTTCCTGCGGTTCTTTTGATTCACGGTGGAGGCTGGCGCGTCGGCGACAAGGCCTCTTCACGGGAGAGGAGCATTGCCAAAGATCTGGCCTCCGAAGGCTTTGCCGTCTTTTCGATCAACTACAAACTCAATGTCGGTAGCCGGGACGCGGAGACCAGAAAGTTCACCCTGAGCTATCTCGCGTGGCCGCAAAATTTGTATGATTGCAAGACGGCTCTTCGCTTTATCCGCGCGAATGCTGACCAGTATGGTATCGATCCCGACTCGATTGCGATAATGGGAGGATCGGCCGGTGGGCATCTTGCGATGATGGTTGCGTCAACTGCGAACGATCCTGAGTGGAATGATCAGGGTCTCTTCCAAGACCAAGACAATTCAGTTGCCGCCGTGGTTAATTTCTATGGCGAATACGATGTTCGGGAGCAGAAAGTTTCCCCCTTTATGGGAGCTTCCAAGGAGCAAATGGGATCATTTACCGAGGCAGAAGCCTCCCCGGTGATCTACTTTGACAACGAACTGCCACCGATGCTGATCGTCCACGGCACGGCTGATTCGACGATACCGGTCGAGAGATCAAGGGAGCTCGTCGAGTTTCTACGCGAGGAGGGGTTTGTCTACGAATACGTTGAGATCCCCGAGGCGCCTCATAGCTTCAATCTTCAGCCCGACCAGATGGATTTGCGGCCCGTGGTAGTGGAATTCTTAAACGAGCACTTGGGCGATTAATCGGATCGGGATGCCTGGGGGATTGACTTTCTCCCCCTCATAATGGACCTGCCTTGGTTGCGGATTGAAATGAGGTAATTTCAATCCCATCCCCCCGAGCTCTTTGTGCATCGGACTCGTCGCGGTATCGGGACTTTACATCCCTGGAGCGATCGGCAAGATCTCGCGGGATGGCGTCCCGTAGTTTTCTAGTCATCAGCAAGCCGCGAAAGGGTTCACGGGTAAAGGTTCCTGTAGAAAAGTTGCGCAAGGCGGCCGAGTCTCTGCGCAAGGCGCTGGATGCCGGCTACCTCGAGGCGGCCTACGCCATGGTTTCCGGCGGATCAGTTTATCTGTTTCGAGCTCCGTCGCGGGATGCCCTGGAGAGGCAGTTGCAGCGACACCCCCTTGGGCAGGTCAGTGATGTGACGATTACTGAGGTCGTGGATTCAATGGAGCATCTGTCGACCGACGAGGGCGAGTAGTGATTGTTTCACTGCAGCGGGAGACCTTTTTCGAACCGCTCGATCTCGAGTCGGGGCAGAGGCTTTCCAAGTGGAAGTTGGCCTACGAGACCTATGGTGAACTCAACGAGGACGCCTCCAACGCGATTTTGATCTTTCACGGGCTAGTCGGGGATGCTCATGCCGCCGGCGTCTACAAGCCCGACGATAAAATGCAGGGCTGGTGGGACGGTATGATCGGTAGTGGCCGGGCATTCGATACCGACCGCTATTTTGTAATCTGCGTCAATCTCCTGGGCGGCTGTGGCGGCTCGACCGGGCCCGCCTCCCAGAACCCTGAGACGGGCAAACCCTACGGGCTCGATTTTCCCGAGGTGTCCTTGGCCGATATGGTCCGCTCCCAAGAGATATTGCTGCGCAAGCTGGGGATCGAAAAACTGTTTTGCGTCGTTGGTCCGAGTACCGGCTCGATGCTGGCTTTACAATGGTCCAAGTCCTTTCCCAACCGTTCTCACGGGGCGATTTTGATCGCGGGCCCCGCCCGATTGTCGGCTCAGAGTTTGGCCCTGAACTGGGCCATGCGGGAAGCAGTCCAGTCCGATGCGTTCTATCAGGACGGAGACTACTACGGGAAAGAGTCGGGGCCTCGTCGAGGGGCCGCGCTGGCTTTTGCGCTTGGAGCGATCGGTTGGATGACACCCCATTCGATGAACTCAAAGTTCGGGAGGAAGTTCATGGAGGGCCGGGACACGGAGCGTCCCTTTGGTCCCCAGTATTTGGTCGAAGGTTTTCTGGATCAACGCGGCCGCGATTTTTGCAAGTTCTTCGACCCGAATTCGCTGCTGTATCTCACGCGGGCGATTGACCATTTCGACGCAGCTGAGGGCTCCGACTCGCTGGCCGATGCCTTTAGGGACTTCGAAGCGCGGTTTCTGGTAGTGACTTACGACTCCGACTGGCGGTACCCGCCGCACGAATCCAAAGAGGTGGTGTCCGGTCTTGAGGAGGCAGGGGTTTCCGTGCGCCTTTGCGAGTTGAGTAATCCAGCCGGGCACGCTTCCTTTCTGCGGCACACCGATCAGCTTTCGAGCGTGGTCAATCCTTTCCTGACCGAGTTGGAATCAACCGTTCACACGTGATAGAGGCAAATCGATTCGCGATTATTGGAAGTTGGGGATCTGGAAAGACTCATCTGAGCAGGGCTTTGGGGACACGATTGGGTTGGCAGGTGCTTCCACTCGATCAAGTCGTCTTTTCCCGTGAACAGGGTGACGGCGGTCGAGGACGTTTGGTTGAGCGGGACCGAAGCGAGTCCCGCCGGTTGCTCAGCGATTTTCTCGAGGCCGATGATGATTGGGTGGTCGAGGGGGTCTATGGCCGGCTGATCGAGCGGGTACTGGAGTCTCGTCCTTTTCTGGTTTGGATCGACCGCTCGGAGGAGGATTGTCTCGAAGGGCTGCGGGTACGCAGTGCCCGGATGTTGCGCGAGTACGGTCGGGATCTGTCTCCGCTTCAAAATCAGCGAATGGTGGAGCGGGTGAAGGGATATCGTGATCGAAGCGATCATTTAGGCTATGCGTGCCATCGGGAACTGTATGAGTCGTATTCGGGAGAGAAGATCCGATTGACTTCCATTTTGGAGATAGACCAATTTCTCGAAGCGGCTTGTGGATGAGTGTCTCGGGATTGGTTCCAAATTTTCCGCTCCGGGTCGCAGCGTTTGGGGCGGCACCGGGAATTTCTTGACCGGCTCAGGAGAAGATTGATCGTCGTGGCTGAATGACTCAACGTATGGAGATGTCAGGACCCCGATGGAGAACTTTCCCGAAGAGAGGCGCGTTTACGCTTCCCGAGGTTCTTCTGGCCCTGACTTTGTTGACTCTGGCTGCCTTGGCCGTCGGTAACGCGATGCAGTCTTCTCTTGCGCTGCTCACCAGGGCGCGCTCGGTCGAGCAACCTCCGATCGGGTGGAGTATCGCGCGGGGTGATGTACTTGAGTTGGAGGGCCGTGAGGAGGTCGAGGACGGTGGGACGATTGATCTGCCCGATGGGAGCCGCGTTCGCTGGGAGGCCGAGGTCGAGGAGACTGAGATCCCGGATCTCTTTGCCGTGGAGCTACAGATCGAGGTGGATGATCAGGAGACGAATGAAGTTTTATTCCTCTATCGTGCCGAGTGGTCGAATGCGGTGGATCGCGGACCGCTGATGGATGACGCACGGCGGGAGATTCAGGACCGGCTGGAGGAGGTCAATCGATGAGGCGTCGGCCGACAGGGTTTACGCTCATCGAAGTGATGATCGCGCTCTCGCTCGCAGCGGCCATCTTTGCCGCTGCGTTGCA
Organism: Opitutia bacterium UBA4506; assembly: GCA_002388665.1. Taxonomy (GTDB): domain Bacteria; phylum Verrucomicrobiota; class Verrucomicrobiia; order Opitutales; family Puniceicoccaceae; genus Puniceicoccus. Next base: position 16,334 of record DGMY01000087.1, on the reverse strand, counting down.
GTTGCTCCTCGGGATGCTCACGGCTTGGGAGAGGGCCAAAGAGGGCGATTTGGAAGCCGATGAGAAGTTCCGGCTCTTTGCCTTTCTCAAGAATTATCTTGAAGAGGGCGGCGAGGACGAGGTGCGCATCGAGAACCTGCCCGGCGAGCGCGGCGAGATGTATCTAACCTTTTCAATCGAGAACAGTCCACTGACCCGAAGTTTGTCGGAAGAGTGGCGAACGGAACGCTACGCCCTGGTCCCCGACCGGGAAGCGATCCGACTTTTGCCGTTTGTTGAGGAGGACGAGGATCGCCCCCAGATTGACGATGGTCTCGCGCTCTTTGGCGAGGGGGTCGAGCTCGAGTATTGGACGTGGGATGCCAGTCGCGAGAATTGGGATGATACGGATAGCTTGGATACCCGGGGAGGCCAGGATCCGGATTTGCCCGGTTATTTGATCATTCGTTTTTCCGAGGACGATCGACGCTGGATTCGAATCGGCGGCGGCGAGGGAGGCCAGGCGATATGGTAGCCCGGTATCGACAGTCCGGTGGCGTGCTTCTTGTCGTTCTCGGGGTCATCGCCTCCATGGGGATGGTGATCGCGCTGCTGTCGAGCTACGCGTTGGAGCGCTCTCTCTTAGCCGAAACCCGCGGCGCTACTTCTCAGAATGGGGTGGGTTCGCGCCTTTCCGGTGCGATTGAGGCGAGCATCGCCGTACTCAGTGCGTTTGAAGAGGTCGGTGACGGTCTACATGATCCCTCGGAGGGGTGGGGTAGGCCATCCGAGGTTTTGAGTGGCTGGCCCGCGAGCCTGGCGGAGGTAGAGGTGGAGGTCTTTGACGAGTCATCCCGTCCCGGCCTTTCTCTGTTGCAAGAGACCCAGCTCCTGGACCTCCTCGAGGAATCCGGCTTTTCCAAGGGAAAGGCTTCCGAGCTGACCGATATTTTGTTTGATTGGATGGATGAAGATAGCGAGGAGCGATACCAGGGCCGGGAGAACTCCAGCCTCGGTGCGGGCCGCGATCCGTGGGTTCCCAATCGGGCGCCGAAATCATGGGGTGAGGTATGGGCGATTCCGGAGTGGCGGGCCGAGGCGTTCGGCCCCCAGGGAGAGCTGCTGCCGTGGGCACAACGATTTTCGAATAGCTTCAGCATGGACCACGATTCCCCGGGTAATCTGAATGCAGTCGATGAGGATACTGCAGATTGGCTCCATGAAGCCGGTCTTATCCCGTATCCGACTTGGATCGACGACCGCGATGGGCTGGATAACGAGATGGGCTCAGACGACGATCGTGTGATTTCAGAGGTGCCGGGTGGCGAGGACGGCGAGCTGGGGGGGCTCTTTGGTGCCGATAGTCAGGTACTCCGCGTGCGCGCCAGTATGCGGGTCGGGGAGCGGTTTGTCTGGAAGGAGGTCTGGATCGCTCGCGATTCCGGAGAGGGCGATGGCGACGAGGGAAATGACGCCAATTCCAGCGGTGGTGAGGAAGAGGCGAGCTCTCCCTGGGGGAGCTGGGAATTGATCGATGTGCGCAATGGACTATCCTTGGTACTTGATGATGGACAAGAAGAAGGCTAACTTTCCCGCCATGAAGGAGAAAGGTAATCAAGATGACCCGCGCGGCGTACTGCTCGTCAGCGCTCGGCATATTGTCTTTCAGTCCTTCGATCCAGTGGACGGGATCTCGCCCGAGGAGGCCGAGGAGTCGGCCCTTCTCTCCTTTGAAGAAGAGCTTCCTTTCGCTGTCGAACAGGTGGCGACGGGGGTCTATTCCGACGATTCCGGTCGCGTGGTGATTTGGGGATGCTCCGCAGCGATGCTGCCTGAGGCCGGTAGGGACGAGTTTCTCTTTCCAGAATTTTTCCCTCTACTCGGATGGGATCGCGAACCCGGTAGCGTCGAGCTTCTCGAGGGTAATGAGGGTGACTGCCTGGTGTTTTTTGATGAGGGTGGTAGCTTACCAAATGATATCGTCGGGTTGCCGGCGACCGAGAGCGAGTCCGAACTCCTCGCAGAGATTGAGGCGGCATTTCTGTTTCTCGAGCGTCCATTTTCAGGCGTAGATTCGTTCCAAAAGGCGAAAGTCGAGGAGGTCACCGCCGATTCTTCCGGGAAATTCAGTGCCCGGGTAAATGTCTATGGCATCGAGAAGCGATGGACCCGTGTCGGAGAATCATTGTGGCGTGCCGATTTACGCCCGACCGCTCAGATTCTTCAGTTCCGTAAGGAAAAGAAATCAGCGGAACGGATCTGGAAGGGTGCGCAGTTCGCCGCGATATTTTTATTGATCCTCATCTTGGCTCAAGGAGGTCTCTGGGGACTGCAGCATTGGGTCGGAAAGAAAGAAGAGACGCGGGAGCGTCAGGCTCCGCTGGTTCAAGCGGTCGAGGAGAGGGCCAACTTGGCAGCTCGATTGAATGATTTGGGTGAATCGCGGGTGTCGGTGTTTGAGAGGTTGGGGGATTTGAACTTGGTTCGGCCCGATGGCATTCAATTCCTCGATGTCGAATTTGAAGAGCCGGATATGTTTCGAATTGAGGGCAGGGTGACCAATGTTCGTGTGCTCAACGATTTCATCAGCCGGTTGAAGGAAGATTTCCGGTTTACCGTTACGGATGCCCCTTCACCGCGCACTCGCAATGGTCGGGTCGAGTTTGAGTTGTCCGTTCAGGTGCCAAACCAAAAGGGGGGGCGAGGATGAGCGTGAGGGAACGCTTCTTCCGGCTCAGTCTGCGCGAGCGCTTGATCGCGGTGGTTCTTTTGCTCGGTCTCGGGATCTTTTGGGCTTCGTCTGTCCTCTCCGGTTACCGCGAGACTCTCGAAGAGAACCGGACTCTCTCCGGCGAGCTAGAGTTTCAATCCGTTATCCTGTCCCGGGAAGAATCGGTTGAGATGTCCATCGCCTCCCGCTTGGCAGAGGTCGAATCCGAACAATCACTGACGGCTTCGTCGTTCGTTGAAGCCGTTGACCAATTCTCCCGGGCAGTCGGCTTACGCCCCGATATGGATCCGGTCGAAACGATCAAAGGTGACATGGTGTCGGTCCACCGCCTTGAGATGGAATTCGATGATGTCGCAATCGTCCCCTTGATTGATCTCATTCGACGCTTGGAAAACGAGGGTATTCCGGTTTCGATCGAAGAAATGCTGCTTTCCGTCAATGAAAGATCGCCGGAGCGACTCGACGTCTCCCTGCGTCTGGCGGGCTTTGAATTTAACCCCGGTCCCACCGGTCTTGCTCTTGTTCCATGAAACGACTCTTCTCCTTTTTCCTCCCGCTAGTGGCCAGTTTGCAGTTGATCGGCCCATTGTCGCTACACAGTCAGCAAAATGATCCGTTTCTTTTCGTCGATGCCGATATCGACACCGTTTTTCAACAGCTTGAGACGCTCACCGGAAAATCCGTTCTGCGCCCGCAGTCCATCCCCGCTATTCAGATCACCTTCTTGCCGAATCAGCCACTGACCGATGAGGAGAAGATTGTCGCGATTGAGAGTTTGTTGAGCCTCAACGGGATCTCGCTGGTGGAGCTTTCCGATAAATTCGTGAAGGCCATCCCGAGCGCTTCCATTATGGCGGAGTCGCCGAACCTGATTGTCGGCTCCACGCTGGAGATGCGCCAAACCGAGGCCGTATACGCCAAGATTTTTAAACTGGATTTCTTGACCGCCGATGAGGCCTTGGCTGCCGTCCAGCCCATACTGGGTGGCGGTGGAGTGGTTTCACTCCAGAAGTCCAATTGGTTGCTGGTGGTCGATGCGTTGACCAACCTGCAAAGGATTGAGACGATCCTCGAACAGATCGATCGCAAGCAGGCTTCCAATGAGGAGGTTCGGTTTTTTCAGATCAGGAATCTACCCGTAGGTGATTTGCAGCAAAGCCTGGAGGCCCTGTCGACCGGGCCGTTATCCCGCTACTTTTCAGGAAGTACGGTGATTACTTCGGTGGAGCGATCAAACCAGTTGGTCGTCGTCGCGCATCCTTCCAGTATGGAGATGATCGAGCAGTTCGTCCGTGAATTTGATGTGGACGTGAAACCGCTCACTTCGAGTAAGGTGTTCTACATCCGCCACGCTGTTGCTGAGGAGGTGGCGAAGGTCATTGAAGAGCTGGTCACCAATCAGCGCGAGAAGGAGGACGAGGAGGTCAGTGTCGACAGGAATGCTTCCCGCGACAATGGCAGACTTGGAAGCTCCCCCAACGCCGAGGTCGAGACTACCGTCCAAACCGTTCAGAACACCCCTGCAGCCGCTGCCCTGGCAACCGCGGCAGTCGCAAAAAATGCCGGCCGGATGCAGTTTAGCCAATTTGCTAGTTTGGTTTTCGACGAGCGCAGTAACGCGGTCATCGTCTATGGCACCGAGAACGATATCGAGCAGATCGGTAAATTGATTGACCAGATCGATATTCTCTTGGCCCAGGTGCGGATCGAGGTCGTCATTGTAGAGGTGACCCTGGATGAAAACCAGGTGCGCGGCATCGATGTCTTTGGTATTCAGTACAACACCAATGGCGAGAATACGTTGAGCCTCGCCACCGACAGCGACGGGAGCCAAATTCCGCTCAATATCGGCGGTCTCGCGATCAGCGCCCTGACCCTTCCAGACTTTTCCTTGCAGACTGTTTTCAATGTCGCGAGAGGCAATGGCGATGTCACCGTACTCTCGGCGCCTACTGTCATGACTACTCACAATCGCGAGGCGCACATTATCGTGGCCGAAACTCGCCCAATTGTGACCGGATCGGTGATCAGTAACGATTCATCCGCCACTCGGAGCAATGTGGAGTTCAAGGACATCGGTATCGAGTTGACCGTCAAGCCACTCATTGCAGAGACGGGAGTCATTCAGATGGAGATCCTTCAGACGGTGGAGAATATCGTTTCCATCATTTCCGACTCGGATAACCCCGATCTCAATGGACAACCGATCATCGGTACGCGCGAGGCCGAGTCATTTGTGAGCGTGCGCGACCAGGAGATCATTGTCCTCGGGGGACTGCAAGAGCGCCAGCGGACTCTTTCCAAGAATAAATTGGCCTTCCTGGGGAACCTTCCCGTTCTCGGTGACTGGCTCTTCACCCGCCGCACAGCCGAGGTCCGCACCCGGGAACTCCTCATCTTTATTAAACCAAACGTCATGCTGGCTCCCAGCGATGCGAGCAAGGACGCTCGCCGCTTGCTCAATAACTTGGATGAAAAGGAATCGGTCAACAACTACTTGGAGACGGGCGAATTTGATTCCATGGATATTCCACGGATCAATCCGGATATCGACGCAGTGGAACCCATTGATCAGCAGATTGAGGACGAGACTGGACGCGATCCAAAGCCCGGCACCACACCTCCAGTAGAAGGGGGCGCAGAGTGAGGATTCTTCTCCTACTGGGCGTTTGCCTGCTCGGGGTAACGGGTCTCTACGGTCAAGCTGGACCGATAGAGAGTTTGGTCGAGCGCTCCCCGTTTTTGCCACCGGGCTACCGTTCGCCGCGGGCTCCTGTTCGTGAGACCAGAGCCCCGGAACCAGTATCCGCCGCTCAAACTCGCTTTGAGTTGGTCGGTGTCGTCGCAAATGAGGGGGAGATCACTGTTTCCATTCGCCGGAAGGGGCAGCCACGGGGCAAGTGGTTGGCGCCAGGTGAGTCCTTGGATGAGATCCGCTTCATTCGCTTCAATCTCGCCGAACGGGAGGCCGTGGTAGAGCACCAGGGCAGGAGAGAGACCATCCCCCTCAAAGCGCCTTCGGTTTCAGGAGAGATTCCAGTGATCACGATGAATGAGAAGCCCAGTGGTCCACCGCCTCCTCCGACCGGATCGCCCGCAATTCAGCAAACCAAGCCAGATAAAGTGAAGATCCCCGTCCGGCGCCGAGTCATTGTGAACAGCAAATGAGTTCAATTTCTGGATCCCCGATCAAGGTAGGAGCGTTCTCCGAGGAGCGCCTCTTGCGCGCGCTCTCCATCGAGCCCGACGAGGAATGGTTCGGCTGCGATCGGCAGGGAAAAATTCGCTATCTCTCCAATCGCCTGGGATTGTCCGAAAATGATACCTCACGCCGGGTTGCGTCGGTGGCCGACCTCGGCTTTTGCGAGGATTTCAGCGTGGCCGAGGAGATCCTCGCCAAGATTCCCAGCAAACTTTTGCATTCGCTACAATTTTTGCCAGTCGAGGAGACTGGCGCCTCCGATAAATCACAGGGGAGCCTGGATATCGTTGCGGTTTGGCCCTTGCGTCCGTTGGAGCTTCGGTGGATTCGCACACTGACCGGTTTTTGGCCCGTTGTCAGAATTGGAACTTTGGATAAGGTGAGTGAACGCATCACCGAGCGCTATGGCGTCGGTTCGGCTAGCCTTGAGGGGCAGGTGTCCCTCGCCGAGGAGGAGGCCGAGGAGGATGTTGAGGACGAGGACGCCGCGGTCATTCGTTTCGTTAACGAGGTCATTCGCCAAGCCCTTGAGAGCCGGGCGACTGACATTCATTTTGAGCCGCAACGGGAAAGACTCGCGATTCGGTACCGGATCGATGGTGAGCTGACCAAGGTGGCCGTTCCCGAGAACCTGCAGAGCTTTCAGGCGGCCATCATCTCGCGGATCAAGATCATGGCTCACTTGAATATCTCCGAACGGAGACGTCCTCAAGACGGGCGGATCGGTTTTTCCTACGGGAAGGACGATATCGATATTCGTATTTCTACTTTTCCCACGCTCTACGGGGAGAGTGTCAGCTTGCGACTTCTCAATCAAAAGAGTCAGGCCATGTCGGTCGACGATTTAGGGTTGGGACCCTTCGAGAAAAATATCGTAGGGGAGGTGCTCAAGCGGCCCAACGGCATCATTCTGGTTACCGGTCCCACCGGTTCGGGGAAATCGACTTCACTGAACGCCTTTATCCGGATGGTCCATACGCCGAGTAAACGGATCATGACCGTCGAGGATCCTGTCGAGTATGAGGTACCGGGAGTGAACCAAACTCAGATTCGTGAAGATCTAGGGCTGACTTTTGCCCGTTCTCTTCGGCATATCCTCCGGCAGGACCCCGATATTATCATGGTCGGTGAAATCCGGGACCGCGATACCGCCGAGATCGCAATTCGGGCATCATTGACTGGTCATATGGTGCTCTCAACTCTCCACACCAACGATGCACCCGGGGCCCTTACCCGGTTGATCGATATGGAGATCGAACCCTTTTTGATCGCCTCCAGTGTCGAGCTCGTCATCGCGCAACGTCTCGTGCGGCGGTTGTGTTCCCACTGTGCCGAGAAACGATTGATCCCCCCGGAACGAGTCCTCGCGATGCGCCGGATGCTGGATCTATCCGTAGAAGGCTTTGATCCGTCAAACATTCAGCTATCCTATCCCGTCGGTTGTGAATGGTGCCGTGGCCTTGGGTACAGGGGTCGTGTTGGTGTTTTTGAGATGCTGCAAGTCCAGCGAGCGGCTCACGATTTGGTATTGGAGCGCGCCTCTTCCAAGCGCATCAGGGAGGCCGCGATTTCCGATGGGATGAAAACCCTCCAGGAGAGTGCATGGGATTTGATGTGTTCCGGGGTCTCCTCTCCCGATGAGGCACTGCGCCACGTAAGAACTTTTGAGGATGACTCGGAGGTCTGAACCCGCTCGTCGCAATGCCGAAGTTTACGTACACCGCGAGGGACTCCTCAGGACAGAATACTAAGGGTGAGCTCGAAGCTGCCGATCGGGTCCAGGCGACTCGGCGACTGCGGGCGATGGGGGTACGGCCCACCGGGATTCAGGAGGTCGCCTCCAAAAAGAAGTCTGCCGCTCACCATAAGGTCGGGCGCCAATCCAGTTCTCCGGCTGGGGATGCCGAGATTGATGTGTTCCTGAAGATGCTTCTCGGTTTGGTACGCGGGGGAATGGCTATCGGCGACGCGGTTCGCAATCTTCGCGATCGGGCGACTTCGCCTCGGCTCAAATCTTTAGCAGCCGCGGTTTGGGCCCGGTTGAGCGATGGCGCTACTTTGGGACAGGCGTTGAAGGAGGCTGTTCCCGGGAAACGACGGGAAACCATGAATACCGTCATCGAGATCGGAGAGCAGACGGGCAACCTGCCTCCGATTCTTGAAGAACTACTCGCTCAGCGCGATGAAGCCCGCGATGTCCGCCGCAAATTGATCGGTAGCCTGTTGTATCCGACTTTCCTCTTCGGCATGGCTCTGGTCGTTGCCGCCTTCCTCCTGTTTTTTCTCATGCCACGGGTGGAGTCTACGGTTAAGGGGCTTGGTTCCGGCCTGTCACCATTTGCGGCATTCCTCATCGGCGCATCCAATCTTTTGCTCCTTGCTGCCCCGGTCCTGGCCTGCTTGGCCTTGATCGGATTTCTCGTTTCCGTCGTGATGAGACGCACCCCCGGCGGACGTTTCAAGTTCGATATAATCACTCTAAAAGTTCCCATCATTGGAGCCATCGTTCGGGACTCAGAGGTCTACCGCTTGTGTAGCATTCTCTCACTGCTACTCGGCAGTGGTATTCATGCTTCCCAGGCATTTACCCTCACCCGGCAGGCGATCCGGAATCTAGAGCTGCGCCGCCGATTCGAGGAGGTCCGCAATCAGATCAATGAGGGGGCATCAGTCGCAACGACCCTCCAGCAACATGGTTTGCTCAGTCCCACCGCCTCGGATCTGCTCAAGGTGGGGGAGGAAACCGGGGAACTTTCTGCCGGTTTCGAAACTCTCCGAGGCGAGTATCGGGATTCGTTGAGCAATCGCCTGAAATCGTTGACAATCTTTGTCTCGGGTGGAGCCATCGGAGGTGCCTTTCTGTTCGTCACGATGGTTGCACTCGCTGTCGTTACGTCAATTTTCCAAGTCGGAAATTCCATCGGTCTTTAACCTCGGACGCAGGGCCGGGAGAGGGTGCTTCGTTCGTTCGAGGCGAGCCCTTTCCATTCCCAAAACAGGGCTCCATAGCGCCTTCGGGTCTTGAGCAGAGCGGGGGTGGGATTTGTTCAATGTCAGGCCAATGGAGTATTTCCCTAATTGGGGGGCGGAGCGATTCCGAGTCGAGACCACCGCCTGTGTAGCCGTTTCTCGTGGACTCACGCATTCCCCCCCAAAAAAAAGAAAAAAACAATATTTTCGGCTTCGAGCCCGTTGATCATTCGCTCGATTCTAGGTGTCTTCAAAAATGCTCAGAAGTTCAGTTTGTACCCAGGTTTGAGTTCCGTCCAGTTTTGGCAGATCAAGAGCTATTTATGTGTTCCTTGCTCATTCACTCCCTGGATCTTCAGCTCCTGGACTATTCTTCTTTCGGCGATGAGGTCCGCCTGGAAGCCCCTCCTCAAATCTCATGTCTTCGTATACGAGAGGCCGCCTCGATCTATTGGGAAACCGACAGGCCCCCCCTTCGCTCCCACTGTCTCGCCAGCACCTCTTCAGGTGACTTGCAACCCGTCCAAGGGGCTGAGCAGTTGGTCCTTCTGGTCCTCCATCACATGCAGGTAGATCATCGTAGTTTCGACACAGGTGTGGCCGAGGAGTTCCTGCAGGGTTCGAATGTTGGTTCCATTCTCGAGTAAATGGGTGGCGTAGCTATGGCGCAATACATGGGAATTGGACCGCTTGGCGATGCCCGCTTGGGCAGCAGCGAGCGAAAGGTGTTTTTGGTAGGCTCGCGGCAGGATGTGGTGCCGACGTTTGGGGGAGTTGGGGGCTCCTCTCGGGTCCTGTGATAGTTGCTGCATAGGAAAGAGCCAGAACCATTCCCAGCTTTGCGCCGCGCGGGGCATCTTGCGCGTCAACGCACCCGGCATAAAGACGCCTGGTAGTTTCGCCGCGCGATCGCTATCGTGCACTTTGCGAACGGCCTCGAGATGTTTCTCGAGCTTCCCCTGTAGTGAGCGGGGTAGGGGGACGCAGCGGTCCTTGTCGCCCTTCGCTGCGCGAATGTAGAGCTTCCCTCGTTCGAGATCGGTGTCCTTCACCCTCAGGCGGCATACTTCCGATATGCGCAACCCGCAGCCGTACTGCAACTCGGCCATCAATCGCCACTTTTCCTGCATCCGAGACAGTAAACGAATGACTTCATTCTTTGAGTAGACGACAGGGTAGTACTTGCGAGAGTTTGCTTTCACGTAGTCGCTAAAATCACCCAATTCACACTTCCGCACTTCGCGTAAGAAAAACACGCCCGCATTCAACGCCTGACGCTGAGTCGCGGCAGATACATATTCCTCTACGGCAATAAAACTCAAGAAACGCTTTAAATCCTCTTCTGTAAAACTCTCGAGGCCATCCTTCGCCCCACAGAACCGTTCCATCCGGCGAATCCATCCCAAGTACGACTCCTCAGTCCGATAGGCCATCTGGCGCACTCGCATCAATCGCACCGTCTCCTCGTACCAAGGGTCCAGCGGGACTGATTGCTGCATCTGCGTGACCGTGTGCGCGTAGCTGCGCCTCCCGTCCTTCACAGCCCTTTCAGCACCCTTTGCCAGGGGTTGGCCAGCCGTCTCGGCCACCCCGGCGGGCTCTGACGGCCTTCTCTCCGGCCGACCCGGAAACCGTCGCCTCGAGGGCGCCTCGCGAAAAAACCAGTTCAGGCCTTCCCTCCATTGATGGATCTGCCAGTCCTTGGGGCGACGCTGTTCCACCAGATTCTCTACAAAAAATCGTGCCGATTCTACCGACGCCACTCTATGTTCACGCTTCAAGAAGCCTAGATACCATTGAATGATAATCCGATGCCGCCTGCGCTCCGGTTCAGCTAATTTGGACCGCTCCAACGCCTCCGACCAATTTGGAAATGAAACTGAGATTCCCATACCTTACCAGTAGTGAACAAAATTATACCATTTGACAAGCTCCGAATCACCCATCCCACTCTGAAATCGGTCGACACTAGAGCCGCCCGCGCGCCCGTGTTCGGAGTCATTTTGACCCACCCAGAGAAAAGGCGTAAGAATCGAGGATTTTACAAACTTGCTATCCGGCTACCTTTCAGTGACTTGTGGAATCTGGTCGAAATAAATTGCTTTCGGAGCTATTTGCCTGATAGGCTTGAAAATATACTAATAAACACTGTTCGCAGAAAATATGAATGAAGAAAAACGATCCCCGAAGGAGCTATTCATGAGCTACGGATGCAGTTTCTTCCACATGCACAGAGACGGGCTATATGATGAATATAAGTCTCATGAGATTTCCAATGCTCAAGAAAAAGAATGGAAGATCGAATTTAGATCCATTGCCCTCGCAAAGTTCGAGGACAATCCGACTGAAGAAGTTCATTCCTGCTATCGATACCTAGATACCATTGATTTCGATACAGAGGAAGATTGTATCGACTCAATCATAGACTCAATTAAAAGAAGGAAAGGCTCGATGGATAGCTTTAGTAAATTGTTAGTATCAGAGCAATTATGCGATACGCTTCAGAGCAATAAGATTGATCGAGTGCGACTGAAGAAAATAAAATCTTTGTCTCAATCTCTGCTCCACGATGTAATCAAGGAGCCCGCAAACATTGATGCTTATTATAAAAATTTAGGTTATTTAAGGGATAAATTAGGCGAACCTGACATCACAGATCGAGCTTCCAAAGCACTAGAACAAATCAACCAATTGCGAACCAGTCGATGGTCTCAATTCCTTTCGCGCTCCGCGCTTCAGTCTTGAGACATCTCTACGTTCAGGGAAAGAAATTTACATGAGCCTTAGCAATGCGTAGTTCTACACCCCATACGCCCGTTTCCCTTCTGCGGCGATTTCTCGCCGAATGGGTCTATTTTTCCCTAGTCGGATATTTTCTTTTGGAGGGTGGCAAAGCGAATCCGGTTTCAGACAATCTTGATCTGTTCTTGCTCGTTTTCGCCGCGATTATCTTGAGCGGTTTTTATAATCCGATCGGCTATTTTTTTGATGCACGTCTAATCTTTCCAAGCTCAGGATTCTTCGGTTTCTTAGTCAGATCCACAATCAGGAACTCTCTCAGAACAGGAATCTTTCTGGGTTTGGCGTTAAAACCCGTCTTGGATCATTTGACCGCTACCAACGAAAATGGGAATACCATACCAACCAGATTTTCCGCAGAGCCGATAGATGTCTTCGGATACATTTTTCTGATAATCTATGCGCTTTACGTGATCGACAAACTTGGAGCACTGCGATTCTCGAATCTCACGTTTTTGGATGACCTTGTGAAGACGGTCCATTCGAAGTATTGATTTTTCTATTACAAGAATACATATCGTAAGAATTTTCCAAAAAAGAGCTCGAACCAAACGACGCAGACAACCCAGTGAACTCGCCCGAAAATCCTAAAAATCACCCGGACGACTGAGCCTTGCGGGCTGGTTGTCTGGTCTCCACGATATGGAAAAAGAAGAAAATACAGCCATAGCAAGTCTGCAGGAAGAAGTGCTTTGGCTGTCGCGCAGCCTTCGCATATTCATTACGGCGTTTGTTGCCGCATCGAGTTTCCGACTTTGGACAGCCCTGCGAAATGGAACAGAATATAAAGAATTCTTCGGCAACATGTTGGCCGGAGCGAAGATCCCCGACCTGACTATCCTTCTAGCTGACTATCACGTCCATATCTATGCGCTCTCGGTAGCGGTTTCGGCGTTGGTCGTCTTTTTCGTTGTTAAAAAGAATTCGCAGCCTGGCCTATTGGGGCTAGCTTCAGTTGTCGGTGTTGCTAATTTTGCATTCGCAGAGTTTGCCAATTATTGGTTTTGGAAACCAGTTGCAGAAGTCATGCGTCAGCTCACAGGATGAAATACCCCATATCCAGTCGCACCTATCAACTCCTTTCGCGCTCCGCGCTTCACTCGCGATAGTGCTTTACGAGTTCGGAAAGTGAATTTAAAAACAAAACGAATCCTTGTCATTACCTCACTGAGCATCTTTGGCCTCACAGCAGGTTCGGTAATCGAAAGTATTCGAATTACCGGCGAGTTCTCGAAAGGAATAGAAGCTGGATTGGGTGCGACTTTATTCACCCCATTGAACCTCCTATTGATGTTCGGCTATATGCCGATTCCCCACCTACTATGTTTGTGTATCGGTTTTACGACATGGGCGCTTTCGATCTTCTATCTACGCAAAAGGAAATTTATTGGTCCGATTGTCACATTTTTATCGGCGATTGCATTGGGTATCCCAAATTCCTATCTATTCTGGGCTATGATCAGCGTGTAAGATGATCCGAACCAGTCGATTGAGGGACAACCGATACAGCCGCCGCGTGATTGACCTTTACAGAAATTTTGACCACTGTATTTTTAATCTCAGCACCGCTTACCGCTGTATCGGTGCCTCATCTCGACGTTGTGCGCCAAGCAAAGGGTGCACGTATCTTATCGGGTGAAAGTCCCGATCTTATAAAGTAACAACCAAGCAGTAAGTATCGAGTCTTGCGATGAAGTTAGCTAAGCCATTGAAATCGGGTGGATCGCCCTTACAGATCGAGACTGGAAGCGTCATCAGGCGTGGACGGATGGCGAAACAGCTTTGTCGAAGCGTAGACAGAGAAGCACCACGAGCCGCAAGGAACCTCGCATGTTCCCCAAAGCAAAATAAGCCCCGTAAGAAGGTAGTAGAAGTGGAAGGCGAGCGTGTAACGTGTCGTGAAGCCAGCATCGTCCTGTGCGTTAAAGGTGAGCACCGGATGGTTCCACCGGGGTCTGTAGCTGTGGCGCGTGTGCAAAGATCGTGCATCAACTTGGGAGACCTCCCCCGAACCCGCCAGGGATTGCCGAACCAACTGACTGAAGGCCGGTATTGCGCGGGGAGGAGTCAGACCCGTTCATAGTAGTCCGAGACGGTAGGACCGATCACATGGCGAAGGAACGGGCAGTCGAGTCAAATGAGCAGTGCACTCACGTGATGGAGGGAAAGCAAGTCCCCCGCAAAAGCGTGTCAAGCACCCTGCTCGAGTTGACGGAAAAAGCGAAACGCCAGCGGAAGTATCGCTTCCGCTCGCTGTATCGGGAGATCGATCTGCGTATGCTGTATGATAGCTTCATGCTACTTAAGCCCCGTGCGGCAGCAGGCGTGGACGGGGTGGACTGGCACGAGTATGCAAAAGACTTGGACGCCAATCTATCCGATCTACTCGAACGCCTGAAAACACATCGTTATCGGGCGAAGAAAATCCGGCGTAAATACATCCCGAAGGCCAGCGGCAAGCTGCGGGCTCTGGGGATGCCTACGCTGGAAGACAAGATCGTCCAGATGTCAGCAGGTCGATTGCTTGAAGCGATCTACGAGCCTGACTTCTCGGACAACAGTATGGGGTATCGCCCGAACCGTGGAGCACGCGAAGCTTCCCAAAAGCTACGTGACGAACTGTTCTTTGGCAGGGTGCACTGGATAGTGGAGGCCGACATCAAAGGCTTCTTCGATCACATGGATCACGATTGACTGATCCGGATGTTGGAAGAGCGGATCGCCGACAGTCACTTCATACGCCTGATTCGCAAATGGCTGCGGGCAGGCATACTGGAGGAAGACGGTTCGGTGCTCAATCCAACCACAGGCACACCACAGGGCGGGATCGTCTCGCCCGTGCTAGCGAACATCTATCTGCACTACGCACTGGACCTCTGGGTCGAAAAAGTAGTGAAGAAGAGGTGCCGTGGGCAAGTGGTGTATCAACGCTATGCCGACGACTTCGTTGTCGGTTTCGAGTTCGGTTATGAAGCCAAGCGCTTCTTCGCGGAACTGCCGGACAGACTGAATCAGTTCTGCCTGGAAATCGCACCGGAAAAGAGCGGGATCGTCCGCTTCAGCCGCTGCGACCTGCGGGGCAGCAAACGCTTTGTCTATCTGGGCTTCGACTTCTACTGGGCACGCGCCCGAAGCGGTAAGCAGACGGTTAAGCGGCGCACCAACACGAAGAAGTTCCAGCAGGCAATCAGTTCGCTGAAGATCTGGATCAACGGCGCGAAAAGCACGCCGCTCAAGCAGCTGGCCCCGACACTACGTAGCAAACTGGCGGGTCACTTCAATTACTACGGAGTGATTGGCAACTCACAAAGGCTGAGCGAGTTCTTCAACGCGGCAAGGCATACGATCTATCGTGTGCTTAACAGCCGCAGCCAGAAGAAAAGCTACAGCTGGAAAGGGTTCACAGCCATGTGGGAAACGCTCGACATCCCAAATCCAAAAGTCGTAGAAACCATGCGGCCATCAACCCCATGCCTGATCTGAGCACAACGCTTCAACCACTGCGCGACTCAACTGAGGAGCCCTGTGCGGGAATACCGCACGCAGGGATCTGCAAGGGGACCGTCCGGCAACGGGCGGTTCTACCTTAATCTGTAAAAAAAAGATGTCCGAAGACGTATCAGCACAGGTAGTCGAGCAGCGAGTTCGAAACCGCATGATAGAGTATTGGGAGTGGGTCTCGAGTTCCACCGCTCAATCTGAATATCAGCAGCGGGTTTCATACGTATCGGTGAGTAACGAAGCAATCAACCAGTGGGAGGATTGTCAGGTGTATGAGTCGCCAGTTGGACATTATCGCCTCCCGGTCTTCACGGAAGAAGAAGCAGCAATGCTTGAGCGTTTCAACGGTGTTTGGAACGAAGTCGCTGAGGCTACACCTGATCCCCTGCCGCCGCTTGAGGAACTAGCGGGAAATCACCATTGGAAACTTCTTATACAAGAGTCGAAAGCAGCCTATGACCTTTTTATGATTCGTGGCAAACTCGACGAAGATAACCCAATACAGAACAAGACGTGTCACTCAACGTCGCTAACGCGCCGCGAGTGCACTTGACGTTCTGAGAAATAAATGGAAATTCTGTTGCATACATTCGAAGTCTGGAAGCTAGATGCTGAGTCGCCTACAAAAGAATTCCTTCGAGCCTGCTCTGGCATTCTGTCATC
Organism: Opitutia bacterium UBA4506; assembly: GCA_002388665.1. Taxonomy (GTDB): domain Bacteria; phylum Verrucomicrobiota; class Verrucomicrobiia; order Opitutales; family Puniceicoccaceae; genus Puniceicoccus. The sequence goes on along the minus strand of DGMY01000087.1, from coordinate 489 downwards.
TGGTGACATTGCAGTTTTCGGAGCCTACGAACCAACCATAGAATTAACTCAAAATCTACTTCATTTGGGAGCCAAGAAGCATCTCGAAATGAAAGAATTTTATAGTTCCTTCGAACTAAATAGATACGAACATCCAAATGGATGTGCCTTCGAATACTCTCTCGGGGAGAATGTTTTTTCAGATCTACTAGCCATTCCAGAGAATATTTTGCGCCAGAAAGACATCCAATGTTTTTACGATCACTTTCTAGCTTATCGCCCAGGAACCCCCAGAGTCCCACTCATATCATTCCATGATGCTGCTTGCGGTGGCACACTTTATCTCTCTGGATTGTATTCTGAATCTACCGTGAGAAAGTTCTCAGAAAAAATCAGTGCAGAATACTCGAAAGTCACCAATCCAATCTACTCAAAAAATAAAAATTAGAACCAATCGCTGCTGGCAATGTCGCTATCGCGCCATCGCCAGAGCTCCGCGTTCGAAAAAAA
>DGMY01000021.1:64941-66810 GCA_002388665.1 Opitutia bacterium UBA4506 | reverse complement strand
GCTCAACCACCGGCTATTGGATGCCATCCCTTCGGGAAGGAAAGAGGAGAGCGTCCTACGGCCGCGGATTTGGAATATGGGGGAGGGGAGATGGCGAACGTTAAACATTAAACGTTAAACACTAAACATTTAACGTTGAAATCTGCCCCTCCGCCCTCTGCCCCTCCGCCCTCTGCCCTCTGACCTCCGGCCTCCGCCCTCTGCCCCTCTGCCTTCCGCCAAATCTGCCCCTCCGCCCTCTGATCTCTGACATCTGATCTCTGACCTCCGCCCCTCCGCCCTCTGACTCCGCGCCTCCGCCGCAAATTTCCCCGAAAAATTGGCACGACGAATGCTTAAACTTTGGGTCTACGGAGATTTCTCCTCGCGCTGACGGAGGTTTTTCTCCATCACTCAAGTATCTGCACAGAACGAAATAAGACTATGGCAAAGATAAAGTTGGAATACATCTGGCTCGACGGTTACACCCCCTCGGCGTACCTCCGGAGCAAGACTAAAATTGTGGATGGGGACATGAGCTCCTTTTCCCTCGAAGATTGCGAAGATTGGGGCTTCGACGGTAGCTCCACCAAGCAGGCCGAAGGCAGCAGCTCCGACTGTGTGTTGAAGCCAGTCGCGATTTATCCGGACGGCGCCCGTAAGAACGGCTTCCTCGTCATGTCTGAGGTAATGCTTCCGGATGGCACTCCACACCCATCGAACGCACGTGCGACCATTTACGATGATCCAGGTCTTTGGGTGGGACTCGAGCAGGAGTACTTCCTTTACAAAGACGGACGTCCCCTCGGCTGGCCTGAAGGTGGATACCCTGAAGGTCAGGGCAAATATTACACTTCCGTGGGTTACCGCTTCGTCGGTGATATCGCTCGCGACATCGTCGAAGAGCACATGGACCTCTGCATCGAGGCCGGTATCAATCACGAGGGAATCAACGCCGAGGTCGCCAAGGGCCAGTGGGAATTCCAGATTTTCGGGAAGGGTGCTTACAAGGCCTGTGACCAGATTCACGTGGCCCGTTACATCCTCCTCCGCCTCTGTGAAGGGTACGGTGTCGATGTTGAATGGCACTGTAAGCCAATCACCGGTGACTGGAATGGTTCCGGCATGCACTGTAATTTCTCCACCGACTACATGCGTAATACCGGTGGCAAGGAGTACTTCTTGAAGCTCATGGATGCTTTCGAGAAATACAAGGACGAGCACATCGCTGCTTACGGTCCCGACAACCACCTCCGTCTCACCGGTCTTCACGAAACTCAGTCGATCGACAAGTTCAGCTGGGGTATCGCCGACCGTGGTGCTTCGATCCGCGTCCCTCACAGCTTCGCTAAGAACGACTACAAGGGTTACCTCGAAGACCGCCGTCCAAACTCCGAGGGTGATCCCTACGCGATCGTCGGACGAGTCCAACAGACCGTCACCGAGGTCGAAGAAGAATTCAAGAAGTAGTCCTTCTTCGAATCCAAATCTTTCAACCGCCACCGGCTCCCCGGTGGCGGTTTTTTTTGCGCCGGAGGCGCAAAAGGGGGACTTCGTCCCCAAATGCGCGTTCCGCGCAAAATGCCGCAAGCGGCCAAAAGGGGACTTCGTCCCCAAATGCGCCTTCGGCGCAAAATGCCGCAAGCGGCAAAAGGGGGCTCCGCCCCAAAATGCGCGTTCCGCGCAAAAGGGTTAAATCGTATATTTCCAACTTTTGCTCACGAAGTGAGCTTTTTGTCGGTCCCCCGACATCTGGCGCCGAAGGCGCATTTTGCTGCGTCCCCGCAGCATTAAAGGGGGCTTCGCCCCGAAAGCGCGTTCCGCGCAAAATGCCGCAAGCGGCCAAAAGGGGGCTCCGCCCCAAAATGCGCGTTCCGCGCAAAAAGGGTA
>DGMY01000021.1:61815-64844 GCA_002388665.1 Opitutia bacterium UBA4506 | reverse complement strand
CTTTTTGTCGGTCCCCCGACATTAGGCGCCGAAGGCGCATTTTGCTGCGTCCACGCAGCATTAAAGGGGGCTCCGCCCCAAAATGCGCCTCCGGCGCCAAAGAATACTTGAATGTTAGATGTGGGTTCTTGTCCCCCCCCTTTTTGCTCACGGAGTGAGCTTCTTGTCGGTCCCCCGACATTAGGCGCCGAAGGCGCATTTTGCTGCGTCCACGCAGCATTAAAGGGGGCTTCGCCCCGAAAGCGCGTTCCGCGCAAAAAGGGTACTTGAATGTTAGATGTTAATTTTCATCCACAATCTTTTGCTCACGAAGTGAGCTTTTTGTCGGTCCCCCGACATTTGGCGCCGAAGGCGCATTTTGCTGCGTCCACGCAGCATTAAGAAGCTTCGCTTCCGAGCCAACGGTCGAGGTACTTCTCGCGGAAGAGTCGCCAGGCCACCACAAAGAAAGCGGTCAGCGGAATCGCGAGGATCATCCCGAGGACCCCTCCTAGTGCCGTCCCCCAGAAGAAGATGGCGATGATAATCGTGAGGGGATGGAGTCCTGTTTTGCCGCCCATGATGCGGGGAGTCAGGAAATACCCTTCCAGCATTTGTACGCCGATGAAGATGGCTAGGCCGATTCCTGCCAGCGTCGGTCCTCCTTCGGGTTGGAGCCAGGCGATCGGTAGCACGGTGGCCAGACCAATCATTGTCCCGAAGTAGGGGATGATGTTGAGCAGGCCGATGAGCAATCCCAGTGGGAAGCCAAAATTGATCCCCGCGATCGAGAAGCCGATTCCCAGTAAGACCCCCATGATCAGGCCGATCAGGATCTGCCCGCGGAAGAAGGCTTCCATGCTGTGGGCGAAGTGAGTCCCGAGAAAGATCAGGTCTTCGCGAATGTCCTTCTTTACCCAAGAGAGCTGGGTTTCAATATCGCTGGTCTTGTCGCCCCGTGCGTTGAGAAAGAAGAATACGTAGACCGGGATGATCGCGAGTCCGGCCACTAGGCTGAAAAAGGTCGTCAGGTAACTCCCGGCTCGAGAAGCCATGGGTACAATCTTATCCGGGATCCCCGAGATCAACTCTTGGATCTTCCCGTTGATCTCTTCCATCTTCGCCTCGCCAATCGTCGAGTTCAGGTAATCCATGACTTGGGGGAATCGATCGTTGAAGGCATCCTGCAGTCGGTCGGTGATCGAGGGTAGGGCACTGACAAAGGCTACTGTCTGCTCGATGAGCACCGGAACCACAAAGGCCATGACCGCCCCAGTCGCCAGTACCACCAAAACATAGAGCAATATGATTCCCCCGAGTCGATTCAGAGCCGTCTTTCTCTCAAAAAATCCAACCAGAGGTTGTAGCAGCATCGCGACGATCGCCGCCGCCGCCAGCGGCCAGAGGACGCTGGAAAAGGTGTTTACGAAAGACTTTAAGAGGAGGTAGACCTCAAAAACCAAAGCCCCAATGACAAAAATCGACAAACCCGCGAGTGCCGTGGTGATCAGCTTTCGCTGCAAGGGACTTAGTAGCAATCCAGTCCGCTTCTCTTGGTCTTCCATACCCACGAAATTGACGGGTCCCACCCGCCAAGCCAATCGAAAAGAGGGCCAAACCCACCAGCTTTGCTCCCCCTCTCGTACACCCGCCCACCCCGTTCCTTCCTCGCTACGGTTCTCGGTTCAAAAAAACTTGAACAAACAACCACTACTACCTTTTATCAGTAATCTTACTTGTGGTACCCCCACGTCACAGTCCATCCGGTTCCCGGAAATCGGCCCCGCAGGAACGCTCCCCGAGCTCACTCCAAGGGCGGTAGCGTGCGAGGGGAGGGGCTCCGCCCCTCCTAATGCGCCTTCGGCGCAAAATGCCGCAAGCGGCCAAAAGGGGCTTCGCCCCAAAATGCGCGTTCCGCGCAAAAGGATTGCATCGTATATTTCCAACTTTTGCTCACGCAGTGAGCTTTTTGTCGGTCCCCCGACATTAGGCGCCGAAGGCGCATTTTGCTGCGTCCCCGCAGCATTAAAGGAAGCTCCGCTTCCTTAACCAAATGAACACATTTGAAGAAAAGATGGTCGAGCTAGGAGTCTCGTGGGCGAATGCGTTTTCGCTTCCACGGTCGGTTGGCTCTATTTTTGGGCTAGTCTTTGCCAGTCCCACCCCACTGGGGCTGGATGACTTTACGGAGAAGCTAGGCATCTCCCGTGGTTCGGCCTCGATGGGCATCAATTTCCTCCTCAACATGGGAGCCATCCACCCCATAAAATCGGAAGGCAGCAGGCGGGTAACCTACGAACCCGAAATGTCCCTCCGCCGCCTCCTGGACGGAGTCATCCAGGCAACAATCCTCCCTCATTTACGAGAATCCTCCGCCTCCCTGGGAGACTTGCAAGAATCCCTCGAAACCCTAAACCCCGAGGATCGGGAAATTCTAGAAAAACGACTCCAAGCCGTAGCCTCGTGGCGCCGAAAAGCCCAAACCCTAGCCCCAATCGTAGCAAAACTACTAGGAAGTAACCGCCCCAAAAAATAATACGCCCAATCCCGCAAAACGCAGCCTAACCAACCCCACCTCTGCCCCAGATTCCAACCTTCCAACCTTTCCCCCATCCTGCCCCTCCGCCGCCCGCCCCCCGCCGTAGCGTGCAGCTTCAGCAAACGGTCTATCCTGCCCCTCCGCCGCTGCCCTCCCCCCATCCTGCCCCACAGCATCCGCCCTCTGCCTCTCCGCCCTCTGATCTCTGACCTCTGCCCTCTGATCTCCGCCCTCTGCCCCTCCGCCCTCTGCCTCTCAGCCCATCCCGCCCCACAGCCTCTGCCTTCTGACCTCCGATTTCCGCCCTCTGTCCTCTGCCCTCTGATCTCTGACGTCTGACCTCTGCCTCTCCGCCCTCTGACGTCTGACGTCTGACGTCTGATCTCTGATCTCTGGTCTCTGCCCCTCCGCCCTCTGCCCTCTGCCCCTCCGCCCCTGCCCTCTGCCCCTCCGCCGCTGCCTTCTGCCCTCCGACCTCCGCCCTCTGCCTTCCGCCCTCCGCCCCCCCCCC
>DGMY01000021.1:0-61730 GCA_002388665.1 Opitutia bacterium UBA4506 | reverse complement strand
CCCCGCCACTAAAGATGAGAACCCTCTCCCTTCCACTCCTTCTCCTCCTCCCCGCCATCTCAACCTTCGGCCTCGTCAACGACACGGACCCCACCGGCAATACGTCCGCTCCCACGGGCACAGGCGATCAGCCCACTGACCCCGGTTTCGCGAACATCGGTCAAGTCAATGGGTCGAGCGGGGTCTACTTGGGCGATGGTTGGGTGCTGACCGCGAATCATGTCGGAGCCGGTACTTTCAACCTCGGCGGGACGAGCTATTCTTACAATGGCACCGATTCCTACCAGATCGGCGACGCCGACCTGCGGCTCTTCAAGCTTAGCACCACTCCCGCCGTCTCGGGCCTATCCCTCTCCCTCACCACTCCTTTGGTCGGGGCGGAATCCGTTTTAATCTCCGGCGGACGTACCCCCGCTGCTTCAACCACCACGTGGTATGTCGATTCCGACGTCGATCCGTGGCTTTGGGATACCGAATCATTCCCCGAGGCCGATCGCACAGAGGAGGGCTACACCACCTCGGGTCCCAAGACCGTTCGTTGGGGCACAAATCTCATTTCAGGGGTGACCGAAGTCTCTTATTCGGGGTACACCTACGACGCCCTCTACACAAACTTCACCGAATCCGGACCCTTTAAGACCGACTACGAAGCCCAGGCAGTAACCAACGATTCCGGCGGAGCCCTCTTCGTCCAAACCCTTTCCGGTTGGGAGCTAGCCGGCATCCTAACCTCGGTAGGCAACTACGATAACCAACCGGGAGGCGCAAATTCTGCCCTCTACGGCAACCTAACTTACGCCGTCAACCTAGCCGACTACGCCACCGAAATTAATTCCATCATCCCCGAACCCCAATCCACAGCATTCTTCATCAGCCTAGCAACTCTGGCCTACGGCTTCCGCAGAAAGCAAAGCGCCTAGAAGTTGCGGATATTGCGCTCGACGAGCGCGGATATGGAAGATAGGAGATTTCGGATATACGGAGGAAAATAGATTCAGTCGTTATGGATGTGGAAGGTAGAAGGATGAAGTTTGAGGACCTCGAGGCTTGGAAAGAAGCCAGATCGACTGTGCGAGAGATCTATGTTTTGACTCGTCACGAACCTCTCGCCTCGGATTTCGGTCTGACACGCCAAGTGCAACGCTCTGCGGTCTCAGCTATGTCCAACATAGCCGAAGGATTTGAACGTTCGGGATCGGCAGAAAAACTAAATTTCTACAATATTGCACGAGCCTCCGCAGGCGAAACACGCTCTCTTCTCTACGTAGTAGAAGATAGCTATCCAGAATTCGAGGAAACCTGTAGAGATCTCCGCAATAAATCGATTGGGGTAGGAAGAAAAATCACTGGGCTAATCAATAGCTACCGTAAAAGAACAACCAACAAGTAATCAGCCCCTCCGCGCGAAACGGCCCCCTCCGCGCCTTCGGCGCAAATATATCCACCTTCCCAAATCCGCGCCTGCGAGGCGCAATCTCCGATATCCGGTCTACGCGCGAAACGGCCCCCTCCGCGCCTTCAGCGCAAATATATCCACCTTCCCTCAATCCGCGCCTACGAGGCGCAATCTTCCATATCCGGTCTACGCGCGAAACGGCCCCATCCGCGCCTTCGGCGCAAATATATCCACCTTCCCCAATCCGCGCCTACGAGGCGCAATCTTCCATATCCGATCTACGCGCGAAACGCGCCCCATCCGCGCCTTCGGCGCAAATATATCCACCTTCCCTCAATCCGCGCCTACGAGGCGCAATCTCCGATATCCGATCTACGCGCGAAACGGCCCCCTCCGCGCCTTCAGCGCAAATATATCCACCTTCCCTCAATCCGCGCCTGCGAGGCGCAATCTCCCATATCCGATCTACGCGCGAATCGCGCCCCATCCGCGCCTTCGGCGCAAATATATCCACCTTCCCTCAATCCGCGCCTACGAGGCGCAATCTTCCATATCCGATCTACGCGCGAAACGCGCCCCCTCCGCGCCTTCGGCGCAAATATATCCACCTTCCCAAATCCGCGCCTGCGAGGCGCAATCTCCCATATCCGATCTACGCGCGAAACGCGCCCCATCCGCGCCTTCGGCGCTCTACCATGGAAATCTCCCTAAAATCCCTAGCTCTCACTCATCCCGCGTTCTCCTCGGCCCGCTCCGCGACCATCGTCGCCGAGCTCATCTGGCCGCGGCCCGCCATTAGCTCTCGCGTCGGATTCCAATCCGTCTCCCTGCGCAAGGGGAAGACCGCCCTTGGACGCACTCCCTACTATGAGCGCCTCCTCCTCAAGGAGAAGGTCGACGGTCGCTTTGGGATTCGCGTCGGCATCACCAAGCCGGGAGCTCAATTCAATCTCAATCCCGCCCTCGCCGAGATCCTCAGCACCGCACTGTCCTCCATCGGCGGAACCCTCGCCGCCCCTTTCAGTTCAGCCGCCCTCCGTCCTCTCCTTCGCGAGCCCCTCAACCAACTCGCCGACAAGATCGATCCTGATGAGCCCACAGTTGTCGCCGAGGCCGGTCTCGATCTCCACTCCGATGACGATTGGATCGGAGAAAAATCCTTCGTCCTCAAAACCAACAAATCTCTCAAGATCCCCATCGACAACAAGGTCGGCCCCAGAACCAAAGACGTCGCCAAAAAACAAAAATTCCAAACCATCCGCAAGGGAAGCGTGATCGCTGAGGTGGTGCTGGCGCTGGCAGAGTAGGGCGCCTAGCAGCGCGGAGATAAGATCAATTTTCGAACGCAGCATCCGGGATCAGACGATGATCAGTCTGCCCCTCTGTTTACATTTTCCATATCCCATTTCCACAATATAGCGGTCTTCTTCCTTACCATTGCCTAACCGCCATTCTGCCTGGTCGACCAGATTTCCAATGCTCAATCCCCCGGGATACCTTCCCACCGTGTTCTGATCGACCGACTTCCCTCCCAATTAAACCGGGAGATGGGGATGCGGGATCTAAATGACGAAACCGGCGGCAACCAAGAGCCCGCAATCACCCACACTTGGATCGGCTGACAGCCGTCTGGCTTCTGACTTATGTTTCACCGTCATTCTATTCATTTCAAAGTCTAAGTGAAATTAAAGATATACCTGGCGAATTAGACTGAATAATTTGAGACTATTATTTAGTTCCCATCTAAATTTTCAATATTTTGAAATATAGCGATTGTTACTTCTCTAACGCTGAAAATCTAAAAGATCTAGGTCAACGGACTGCACGGGGAGGACTTGTTATGGTCAGTGGCCAGGCTATACGATTCGTTTTGCAAATGGGATCTACTATTTTGCTTGCACGGATGTTAACTCCTGGAGATTTCGGGCTAGTAGGAATGGTTACTGTTTTGCTTCAGTTGATAAATTTTATAAAGGATTTTGGGCTTGTGCAAGCGACAGTGCAGCGGTTTGAGATCAATCGACAACAAATTAGTAATTTGTTTTGGATCAATCTTTTCGCTAGTTTCGGGATGGCTTGTGTCTTTGCGGTTTGTGCGCCTTTGATTGCTCAATTCTATAATCAACCAGACCTTGTTGATATCTGTTTGATACTGTCGATAGGTGTGTTGATTCAAGGGTTGTCTCTTCAGCATCGTGCTCTGATGCAGCGAAAGATGCAGTTTGTTAAGTTGGCAGTCATTGACATAATTGCGCAAATCTTTTCCGTATGCATTGCGCTCTATATGGCCAATTCGGGATGGGGTTTTTGGTCTCTAGTCGTGTTGCCTGTTGTTCCAGCTATAGTGAATAGCACCATCCTTCCGATAATGACACGTTGGATTCCCCAGATGCCTAAAAGTTCCGCAGGAACAAAGCCATTTCTAACGTATGGAACTAATCTGTTTGGATTCAATTTGTTAAACTACTTTTCGAGGAATGCAGATAATATCTTAATCGGTAAATTTGTTGGGGCCGAAGCACTTGGATATTATGCCAATGCATATAAACTTCTCATGTTGCCAATGCAGCAGATAAATAGTCCGGTAACGAACGCAGTGCTCCCTTCATTGTCTCGATTGCAAAACGACCCCGTAAAGTTTAAAATTCTCTATACAAATGCACTAAGAGTTGTCGCGATCTTTACTATACCATTGGTGGTTTTTAGTTTCGCATTCGCGGATGTAATAGTGATGGTTGTATTAGGTTTAGAATGGATGCCCGCAGCAGAGATTTTTCGACTATTGAGTCCAGCTGCTTTTATCGCAGCGACGAATGTCGCTTCCGGTTGGGTGTTTATGAGTACGGCTACAACGAATAGGCAACTAAGACTTGGAATTATAAATTCTGCTCTAATAGTGATCGGAATGCTGGTTGGAATTTCATGGGGCTTTAAAGGAGTGGCGGTCGCGATTAGTATAGTTACTGTAATCGTAAGGTTGCCAAGTATTATTTATTGTTTTCATAATACTCATTTGAAGTTGAAGGACTTTATAAAGCCACAATTGTTCCCAGTGATTGCAAGTGTTGTGTCGATAGGGGTTGCTTATGTTGTGAAAGTATTTATAAATCTATCGTCTAGCGAAAGTATGTGGATGAGCTTAGGTTTCATAATCTGTGCTTTTGTAATATGTTATTTCGCTTTGTGTTTTATTATTTATGGATCTTTAAATCTTAAAAAATGTATATGGTTAGTGTGGGGAAAACATGAAATTAACGATAAGGAATCGATTAAGTAGGGCGCGAAAACGATTGATTCGTTTCTCTGAAGATATCAGGGCGACAGTTAACCCGAATGCAGTTGTTGTATTAGGTAATCAAAAATCGGGAACGACTGCGATAGCTTGCTTGATAGCAAAGGCAAGTGATTCTTCGTTGACAAATGATTTTTTGTTTCGTTACCCCTTCTCAGAGAGAAGAATTTTAAAAGGAGAGAATAGCCTGAGTAGTTTTGTGAAGAGACATCCTTCTTGTTGGGCTAAGGATATTGTGAAAGAGCCAGGTCTCAGTTTTCACATTCCTGAAATTAAGGACAGCTTTCGATCTAAACGAATAGTTTTTGTTTTGCGTGACCCGATTGAGAATACTCGGAGTATTCTCAATCGCTTGGGTCTTTCTGGTGATTTAGGTCCGCAAAAGAATAGATTTTATGAAGATCTTGAAATCCGTTTTAATCCTGAATGGAGAGATGTTGTCGAAGGAAAATTATTTGGGCACGGTGATCCCATTCCGAGTTGCTCATTAGTAAAGCGAGCATTAATGTGTGAGCAAATATCAATTGAAAATCAGTCCGATTTAATAATTGTTAGCTATAAAAAATTTTGTGAAAATAAAAAAGAATATATTGAATCGTTATGTGGACGGTTAGGTCTTCCTGTGTGTAACGATATTCGTAGTTGTGTAGATGTGCAATATCAGCCACCTGGAAAAATGGTGGATAATTGGGAAAAATTTTTTGGTTCGAGGAATTTAAGTTTGATCCTCGAGATTGTTAGGAGGTATAAGCCGGAATATATATTATGAAAACAAAAGATGAGATAAGTAAGTTTTATGATAAATTTAATGATCGATTGCTTAAAGACTACGTTTATGGGAATCTTCGGGTCCAAAAACAACTCAGCTTTTTTCAAACTTTGATCAATAGAAGTGGGTTAAACATTTTAGTTGTCGGCTGCGGGATCGGAGATGTAACTTTCGAGCTTGCAAAAAATCGATCTAAACCAGACAAAGTTTTAGGCGTCGATATTTCCTCAAAGAACATCAATTTGGCATGCCGTTTGTTTGCAAATGACAATCTTGAATACAGACGGTGTGATATTATATCTGAAAACTTAGAAGATGGTTGGGATTTAATTTTGTTTCCAGATGTATATGAACATATTCCAACTGATTTAAGGTCAAAATTGCATTATCAGTTGAAGGGTTTGCTAAAACCTGAAGGAATAGTCGCATTAACTTGTCCAACAGTGCAACATCAGAATTATTTGCGTGAACGAGGAGAGGGGCTGCAGGTAGTGGATGAGGATGTTACAGTTCGAGATTTGGATGTGTTGGCATCGGATTTAAATGGATATATCACATCGTATGCTCATGTTCGATTCCCACGTGCTCCCCATCAATACTTCCATGCCACGATTGCTCGGATCGGAAGTGTGCAAAGAGATCGAAGTAAATATCCAATTGAGAGGATGTCGATCAGTAAACGGATTGTAAGTCGAGTGCAAAGAAAGGTGTGTCAAATGGTTAGAAAAAGGCGTATAGATCGGATCGGCATTTCGTTATAATATATCTAAACATGAAAATTGCATACGTTTGTCCTTCGTTCTATCCTATAAGTGAAACTTTTGTCCGAGATTTGGCAAATGGTCTTTCGGGTATGACAAATTTAACGATCTATACGTTTAAAAAAAACGTACTGGAAGTTGGAGGTGTTGACTTAAAAATTGAATTAATAAAGGTCCCTCTTTTAGGAAGGTTGTTGGGGAGGTTGTTGGGGGGTGTTGAAAAGTTTTTGCCGTCAAAATATAGGTTTGTCGAAAGGTATCGACTCTATGTGGATTCAATTGTTTGCAAAAGAAAAATTATAAATTCAAAGCCCGATTTGATTTACGCTGAATTCGGAACCTTTGGTGTCAAGGTATTGAATGTTGCGGAAGCTTTGGATGTGCCTCTTGTCGTTCATTTTCATGGAGCCGATGCTTCCGCGGCATTGGCTTCCGGCTTTTATGTTGCTCAAATTAAAAAATTGTTTAAATTTCCGAAAAGCGAAATAATCGTTCCTTCGAATCATTTAGCTAGACGACTAAAAATAAGTTGCGGAATTGCCAAAAACTTTTATGTAATTCCATGTTTTCCAAAATACACAAAACCTAAAAATAGAGGGGAGACAGGCCGTGGCGTTAGACAAGTTGCCGCAGTTGGCCGAATGGTTGAAAAAAAATCTCCCCTGACACTTCTCGAAGCGTTTTCGATAGTTTGTAAAATGGATCCTGATGTAGTGTTAAATTATGTAGGGGATGGTCCTCTGTTTAAGCAAGTGAAGCAAAGAGTGCTGGAGTTGGGTATTGGTCAAAATGTGAAATTATTAGGTGCTCTTCAGCATGAAGAGGTTCTTGAGGTTATTGCTTCGAGCTCAGTTTTTGTGCAGCATAGTGTTACAGCTTCGAACGGAGATCAAGAAGGGCTTCCGGTCGCAATTCTTGAAGCGCTAAAAATGAATATCCCTGTGGTTTCTACAATTCATAGTGGAATACCGGAAGTTGTTTTTGATGGCGAAAATGGTTATCTAGTGCGGGAATTTGATTATGTGAGTATGGCAGAATATATACAGTTGGCTTTGTTAAATCCTTCGAATGGTTGGGATTTTTCAAAAAGTGACGAAATGTTAAAAAACGATCGATTGGCACGTATATATTCTATTTTTGAAGATCTTGTAGGTTCTTGAAGTCTTGGAATCCTGTATCTGGTGTTTTTTGTATGGTAATTATTTGCTTCCGTAATATTGCTATTCAAAAGGCGGTAAAAAAAGTGGTTAGGAGAACCTGGACCTACGATAGGAACAGTGACGCCAAGCGATTCGAGGTTTGAAATCGGGAAATACACAGGTGCTGGTGTCGAGAAAGCTTGGGGTAAATCCTTCTATCGTGAACGAATGGTGGAAAGGGTGCCAGACCGAAGGCTGGCAAGCCTTATGGAAGAGAAGGAGCGGAAGGAGATATGGTGCCAAGCGCAAGTTTACGTCCGACCCTTTGAAGCTCCAGTTTGCTCGTTGGAGCCGTGAGACAGTGAGGGACTTGATTGAGCTGTGCTTTGGAGTGGGCTACGAACTGACTGCGATGAGTAGCGTGCATGTGCGCTGGGATTTCACCCCGCAACAACCCGTAAAAAGGCCTATGAGTAGTCTTCCGGGAAGGTGCGCGAGTGGCAACGGGAGCGGTATCTCGCCCACGAGAAACAAACGAAAAAGGAGAAGGCAGTGATCAGGTTTGCCGACGATACGGCATTCAAACCGGAATGTCACTATCGAGGAGTCGTCTCGCCCAAAGGGAAGATGCCCGCAGTGCGCCAAAGTGTAAAACGCTATCATTCGAGCTTTATCAATGCCGTAAACAGGCAGGGCAGGATGCAGCGGATGCCTCTGCGGAAATTAATCTACTCGGACATTTTCCTGAAGTTTCTGAGGCAGATGATCAAGTTTCGCAAAAAAAATATTTACATGGTCGTCGACAATCTCCGCGTCCACCACAGTAAACCAGTCAAGCAATTGCTCGAAGAAAATCGCCACCGAATCGTACCGAGCCGAAGGCGACATCAACAACTGATCTTCCTGCCCTCCTACAGTCCAGAACTCAACCCGGACGTTTCGACGACCAACGGGAGGACGCTCAAGCGAAGCGCGAAGCAATACCTGAACAACTACCTCAAACAGACCGTCACTAAGAACGAACGACCTACGGATAAAGATGAATAAAAATTTATGAAAATAGTCCAATTAGCTGCGGGTAATCTTGAGAGTGGTGCGGGACAAGGAGCCCGCTGGTTGCATCGTGCATTGCTTTCTGAAGGCGTTGATTCCGAGCTATATGGGTCGAGAATACCGTATGGGAATGCTGTGAAGGAATTCAGATTTGATGGAGTATCCGAATTGTGGCTTAAGATTTTGTCCCGACTGGATCGCCTACCTTTGAAAATGAGAAACATCAAACCGGTTCGAAACTATTCTTCTGGTGTTTCAGGTGTAAGTCTAAAGGGGTTTTTGCGGAGAACAAATGCCGATATTCTCCATCTGCATTATATCAATACGGGCTACGTAGACATTAGATCATTGAAGAATGCTGGAGTCCCGATTGTATGGACTTTTCGGGATATGTGGCCATTCACTGGGGGATGTCATTATTCTTGGGATTGTTGTCGATATCTGGATAAATGTGGCAGTTGCCCGATTCTTTCATCAAGTAACGAAAACGATATAAGTCGAAAGTATTGGAGACGAAAATTTTTGCATTACTCTGAAATTGATGCTTTTTATCCGGTTGCAATAAGTCCATGGTTGCAAAAATGTTCTCAGAGTGCTTCCGCCTTAAAAGGTGTGAAAGTCGACATGATCTGGAATGGTGTTGATACGGAACACTTTCAGCCAATCGATAGAATCGAGGCTAGGAAAACGTTAGGGTTGCCTATTGGTAAACCAATTTTATTGTTGGGTGCTAGTCGTGTTCATTCAATTTTGAAAGGATACGGAGAATTGCTAAATGCAATTTCTTTAGTGCGAAATAATAGTGCAGAAAACTTTGATGTCGTTCGATTCGGAGCTTTAGGTGATGGGTGTAAGGAGGCTGGTGATGTTATCGATCTTGGCTATATTAATAGTCGTAATCACCTGAATCTTGTTTATGCAGCAGCGGATGTATTTTTAGCTCCCTCGCCTCAGGAGGCTTTCGGGAAAACGATCGTTGAAAGTTTAGCCTCGGGAACGCCCGTTGTCGTATTTGGTGGTTCCGGATCTGAGGAAATAGTTAATTCGAAAGATATAGGAGAGGTTGTTGAGTCTGGAGACTATTCAGCCGTCGTGAAGAAAGGGTTAGACCTGATTAAACGTTCAACTGTAGCAGGTTCGATGATTCGAGAAAAATGTGTGTCAAGAAGTGTTGATTTTTCAACAAGTCTATGTGCCTTGTCATATATGGGCCTATACAAGAAAATTTTATTTAAAAATGGATAGAGACAAAATTCGAAGTCGGCATATGTGGCTGTTTGTGTTACTTTTTTTCGTAGGGGCGACTTCCCGATATGATTTAGTATTGTTTGCGCGAATTCCTGTTAGTGAATTATTAGCTTTTTTGCTTTTGCCTTTGGTTCTCCAAGGGGTCCCTTTGAAAAGGTTTTGGAGTGCTTTAGTTCCGGTTTTTGCCGTGTTGATCATATGGGCATTTAGTATATTGTTATCGGACTTAGTGAATGGTCTTGATTTTAGTCGCTTTCTTAAGGCTTTGGCAAAGCCCATTTGGTGTATGCTTTGGATGTTCTTTTTTATAGGAGTGTTGTTTAAAGAGTCTAGGGCTGTTCTTCTCTATTTTGTCGGTATGATTTTAGCTTCGTTTCAAAATTATTTCTTTCCACAAGCCTGGACAGTTGAACGTATTACTTCGGGTGGCTATGATTCTGTTGCGTATGGAATAGCTCCGATAGTAATCTCAATATGTGTTGCCTTGGCGGCTTTGTTGTATGGGAAAAGTCGATGGGTGTCAGTGTTCTTTTTTGTGGTATGCGGGGTTCTTTTGGGAGTGTTTGGAGCTCCGAGAAGTAATATTGCGCTAATGATGTTTAATGCTCTGATTGTAGCTTTAATATGGTGGAATCAGAGGGGAGTGAATCGATTAGGTCGAGTTAGTTTGAAGAAGTTGATGATGTTTGTGATACTAGGTGTATCAGCGTGTTGGTTGATATATGAAGCCTATATAATGCTTGCCAGTGAGGGATGGCTTGGTGAATATCAGCGAAATAAGCTAATCGATCAAACTGATACGGTTTTTGGAGATAGTATACTCGGGATCATTGTTGGAGGTCGAACACGTGTTTTTGGTGCGATTTTAGCGATAATGGACAATCCGATATTTGGATACGGTTCTTGGAATGCCTGGTTGCTGGGCGACTACTACTATGATGCGGTAGCTTACGTAGGAACTAGCGCTAAAGATTTGTCTAGTTTGTCAACAGCAGGAATTATTTCCAGTCCCGGCCATTCGATATTGTTTCAATCATGGATGGAAAACGGAATATTAGCAGCCTTTTCGTTGCTCGTGATTGGATATTGGATGTTGAAAGACCTTATATTATTGATTCAGAAAGATGATCGATTAGCTCCGGTTTTAATCTACCTTTTTGCATCATTTTTTTGGGCCTATTTATTTTCCCCGTTTGGTGTGCAGCACAGGTTGACGATCGGATTGTTTTTAGCGATCTATTTAATGAGGTGTAATGAATTTAGTCCTTTTTTATATGTTGGAGGATTTAGAATGTCGAAAAGAAAGTTTTGAGGGTTTGATATGTTATTAAATATTGTGTTCGCTAAAATTCGTCGTGTTGTTCGTAGTAGTCCATTCTTGTATTTTTTTGTATTAGGGTGGCGGAAAAATGTTAAAAGATTACGAGCGCGTGAGGGAACTGAAGTTGTTATTGAAGGTTTTCCGAGAAGTGCGAATACAAGCAGTGTTTATGTGTATTCTTATGCGCAAAAACGCAGTGTTAAGGTCGGGCATCATCTGCATGTCATTGCACATGTTAAATATGCGATTAAAAGAAATATACCATGTATGGTGATTGTACGACGTCCTCTTGATTGTGTGTCTTCATTGATGGTTATGCAAAAGGGAGGGGATCCAAAAGCTTTGTTGTTGGATTATATTTCGTTTTATAAGCCAGTTTTAAAATACTCCGATCGCTTGGTTGTTATTTCTTTCGACAAGATTCTTGGTTGTGGTATTGGTTCAGCTGTCGAGGTTTTGAATTCTCGATTTGGGACTGATTTTTCTGTTCCAAAAGGGTCCGGTTCAGAGCGGGATTGGTCCGTGAAGAAGATTGTAGAATGGAATCGAGTTCATGGTGGCAGTGATCCTGAAAAGCTTTCTATTCCTAATGATAAAAAGAGGGAAAAAGCCGAGAAAATTAAAAAAATTATAGAAGCCGAATGTAAGGATCTTTTGAATGAGGCTAACTGTTTGTATGGTTCTCTTGATCCGCATTTTGTATAAGATATGAATCGGCCATTACTTTCTGTTGTTGTTCCCAGTTATAATAGTGAGAAGTATTTGCACGAATGTATATATAGTCTTCGTCGGGAAAGACATGACGAAATAGAATATATATTTGTTGATGGTGCTAGCACTGACCAGACTATGGAGATAGTTCGTGAAAATGAGGATTTGTTTTCTGCTGTTATATCAGAGCCTGATCGCGGGCAAAGTGATGCGTTGAATAAAGGCTTTTCTCATGCTCGTGGAGAATATTTTACCTGGCTGAATTCTGACGATGTATTTTGTGCGGGGGCAATGGCTTTTTGTTTGCGGTTTATTAAAGAAAAGAAGTCGGAATGGTATGCAGCAAACATGGTTTATGTAGATTCAGAAACCCGTATCAGTAAATGTTGTGAATCAGGCCGATTTGAAAATGAATTTTTAAAGTTTGGTGTTTTGAATGTTTTTGGTCCCAGTACGATTTTTAAACGCGAGGTCTATGATAAAATAGGTCCGATCCGAACAGATTTTCATTATTGTATGGACACAGAGTATTGGTGGAGAATGGCTTCTTCCGGGTATTCCTATATCAGAATACCTGTCTATTTGTGGGCGCTCCGACTTCACGTGGATGCGAAAACATCAGGTTCGTTAAATTCTGCCTATGGTTCAGTCCCAGATCGGATGTTACGTGAAAATGAACTCTATAAAAATATGTATTATCCGAGCGTTTCAAATTTAAAAAGAAGGGTTGGATTGCTTTTGGTTAAAGTATTTAGGATATTAAACTTTTCTTATATTAGATCGCTTTTTATGACTGTTAAATATCGGGGTAAGAGGTTGGGGGATTTGGTTCAGGCAAAAGGCAAACATGGGAGTTGATTGTTTGAGGAGTGTTCGCTTCCTGTTGCCGGATTCATTTTCTGACCTTGGTGGACCGTATAAAACGGTTAATCTATTTAGAGAGGCTGTTGGGGGGGTCGTTGTTTCTCCGACCGTCAAGGGACGGGAAAGTGTCGGAGATCGAGGATCGAATACAGAGTACGTTTTTACGAAACAGCAGCATTGGTTTTGCGGCGCAGCAAAAATGAAATTGGTTAATCTTCTTTCTGATGCGTCTCTAATTTCCTGCCACATGATCTTTCGTGGTCAAAATATCCTTTGTAGAGAGATCGCCCAGAAACAAAATATTCCTTACTGGGCTGTTCCTCACGGGAGTATGGATCCTTGGGTGTTTTCGTATGGCCGACTGCAAAAGGAGATTTGGTACAAACTGATAGGAAAAAAGTATTTTGATGATGCGCGTTTTGTAATTCTTGCGACAGAACGGGAGCGTGATAAGATGGCCGGGCTCTATCAGGGAGACAACCTGAGGGTTGTCCATTGGCCCGTTGAACCGCTTGATGTTTCTCGGCGGGAGGAATTTCGAGAATCTCTTCGCTCACGGTTGGGGATTGATCGCGATTCCCGAATTCTGTTATTCTTTGGGCGTTATCATTCGATGAAGAGACCTTTGGAAACTATTGAAGCTTTCAAATCGGCCAATCCTCAGGAAACAGTTCATTTGGTTTTAGCGGGAATTGAATATGATGTTTCCGAGGAACAGTTAAAGCAAGCGGCGGGCGCGTTGGATGGGAAACAGGTTCATGTTCTAGGTCCTGTCTTTGGGGAAGAGCGGTTGGAGGTTTTGCTTGGTTCTGATGGATACGTTTCGCTGTCTTTTCGTGAAAACTTCAATCACACAGCAGCAGAATCAATGACCGCGGGATTGCCGGTAATCCTGTCTATGGGAAATGATTTGCAATTCAGTTTTCCGAAAGGCTCGGATTTTGGATGGTGTCTCGGTACGGATGAAGAGGCGGAATTTGTTTCGGCCATTTCGTCTTTTGCGGATGCCCCTGATTCAGAAATTCGTAAGAAGGGTGATTCGGCTCGAGAGTGGGCCTGTGATTATTTAAGTTTTGAGAGGTTTCGTTCGAAGCTACTTGGTTTGGCGGAAGAGAGCGTTTAACTTTTTAAGTATCTTATGATCATTTCGGAGAAATTTAACTTTATTTTTGTGCATGTTCCTAAGGTGGGCGGACAGAGCATCGCAAATGCTCTAATGCCCTATGCTGCTACCTCTTGGCAAAGAGCTCTGAATAATGTAGTTCCTTATCGTTATCAGTTGAAAATCTTTACAAAGTTCAAGCAATACAGTCGCGGCCGTATTGCTTTTATGCCTCATCCGTATGATGATCATATTCGTGGTCCGAAATTGCGGGAAACAATGGGCCCGCAAGTAATTGATTAATACTTTTCGTTTGCATTTTTTCGTAGTCCTTGGGCGTGGGTTTATTCTAATTATGAATACGCGCGTAGGAATCCACGCCATTGGCAGTATAAGTTTCTTCAAGGATTTGTTGGATTTGAAGAATTTTGCGAATGGCAGTATGCTAATGTGGATAAGCCCGCTTTTCAGCGAGATTACATTTTCGATGCTAAGGGATACAAGGTTCTGGATTTTGTCGGACGACAGGAGAGTATGGAGGAATACTTTCGAATTATTTGTGACAAGATAGGGATACAGGCAAAGTTACCGCGGTATAATGTCTCCACAGATGAAGCCTATCGTAAGCATTAGACGGATGCTCCCCTAAATTTGTTGAAGAGCAATTTGGACCTGATATCGAAACGTTTGTTTATCGTTTTTGATTGAATTTGGTGTTTCGGGAATTGGCTCGCCGGTTAATCGCTCAACGGTCTTTCTCCTTTTGCATTGGATTCACGGGTTTTCTTGCATAACTCCCGTGGCTACGGTCCGACCTATCCGTCTCACTCCTCATCCATCAAGTGCGCCTCTTTGTCGTAGATAAGGTTCTCGGGTTTTTGCCAGACGAGGAAACTGACGACCACCAGTACGAGGACGAACATCCCGACACCGGCATAGAGTCCGGTGGCCTTGAGTTCCGGTGGCAAGTCGACGGACATGAGTATCGAAGCAAGAAAGATTTCGACTATCAGGAGTGCTAGTACATAAAAGCCTAGAGGCGCGTTTATGGCACGGATCAGTGGAGGACGTTGCTTGGATGTGTGTGGCAATTGGCTCATGCTGCATGAAGAAAGATTGATATCAGAGCAGAGGCAAGAGACTATCCCTCTTTCCAGGTTTCAAAGCCCTCCCCGAACCGAATTCGGAGGCCACCGGTAGCCACATTCCAACTTTCAAACTTTCCCACCTTCCCACCTAAAACTTTCTCCGCTTTGCATCCGCGCGAGAACGCGCTCCATCCCATATCCGGGCCTCCGGCGCTCTTCCCTCTTGTCACACGTCTGTAATCGTGCCTACAAAATCTCTGCCTTCTCTCGCCTGATGCCTAAATCACCTTCCAAGAACATCCTTCTAATCTCCCAAGTCTTCGTCCCGGATCCGGCGGCGGTGGGGCAGTACATGTTCGATACAGCGGAGGCCTTGGTGAAAGACGGGTGGTACGTAAAAGTGTATGCGGCGGATCGGGGATACGATGATCCGCGGCAGAAGTATCCCGATTATGAGAATATCAATGGGGTGCATATCAAGCGGTTGCCCTGGTCCTCTTTTGGGAAGCGAAGCATTGCGCTCCGTTTGTTGGGGCAGCTGTCCTTTGTCATCCAATGTTTCTTGCGGGGGATTTTCTCCCGGCGACTGGATGCGATTTTGGTAACCACCTCTCCGCCCATGGGGGGAGTGGTGGCTTGGGCGATTTCGTTGTTTCGCCGGGTGCCAATTCATTTTTGGGTCATGGACATGAACCCGGATCAGGCGGTGAAGCTTGGAGCGTTTTCGGAAAAACATCCTCTGGTAAAGATCTTTGATCTCTACATGAAAGGGATTTTGAAGAAGGCGAAGAGTGTGATCGCACTGGATCGGTACATGGCGGATGGGTTGAGAAAGAAGGCAGGAGACCGGATGCAGGTAGGGGGCGCAGGATCGGCGCTTCGCGTCTTGCCGCCGTGGCCGATGGATGAATATTTAGAGCCCGTGGAGAAGAGGGAGAACCCCTTTCTGGAAGCAAATGGACTGTCCGGAAAGCGGGTTTTCTTGTATTCGGGCAATCATTCGATCGCGCATCCGATTTCGACCTATTTGGAGGCTGCGGTGCGGTTGAAGGACGATCCACGGGGAGAATTCCTGTTTGTGGGTGGGGGTAAGCGGAAGGGCGAGGTGGATATAGCCGCCCGTGAGCATAACGCGCCGAATTTGCATTCCTTGCCCTATCAGCCTTTGGAGAAAATCCGCTATTCTCTTTCGGCGGGAGACGTGCATCTTGTTTCGATGGGAGAAGAAATGGTGGGTTGTGTTCATCCTTGCAAATTCTACTCCGCTTTGGCGCTCGGAAAGCCGATTTTGCTGCTCGGGCCAATGAGGTCACATATCGGCGATGTATTGCGGAATCATGACATCGGTTGGCAGGTGGATCACGGGGATGTGGATCGAATGGAGCAGGTTTACCGGGAGATTTTGAATACTTCGGAAGAAGATTTGGCGATCAAGGGGGCGAACGCCAAACGCCTCGTCACCGATGGTCCTTTCCGGCGGGAGGAAATGGTGCGAGAGTTTGTTGGGATCATCGGAGTTGAAAGCTGAACGCTTGCAACTGGTGGATATTTACGAGTGGGTTTTGATTCGAACGCTAAATGCGTAGGGCGGAGTTGAGTATTTCGAGCGATATTGCCGATGGTTCGGGGAGTCGGTCGGCGGGCTTTCTCAAACAATGCGCGGTGGCGGGTGTTTGCAGATGCAAACATGTTGATATTTTTCTCAAGACAAGGTCTTCTCTCACGAAATGAGATCGATCCCCTGCTCGGACGATTGCGGGTCTTATCTGCAAGAATCACTGCTTTTTCCAGCTCTTTGGAGTAGGCAATCTCCCCTATTGCAGAACGTAGTAGGTCTCTATTTCCACTTCCCGCTTCCATCCTTCCGTCTTCTGCCTTCAGCTCCAAGCCTTCAGCCGTAATGTTGACTACCGTTAACCAGGAACTGTTCGATCTCTGGAAGTACATTGCCACCTTTGGTGTGGCGTTGGTCATTTCATATGTTCTGACCCCATTGATGATTGGATTGGCTCCGCGATTGGGGATGGTTGATGTGCCGGATGAAGACCGGCGAATCCACTCCAAGCCGATTCCGCGAGCGGGTGGGATTGCGGTGTTCATTGCCTTCCACCTTGCGGTGTTGGCGTGCTATTTTATTTTCTGGCCAGATTTCAAAGGCGCAATGGGCTTTGAGTGGTGGAAGGCCTTTGCTGCCGGGAGCGGGTTTTTGGTCTTTATCGGCTACTACGATGATAGCGAGGGGATCTCTGCAGGAGTTAAGCTTCTGGCCCAGTTTACGGCGATTTGCCTATTCCTCTCCATATCGGGTCAGACGGTATCCGGGCTACTGGGGCTCTCGTTGCCGTACTGGCTCGACTGGATTATTAGTATCATATGGTGCTTAGCGGTCATCAACGCATTCAATCTGATCGATGGGATGGACGGCTTGTGCTCGGGATTGGCCATTATTTCGACGATCGGGCTACTGGTGTCATATGTCTTTCGTGGCATGGCGGGGGACGCGATTGTTCTCCTTGCGCTGATTGGGGCGACGTTGGGGTTTCTCCGCTATAACTTCCATCCAGCGCGAATTTTTCTTGGGGATACCGGCAGTATGTTTCTCGGATTTTCGTTGGCTACGATGTCCATGCAAACTGGGGGTAAGTCTACCCTCCTTGTAAGCTTTGGGATTCCACTGTTGGCGGCTGGGGTACCCATCTTTGATACGTTGCTCGCAGTGTGGCGCCGCTCCGCACGGAGGATGCTGAGTAAGATGGAGGGGTTTTCCGGTGGCGGGAAAATTATGGGTGCCGATAAGGACCACCTGCATCATAGACTGTTGGAGTTGGGCCTTTCGCAGAGGAAGGTCGCTTTGATGCTGTACGCGGGCAATGCCTTCCTTGTGACCGTGGGGTTAGTTTCGGTGATTCAAGCTCAGGTCGCGTTAGGCCTGTTGTTAATTGCATTTTTGATCGGGGTTTTCGTGATCGTTCGTCACCTGGCTGCAATTGAGTTGTGGGATACTGGAACCTTGGTCACCAACGGATTTCGGAATCCGGCGAGGACTTTAAGAGGGCTGTTGTTCTACCCGGTTTGGGACCTAGGAATAATTGTGGGTGCCCTTCTGCTGTCCCATTGGTTGGTAGATAGTCTATTGGGCGTTTGCATTTCATGGAAGGATGTGTGGTCCTCCTTCCCTTACTGGGTTGCCCCCACTTTTGCTGGCATATTTTTCTCTAAATCGTACGGGAGGGTTTGGTCACAAGCTCGTTTCCGGGACTTTTTGATTCTCCAGATAGGTTTGGTTAGCGGAACTATTGTAGCGTTTGCGATTAGCTCTCTCGTCTACCGCGGTTTTGATGTAGCGGGTTTAGTTCTCGCCATTCTGTTTCTCTTCTTCGTTCAGATTGGCACCTTCAGTGTGCGTACGGTCAATCATCTCTTCCGCGAATGGTTGCTGACAGCAGTCCATGAGGAAAAGGGAGGTTACCAAGATCCAAAAAGGAATGTTCTCCTTTATGGGGCCGGAGATCGAGGCAACCTCTACCTCCAGGACTATCGATTGGTGCACCCAGAACAAATGGGGTCGGTGCGAGTTCATGGTTTTATCGATGATAACGTGCGGCTGCGCCGGAGACGTATTCATGGTTCCATTGTTCTGGGCACCATCAAGGAAGTTGATGAGATTTGTCAGGAGAACAAAATAGACGAGATTATGATTCTCTGCCGCCTAAAGCCCGAGAAGCTGGATTGGTTGATTCAGTTTTGTCGGGAAAAAGGGGTTGTATTGAAGGTTTGGAATCGTGAAGAGCGCGAGGTCCTCTTGTAGGAGGGAGGGATAATTAAGAGCTTGGGCAACCCGCCCGCTGGTGAATCCTTGCTTTGAGAAAAAAAATACAGTCGATCTTGATCGTCTTCGAATTCTGTGAGGATTCTCGGGAGACGATGGTCCCCGAGTTGAAAAACGAATTAACGGGGCAGGGTGTTCAGGTTCACTATCTCCAAGGACTATTTCGGACCTATCAATCAGGCGGATTCGGGTTTTCGCGACTCGTTAACTGGGCCTGGTTGGGTTGCGCTCTTCCGTTCGTTTTTGGGATCCAGCGACCGTCGAAGGTTCTGGTACGGTCGACGCCTCCAGGGATTCAGCTTTGGGCGGCGCTATGGGTGAAAGCGTTTCAAATACCCGGAGTGCTGTGGCTTTTGGATTACCATCCTGAAATCGAAGCCAGGGGTTTCGAGGAAAAGGGTGTAGTCGGAAGATGGGTGGCCTCACTGCTGCGGAAATGGGACAGTTGGAGCCAGAACGCTTTTGAGCGAGTGATCGTTCCCGACGAGGCGATGGCAAAAGTAGCTCACCGCCTTTCATCGCATCCAAATATCGAGGTCTTTCCGACGTGGAACCAGAGTCTTTCTTCGGGCGAAGGTTTGAGGAGCTTGGCGGGCCCCGTGGGCGAAATGGACGCTCCGACGATCCTCTATTGCGGCAATGTTGGCGGTGAAGAGGATCTATGGGAATTCGAGCAGTGGTTGGCCTGCCGGGCGGAAGATGGAAAGAGGCTGAAGCTGCTTTCGGTCGGGACCGGAGAGAAAGGGCGGTTGCTGTTTTCAGATCTGAGCGCTCGTATGCAGAATCTTTCGTGGGAGCATCTTGGAAGACTCTCGGACGAAGAACTGATTGAAAGGGTCCGGACCCGTGAGGTCGGATTGGGTTTAGTCCTCATGCGTGAAGAACGGAAGGGCCTCCTCTCTCCGAGCAAGTACGCAACCTATCTGCATTTAGGATTACCCATTCTCTATTTTGGACCCGAAGGCACGAATGCGGATCGGGTTTGCCGTGAATTCGGAGGTGGGATCTCTCTGGGATCTTCGAGTAGAAACGCAGGCCTAGGTTCACTCCAGAGCCTGGATAGAATCCAATTAGTCGAAGGAGTTCAGCGGGCGTCTCAAGAATTTCAAAAATACACTGCACTGAAATTTACAGAGTTACTGTAGTCGCCCCGTTGGCCATCCACGTGGCCTGCAGCTTCAGCAAACGACCCTCTGCCTCTCAGCCGACCTTGATCGGTGTCGCATCAGGCATGTATTGTTCAATGTCTAATTGAAAAGAGGTCTCTCCACCCACGCTGTCGCCTTTCACGAATTGATGGGAGGGGTAGAACTCCGCGACTAGTTGATTCTTGGGGGTGGGTGAGTACAGACCGTTGATCTGGGTAGCGTTTGAAGATCTAGCAGCTTCGACAAGGGTGTTGAGCATGAATGAGTCAACGCTCCGGCCAATGACCCGGCAGCTCATGAGGAAGGTGTCGATCGTCCATTGGGATCCCCCAATTTTCGCGATGATAAGGCCAATGATCCCATTGTCGCCAAATCGATCCTGAAGGGAGAACCATCGGGTCCAGTAAGTATCGGAGTCTTCGGATATCTGCTGGAGAACTTCTTTGGAGTGCCGGCGAGAGGTGAGATTGAATTGGTTGGTACGCTGGATGAGTTGCGCGGCCCGGTTGATGTGGGCCGCATCGAATGGACCGCTGCGGGCGATCATCTGGAGGCCGGCTAGGTATTCATCGAGCGAGGACGAATGTTGTTGAGCGTTTTTCCGCTCGGCCTGCTGGCGATAAATTTCGCTACGCCTTCTGTCTTCCTCGGAAATTGCCAGGGCCTCGAACCAGCGGCCTTTTAGGAGGGCACTTGTGAATTGGCTGGGATCGGAGGGGAGATCGATGACGGTTACTTCTGGGAGTTGATTTCGTATCCACTCCCGCTCTACGGGATTGTCGTCGACAAATACGAAACTATCGAGTCCGAGGTTGAGGCGTTCAGCGATTGAGCGCAGTTGTTGATCCTTGGAGTTCCAATTCGCCTGGAAGGCCGCAAAATCTTCCAGTTGCAAGTACATGCCGTCGTGAGCCTCGAATGGGAGGCGAGCGTCGGCTTCGTTGTTTTTGGAGGAGACGGCGAGTAGGATTCCGCGGTCGCGGAGTTGTTTCAGGGCGATCTGAAAGTTGCGGTGGGCTTCGGCTTCGGGGCTTTCGGTACCGATTTGAATCCCTTCAATGCCGTCTTCCCCGATCACTCCGCCCCAGAGGGTGTTGTCGAGGTCGAGAACGATGATTTTCTTCGTGTAGCCGAGGTGGGCCCGGGCAAGAGCGATGTATTCATCGGCGAGTACTGGAATGGATTCGGGGGCAGGATGCTGGCGCGCCATATACCAAAGTCGGTCGTCGTTCCAAGTTTGGCTCGGGTCGCTCGTTTGAAGTCGCTGAGTGTCAACGATACTCACGTTCTCGGGGACGGTTTTGAGAAGGGCCGCATTGAGAAGGTGGATGCGGTGGGACAGTCCGTGTGGTGCCGTGGTCGAAAGGTTTCCGTCGGAGGGGGATGGGGGGAGGTCGCAGGTGTGTTGCAGGATGCGGCAGGTTCTTTCCAGGGAGAGTAGGCTCCACCGTCGCCGGGCTCTTTCGGCTTGCCGAGAGACCCATTCGGTGGGCGTTTCCCCTTTGTGGAGGTCTTCCAGTTGGCGGTAGTTGAGCTGGAGGATCGCGATGTCAGGGGAGAAATCGAGGAGGGGTGTGCGGTCGCCAAACAGGAGGGGATCTACCCCGTTGTAGTCGGCGGAGAAAATCTCGAGGTGGATGCCGGCGGCATACCCTTTTGCCTTCAAAATCGGCTCGATCAACTGGGGTGCGGTGTCGAGTAGTAGCGCAATGCGGAGAGTGGGGAGGTCGTCGAGGGGGCCGGATTTTTCGAGGCGACGATAGAGTCGAACGGCTTTTTGAATGAGGTGAAAGTCTGTAGAGTAGCGCGTGGCAAGGGAGAGCCAATGAGCGGCCATCGGGTATTCGCCGCTTTCGATAGCGGTGGACGCTGCGTCCAGGAGGAATTGGCTTGGCAGGGAGGATCCGTGTTTGAGAATCTGCTCAAATGCCCGAAATGCTTCGGCCGGTTTGCCCGTAGCGCGGAGGAGCCGAGCCTGCAACCAGTGGGACCGAGGAGATTGCGACCATGAGCTGTCCGCGGCGAGGTAGCCGTGTGTGACTAGGTCTTCGACGCATTTCTCCTGTTCAATGCGGTTGAGAAAGCTGCCAATGAAGTCCGGGCCGATCAGTGTCAGTTGAGGAAGGAGTGGCGCCCAGGTCTCGAGAATGGCTGCTGCACCCGATGCCGCCACCAAGGCGGCGAGGGGGCTCTCGGGCAAGTCGAGGAGTTGCTCAGGGTTGAGTGTGAGAGAAGCCATTTTTCTCGGAAGCCTAGTTCGCGAGTTCGTCAAGTAACTGCCGGACGCTGTGGAGATTTCCTACGAGCCGAGTCGGGAGTTGAACCCCGAATTCTTCTTCCACCGCGAGGACGATCTGTACGGTTGCCACGGAATCCCAGTCCTCGCATTGCTCTTTCGAGAAGTCTTCAGAGAGGTTTAGGCGATCGTCGTCCAGGATGTCGCGGAAAATGGGCTGCAGCCGAAGGAGGTGGGTCATGGGTTCGCTCGGTTAATCGCTCGGGGAGGTTGCCGTGTCTGTGAGAAGAGTTGCGTCGAACTCGACCGATGCGGGGTTGGCGTCGGGTATGCTGGATGGCCATACGAGCGAGGTTACGCTCCAGGAGAGGCCGTTTCCGAATGCCGCGAGGAGAACTCGCTGCCCGGCTTTAATCCGTCCCTGGCGCCAAGCTTCGTTCAAGAGGATGGGTGTAGAGGCCCCTGCGAGATTCCCGATGTCTTCCATGAAATAGAATCGTTTTTCAGGAGGGATGCGCAGTGCCCTGTAGATGAGGTCGACCATGGTTTTGTTCGCCTGATGAAGAAGTACGAGATCGAGGTCGTCGAGGGTGAGGTCGTGAGAGGCGAGGTAGTCGTTAATGGCTTTGGGGATGGCCTTTAACGAAAAGTGGAATACTGCGGGGCCATTCATGCAGAGATTTTCCTGAGTGTGGACGCCCCCGGATTCGTCGATGCTTTCCTTTCGCGTTTCTGGAGATCGGGGAATCCGCATGCCCGAGGCGGGAATCGAGATCTCCCTGCTGCTTTTCCCATCGGTTCCCATTAGGAATCCATCGAACCCCGCCGACTCATCGGTTTTTTTGAGTAGGGTGACTGCGGCGCCATCCCCGTGGAGTGGAACGAGGCTTCGGTCCTTTGGGTGGAGCAGGGTGGAGACGGCATCTGCATTGCAGAGTAGCGCTGTCCGAGCCAGGCCTGTTTCCAGCATCGAATGGACCACGGCGAGGCTGTAGGGATATGCTGAGCACCCGAGGTTTATGTCGAAAGCAGCGCACTGGGGCTTGAGGTCGAGGCGTCCGTGGAGGTCGCAGGCGGTTGCTGGGATTTGGTGGTCAGGTGTTTGGCTCGCAAAGATGAGAAGGTCGATTTCGTCTCGGTTGACGGTTCCGCGGGCAAGGAGGCGTTCGGCTGCTACAAAGGCGAGGTCCGAAGCGGTGACTCCAGCCGGTACGATGCGGCGGGTGTGGATTCCGGACATCTTGGTGATCGAGCGCAGTTGCTTCTCGTCAAATGTGCGAAGAAGCTCGGCATCGGTCAGTCGGTCCGGTGCCAGGCAGTAATGCATGTCCTGGATGGATACAGTCATTTCGATGGTAGATCTACGCCTTCTTTCCGAGCGTAGTCATATATGTCTTGGATGCTGTTCAGGTTGCCGGCCATCTCGGGCGGGACAGTCAGGTTGAGGTGGTCTTCTAGTTCGGCCATGAGCAAGACCACCCGAAGAGAGTCGTAGGTCCCTTGGGCCTGGAAGGGAGTGTCGTCTTCGAGGGCAGACTCGTCGATTTCGAAGATGTCGGCGATGATCGGGCGGAGTGGTTCGAGTTTCATTGGAGAATGGATTTGCTGGGGGCGGGTCTCGATCGAAGACGAGCGGGAACACCGATCGCAACAGAGTGGTCGGGGATGTTTGAAATCGAGAATGAACAGGCGCCGAGGACTGCGTGGGATCCTACGGATTTGCCGGGGTAGACGACGGAATTGGATCCAAGGTAGCCACAGTTTCCAATGGTAACGTGCCCGAGCACGCGGCCGCCTGGAGCCACTTGGGAAAAATCGGCCATGTCGGTGTCGTGCCCGACGGAGCTCTGGTTGTGGACGATGACGTGGTTGCCGATGGTGGCAGCAGGGGAGATGTTTGAGCAGACTCCAACATAGCACCCCGCGCCGATGATGAGATCGTCAGCGACCACCGCGGAAGGGTCGATCAATGTTTCCGCCTGCCAACCGAGCGAGTCGACTCGCTCTGCAACTTTCTGGCGGGTGGCATTGTCGCCGATTCCCAAATGGTAGAACAGCGAGTCATCATAGGCTTCGGCAACCGATTCGGGAGTCCCCAACACGGGAAGGCCTTGGATGAGGCTGTCTTTGAGGTCAATGTTGTCGTCGCAAAATCCGATGACTTTGTAGGTCGGCTGGATTTTGTTCATATTCCGCGCCAGCCACAGTACTTCCAGTCCATGCCCTCCGGCACCGATAATGACTAGGGACTTGAGTTTTTGGTCTTCCATGTAAACGCGTCGTGGTGTGCTCGGGGTGATCGATATAGAAGTAGACGAGCTCTACGAAGAAATCAATCCGACTCTGGCTTGGCCGTGGGAGGCCGGAACTATTCGATCTTTGGCCTTCAGGTTTCCATACTTGTCCTCCATATTTTCTCTTAGGGGTTGTATCGCAATCGGGATACATCGCTCACTTTATCGATTGCCATGGATCGTATCTTTTTATCACCACCCGATGTCGGACCTCTGGAACGAGAGGCCCTGCTGAGGGCGTTTGATTCCGGCTGGGTCGCCCCCGTGGGTCCTGAATTGGACGGGTTTGAAGAGGAGGTCGCCGCGATGCTCGGAGGAGATGTCCACTGCGTTGCTCTTTCGTCGGGCACCGCCGCCCTTCATCTCGCCCTTCAATTGGCGGGAGTCACGAACGGTGATCAGGTCTTTACGTCGTCCTTCACGTTCGTGGCTAGTGCCAATGCCATCCGGTATTGCGGAGCCGAGCCCGTTTTTATCGATTGCGACCGCACTTCCTGGAATATGGATCCCGACCTTTTGGAGTTGGCCTTGGAGGAGGCTTCGAAGCAGGGGCGCCTGCCCAAGGCCGTGGTCGCCGTCGATCTGTACGGTCAATGTGCCGATTACTCCAGGATCTCCCCCCTTTGCCAGCGGTACGGCCTTCCCCTAATTCAAGATTCCGCAGAAGCATTGGGCGCCTTCCACCAGGGGGAACCCGCCGGAAGACAGGGCGATTTCGCAGTGTTCTCTTTCAACGGAAACAAGATCCTAACCACAAGTGGAGGAGCCATCCTAGTCTGCCCCAATCAGGAATCCGCCAACCGGGCCCGCTTCCTCTCCACCCAGGCCCGCGAGCCCGCCCCCCACTACCAACACGTCGAATTGGGCTACAATTACCGCATGAGCAACCTCCTGGCCGCCCTGGGTCGGGCCCAACTGCAAAGCCTCCCCACCAAGGTCGAGGCCAGAAAGGAAAATTTCCGCCACTACCAAAACCTTCTGCGCGACGAACCCGCAATCGAATGGATCCCCTTCGGCGCCACCGGCACCCCAAACTACTGGCTCTCCTGCCTAACCCTAAACCCCACCCAAACCAAAGCCACCCCCGCCACCCTAATAAAAGCCCTAGCCTCCCAAAACATAGAATCCCGCCCAGTCTGGAAACCCATGCACCTCCAACCCCTCTACCAATCCAACAAAATTCACGGAGGAACCATCAGCCAATCCCTATTCAAACAAGGCCTATGCCTCCCCAGCGGCTCAACCCTACAACCCCCCCAACTCAAAAAAATCACCGAAACCATCAAGCAATCCCTATAGCCTCATTTTTAAATAGATATCAACCAACCAGGTTAATTCTTGTTGACCATGGCTCTGAAATCCGATTGTTTGGTGAGGATGAAGCGGAGGAGGTATAAGATTGAGGGGCAGACGGCTTATTACCATTTGATGAGCCGGACTGTGAATGGGGAGGCTTTGTTTGGTGCTCGGGAGAAGGAGGTTCTTCGTAAGATGATCTGGCAGGTGTCTGGATTTTCGGGTGTACGAGTCCTGACTTATGCGGTGATGAAGAATCATTTTCATCTGCTGGTCGAGGTGCCTGGCGACCGCGAGGTTTCGGATCGGGAGTTGGTGCGGCGGTATCGACTGCTTTACCCAGAGCCGACTCCCTGGCAGCCTATGCGGGTGGAGGTATTGAGGCGCCATCTTAAGGAAAATTCTTGGGAGGGACGGGAGTTGCGCCGGGAATTGTTGGCCCGGATGCACGATATCTCCTGGTTGATGAAAACCTTGAAACAGCGCTTTTCTCTTTGGATGAACCGTTCGAACGACCGTTTCGGCACGCTGTGGGCGGAGAGGTTTAAGAGTGTACTGGTCGAGGGGGATCAGTGGGCCCTGCGTACGGTGGCGGCCTATATCGACCTCAACGCCGTTCGGGCTGGATTGGTCGACGATCCTAAAGACTATCGGTTTTGTGGCTACGCCGAGGCGGTTAGTGGGGGACGACTGGCCAAGGCAGGAATCTCGGTGTTCGAGAACGATCTAGCGGCCTACCGCCAATCTCTCTATGGCATAGGATCGGGTCCCGCGAATGGTGGTAAGGTGCAGATGAGCCGGGAAGACGCGGTACGCGTTCTTGAGAAAGAGAAGGGTAAGCTTCCTCTCTCGGTCGTCTTGCGGTGTCGAGTCCGCTATTTTTCAGATGGCAAGGTAATGGGTTCGGAGTCGTTTGTGGAACAGCATGGTTATCCGCCAGATCGAGTCCGCCCCCCAAAGCCTCATACGATGCGCGGAGCAGATTGGAAAGGGCTCGCTGTTTCTCGGGGAATTTCGAAAAATCTCTTCGGGTAATACATTTTTGGAGACGAAGGAAGTGCCGAGTAGCGGTGCCGAACTCAAGAAACTGAATCAATCTTTCGCCCGTTCCCGCCTTCAACCCGGATCGAACGTGGAGGATTGGGGACAAAACCCATTCTGAGCCGGTTCAGCCAGCAAGCGATTGAGAATACAAGAGTCTAAGACGGGCCAGACCTCCGACAATTATTATTAACCTGGTTAAGAAAGAGCGTAACGAGGTCGAAACATCGACTGGGGATTGAAGAAAACGGTTGCGGAGGGGGGCGGGGCCGGATTGTTTTGTTTTTCGATGGAGGGACGGTTTCATATTCTAGGTTCGAGTAGCTCAGGAAACTGTGCGTTGCTCGAGACCGAGGAGAGTCGGATCTTGATCGACGCAGGGTTTTCTGGACGACGGACTGTATCGATGTTGCGGGAGATTGGAGTGGAGCCGGAAGATCTCGATGGGGTGTTTATTACTCACGAGCACAATGACCATTCTGCTGGTATTCGGGGGCTATCGCGGTTCCAGGAGTTGCCGTTCTTTGCCAATCGTGACACCGCAGAGGGTTTGCAGGGAAAGCTTTCACGCAAGGTGTCGTGGAAAATCTTTGAAACCGGTCAACCTTTTGTGTTTCGCGATCTGGAGATTCGGCCGGTAGGGATCCCCCATGACGCCTACGATCCGGTTTGTTTTTTGTTTTCTTGGGGTCATGATGACCTTTTCTCTCCCCGCCGCAATCTAGCCTGGGTCAATGATCTTGGATACGTCCCGCCCGCCGTGTACTCGGTGCTTTCGGAGGCGGATACCGTGGTGATTGAGGCAAATTTCGATGAAGAAATGCTGGAGAGGGATACGAAGCGTCCCTTTTCGTTGAAGCAGCGCATCCGGAGTCGGCATGGTCACCTGTCGAATCGTGCGACGCTCGAAGCGTTGAAGAAAGTCGAAACCCCTCGCTGGAAACAGTTGTTTTTCTCCCACCTCAGCCGTGAATGCAATGCAGTTAACTTGGTTGAGGATACTTTTGGCCCTTTCTGCGAATCTCTCCCATCACCGGTCGCAATGACCGTGGTTCCCCCGTGCCCCGCTTAATTTTGCACAACTAGGAACATGCACCACCGAAATACTAAAATTATCTTCACTATAGGGCCGGCGACCGACAAACCCGAGATGCTTCGGGCTTTGATTCGGGAGGGCGTCGATATCTGTAGGATTAATATGGCCCACGCTCCTCGTGAGGAGTTGTCAGGCATTGTAGCGAGAGTCCGCGAGGCTGGTCGGGATGTCGGTCGCGACATCGCTATCATGGTCGATATCAAGGGCCCAGAGATCCGTACTGGCGAAGTGGAAGAGCCACTGCAGCTCAAAAAGGGAGATCGGTTGGATTTCGCTTGCGCTGAGGACACTCAGGAGAAGCAGGACATCCCGCTCATCGATGTCAACTACCCCGGATTGATCAACGACTTGGAGGAGGGCAGTTCGATTCTCGTGGATAACGGCTTGATGCGCTTCAAAGTGCTGAAGAAGACCGCGCGTCGTTTACACTGTGAGGTAGAAATTGGTGGGAAGATGGGAAGTCGCCGTCACATCAATCTCCCGGGTACTCGGGTGAGTATTCCCGCGTTGACCAAAAAAGACTTTCTCGACATCGAATCGAGTTTGGAGGCTGGAGTTGATTTCTTCGCGCAATCCTTCGTTCGCGAGCCGGAAGATGTTGAGACTTTCCGCCGAGTCCTTTCGGAAAAGGGCAGTTCTGCCCGAATCATCGCCAAAATTGAAGACCAGCAAGCGATCACCAACTTGGATGACATCATCCGAGCTTCGGACGGTTTGATGGTAGCTCGAGGAGATCTCGGCATTGAGTGCCCATACGAAGATCTTCCAGTGATCCAGAAACGTGCGGTTTCTACATGTATCCAGCTTCGTAAGCCAGCGATCGTGGCGACGCATATGCTGGAATCAATGATTGAAAACCCTGTACCGACGCGTGCGGAGGTGTCCGATATTACTTACGCGGTAGCGGAGCGGACGGATGCAATCATGCTCTCTGGTGAGACTACCGTTGGAAAGTATCCTCTGGATTGCGTACGCGTCTTCAAACGCATCGCCGAGACCACCGAGAAGCTCGATAACCCTGCAACTCGCCTCCCACTTGATCTTCGGAATCCAAAAAGCAAATTGGTTCGCTCGGCCGCAAACTTGGCAGAAGACGTGGAAGGAGCTTGTGTGATTGTCTTCACCCGGGCGGGGAATATCCCCCAAACGCTCTCATCGCTTCGCCCGACCAGCACGCCGATTTACGCCTTCACTGACCAGCCTCATTTGGTTCCACAGATGCGTTTGATTCGCGGGGTTGAGCCGTTTCTAGTCGAATTCGCCGGAGAGCGGGAAGTTACGATTCAGAGTGCCTTCCGTTTGCTGATCGAGCGCGGTCACGTCGAAGTTGGTAGCTGGGCAGTCTTGATTACGACGGTGCTTCGTCGCCGTCGAATTGTAGACGGACTTCAGTTGCGTCAGGTTGAGCCTCAGGACTGAGGCTCCAGTCTTATTCCTTTCGGAATAGATTCCAGAGGTACAAGAAGGATAGCGAAAATTCCCGTGGGGCGCGGGCTATCCATTCCTCAATTTCATCAGGTTTCTTCCAGATCCCGTCAGACACTTCTGCGGGGTCTGGAATGATCGCCCCATCGTATCGAAGAATTTGGTACAGACGGACGAATTCGTGGCCCGTTTCACGAACCGCGTCAACGGCGCGTATTTCTTCCAGCTCTGCCGAGTTGCCGTCGATCCCCAGTTCTTCGCCAAGCTCGCGGCGGGCAGCGGTTTCGTAGTCCTCGCCGGAATCTACATGGCCCGAGCACGAACTTACCCACCGGTTGGGCGCGGTATCTTTTGTCGCGGACCGTTTTTGCAAATATAGCTGGCCGGAGGAATTGAATACAAAAACGTGGATCGCTCTATGGAGGAGCTTCTTGCGGTGGACCTCCCCCCGAGTTTCTTTGCCAATGACGCGATCGTTTTCGTCGACGACGTCAAACCATTCCAAATCAGCAGATGAGTTCGCCATAATTGTCCATTCCTCCGGATAGATCGGTTGGAAGTCCCTTTGCGATCGTCGCCACGGCATCGTGGGAGTGGAGTGATTCGAGATGGGAGCAAGACACGGCGAAGGCACTGATTCCAGGAGTCTCATCGAGCTTTGCGTAGACCAGCCGGGCGGCGTCTTCCACAAATTTCTGATAGGTGCCGTTCAGCTCTGCGAAGGCCTGCTCGTCGAGACGCCGGACCATGGCTTGGGTCTCAGTGGCGAGTGCGTGTTGGCAGAGACCGACGAGTTTCTCCGGACTGATTGAGTCGTCTTGGTTGGGTACAATTCGAACTCTGGCCCGGCTTCGCTGGGAATGTGGAATCGCGAAAACACCACGCGTCTCCCGGGCGTGTTCGGATAGATCGGATGAGCAGGGGCAGGCTGATGAATAGACAAAGCCAATCTGAAGCATCCGGGTGAAGTCTCCCTGTGCATTGAGTCGGCCTTCCATGACTACGTCGTAATATTGGAAGCCGTCGAGACCGCTCCGCAGACTCTTCTGCAGCGTCGGCATTGAAAAGGCGATCCGCAGCCGAGCCGACTCTGAGTCGAGTTTCTCCAAATAGTCCTTCAAAATCGTGTGGATCATGGAGAAATTCACGACCTCATCGCGGTGTTCGTAGAAAACACGGATGATGCGGGACATATTGATCCCCTTGCGATCAGCCTGCAGACTTACTCCGCCGAAAATCGAAGCTTCCAGGGTGATTTCCTTGCCGTCATCCATGCGGAAGCGCAGCGGAAGCCGAAAGTTTGAGGAGCCGACCTCTTGGATCGGCACACAGGC
Source organism: Opitutia bacterium UBA4506 (assembly GCA_002388665.1). Taxonomy (GTDB): domain Bacteria; phylum Verrucomicrobiota; class Verrucomicrobiia; order Opitutales; family Puniceicoccaceae; genus Puniceicoccus. The sequence continues at coordinate 31,287 of DGMY01000021.1, read as the reverse complement.
CCCTTGGATTTCGGTAGCACGAAGGTTTTGGGTGTCCGGAAGCCCCTGAACGTAATCGTTGGCAGGCCGAAACGCTGGATCGAAACCTGTAAGAGGCTTTGAATCAATACCCGAAGGCGAAGTGTCGCTGGAAGACATAGGTCGTAGAAAATAGAAACGAAACGATCCAGTATGCCAGAAACCTGGGTAATGACAAACGGGAAAAGTGTGATTTTCGTAACAAGAAAAAGAGGAGGCAATCGGTATATTGCTAATCAAGTAACCAGGTTAAAATTAATAGACATGATTGTCGTTTTCCTTGCGGGTTTTGGGGGAATAGGGATAGGTTGCGGTATGGATCCGCGATATGATGAATTGGCCCGTGGGCTGACAGGTTTTTCGGTAGAGGTAAAGAAGGGTGAGCACGTCCTGATTGATGCGGGAGGAATCCCGGAGGAGATGGTGGTTTCTCTTATTCGTGCTGTGCGTGAGCGCGGGGGCGTGGCCCATGTGTCACTCCGCAATGATCGTGTCTCCCGGGAGATGTTAATGGATGGATCCGAAGAGCAGTTTGCGGTCGATAATTCGTGGGAGCTCGCGCGCATGAAGAAGATGGACGCGTACATTGCGCTGAGAGGGTCGGAAAATGTCTTTGAGACTGCGGATATTCCGGCCGAGAAGATGCGGGCGTTTTCGAAGAAAATGAAGCCGACGCTGGACTATCGTGTGAAGAAGACGAAGTGGTGCGTTTTGCGGTGGCCAAATCCGTCCATGGCCCAGCAGGCGAAGATGAGTACCGAAGCATTTCGGGACTTTTACTTCAAGGTATGCACACTGGACTATGCCCGAATGAAGCCGGGGATGGCAGCTTTGAAGCGATGGATGGAGAAGACCGACGAAGTGCGGATCACTGGCCCGGGGACGGATCTTCGTTTTTCGATTAAGGGGATTCCGGCGATCCCTTGTGGAGGCCAGTACAACATTCCGGACGGCGAGGTATTTACCGCACCGGTTCGGGACTCGGTTGAAGGGACGATTTCGCACAACGCTCCGACGGTTTACCGGGGAGTGGCATTTGAGAAGATCCGGTTGACCTTCCGCAAGGGGAAAATTGTTGAGGCAACCGGGAGTGATACGAAGCGTCTGAATGAGATTTTGGATTCGGATCCCGGGGCGCGCTACATCGGAGAGTTTGCGATTGGATTCAATCCGCATATCCGAGAGCCAATGGGCGATATTCTCTTTGACGAAAAGATCGATGGGTCTTTCCACTTCACTCCGGGGCAGGCGTACGAAGAGGCAGATAACGGCAATCGGTCGCAGGTTCACTGGGACATGGTGTCGATCCAGCGCGAGGATTTCGGGGGCGGAGAGATTCGCTTCGACGGAAAATTGGTTCGAAAGGACGGGGTATTTATCCCGGTCGGTTTGCAGAAGCTCAATCGCGAAGCGTTGTTGTAGGTGAGGCGCAGACGATTCGGGATTTCGGTTTCGTTTCGGGAGCTTTGTGTTTGTGGGTTGAGTTTTCTGAGGAATCGGTGAAGCTTTTTTTATGATCCGCACGATTTTACTCCTTTTGGCTCTCAGTTCAGCAGCGGTTTCCGCAAAAACACTGGACGACATCCTCGCTAAAGCTCGGTCATTTGTGGGACCGGAAGACAAAATCGACAGTGTTGATTCCCTCTATTATGAAGGGGTGATGGAGCTGGCAAACGGTGGGCCGGACCGGGTGATTTCCCTTCTCTTGGAAAAGCCTGCCAAACAACGTTTGGTGATCACCCAGGGAGATGGCCGTATCACTATGGTGGTAAACGGCTTGGAGGGTTTTATGATGCAGGAGAATCTCACCACAGGAGAAAGTGGGTTTGCGCCCCTGCCTCTTGAGCAGGTTCGTCGCTTCAAAGCGAATGCCGCGGAGAATCTGTTCTTCTTCGAGTTTCCAGCCAGCGCCCAGGTACGGGTGAAGTATTTGGGTGAGACCGATTTCCGTGGAGAAACCGTAGCGAAGGTGCGCTATATCCATCCGGGCGGTGTTCAGTTTATCCGCTATTTTGATCCGGCTACCGGAGAGTTGGTTGGAACCGAGACTGACACCGGAACGATCAACACCGAGGAAGGCAAAATGGTAGTCGACGGGCTGAATTTCTCCGAGAAGGTCCTCTCCTATGAGGGCGACGAGTTGGCCAATACGATCACCTTTAGCATCGTGGAAGTGAATCCCGACGTGGACGAAGATTCGTTTTCGTTTCCCAACTGATTCGGCTTTCCGAGGGAGTCGCGGAGGACGGAGGTTCTTCGAATGGACGCTTCGAAAATCACGAAGGCTCTCCTCTTGTCAAAGTGAGACAACCTGCTAGTTTGCGGGAGTGAAGGTAATAAAGATCGATGCCGCCCGGGCCGCGGGTGCGGTGAAACGGTTCCAAGAATCGGTTTCGTTTTCTGTAGAAACTGCTGCAGCAGTTATCCCCGTTTTAGCGGAGATCCGCGAGAAGGGAGATGAGGCGGTTCTGGGATTTACGAAGCGTTTCGATGGGGTAGAGTTATCCGCTCGCCAGATGAAGGTGAGTGTGAAAGAGATGGCCGACGGATGGACCAGGATATCGGCCACCGAGAAGCGGGCCATCCGGCACTCAATCCGCACGATTCGAGAGTACCATCGCAAATGCTTGCCGAAGGGCTGGTCGGGCAAAAACTCAGAGGGGATGACCGTAGGGGAGCGGTATTATCCGCTGGAGCGAGTCGGGCTCTATGTCCCCGGAGGTCAGGTACCGTTGGTGTCAACGGTTTTGATGACCGTTGTCCCCGCGCAAGTCGCGGGAGTGACGGATATCGTGTTGTGCACCCCTCCGCAGCGAGATGGGTCTGTAGCGGATGGTTTGCTGGCAGCTTTTCACGCTCTCGGTTTGAAGGAGGTGTACCGAATTGGCGGCGCCCAAGCGATTGGAGCAATGGCTTTTGGAACACGAACTGTCGGTAAGGTTGATATGATCGCCGGACCCGGTAACGCCTATGTTATGGAGGCGAAACGCCAGGTCTTTGGGACCGTCGGGGTCGATCTTCTTCCCGGTCCGAGCGAGGTTATGGTGATTGCAGACGAGGGGGCGAATCCAGCTTGGGTAGCTGCCGACCTTCTTTCGCAGGCCGAGCACGGAACCGGTAAGGAAAAGATCTATTTAGCGGTGCCGAGCCGCGAGTTCTGGAACCGGATTCGCACCGAGTTGAAATCGCAATTGGCTCAATTAGAGAACACGGGGACGATCGAAGAGATCCTGGCATCTCGCTTTCTGATCGGCGTCTACCCCAGTTTGGCGGATGCCGTTGCATTTGCGAACGCGGCCGCTCCTGAACACTTGGAGCTCCAGGTGTCCGCAGATAAGATCGCCGGTTTGAGTCGCGACATCACGACGGCAGGGGCCATCTTGCAGGGCTATCACACCCCGACTGTTTTGGGAGATTTTGTCGCGGGGCCGAGTCATACCTTGCCCACGGATGGGACTGGGCGATTTTCTGGCGGTCTTCAATCGATCGATTTCATGAGACGCTCCAGTTTTGTGCGTTCAACTACGCGCGCCAACCGAGCGGTGATGGAGACGGTCCAAGCTTTTGGTGATATGGAATCATTGCCGATTCACGTGGCTTCGCTGCGTTGCCGGATCGAAAAGGGAGGGAATTCGGGATCATGAGTGTAGGAGAAGAAATTTCTTCATTGGCGTCCCCAAAGGTTCTGGAAGTAGCCCCTTACGTACCCGGCGCACAGATCAATGAGGCCGGTTGGGTGAAGCTGAACACGAATGAGAGCCCGTATCCCGCGAGTCCGATGGTCATCGATGCGGCCCAGGCTGAGCTCGATCGAGTCGCTCTGTATCCTGACCCGCCGGCGCGCCGTTTGCGGGAAAGAATTGCGAAGCACTGGGGGCTGTCCGCCGAGCAGGTGATCGCTGGCAATGGCTCTGACGATGTGCTGAACCTCCTGATTCGGGTCTTCAGTGATGCCGATCGCACGGTTGGGGCGATGGAGCCTAGTTACTCTCTTTATCCAGTACTGGCTGCTTGCAATGGGTCGAACTGGAAAAGTGTTCCCTTCGAACAGCCTTTTCGGCTGCCGGTAGATCAGATTGTTGCTGGTGGGTTCAACTTATTTTTCCTAACCTGTCCTCATGCACCCTCCGGAGTCGTTTTTCCGCGGGCGGAAATCGAGGAGTTGGCGGAGCGGTTTCAGGGGATCCTGGTGGTTGACGAGGCCTATGGTGATTTCGCCGGAGAGAGTGTGATTTCGCTGTTGAAGAGGTTTCCCCGGCTGGTTGTGACGAGGACCTTTTCAAAATCTTTTGGACTTGCTGGATTGCGGATCGGGTACGGTGTGAGTTCACCGGAGGTCATAGGGCTGTTGGACCGCATTCGGGATTCCTATAATTTGGATCGGGTCGCGCAAGCGGCTGGGATTGCGGCGTTGGATGATTGGGGCTACTACGAGGCGACGATCGGGAAGACTTGCTATGTTCGGGATTTCTATCGGAACGAATTTGAGAATCTCGGGTGGGACGTCTATCCGTCTCAGGCGAATTTTCTGTTTGTTCGTCCGCAGAACAATGAGGGGGAGTTCGGTCCGGAAGTGGCTGAATCTCTCTTCAAGCACCTGAAGGAGAACCGGGTGCTCGTCCGTTACTTTGCAAGCCATGCCTTGACTCGTGATTTTCTGAGAATCAGTATCGGCGACGAAGATCAAATGTTAGTCCTTTGGGATACAATTACACGATGGCTGAGCAACGAATAGCAAAACGCAGTCGCCAGACTGCAGAAACGCAAATTTCGGTTGAGTGGAACTTGGACGGATCCGGTAAAGCCGAGATCTCGACCGGGGTTGCATTTTTCGACCACATGCTGACGCTATTCGCGGTACATGGTCTTTTTGATTTAAAAATCGAGGCGACGGGAGACATTGAAGTCGACTATCACCATCTGGTGGAAGATCTGGGCATTGTTCTCGGTGATTGTTTCCACGAAGCGGTCGGGGATAAGGCGGGAATTCGCCGCTATGGTTTTTTCTATCTTCCGATGGACGAATCGCTTGTGCGGGTGGCCCTCGATGTTAGCAATCGACCTTGGCTGGAATATGATCTGCCGACCTCACCAGGATTCGTCAGAGATTTTAACGTAGGTTTATTTCGGGAGTTCTTCCAAGGGTTTGTCAATCAGGCCCGGATCAACTTGCATATTCGACGCGAAGCCGGTCAGGAGCCCCATCACTTGGCGGAGGCCGCGTTCAAGGGAACCGCGCGTGCGCTGGATGAGGCGACGCAGCTTGATCCCCGGCGAAAGGGTACAGTTGCGTCGACTAAGGGGACGTTGAGCAGCTAGCCAAATCGGCTCGGGGTTCCGTGCCCCAGTTAGCGCGGCATTACAAAGTTCGCCTGCGAAGAGTTGCCGAACCGTTGGGAGTGCAATGGGGAGGTTCGCCGAGTTTCGGTGTCAAATATCTCTACCCGTGTAATTCCGTTCTTCCGCGAGGTGAAGAGAAGGTGGCGCCCGTCATTTAGCCAAGCGGGTTCGATCGCGTCTCCCACCGCCGAGGTGAGCCATTTGCTTTTACCTGTTGCGGTGTTGTAGAGCGCAAGTTGGAAGCCTCCCGAAGTGGCCGCGGTAAAGGCGATGAGTTGCGGGTTGCGAGGATTCCATGCCGGCTCCGAGCAATATCCGCTGATATTCGTGGGCAGGCGTTTCATGCTGCCACCGCTCGCTGGGATCCCGTAAAGCTGCGGCTTTCCCCGCTGGTCAGAGGTGAGGACAATGTTGCGGCCGTCGGGGGACCAGGTCGGACCGGCTTCAAGACTTCGGTTGTTGGTCAAACGCTTGGGCGAGCTGCCGTTCCCTCTCGAGACGTATAGTTCAGCGTTACCGCTGGAAGAGAGAATCATGGCAACGCGAGAGCCGTCCGGGCTGTAGGTGGCGCCAGTATTGGTCCCCTTGTAGGTGGCGAAAGGGGTGGCACGCCCTGAGGCGAGCGTGATCTCGTAGATATCTGGAAACCCGGTAGGGGCGTAGGTCGTGTAGAGCAACTTCGTGCCGTCAGGTGAGAGTTTGGGACTCAGCGAGTCGGCCTTGGGCGGAGTGAGGGGGCGCATCTTTTGGAAAAACAAATCACCGACGAAAATCACCTTTTTCCCGCTCCGTTCGCCAACGATCGCGAGCTTTCCCGCAAAGAAGCCAGGAATTCCCAGCAATCGTTCGACCACATCGTCGCAAGCCATCGCAGTCGCTTCCAGCTTGTCGCTTCCGGTTACGGTGCCATTGAAGCTGGCCCGTCCGGTTTTCGCACCGAAGAGAATCGTGTCGCTCCCAGAGGTGCGCAATTGGAGGGTGACATCTGCAGGGCCGCTTACCACGCGGAAAGCGCCATGGAGGGTGAACGCTCTCTTGGCAAGGGCGTCAACCATGGGGTCGCTGGCCTGGATCGCGATCGACAATTCCTTTTTCTCGCCGGGCCGGACAATCTCCCCCAGATTCGCGGAGGACTGCGCCGATAACAGGCTGCCAAGGAGAGTGGAGAAAAGGAGAAAAGCAAGCGCACGCATGCCACAATTTCGCGAGTCGTGAGTGAGTAGGTCAACGCTTTTCGGGGAACGATCGGGGAAATGATTCGGAGGGCGTAGGTCACATTTGAGGAATCGTTCCCAAGAGGATGGTCAGCACTAAACTAGTGGCGGGAAGAAGTAGGTACCGAATCCTGAAAGAAGGGCGGTTTGCAGTCCAGAATGCGGTGCAGAGGAAAAGGAAGATTCCGAGAGGTCCCACCCACGAATGGGAGAAAGTGAGGGGGATCGAGGAGTAGGGGACCTCGGCAGTGGTCGAGACCATCGCCGTCATCCCATCGATGACGAGTCGGGCCAAGGCATTGAGTGGTGCGGAAAGCCAGGGCATTCCGAGAAGACCGAAGAAGAGTGATAGAAAGCCCAGGTAGAGAACTCCCGTGGCCGGAACAATGAGGACCAGGTTGAGCAGAATCGAGGAGAGAGGTAGAATTTGAAAATGTTCGACGATGAGTACCGAACTGCCGAGAAATGCGGCCAGGCTGATGGATAGGCTAGCGAAAACCCATTTGCGGGTACGGTGGAAGAGCGATCCGGATTGGCCGGGCAGCCAGTATTCCGGATCAGTTGCATCGAGAAATGTTTTCGAAAGAGGTACGCCAAAGACCAGAATGGAGAGGACAACGATATAGGACAGTTGGAATCCAAGAGTGGTGATCTGCGCGGGGTCCAGCAAAAGTACGAATAGTGCCGAAGCCGCCAGTGCGGAGGTGGGGCAGTAGGCTCGATCGAAAGCCTTCGCTCCGACGAAAAAGGCAATCATCAGGAATGCTCGCACAGCCGAAGGGGTCGAGCCCGTCAGCAGTACGTAGAATAGGAGGACCGAGAGGGTGCAAATCACCTGAATGGCTTGCCGAACCCGGATGCGCCCGAAGAGGAAGAACAGCAGGGTGCCGACCAAACCGACGTGGAGACCCGATATCGCGAACAGGTGGGCTGTACCGGTGTCGCGGAAGGCTTTCTTCTGGGCAGCGCTCAAGCCAGTTCGTTGACCGAGAACGAGCGCCTGGTAGACCCGGGTCGAAGACTCGAGTGGCGACGAACCTGTCGAAAGCGCCGTTTTGCTCTTCTGCAGTAGGAGGGAGAATGTAGCGCGCGGAATGCTGTCCACGGTCAAAATCCGGCCCGGTCGAAGGGAGTCGATCCCGACCGTCGCCCCGCGGTTGATCAAGTATTGCAGAAAGCCCGGGTCGGTCACGAACTCCTCCACGGGTTGAATTACTCCGAACAGTTCGATCCAAAACCCAGAGGGAAGGGCATGCGTTTCGCTCCCACGCGGAGCCTGATAATAGACTAAACCTTCTTGGTTTCTCGCTGTCGCCAATCCTACCTGATCCTCGGAATAGGGCGGGGACACAAATGTTTGAACCGGATCGATCTGGATGCTCTCTTCCCGGACGGCCTTGGGATGGACCTGCACGATCGAGCCTGCGGGCGGTATTAACCGTGCGCCGTAGATCCCTCCCAGGCAGGTCACGGTTACTAGAAAGGCGACGTGCCATGGACGGAAATCTCTTGGGGTTGGAAACGCGATCAATAGCAGCAGGACCAACGCCCCAACCAAAGTGGCGACGACCGTGCCTGTGAGCGGAAGTATCTGGCTCGCAAGGATTCCGAGTGCGAAAGGAAGAACGAACAGAAAAAGTGGTGATCGTTGGGATTCAAATCCCTCTGGTCGTTTTTGAGGCACTTTCGGAATGTAAATAATGCTCGGATATCGGTGGCTCCGATCTTGTGATGAGGCTTCATTTGATCAAGGGCTTATGCGCCCCATCTCGATTTTGTTAAATAAAAGTAACCAGGTTAATTATAATTGACGCAAGTTCTTGTGGAAGGAGTTGGCTTCGTGGGCAGAGGCGGAATAGATTTTTGGGAATGGACGAGTGTTGGAGAGGACAGTTGGGAGGAGCACTTCGGTGAGTGGGCAGGTGGATCTTTTTTCAGAGGAGCCACGGGAGCCTGTGCATCGGCCGTTGGCGGCCCGGATGCGCCCGGTATCTTTGGAAGGGGTTGTGGGGCAGGAGCATCTTCTGGGGGAGGGGGCTCTGCTACCGCGATTGGTGCGGGAGAATCTTTTCGGGAGTTTGTTGCTCTATGGCCCTCCGGGCTGCGGGAAAACGACTTTGGCAGAGGTGATTGCGCGTGAGACGGGCTGTCGGATGATTCGTGTGAATGCGGTGTCTTCGAATGTGGCGGAACTGCGGCAGCACTTGGCATCGGCGCGGGCAGACCGTGAGGGGAAGACCATTCTCTTCATCGATGAGCTGCACCGTTTTAACAAGGCCCAGCAAGATCTTCTTCTCCCGGATGTTGAAGAGGGATGGGTGCGATTGATTGGGGCGACCACTTATAACCCGGGATTCTATGTGATCCCTGCGCTGCTGAGTCGTAGCCAGCTTTTCCGGTTGCAGCCCGTAGGGGCCGAGGAGTTGGAAAAAGTGTTGAGGCAGGCGTTGTCTGAGGATGCACAACTCCAGGCGGCACGGGTCACAGTCGAGGATGAGGTGCTGCGGGGATTGTCCAGAATAGCGGACGGTGATTTGCGGCGGGGACTCAGCTCTCTTGAAACGCTGATTCTCGGGCAGCCGATCGGAGGAGTCGCGGGTCTGCCCGAGCTGGAGCGGTTCCTAGAGGAGCGACAGATTCGCTATGACGCCGGAGAAGACGAGCACTATGACACCATCTCGGCCTACATCAAATCGATGCGAGGGGGAGATCCCGATGCCGCTCTCTACTGGTTGGCGAAAATGTTGGTCGGTGGCGAGGATCCCCGATTCATCGGCCGGCGATTGGTGATTCAGGCGTCGGAGGACGTGGGATTGGCTGATTCACGGGCCCTTCCGCTCGCGATGGCAGCCTATCAAGCCTGTGAAGTGATCGGCCTGCCGGAGTGCGAGTTGAATTTGGCGCATGCAACTGTTTTTCTGGCAACAGCACCGAAGAGTAATTCGGCCTGCATGGGAATCGCTGCGGCGAAGAGTGAGATCCGTAGGAATGGATTGCAGAGTGTCCCGTTATGGTTGAGAGACTCGCACGCGAAAGTTTCGAAAGAGATGGGGCACGGGGAAGGGTATCGATACAGCCACGACTATCCGGAAGCCGTGAGCGGCCAGGAGTACATGATCGACCCCAAGCGGTTCTATCAACCGGGGGGAGATGGTGCGGAAAAGGCGATCCGTGAGCGATTGGAACGATGGAAGGATCTGAAAAAGAGGCAGAAGCAGCCGTAGTGCTCTTTGTTCCCGTTTCCGTATGACTGTCTATTCAGGCCAATTGTGCTTCGGGTAGCGGCCGCGAAGATCCTTCCGGATGGCGGGATAACTCGTGGTCCAGAAGGCTTCTAAATCCTGAGTGACCTGGACGGGTCGATAGTTGGGTGCGAGAAGTTCCACCGTGAGACGGCAGCGCCCGTCGGCGATAGTTGGGTGAGCTTTCAGTGGTATGGCTTCCTGAATGCGGAGAGAAATCCGAGGACTTTCCGGGGCGCTGTAGTCGATGGCTAGCGGCTTCTTCCGATTGGGGATTGGAAAGTGTTCTGGAAGCATCTGTTCCATCATTGCCCGGTGTTCGGGACTGAGCCATTCCCGGAGAGTTGGAAAAATCTCGGCGTTGCGAAACTCCTTTACGGTGTTGGTCTCGAGGGCGATCATTTCGAGGACAGTTCGTTTGGCTTCTTCATCAAACTGAGGAATGTCGAACTCCGGAAAGTGAACGCGAAGGCAGTCGATCCGTTGAACCCAATGATCGGCCGTGGCGTTCCACTTGCGTAGAGGGATCTCCCCCGCGAGGGCCCTGCTGGCGAAATAGCTGGCTCGGTCTGAATCGTTCGCCTCGCCGAGAGTGTTTCGGGAGAGCTCAATCTTGCCGAGAGATACAATTTCCTGGCGAAGAAGTCGTCCGGTGGGGTCCTCGAATACCCCAGTGGAGCGCTGGAGGGAATCTCCCAGAGACTCGGAAATCCATTCTCGCTCGATGTTGATCGGAGAGCAGAGGATCGCAGTGCGAGTGCCCTGTACCATCATCTCTTTCTTGTCGAGTGCGAGTAGCCACTCCCCTCCGGTCACACGGGTACGTCGATCGAGCCGGGCGGATGAACCATCGCGACAGAGATAGGTCGTGGTGCCTCGATCGAGTCTGTGGGCTACGCGGTCGGGATAGCCTGCGAGGCAGCATTGGCGGAGGCGTTCGTCTGCTTCCTCGGGTACTGCTGAGTTCGGGGGGAGGTCCCGACAGAGTCGCTGGGTCTGTTGGAGAACCTGCCGGGCCGCACCGAGCCTTGCCCCTTCGCCGGGAGCCGGGCCGATTCCCGATTCAATGGCTTCGAGTAGTCGTAGTTCGGCCGCAAAATCCGCTTGGTCGTGGCGCTCCGAATAGCGATTTTCGGCGGCTGTTCCCGGTAGTAACAGCCTTTCTTCTTCGATGAGAGCCGCGAGGCGTGCTGCGGCCGGGGCGACGCCGCGGCGGATGCCCTCGAGGATCACTGCGGCCATGCGCGGGTGAAGCGGGAATTTTGCTAGCTCGAAGCCTTTCTCGGTCAGCGCTCCTTGTTTGGCAGCTCCCAGTTCTTCGAGAAGCGTCCAAGCGTGGGTGAGATTTTCGGCCGGCGGGGCGTCGATCCACGGAAAGTCTTCGGGGGAGATCTGGTCTCGGGAAAGAATCTGCAGGAGCCAATCCGAGAGTTCGAGTCGTTGGCACTCTGGAGGCTCCTCCAATAAGAGGCTTCGTTCCTCCCGCTCGCTCCAGAGGCGAATACACATGCCTGAGTTGATTCGCCCGGCTCTTCCGGTTCGTTGTCGGGCCGAAAACAAGGAAATACGAACGGTCCGCAGCGCGTTGATGCCGCGCGATGGGTCGTGATCCATTCTCCGTGCCAAGCCACTGTCGATCACCGCTCGGATCCCCTCGACCGTCAAGCTGCTCTCGGCGAGATTGGTGGCGACAATGACCCTGGGACGATTCCCTGCCCGAATCGCTCGGTCTTGTTCTTCCGGAGATTGTTCGCCCGACAGGGGCAGAATCTCCCAACCTCTCATCTGAGGATGGTCGCTCAGGAAGCGGATCGTCTGGTGAATCTCTCGGTAGCCCGGTAAAAAGACCAAATAATCGGAGGGAACGCCTTCGCTTGCTAGCCCGAGAACCGCTTGGACTGTTCTTTCAACAACAGTGCGGGGTTCGAACAGGCTGGGTTTCGCCATGTGACGAATCTCGACGGGATGCAGTGGCGACTCTACCTCTATCGTGCGGGAATCCGGCCAAAGCTTCCGAATCGGATCGGGATTGAGGGTGGCCGAAAGGATTCCAATGCTCAGATGGGAAAGTTCTTCGCGCCGGGCCAGAAGGTCTCCGAATATCCAGTCGGTCTCGAGTTGCCGTTCATGAAATTCGTCGAGAAGGATCGCCGAGTAGTTGCGAAGGGAAGCGGGATCTGTGAGCAGTTGTCGTAGGAATACGCCTCGCGAGACGTACTCGATTCGGGTTTCTTGTGACACCTTTCTGTCGAATCGAACGCGATAGCCGATGTAGCCTCCCGCTGATTCACCATGCTCCTTCGCGACCCGTTGGGCAAGGGAACGGGCGGCAATACGCCGAGGTTCGACGCAGATGACCTTGCTGTCCGGACCAGCGAGAAAACAGGGGACCCGAGTGGATTTCCCTGTCCCGGGGGGTGCGAGCAAAATCGTGAGGCCGGGTTTCCTGAGGGCTTCTTGGATTTCTTCGCGATGCTGGTCGATCGGCAATTCCATAGAATGAAAATCCCGCCCCATCCGCTGGGAAAGGTCAACCTCCCTTACTAGGGTTGTACTGCGGTCAGAAACGGTTCGATCAAATCCGGATCGAATTGGTCTCCGGCGCATTTCCGGAGTTCCGCCGCAGCGATTTCATGGCTTTGGGAGGGGCGGTAGGGCCGTCCTAGAGTGATACAGTCGTACACGTCGGCAATGGAGACGATGCGCGCCGCGAGGGATATCTCTTCTCCTTTGATTCCGTTTGGATAACCACCGCCATCCCAACGTTCGTGATGAGATAGGGCGACGTCAGCGCACGTGGGGTAAATCGAGCCTTCGATTCCGTCGAGGATCTTGTGACCATTAATCGTGTGGCTTTGGATCTCGGAAAATTCTTGATCAGTGAGGCTGCCTTCTTTCTGAAGGATGATCGGGCTGATTCCAATCTTTCCAATATCGTGAACCGAGGCCGCGAACCAAATGGTTTCCTGCTCTCTCGGACTAAAATTGAGATGAGTGGCCAGCTTGAGTGCGAAACGGGCGGTATTCTCTAGGTGCTTGCTGAGACCGGTCGTCTGGTAGCAGACCGTATATCTGAGTCGGGTGAGAGTGATTCGCTCCAGGTTTCGAAATGGATCAGGATCTGCCTCGGCAAACGCGATTTCTACGGGGTGGGGTTGCTCGTTGACAAAAGGTTCCATCAGAGCGGACTCGAGGTCTGTTCCCGGGAGACGTTTTTCGAACGTTTTTGCTCGTAGAGGCTTGAGTCTGCATCGCCCAAAGCCTGGTCAAGAGTGGTCTTTTCCTCGGCGGTGACTAGTCGATAGCCGTAGCTCGAGAGGATTGGAAAGGGGAGTTTCTTCTCGGCGTTAAACCGTTCCAGTGCTCCCTCGAAAGAACGAATTACGTCGTCAGGGTTTCTTCCATCAAGGTTCCCGATAAAGGCCACAAATTCGTCGCCGCCCACCCGAGCTACCGAGTCGTCGCGGGCGAAGGTCGATTTCAAAATGTCGGAAAACGATCGCAATGCGTCATCCCCTCGATCGTGACCAAAGGTGTCATTGACCTGCTTAAATTTATCCAGATCAAAAAAGAACAGGAGGACGGATCCCGACGGGGTCGCCATGACCTCTTTGAATTGTTGCTCCACAACAGCGAAAAATCCGCGCCGATTGTACAGGCCGGAAAGCTCATCGATCACCGAAAGGCGTCGGAGAGTGGACCACATGCGGTGGCGCTCCCGTGCGTATCGAAGGGCTCGGAGCAGGATCCGGTCATTGTATTCTCCTTTGACCAGATAGTCTTGGGCACCGAGCTGAACCGCCTTGACTCCAATCTCCTCGCTGTCGTTCCCGGTCAGCACGATCACGGGGTTATTCTCGGCGATCTTTTTGCAATGCTCGAGGGTTTCTTCCGTATTGCTGTCGGGAAGATTTAGATCGAGCAGTATGACGTCATACCCGTGCTCAGCCAGGGCTTCCTTGGCCGAACCAATGGTGGTGACGTGAGTGGTGTCAGTTTCGAGACCCTTTCCTTTGCTCAATATGAGTCGCACCAACTTGGCGGCTAGGGGGTCGTCTTCAACGAGTAAAATGCGAAGCAAGCTCTCCACGATTTAACTACTTTAGGGTGCTTGAGGCTGATGACAATGAGTAAATGCGAAGGATCTTTTTCCGCGGACCCCTTGACATATCAGAGGTTGGAAGCTTCTTTTTTGATCAATTATGTACAATAACGAGAAGTTTCCTCCCTTTTCTCTTCAGCGCTTGATGACCACCTGTTTTGGGGAGGGGCAGGGCGAAAAGCTATGCATTCTGATTGATTTGCCCGACCCGAAAGAGATCGAGGAGTTTCGTTTTTTGTCAGATGAATCGCTCTCGATTCAGAACTACGGATACGAGGTCTTTTACAAAGGGTTTCAGAACGGTGATCTGGAGGCTCTAAACTATACTGGTGGCGATATTTTCGCCTATAAGGAGTCGGGCGGGAGCAACCTCGACATGGAGGATGATTGCTATGACCCTGCTGGAAACCATTTGAGTCTCGAGAAGGATATCTACCCCAACTACCAGATCATTTTAACCGTATCCACTTTCTCGGCGACCGCGCCATTGACGGCGCAGGCCAAGATTTTTGGATTTCGAGGGGCTACGCTACACGGGCTCAACCAGATAATCGTCGAAACCGGCTTGGCGGTTGATTACAATCAGGTGAGTGAAGACGCAGAAAAAATGCGTATGGGTCTTACCCGAGCAGATCGTTTTGAAATTGATTTCGAGGTGGAGAACCAGGTGACCACCTTGACGCTCAACACTGACCAGCAGGAAGCGCAGAAAAGCCATGGTCTATGCCCTCGGGGTAAGCCCGATGTGGCTAATCTGCCGGCCGGGGAGGTCTATTTCGTTCCACGGTCTGCCAGCGGAAAGTTTCCGTTTAAGTATGAGGATGAGACCTTGGGTCTTTTGACTGTCGAAGACGGCAAGATTGTAAAATCCCGTTTGCTCTACGGCGACTATTCTTTGATCGAGGAGCACAACGCCAAACTTGCAGATGATCCCATGACCGGGGCACTGGGAGAGCTGGGTTTCGGTACGCAGAGGCTTCCGTTTTCGGGACGCGACATCCAGGACGAAAAGATTTTGGGGACCTGTCATATCGCGACAGGTCGGGATGACCATCTGGGGGGGCATTTGACTCCCGACCTTTTCAAGCATCGTGAGAACGCCTCGCATGACGATGTATTGTATGCACCGCACAAAACCCCGGAGATCAAATTGAAACAGGTGCGGATGTATCGAGACGGCGTCGAAACTGTGATTCTTGAGAATTACACCCCTGCTCCCTATATCTTGGAGCTGTTGGGCGAAGAAGTGAGCTCAATTTGAGGAGGGGTTCAGATGAGTTCCGGAAATGCGGTCGACTATGAATCGGACCGCCTCACAGCGGAGTATTTGCACTTCCACTACGGGAATCCGATGGAGGTCTTCCCTTGGGAAGCATCACTGCGCACGGCGACTTCGTATGCGGAGCGTTTGATTGCGGAGAGGTTTCCGCGCGAAAAGGTCGCGCGCGGGCTCGAGGTGGGTTGTGCGGTCGGACGTTCCTCGTTCGAGATGGCTCGATTCTGTGAAGAGGTCGTGGGTATCGATTACTCTGAGAAGTTTATCGCAACCGCGAATCGGTTGAAGAGTGGGGGGAGGTTGC
This sequence comes from Opitutia bacterium UBA4506, assembly GCA_002388665.1. Taxonomy (GTDB): domain Bacteria; phylum Verrucomicrobiota; class Verrucomicrobiia; order Opitutales; family Puniceicoccaceae; genus Puniceicoccus. The sequence goes on along the minus strand of DGMY01000021.1, from coordinate 15,791 downwards.
ATTATCAGTTGCCGATGCAGGGCGAGCGAACCCGTGAGTTCACTGCGGAAGCACCGGAGGGTGTAGATGTTTCCCGTCTGAGTTTTCAGGTGGGCGATGCTCACCAGATCGATGAAAACCTGGGAGAGTTTGACTGGGTTCTCGGGGCAAACCTGCTCTGTCGTTTGCATCATCCAAGGCGGTTTCTGGCTCAGCTGCCAAGGCTCGTGAAGCCGGGAGGTCTCCTGGTCCTCAATTCACCGTTTACCTGGATGCAGGAACACACTGACCCTTCTGAATGGATCGGTGGACAGGCTGACGGTGCGGAATCGGCTGACGTGCTGAAGAAGATTCTCGATCCGGATTTTGAACTATTGGATGAAAGATCGATGCCATTTCTGATCCGCGAGACGGAACGGAAATATCAGCTAACAGTGGCGCACTCTGCCAAGTGGCGCCGGCGTTTTTAGGGCGCGGATAGTCGATCAGAGGATTTCATTGATCGGCGACTGCTTCGATCAAAGGAGTTTGGGACTGCGGTACTCAGCTAATGTTGCGCAGCCGTTTAGAAATTGGTCTCCCTCCGTCTGGATTCGTGCGGCACAGGCGGTCTTCAGTTCGATGTTGGATCCGCATAGATGATTCACTAGATCACTCACCCCGAAGTTGTGACCCACTAGAGCGATTCGAGAGGCCTTGGAAGCCGCCTTGTTTACGATCTCGAGGAGGGTAGAGGTATTCGCTTCATAGATCTCAGGGCATAGAAAGAAACGCTCCCATGGAAGTCCCCATTCGAGGCGAAAGAATTGGGAGGTCTGATAGGTGCGAACTGCTGGACTGACCAGCAACATTTCGGGGGCCGGCCACTCGAGCGACAATGATTTTGCTACCTTCGGCGCGTCGCGCAGTCCCCGGTCTTCCAGTTGGCGATCAAAGTCATTTAAATGAGGATGGTCCCAGCCCGATTTTGCGTGGCGAATTACGTAGAGCTCTTTCACTCAGCCGATGAGAGCAGCCTTTTGTGCTTAAATCAAAGGAGAACCTCAGTTAGAGGCTTCGGGTGAACGTCCCATTGTCCACCGTGTAGACCTCCCACGATCCCGGATGCTTGTCGGGCTCGAACTCGGTGCCGGTGGAAAACACTTGGCAGTGTTCGGGGAGGCTCTCCCAGAATGCCCTGCGCCGGTAGGAATCGAGCTCGCCAAGAATATCGTCTGCCAGAAGGACCGGCATCTCATTGAGATGGCGAGAGAGGTCGTGAAACAGGGCGATCTTCAACGCGATCGCCAGATTTCGCTGCTGCCCATCGGAAGCAAAGTCGCGAGCGCTTCCGGTGTCGGTAGAAAATATCCAATCGTCGCGGTGTGGTCCCGTTTGGGTCGATCCCATCTGCCGGTCCCGTTCCAGGTTGGATTTCCAGCTCAGCCGGAGCTCTTCGGCCGTATCTTCTCGGAAAGAGCTGCGCAACTTGAGCCCCGGACCATCCTTGCCACCGGAAATCTTTTCAAAGATCTCACTGAAGAGGGGGGCGAGGGTCGCGGTTCCCTCGATTCGGTGCTGGTGCAGTTGCGCGGCGGATTCTGCTAGGGGCTGGTCGTGGGATTGGATCTGCTGAGTGGACCCTCCTGTTTTTAAAAGCCGATTTCGGGCGGCGATCCCGCGAGTGAATGTTCGGAGATGATCGTAGTATCCTTTGCGGGAGGTGGCGAAGTGCAGGTCCATGAGGCGCCGGCGCAGGCTGGGCGACCCTCGGATGATCTGGACGTCGTCTGTTGCGAGAACGACGGCCGGGAACAGCGAAAGAAATTCGCCGAGCGAGGCGCAGCGAGACCCGTTCAGGTCAACTTCTCTTCCCCCGGCCCGCTTCATCTGGATTAGCGCGGTTTCGTGGGTGCTTCGCGCGGTTTCAATCTCGAAAAAGAGTCGCGTGGAAGTGGAGTTTCGGCGGATCATGTGCCGCAAATCCGAGGTGCGAAAAGATCGCAGGGCGTGAAGCAATCCAAGGCCCTCCAGTAGGTTCGATTTTCCCTGTCCGTTGAGGCCCACGAAGAAAATTCGATCACTTTCAAATCGCAACCGGGCGCTTTCGATGTTGCGAAAGTTTTCCAGATTGCAGCATTGAATCTTCATTCTGAGGGGATTCTCAGCTCCTGGCCCACACGAAGATCGTTCGGACTGCGAAGAAGGTCGCGGTTCGATTGGAAGATATCCTCCCAGCGGGCACTGCTGCCAAGCACCTTTCGGGCGATCGAGGAGAGGGTGTCTCCCGGTTGGACTACGTACACAGCTTGTTCGTTTGCGGTCCCACCAGAACTCTGAGCTGGGTTGGTTGACTGGTTTCGCGCCGACAGTTCGCCGAGTCGCCGGCGGAGCTCTTGGTTCTCTCTTTCCAGTGTGCTAATCCGCCCCTTGAGTCGGTTGGCTTCCTCACGTTGTCGTTCGACGACCTGAAGAAGATCGGTCTGCTCAACACCACTTTGGAAGGGTCGCCCCGGTAGGGTCCGGGCAAATTCCTTCTTGGCGGTATCGATCAGACTTTCCACTTCCGGTGCCTGGAGTGCATCTGGTTGAAGCTCCAAAAACTTCATGAAGTGGTAGATCGCCAAAATCGGCTGATTCATCTCGTTCAGATAGATCAAGCCCGCCTCGAGGTGGGATTCGGGTGAGTCCGTCCGGATGTCGATGACGCGGAGAAAGGCCAAAAGCGCTTGTTCCTCTTCTCCCTGACGCAGAAACTTCTTCCCGCGAATGTACTCCGGTTCGTCTGTCTCTTCAAAGACTCGCCTGTTGCCGGAGCTACATGCAGACAGTATAAACACCGAGAGCACGCTGATTAACAGCGTGCTCCACAGTGTTCGAAAGGGTCTTGACGAAAAATATGAACTTCTTCGTCCAGTCAACCCATTGCGCGCGTTCTGCGAAACCAAGGGGCCCACTGGGATCCCGATTTGAATAAAATTAGCGCTTCGAGAACTGGAACTTCTTACGAGCACCGGGCTGACCGGTCTTCTTCCGTTCCTTCTCGCGAGGGTCGCGGCGGAGAAGTCCGTTCTTCTTCAAAGGTGCGCGGAGTTCTGCGTCGTATTTTTGAAGTGCGCGGGCGATTCCCAGTGAAACGGCTCCGGCTTGACCGGTAATCCCTCCACCAGCTACGCGGGCGATCACATCAAAGCTATCTTGCTTCTCAGCGGTTGTGAGGGGATCCATGACTGCGCGTTGTGCTTGCTCGGTCGGGAAGAATTCCTCGTGGGTTTTGCCGTTGACGGTGATCTTTCCGGTGCCGGGAATAATTCGGACTCGGGCTGATGCACGTTTGCGACGGCCGGTCGCGGTAAATGTCGTCTCACTCATGGATCGAAGGAATTGGGCTTAGAAAGAGAATGGTTTAGGCTGCTGCGCTTCGTGAGGATGCTCCTCGCCGGCGTAGACTTTCATCTTTTTGATCATCTCACGAGCGAGCTTGTTTTTCGGAAGCATTCCTTTAACAGCGTTCTCGATGATGAACTCAGGACGTTTGGCGCGGAAATCGGCAACGTTGCGGTAGTGCTCGTTACCCATGTAGCCAGTGTAGAACATGTACTGCTTCTGGTCTTCCTTTTTACCCGTCAGCTGCACCTTGTCCGCATTGATCACGACGACATAGTCACCGGTATCAATGTGAGGGGTGTAGGAAGGCTTGTGGCGGCCGCGAAGAACATTGGCGATGCGAACTGCAAGACGACCGAGGGTCTCTTCGGACGCGTCGACCAGGTACCAGCTACGTTCGATTTCGGCAGGTTTGGCTAAAGTGGTTTTCATTGTGGAAAAACGGTGAAAGAAAACGGCCGAAGACCCGAATGTCAATGGCTTTTCGTGGATTCGGTGAAATTCACTCGAATTGACCACGCTTCTTGGTGGAAGATTTGTTGAAGTGTGTGAAGTCGGAGGAAAAGAAAGGCCGCGTCTCGCGACGCGGCCTTTCCGATAAATGGTCTAAGATTTCTTAGAATCCAATGCCCCAGGAGACAACGAAGAGAGGATCGTCGCTCGCGAGATCAGATTCTTCTGCCTGAGAGTAGGTGAAGGTGAAATCACCGAAGTCAGTGCTCTTCGTGAGGTCGATTTGACCGTAGAGGTAGTCACTGCCGTTGGATTCGGCGAAGGTGTAGTAACCGATTGTCAGGCTGGCTGAGAAGTCATCGCTGAAGTCGTAACCACCACCAACGTATACGAAGAAGTCGCCGGCTGCGAATGCGCCGTCGTCGATTTCACTGGCAACTGTTACAGCAACACCGGCCGCGAACATGTCGTAAGCGAGGTTCAGGTATACTTCTGCGAAGTTAGCGTCTTCTCCGTCCTTTTCAGGGTAGAGGTAGCCGACTACTCCGACGTCGTAACCGAATTCTTCCATCTCACCAGCGTAACCGCCGTAGACGTCGAGTTCAGTTCCGCCAGCGAAGTTGACGTTGGACGTCCATGTACCGAGGTAGATGCCGCTGTCGTGAGCGTAGTCCAATCCACCTTGTACCGCTGCGCCGTCACCGGTCTGGGTTACACCGCGGAAAAGGTAGTTGCTGGTCACGCCGATGTTACCTTCGATTGGGAAGGATTCTACTTCTACTTCTTCTTCCTGTGCGAATGCCGATGATATTGCGGCAGTCGCGAAGACAGCTGCGGCGGGCAGGATCTTGCTGAGTTTGTTCATATCAGTTGGATTAGTTTAGTTGTTTTGTTTTCGATACCCGGAAGTAAGTCCCGGCTCGAATGCGGTATAGTGCACTTTTGATGCCAATTGTCCAGTGACAATGTGACAATCGTGTGAGGATCTAGTCTGACTCCGGTTTTCCAAAGTAGGATTGTGCAGTTTTGATCCAGCTCTGGCTGGAAGCATGTTGCATGCCTTGATCCCCGAGTTGCCGGCGCAGTGCGCTATCTGTAATCAGGCGCTCGAAGCATTCGCTGATCTCAGTGATATTGCCTTCGCTGGCCAGAAGGCCGCTTTTTCCTTCTATTACCGCTTCTGGTATTCCGCCGGATCTTGTCGCCACCACCGGTAGTCCGAGGGCCGATGCATCCAGGTAAACCAGGCCAAACCCTTCCACGCTCATTTTGGTCTGCCGGCTGGTCAGCGCAAATATGTCGGCCGCTTCATACTCTTTCTCCAGGTCTTCTTCGTTCAGAGGCCCGGTCAGCTCGACGGGGAATGAGCATTTCTTCGCCAATTGGACAATCTGTTCCCGGTAGTTGGACCTGACGCTGGGGCCGACGATGCGGTATCGTATTTGGTTCTGGTCGCTCTCGGAGAGGAGGCTCAGCGCTTTCAGGGAGTCCAGTTGTCCTTTGCGGGGATGAATCCTTCCCACTGTTAAGATAGTGATTCGTTTGTCTTGTGAGCCGGAGCTTCGCGCGCTCGCGCTGTTTGCAATGCCAGTGCGGGAGGGAGCGCCAGGGGCGACGATGATCGGGGTGCGCAGGCCGGGAATTCGTGACTGTAATAATTGGCGGTTATAATCCGAGAGGACGTGAATGCGCTCACACTTTTGGAGAAGTCGCCGGAAGAGTATGCGTCGATGAGGGAGCGATGTGAGTCGCAGGATCTCGGTTCCGTGGAGTATGATGTGGGGCGGGGTCGATGTCGGAGAAGGGCCGGCCCAGAGGTACAGCGCTGCCCGAACGGATCCAGGTTCAGCCCAAACGATTCGCTCCTTGGCATGGTGCGGTCGTTGTCGCAGGTAGCGCAGTAGTTTGAGACGGTCCGGCCAGTCTTGTTTTCCCCGGGTTCCCATTCTTTCAATGGGAACTGGCGAGTCGGCGTCATCTGGGTGGCTTGTTCCGGGAGCAAGAATCCGCGTCTCCCAGCCAAGCTGTTGAGTCGCCCGCGATATCTCGTCAACCACAGTCGCCGCACCACCGATCTTTGGCCGAAATTCTTGGGTAACGAAGGTGATTCGTTCAGGACCTGGTTGATTGGGTGGCAAAATCGGTATTCTCGGGTTGGCGAAGGTGTTATAAAATTCCGGCAAGATGTCGCTTGGCAACCTGAAACCCTCCCCGAATCAATAGGTCAGACATAAAATTCTTTACGAGAGCGAAGGCTGGTTCATATAGGTCAGACATTTAAAACTTTACGCGGAAGAAGGCGGATTTTGAGATCGCGGTCTACGGGTCGGGTGGGCTTCTTTGGGAGGTATGAAATGTTGTGCAAGTTGCGACCGGTTGGTTTTGGCGGTAGTGGGCCTTTTGGGTCTTTGCGGAGTTTTGGCGGGGGCTCTTGGGGCGCACCCGCCGGAGGGGTTTTTGGTGGAAGAGGGGCAGCGGAGTTCGTGGAATTCTGCGGTGATATTTCTACTGTTTCATGTGTTGGCTATTCTCGCGCTGGCGAATTTGCGTGAGGGAACTTTGGCGCCGTTCCGCTTGTCGGGGTTGCTGATGTTTGCGGGAGCTATCCTTTTTTCGGGAAGTATCTTCGCGCTCTCTGCGGGTGGGCCTGGGTGGCTTGGTCCTGTTACCCCAGTTGGGGGGCTGTTATTGATGGCAGGGTGGGGTGCACTTTTCCTGCGCCTTCTCGTGGGCGGAAAAAACTAGATGTTTCCCGGCGGGATTTGGAAGTGGGCTTCCCCTTCCATCCATTTTTCCAAGGAGGCTGTCAGAGTGCGGAACATGTCTGGATCATCCGATTGCTGATCGAGGGGAGATGATATGATGTTTTGTAGGTCGCTTTTCATCGGCTCCCCGAGTCCGTCGACCCAATGCTCGCGGACGGGAAGCCCTTCCGTTTTCGCGAGAAGATAGATCGTTTTTAAGTAGGCGGCCTCCGGGGCTGGCGATTGTTCTAGGCTGTCGAATAGACGTTCAGAGGCCTGGAATGCGGTGGAGGAGTCGGGGAAATGCTGGGCGTTCCGGCGGAGGACGTCAGCGAACCGCGAGGCGATCCGAAACCGCTGGTAGGATCTCGCGATGGAGGTGCGGCGACGGATGGGTTCGTACTCCGAAAGAAAATTTAGGTCTCCTTGCTTCGCTTGCGATATGCGCGCGTTCGCAGTGTCGAAGATATCCGGAGGACACCATTTCTTGCTGCGACGAATGAGGGGGAAGTAGAGACCGCGGTTTGGGGAGAAAAATGCAACGGACCAAAATCGCTCCTTTGTTTCCCTGACCATGAGAACCAGGCCTTGATCTTCTTCGGGAAGCATGGGTCGGGAAGGGGATGTCAGGGCTTGGTTGCCGTGCGTCCGACGATCACCACGGCGGGGGAGCTCATTTCTTCCTTTTCGGCGTCTTCGGCGAGGAATTGGAGGGTTGAGTAGAGGATTTTTTCCCTCGGGGTAGTGGCCCATTGCACTACGCTGCAGGGGGTGTCCGCGGGCAATCCGCCGGCGATGAGTTTGTCCCGTATTTTCGAAAGCCGGCCCATTGCCATATAGAGGCAGAGGGTCGTCCCGAGTTTTGCGTAGTTGGCCCAGTCGACACCGGTTTCCTCCTTGAGAGGGTCTTGGTGTCCCGTGATGAACGCTACCGAAGAGTTGTAGGATCGGTGGGTCAGTGGAATTTCAGCCCTGGCAGCCGCGGCAATGCCTGCAGTAATTGCCGGAACCACTTCGTAGGGTATGTTCTCCTCGCGAAGTCGGGCTACCTCCTCACCGCCGCGGCCAAAGACAAATGGGTCTCCTCCCTTCAACCGAACGGTGGTTTTTCCGCTTCGACTGAGCTCAACGAGGACGTCTTGGATCGTCTCCTGGTCGAGAGAGTGGAAGCCCGCCCGTTTTCCTACGCAGATTCTCTCGGCATGCTCGGGTGCCCAGTCGAGGATCTCAGTGGCTACAAGGTAATCGTAGACCAAAGCATCGCATGAACGTATTAGCCGTTCGGCTTTTCGGGTCAGTAGCTCTGGATCTCCTGGGCCCGCTCCGACCAGGTAGACTGGCGCTGATTGGGCGTGGTTGTCCGGATTTCCGGAGGCTCTCATCGTCTTTGGTTTGGTTTCTCCAGCTTGATCAGCGACCTTCCGTCGCCTGATGCAAGGCTTTCCTTTTTGGAAAATGGTGGTGGGGACAGGATTCGAACCTGTGAAGGGATAGACCCGGCTGATTTACAGTCAGCATCCGTTGGCCGCTTGGATACCCCACCGGAAAATAGTCGACAGTGGCGACTCGGTTGCCCCTTGCCAAGCGTTTTTTGAAACAATTTTTGAATGATGTGTGCACCGGGCCTTGGGCCGCTTCGAGGCTGATGGTTTTCGAGTTGTTCTGTTTGTCCTCGGAGCTATCGTTTTTGGGAATATGGAGGGTTCCGATATCAATTGGGTTCAACTGTGCATGCAGCTGCTGGGAGGGCTCGCTCTCTTTCTGTTCGGGATGGAGGTGTTGACGGGTTCTCTAAGGGCCGCTGCGGGGAACCAGTTGAAAAAGTTGCTGGGGAAGGCGACTAAGAATCGATTCGTCGCATTGTTCTCGGGGGCCATTGTGACAGCAGCTGCTCAGAGCTCCTCGGTGACCACGGTGTTGCTCGTCGGATTTTGTTCGGTCGGGCTCTTGTCGTTGAAGAGCTCCGTGGGAGTAATTCTCGGTGCGAATCTCGGTTCAACGGCGACCGCTCAGATCATCGCTTTCGATGTGACTCAGTGGGGGTTGCTCTTGGTGGCTTGCGGATTCGCCTTACGGTTGATGAAGGGACATGAGGTCGTTCGCAATGTCGGGGGACTCGTTATGGGCCTGGGGCTGATCTTTTTCGGGATGGAGTTGATGTCGGAGGCCACGAATCCGCTTCGGGAGTATCAGCCTTTTGTCGATTTGATGGCCGAGATGACGAATCCGGTTTGGGGAATCCTCTGTGGGATTTTGTTCACTGCGGTGGTTCAGAGTTCGGCGGCGACCACGGGATTGACGATTGTGTTAGCGGCAGAGGGGCTTCTTGGACTAGAGGGCGCTGTTGCGATTGTGCTAGGGTCGAATATTGGGACCTGTGTGACCGCTTTGATGGCCGCTGTTGGGCAACCGAAGGAGGCTTTGCGCGTGGGCCTGATTCATGTGATTTTCAACGTGGGCGGGGTGATCCTGTGGCTGCCGTTTTTGTCCATTCTTTCCGAGTCCGCGATTTGGATGACGGATTGGTTCGGAGGGGCCGGGGGTGGCGATAATTTGGATGTTGGGCGTGCCGTGGCAAATGCTCATACGATTTTTAACTTTGTTAACGCATTCTTGTTTCTGGGGTTTGCCGGGGTTCTGGTGAAGGTCGTTGAAAAGATTGTTCCGGTCCGTGACGAGGAGGACGAGGAGGTTGTTAATCGGTATTTGGACAACTACTACCTATCGGAGCCCGCAACGGCGTTGGGCCAGGTTTCGGCGGAGTGTGTTGATTTCCTCAAATCAGTCGCTTCGCTACATGCGGAGATGAGCGAGGCCGTTTATCGTCGGGATAAGGATGTTCTCGACCGCTTAGAGGGTGTCGACGATAAGATCGACGCGAGGCAGGAGGATTTTCTTCGATTCTTGGGATCGCTCTCCGAGAAACAGCTCACGGGGCCGCAGCAGTTGCAGCTCAACGCGTATGTTGGAATCGTGAATGAAATCGAGAATTTGGGAGATATTCTGGATCATGTTCTGCGCGGGCTTGGACTGGACCTGCTGAGTTTGGGATCTGAGATTAGTTCCGAGACGGTTCAGCTTCTTGAGGGGCTCACTGAAGAGGTGCAACGGGATTTTGAGAAGACTCAGAAGGTGCTGGAGGATTTTTCCCGAGAGTCGGCCAACGAGGTTTTCGCTGTGGAATCACGTGTGCGCGATTTAGTAAGAGAGGCCAAGGACGACTTAACCAGCCGATTGGCGAATCGAGATGATGAGCGGCTTCAGGTCTTTCGTATCGAGATTGATCTGGTCGAATGCCATGCGAGAATCGCTCACATTCTCAATGAGATCGTGAGGGAGGTACCGTAATACTCCGCAGGCGATGACTCAGCAAATTCGAGCGAGATGCGTCCAACCCGTTTGCCAGTGCTTTGATGCACTTTCGAGGTCGCCGTTGAGTGCGGCTTCTTCCGCTTGGGAAAATGCCGTTGTCGCTTCACCGATTTGGTAGCCGAAGGCCTCGTTGGCGAAATGATGGCATATTTTTGTGAATTCCTTGAGGTCTTCTTCCGTTAGGGAAATTTCGCCGCGGGTGCGCAGTAGATGAAATTCAAGTCGCTGGTTTGGGGGTAGGCTAAACTCTAGGGGCGGATTGAAATTGATTGGGGGCAGCTTGAAGGTGCTCTCGAGGCAGCTTCTCAAATCAATCAAGCTGAACGGTTTTGCGAGGAAAGTATCTGCCCCGGCTTGATTACTTTCATCAGCTGTTTGATTGTTCCGTAGTGCCGAAGTAGCGACAATTATAGAGAAATTATTCCCTTTTTTCGATTCTCGAATGAAGTCCAGCCCGTTTCCATCGGGTAACCGAAGGTCCACAATGGCCGCTTGAAATCGATTGTGCTCGAGGAGAGTTTTCGCTTCGGCGATCGTTTGGGCGATCTGGCATTTGATGTTTAGGAGACGGAAATACGACAGGTAGACTTCCGCAACGCTCAGTTCATCTTCGAGGAGTAATACGTCGCAGTAGGCTAAATCGTTTTGGAGAGGAATGCGGAGGCTGAGTTGCGCGCGATTCTGCTGGTCTGTCCCGAAAAGAGCCTCACCCCCGGAGCTCGCAAGGGTCTCGTTTAGCACTTGCATGCCTTCGATTGAGGCGATGGGGCATGGTTGTTTGCTGTCGGTGTTCGAGTCGGAAATCACGGATCCAGTGCTGGAGAAATTCTCATCTATTCGGATGTGAACGCTTCGATCTGCGAAGTGGGCGCTCAACGTGAGATCTCTCGGAGTGCCGTAGTCCTTGATCTGATGAATGAGGAGCTCCCTTACAGCTTTCTCAATCCCGTCGGTGTTTAGTCGAGCCGAAAATGGCACGGTTGGGCACAGGTGTAGATCAATTGAGAGGATCTTTTCCGGATAGAGTTCGCGGATTTCAGTGAGGATATTCTCAAAGAAATCTTGGAATCGCGTCGGTTTTTCTGCCCGATTGAGACGATCTTTTTCTGTAACAGGGCGCATGGCGATTTGAGCCATACTGTCAAATGAATGCGGGACGACGGAAGACTAAAATAAGGGGACAATGCTACCGGATTGTCCCCTTCTTCAGTCCTGTTAGGAACTTTCGGAGGGGAACAGTCGGGCAGCTTCCCGCAATAGTTCAGATGAGGAAGAAAGGTTCAGCTTCTTCTTCAAATTTTCACGGTGCCGTTCCACCGTTTTTCCACTAATCTCCAGGCGAGCTGCGATTTCACGGTTGGTTCTTCCAGAGGCAACCTCCCTGAGAATCTCTTCCTCTCTCTTTGTTAGATTCGGCAGTCGTACAGATTTTTCCCGCCCCGTGTAGGGCGTAATCGAGCGGGAGGCGTAGGTCTTGTTCTCTCGGACGAGTTGCAACCCTTTGATTAATTCTTCAGAGGAATCGGATTTGCTAATGAAGGCATGGGCCCCGTTGTCAATCGCACGCTTGGCGATCAAGTAATTCCGAGAGGCACTCATGATCAGAAAGCGAACATGAGGATGCTTTGTTTTCCACCGCTCAATCTCATGGAGGGCGTCATCGTTGCCCAATGCGAGGTCTAGAATCACAATGTCAATTTCAATCGTATCCAGCGCCTTGGTCACCCCGGCTACGGTTTCTGTGGTTTCTACTACGGTAAATTCTTTCCGTCCAGCCAACCATAGTTTGATCGTGTCGCGTACCAAAATGTGATCTTCCGCAATCAGCAATCTGCTCGATTGGGCGGGATGTGTGTTAGTTTCCATACTCATCGCCGACTATGGGGGATATTTAACAGAAACCAAACCAAAATCGGAGCATATGGCAGAAATTTCATCGTTCCCAAAAAATGTAGTCTCAGCCTCTAGCGCTCTGCCTCAAGATCTCGACTGCATTCCTATGTCGCATTGATTCCTTCCCTGAAACGATTCGGTAGTCGCGACGAATGTCACAGAGTAGCGTTTCGTACATATGGTATAGTTCCTCACGCTCCGTAAGGGAAGCGTTTTCTCGCAATGGATCGGGACTCCATCCTATGTCGGGTGCCATGAGAAGCGTCAGATTGTATTGCTGCGTCGCAGTAGCCTCTGCAATAGCGTGGGATACCCTGCCGTATTTGTAGAGGCTCCAGATGTAGACGACTTCCGGCCCGGTATCTACGAAGAGATAGGGAGAATTGCTGGCCCGTCTGGCTGAATTTTCAGATTCCATTTGGCCCAGTAAGATCTTTTCGAGATCCGATTCGTCGTAGGTGGTGCCTTGGTGCTGTAAATAGGATCGGGAAAACTCCGGCACCCATGGGCAGTCAAATTCACGGGCGAGGGACTGAGCCATGGAGCTCTTTCCCGTAGATTCGGGTCCTGTAATGCAAATTACTTGGGTCATTCCGTGACTGGATCCTTTGATTGCTTCAGATATTCTCGCCTCCACAGGGCATAGCCGACCGCTGCCATGATCGAGAATACCGCCATTTGAGCTGCGTAGATCGGAAGATCGCGCACGCCATAGAGCCATACCGAGAATAGATCGATGACGATCCAGTAGATCCAGTTCTCGAGAATTCGGCGGGCAACCATCCACGTGGCGATGAAGCTGAATATAGTACTGATAGCGTCTGCATAGACGTTTTCGCTGCCGATAATTTTTAGAAGTTGGGCGAGGAGGAGGGTCAGTATCAACCCGATGGCGATCAACCCTACGTGGTACAGAGGAGAGCGTGTGGTGATCGGGATCTTCGTTGCCGTGGTGGTGGTTTTGGCTTCTTTCTTCCAATTGAAGTAGCCGTAAATACCCATCCCAACGTAGTACAGGTAGAGGACCGACTCGGCTAAATAATTGACCTCGATGAATAGCCACACACTTAGCACCGAGGCAGCGACTCCAAACCACCATCCGATCGCTCGGTTGGTGGCTATGAGCACTAAATAGACGAGATTCAGTCCGACTATCGATATCTCAATTGTGTGAACCAGGCTCATTGGAAGGAAGATTTCCATCGGAAATCATTTGTCTGGCCTCTGTTCCTACACGTGTAAGAGCCAGCTGGAGGGTTATTTTGAGTCTCCAATACCAAACGATGACTAGGAGGAAGATTCGAGAGGAGGCATCGGTGCGCCCATTGAAAGCGAGACAAGTCGGAGGAAGGTCCACTCGCGATCGGTGGTTTTGTTGTCGCTCAGAATGATCTTTGCCACTGCCGATAGGACCTGCTTTCGAATTCCGAATGACGATCTATTGAGAGATTCGAGGATGTCTGTCAGATTCCGAAGCGATGGTGGGGACTCTGGAAATCGGACGATGTTTGATAAAAGATACTCTTCCGAGATAGAGTTCTGGATCTCATCTCGGATTGTCGCGTCGTCTTTACATTCGAGCGCTGCTACCAGGTAGAGCAGTTCGCTGATGGGTTCCGCGAATTTCTCGGGTTGATTCTCCAAAGAGTTGTGTTTCCGAGCCTTTGATTGGCCGGCTTGAAATTGACGATGAATGACGTCCAGAATAAGAGCTTCTCGCAAAGAGATTTCACCATCTTCTTCAGCCAGCTTTCGCAGTAGCTCATTGAATTGCCGCTGCTCCGACGCGCTGAGCTTTCGAAGTCCTGGAAAGCAGAGCTCAATCACGGCGAACTGATCCGCAGCAGATAGTGTTTGGAGAGTGTTCGACTTGGCTTGAAATTCTTCGACCAACTCATCGGATTGAGTTTGGGCTATGATCGAAAGTTGACGCTTTTTCGATTCCGGATCCGACGAGAGCATCAGAGCCGTGATGGTCGCTGTGGATTGATCGGGCTTGTCGAGTTTTGTCGTCCCGAGTGACTGCTGAATTCTAATGCGCCTTTCGATCCCCTGGCGAAGGTGGTCGTCGGACAGGGCTCCGACGGCAGCCATCGCCGCCGCGGAATTCATATTGAGGCCGCCTCCACTGGAGGTTGCTTTGGGGGAGGCTTTGGTACGATTCGATTCGTCGAGTCTCTCCTTGCGGGGGGCGAGGAAGGTGCCATCCCAATTCGGCAATATGGCTTCGATTCGCTTAGGCAGTGGGGGGTGGGTGGAAAGAGAGGATCCCAGCGCTTTCGCGAAAAACATGTGGGCAGTATCCTCCGCGTGTGGATTGTTAATTTTCGAGCCCGTCGGAGTGTAGCCCAATCGCCGCAATGCATTTGCGATTCCTTCAGGGTTCCGTGTGAATTGAACTGCGGAAGCGTCCGCTAGGTATTCTCTTTGACGAGATATAGCCGCTTGAATCATTCGACCGAATATCACGCCAATGTAGCCGATAGCCATAATGGCCAAGCCGACGAGTGCTAGATTGTTCTGGTCTTTCCCCCGGCTTCGTCCGCTGCCCGAGTACAGAAGCATCCGTCCGACAAATGCAATCACCAGCAGGCCGAATAGCGGACCAATGAGACGAATGTTCAGGCGCATGTCTCCCGAGAAAATATGGCTGAATTCATGGGCAACCACGCCTTGGAGTTCGTCGCGGGACAGCTGACGGATTGCACCCTTAGTCACCGCGATTGCTGCGTCGTTTATGTCGTACCCAGCGGCGAATGCATTGATTCCGTCTTCCTGTGGAAGAACAAAAACATCGGGCATAGGAACTCCGGATGCGATCGACATCTCTTCCACGATGTTGATCAACTTCCGTTCGTCTGGATCGCTCGTGGATGTATCGACCTGCCTCCCTCCAACGGACTGGGCGATTGATGCTCCTCCCTTTCCTAAGCTGGATATTTTGAAAATCGAAGCGCCAACGATTACGAGGATCACTCCTCCGGCAACTGACACAAAAAGAGACGGATTGATAAAATCGATCTTTCCCTTGATATCACCTTGATTCGGACCCAGTTCAGTAGCTCCGGATTGCTGGATTCCAAATCCCGCAATAACGAAGGCGAAATAAATACATACAATTATTGCGAGAAGCGCAGCGAGATAGAGCCCGATGAGTGTTTTGGTTCTACCTCGAGCCTGGTCTTGAGCTCCAAAAAAATCCATATAGTCCGAGAATTCGTCTGTTGCTGGCTGATTCGCCCGCCTTTAAGAGACTGTTATCAGTTAGAATTGGACTTTGACCGCTTCTCGCTCAGTAGGATTCTCAATCTCAAATAGCTGCGCTTCCTTGAATCCTGCCGGACCGGCGATCAAGACATTGGGAAATGTTTCCCGGGCAGTATTATATACCATTACCGAGTCATTGTAAGACTGCCGGGCAAATGCGATCTTGTTTTCCGTCGAAGTCAATTCCTCAGTGAGCTGCATCATATTCTGATTGGCCTTTAGGTCCGGATACGCTTCCGACAGAGCAAAGAACTTCCCCATGGCACCCGTGAGAGCAGCCTCAGCACCCAGAAGACCCTTAATCGCACTAGGATCTCCAGGATCAGCCGCAGCCTTCTGGTTCGCACTGGCCGCACTATTGCGCGCCTGAATCACCGCTTCTAAAGTCTCCCGTTCATGTTGCAGGTACTTTTTGGCAGTTTCTACAAGATTAGGAATCAGATCATACCGACGCTTCAGTTGCACATCGATCTGAGAAAACGCATTCTTAAATCGGTTCCGCAATGAGACCAATTTATTGTAAATGCCGATACCGTATAGTACCAGCAAAACGATGACTACGAGGATCGAAAGAAGGAC
The DNA here is from genome assembly GCA_002388665.1 of Opitutia bacterium UBA4506. GTDB lineage: Bacteria > Verrucomicrobiota > Verrucomicrobiia > Opitutales > Puniceicoccaceae > Puniceicoccus. Next base: position 138 of record DGMY01000021.1, on the reverse strand, counting down.
TATAGTAGATGTCGGCATTAGTTGAAATCGGTAGAGAGATAATGCTTTCGAGGCAAGAAAGATTATTTATAGGTCAGACAAATTAGTATTGACGGAGGTCGTTGGGAGGTGGTAATTTTGGAGCATGAGTCGGAGACG
>DGMY01000034.1 GCA_002388665.1 Opitutia bacterium UBA4506 | reverse complement strand
CAATTTATGGGACGCTGCCGGATGGAGGTCCGCGTCCCCCAGGAACGGATTAGCCAAGCGCTGCAGACGGAGTCCGTTTCAATCGTCCTACCCGGCCTCCCAGAATCCAAGATCGCTGGCAAAATTGAAGCATTGGGCCCAGTGGTGGATCCCGGGACCCGCACCTTCCTCGTGAGGGTGGCGATCCAGGACCCGCCCTCCATCCTTCGCCCCGGCATGTCTGCCGTGGCCATTTTCCACCCCAAGCCCGATGACACCGAGCTCCTGATCCCACGCGACGCCATCATTCGGACCGACGAGGGAAACGTCCGGGTCTGGGTGATCGAGGGAAATGGTGAAGCGATGATTGCGACATCCAAAGCGGTAGAACTGGGAGATCGTCATGGAAATCAAATGACCGTTCTCTCAGGCCTCTCGAAAGGAGACCGGGTGGTCGTTCGTGGGAACGAATCCCTGCGGGAGGGCCAGTCCGTCCGAATCGTTTCAGGCGACGAAGCGGTTTCCAACACGCCAAAACAGGACGCTAGCGATGTTTGACTGGTGCATCAAGCACGGCATCCAAGTTGCCGTCTTTTCACTGTTGATCTGCGTGCTCGGAATCGCAGCAGCCCTGCGGATCCCGGTTCAGATGATCCCGGATCTGGAGGTCCGCACGATCTCCATTGTAACCCAATGGCCCGGTGCCACCCCTCAAGACGTAGAGCAAGAGATCTTAATCCAACAGGAGGACTATCTGAGTACAGTCACCGGTGTCCAACGGATGATCTCAAACGCCACCAGTGGTGAGGCCTCCATTGAGCTGGAGTTCCCTTCCTCGGTTGATGTCAACGATGCCTTAATTCGGGTCATCAACGCGCTCAGCCAGGTCCCCTCCTACCCAGAGAACGTCGACGAACCGCAAGTCTATGCCTCTTCCTTTTCACAAAACGCGTTCATGTATTTCGGAGTCTATGACACTTCGGGAGAGAGGACACCGGAAGAAGTACTGCAACTTCGCGACTTCATCGACAATAGAGTGCGCCCTCGAATGGAACGAGTCCCCGGCGTGTCTCAAGTCAACGTAAGCGGCGCACCGGAGCGGCAGATTCAAATCTTGGTCGATCTCGCAAAACTGTCCTCGGTGGGATTGACCCTCGACGACATCCGGACCGCCCTGCGTGACCGCAACGCGGACATCTCTGCCGGTGACATCGACGAGGGGAAACGGCGCTACTTAGTCCGAACCGTGGGCCGCTCTGATGACCCTTCCAATCTTGCCAGCACGATCCTGAAGCGAGAAGGAGATGCGGTAACCTCTCTCAGCGATGTCGCCACCATCCAGATGGGCCTATACGAGTCCCGGGGCCGCTCTTATCAAGATGGGCGGCCAACAATTCGTCTCAGCGTATCACGGGAGGTCGGCTCAAATGTCATCGATATCAAGAAGGCGATGACCGAAGCCGTACAGAACATCAACCAACAGGTCCTCGCTCCGGTCGGGCTAGAGTTACTCAAAACGACCGATGACGTTCGCTACGTCGAGGCGTCGGTCGCCAATGTGTGGAGAAATCTGATCGTTGGAGCGATTGCTGCCACGATGGTACTTTACTTGTTTCTTCGCAGCTTCCCCGCCACCGGTATCTGCGTCATTGGGATCCCCGCCTGTACCATTACAGCCTTCATCGGCCTACTCGCCGCAGGCAGAACCATCAATGTGATCTCGCTCGCTGGGGTGGCCTTCGCGATCGGGATGACTCTGGACAACGCTATTGTGGTTCTTGAATCGATCGAGAAACACCGGCGCGCCGGGCAGAATGCAATCAACGCAGCGCTCAAGGGCGTCCGGGAGGTGTGGACCTCGGTTCTGGCTTCGACGATGACAACGGTCATCGTCTTTGCCCCTGTATGGCTCATTGAGGAAGAGGCCGGACAACTGTTCTCCGATATCTCGATTGCGATTTCGGCCTCAATCATCGCTTCCATGATCGTTGCGATTTCAGTAATCCCGACAGCGAGCATCCATCTGAAAAAGCTCGGGGCCGGGGCGCGAAAGCAGGAGTCATCCGGATTGTACCGCCTTTTCCCCAAGCTCGTTCATCACCTGAGTTTTTCCCGGGCATGGGCAGCCTCGGGACTCGTCATAGTGATCTTGGCCAGCGGCTCGATCCTGTACTGGCTCACGCCTCCAGCAGAGTACCTTCCCGAAGGTGAGGAAGCGAAGATCTTCTCCCGGGTCATCGCTCCACCGGGATACAACCTGGAGACCATGGATGCCATCGCCCAGGAGGTCCACGAAGAGTTCCTCCCCTACCTCAAGACCAACCCGGACCCCAACACACGCAGCGACGACACCATCCCGGAGATCGACTGGTTGCTCGTCAACTCCAGCGGAAGCTCCCTCTTTATCATCGCCGAAACGGTCGACCCCTCTCGAATTGATGAATTGAGTACCATTTTTTCCGACTTCTTCAAAGACTACCCCGGGATGCGGAATTTCAACTCCCGGGGCTCGATCATCAGTAGCAACGACGGAGGTTCCCGTAGTGTAAATCTCGATATCTCCGGCCCGAGCCTATCGGAAATCTATGAGATCGCCGACAAAGCCTACCGGCGGGCGCAAGAGATCTTTGACGGTCCTCAAATTAATTCAGAACCCTCTGCTCTCTCGCTACAGCAACCGATGGTCGAGATCCTACCCAACTGGGCTCACCTATCCGAGCTGGGGTTCACCAACCAGTCGTTTGGCTTCTCCATCGCAGCACTCACCGACGGAGCGTACGTCGACGAGTTCATTCTTGATGGCGAACGGATCGATGTCTTCATCTCCGGGGCCGGACGCGAAGCGGCCACACTCAATGAGCTCGAAGGCATGCCACTCTATGCCCCCGTCGGCGGGGTGACAACTATCGGCGCGGTCGCGGATTTGGTGGAACGTGTCGACACCGCCTCGATCCGTCGCCTGAACGGGGACCGAACCGTTACTCTCAACATTATCCCACCGGCGGATGTCGCCCTTGAAACCGCCGTAAACCGGGTCCAATCCGACTTGGTGGATGCCCTCCGCAATCAGGGCGCAATCCCCGAAGGAGTCACCATCGATGTCTCAGGGGCCGGAGACCAACTGCAAAAAACCCGCGAGTCGCTTACCGGCAATTTCCTAATCGCCCTCATCCTGTCCTATCTCTTGCTAACCGCGATCTTTTCCCACTGGGGCTTCCCGCTCATCATTCTGGCGACGGTTCCGATTGGGATCGCTGGTGGAATCGGGGGTCTCTGGATTTTGAATGTGGCCGGCGCCTACCTGCCGATCTTCGGGTTTGCCCAGATCATTCAACCGTTCGACATGATCACCATGCTCGGTTTCCTCATCCTCCTCGGAACTGTGGTCAACAATCCGATCCTGATCGTCTCGCGCACGATCGACGCCCTGCGCGAGGGGGCCGACCTTTCTCACGCGATCGAAGACGCCACCCTCTCACGCCTTCGTCCTATCCTCATGTCGACGACCACAACCGTTGTGGGCATCCTTCCTCTCGTTCTTTTCCCCGGCGCGGGAACTGAGCTCTATCGAGGAGTCGGAGCGATTGTACTGTTCGGCCTCTTGTTCTCGACTCTGGTCACGTTGGTGTTTCTCCCTTCCCTCCTTCACCTCGTACTGACCGTCGTGCACAAACTGTCGAACCGACGGACTGCTTAGGGGAATCCACATTGCCCCTTTGTCTCGGAACGGGAGATTTCGGCACCTGATTGACTCTCTAAACGGAATGATGCAGATGTGAATTCATTGGATTCCTGCGTTGATTCCTCCGGCAACCTATTGTCCCATACGACTATGCGAACTACGCGCACACTAATCTGGCTACTGCTAGCCGTCCTTTTGGGCGCGGGCGGTTTCCTGATTCCTGCGTACTTTCTCGCCATTGATCCGTCAGTCGTCGAGATCGCTGCCCAAGAAAATCGAGATCGGGTAGAAGTTGCGAACTCCTATCAAGTCGATGGGAATCCTGTCGCTGCCCAGTTTCTACTCGATAATTGGGACCCGCAACAATCGAACCCGAGTGACACCTTTCCAGTATGGGATCGCCTCTTCGAGAACGGTGAAGAAAGTGGCTCTGCCGTTCAACCGCTTCTCTCCTCTGCCAAACGCGATCAAGCGATCCGTCTTCTGGGAGACTCCGACCTCGAGGGTGTTCGTCGCCTCCGGGCGGAGATTCCCGCAGAACCCTCTCCCGGTTCTCCACCTGAAGTACGTTTGTCCATTCTCCCTTCTCGAATTGGCGCGATCCTCACGACCTACTTTGCCGCAGAGCGCAGTTTTCAACCCCAGTTCCTGTCAGAGGTAGTCTCCTGGTCCAATTCTCCCAATCCGCGTGACCAGCAAAAGTGGGACACCTTCACCACTGAAATTTCCGTGTGGGGATCCCTGTCTCCGTTCGGCGCGCTCGCTCAATTTTTCACAGCCTTCGAGACCCCCGACGATTTCCTCTCTCTGGCCAGCTATGCCTCCCGAACATCGCCGGGCGCCAGGACCTTTCTCATCAATCTAGTCTTATCCGGCGCCGAGCCTGACGCCATTTACGAGTACCTTCGCACGTTCCCATCAACAGGCCTGGAGGACCTCACCGCGGCTTCGGCAGACGGTCCCGGAGCGGTGGAGCTTCTCCTCGACACTGAGCTACCGATACGCGAAGACGGTGTGATCCCAGCCTCCGCGATTATCGAACCATTCGATCAACCGGTTCTTCTCGCGTATCGAACTCCCCACTTCGCACTTCTCGCCCGCGTTTCCCTCTTTCTCCTCGCCTTCTTCTGCTTGGTCAAAGCGCTCTCAGGTCTGTTGCCCAACCCCAGAGACCGCGACCTCGAAGAACCCCGGTTGTTTCAGGACCTGATCCGCAAAGGTATTCTAGCCTCGATTTTAACGGCAACCCTACTTTTCCTACTCGAACCAGCACTATTGCAACAACAGGCGCCGCCGATCCGCAGTGGTTCGCCCTCCATTTCATTCGCATCGCTCACGAATCCTTCTACTGCCAACTCTATGATGAACTCGATCACCATCGACTCGGTCACCCTGCTGATCCTTTCTATCTTTCTGGTTCTCCAGCTGGGTCTCTATGTTTTCTGTCTGGTCAAACTGTCAGAGATCCGTCGCCAACGGGTGTCCGAAGAGACGAAACTGCGACTCCTCGACAATGAGGAAAACCTCTTCGACAGCGGTCTTTATCTCGGTCTGGGTGGAACCGTGGCCTCCCTCATCCTCCTGGCCGTCGGCGTCGTCGAAGCCAGCCTGATGGCTGCCTACGCATCCACTCTTTTTGGAATTCTCTTTGTTTCCTTCTTTAAAATCTTCCACCTCCGTCCGCTGAAGAGACGCTTGATTCTGTCGGCCCAGCACCAAGGCTGATTCGAGCAGAACCTCGCTAACTTTTGCTTTCACTATGAATCGGAGTCTCCTACTCGTCGTCTGCGACTTTCTCCTCCTAAGCCTCCTCGGCTTGGCCAATTTTGAGGATTCCGGACAACCGATCACTACGGACGAGGAATTGGTTGTAGTGTCCAAGACCACCGAGCCCGAGCAAGATGATGCAATAATGGATCTTCTCGCAACCGCGCTGGCTGCCGAGCAATCGTCCCAAGATCAACTGCGCCAAGAACTCGAAGAGGCCATGGCGCAACGGGATGCCCTTGAGTCCAATCGCAGTGAACTGAGCGAAGAACTCAAAGAGAAGGAACAGGCCATTGCCGAGCGCGAGAAGATGCTCGCCGAACGGGAGGAATTACTCGCCGAGGCTCGCGCCGAAGCAGAGCGCGCTGCCCGCGAAAGAGAAGCCACCGAAGAACAGGCCGCCGCGCTCGAGGCCGAACGGGATCGCATCGCAGCCGAGCAACAGGAGGCCGCGGCAAAAGCAGCCACTCTAGCCGCCACGGTCGAAAAGCTCTCCTCGCAGGCAAATGTCAGTGCCGAAGAACTACAAAAGAGAAACGAGACACTGGCCCGACTCGAGGCCGAGCTATCAGATCGCAGCCGTAAGCTCGCCGAGGCCGAACGCCGTCAAAGCGAAATCGAGACCGAGCGACGACGGCTCGCCAACGAGGTTGCCACCGCGGAGCGCGAAAAAGAACTGCTCTCCACAACCTTGGAAACTGCCCAACAAACGATTTCCGTCGAGCGGCAGGAGAAAGAGCAACTTCGCAAGCAAACCGAAACGCTCACCGAAGGCGTAAGCCGCCTCGCAGAGGCTTCCAGCGAAATCACCAAGGAGGTCCAAAACCTCCGCCCCATGACGACCAATGAGATCTATCAAGAGGTAAGCTCGAATCGAGTCGAAATTCAGTTTACAGGTACCCGCTCGGGACTCTTTGGCGACAAGGAATTTGAGGAGACTGTCGAAACCGCACTCACTCGGATCAACGGGCGCCCTTTTCTCTGGATTCACATTTCTCAAACTCCGTTCGCCGACGCCGACCGCCGCAAGTTCATCAACTCTCTCGATGTCTACCTACAGGCCAATGACGCCCGTTTCCGCGTCCCGCAATTTGGGGTCCTTCAACAGGATCGATCCCTGCTGTTCCTTCCCCTCTCCGAAGAGATTGTCGAGCGCCTCCAAACCAAGACCTTTACCTCAACCGACAAACCCTTCCGTTTCGAAGATATGGTCGTCGTCGACCTTCCCGACTCTCGCTACGGGGAGAGTAGCTTCCGGATCGACTCGAAGAATCCCGGTCATCTCGAAATCGACAGCCGCGTATTTTCCTCCCTGTTCGGAGAGTTTTCCCCTTCCGCTGGAAACATCGCCTTCACCCGTACTGGGGACTTCCTCGGAATCGTCACCGGCTCCGGCGAAGCCTGGATGGCCGAACCCGTCAAAACGGGCGGACGCATCAGCTTCGGGAAAGATTTCAGCCGTGCACAATTACAAAACCTTCCTTGATCGGCGCCCGATCCGGAAGGACAGAAAACCGGCCTGAATTGTAGGACCGGTCACCGCCCCCAGTTCGCGAGGAATGGCTCACCCCGTTACCGGGGGAAACCTCTGGGAAGGCCAGGGCCCTGAGAGCTACACATCATCGGTGCGAAGAAAAGGAGGAAGACAATCAATCCGATCACCGCCATAACGATTTGAAGCGAAACGTAGCGGTTCGCAGCCTTACCTACGGAATTTTCACTCCGATCCTCAAACTGGTAGCTATTCGTTCTATTCGATTGATGCGGAGGTGACTTGCTTTGCCCGCCATCCAACACTTTCTTTTTCGCCTGCTCGAACTCCTCAGGGCTCAAGACACCGCTATCCCGCAGTTTCGATAGTTTCGTTAGTTCATCTGAAATACTCATTGTCTGGTAGGTTTGGGTTTAGGGTTGGAGACTATCTCTCATCGCCGTTGGAACGGCCGAGGTCAGCATGACTGGCAGCTCTAAATTGCAGATCCCGATATTCCTTTTCGTTCAGCAGACCAGCTGAACTCAACGACTCGATCGCACGCAAAATCTCGCCGCCCGATCCGGAACTCAGTTCCCTTTCACGAAACACTTCCCCAATGAACTGCTCGAGTTGGTCTTTACTCGGATTCTTCGGATACAAGTGCAAGGCAGGACTACCGTTCCGGTAGTTTAGGATCACCCAGTGAGAAGATTCCTTCAGCCCCTTAACAGTCCCGAGGACGATCGCAATCGGAGATACTACGAGGAAGATCGACGATGCAAGGAATAGGCCACTGTTCTCATCCGCAAGCGTCACGCCCGCGAGGGTCAGGACCAATAGAACGACAAAAACACCAGTGAAACACCATGTCCCTACCGGCCGGTAGCGATTATCACTTCGCGAAGAATCCAGGTCCAATACGTTCACGAACCACTCTTTCCGGACGGATAACGATTCGTACCGAAAGTGAATCTTTCCATTCTTCAGTTCAAAGGTTCTCTTTGGACCAAATCGCTTATTTTGAATCAATTTCATGTAGCCGAATCCCAGGGTAGATTTAGAGCAAAGGCTCCTAAGAGAGAGCTGTCAAAGGGATTCCCGAGACGCGGCTTCCCATGAAGGACCTCCCTTGAGATCACCGATCAGCGCTATTAAAAAAAATCCAATCGGCGGAGCCTCTCGATTTCGCCACCTCTACGATTCCAGAGAGTCCCGGCTACAGGCTGCCGATCAGCGAAGCGAGCCAACCGAGGCCCTTGGCACGTAATAGCTACCGATTACTTGCCTCGCAGCAAATCCAGTGGGCGGACTCCCCTCGCCCTTGAACTTCGCTTCGAGGCTCTCGACCGCGGCAACGGCTATTCTCTCCCGTGGAATTCCAATCGTGGACAGGGACGGCGTCGTATACGCTGTAAATGCCAAGTTATCCATCCCCACGATGGATAGATCCCCAGGAACAGCCATCCCCCGCAAATGTGCCTCATTCAGCGCTCCCATCGCCAAAACATCCGTCGTACAAAAGACGGCAGTCGGTCCCTGTCCCGCAATTTTCCCCAGTGCCTTTTGGCCATCTGAAAAACTCACAGCGTCCTCCACGATCCAACGGTCATCGACCTCCAAACTGTTCTCAAGCAATACCCGTTGAAACTTTTTGCGCTTACCTGTGATCTCAACCCCTCCGATGAATCCAATCCGCTCATGACCCTTGGCGACGAGATCCCGAACGGCCTCCGCAATCCCACTCATTAAGTCCAATTCGATAACGGTTTCCTCCCCGATCCGTTTCCAAGAGCGATTCGTAACGACAACCACAGGACAACCCTCAATCGACTGCAACAGACCGACTCCATTCGCCCGCCCTTCAACAACAAGAATGATCCCGTCGAGCCCCGCACCGCGGCTCAACCGTCCCAACCGCTCATTTCCTTTTGCACCTCTGCTGCTGAGCTCCAGATTCACCGTCAGATTTTTGCTCTCTGCGACTTTCGCGATCTCCTGAGCCAACTCCATGTTGTAGTAGTCAAAGATGGTGTCATCCGAGAGACCATAGCAGAGACCGATCTGACCCGTTCGCTTGGAGTTCAATCGACTCGCGTGCACATTCGGCGTGAATCCCAATCTTCGCGCCTCTAGCAGGACACGCTTTTGAGTCTTTTCACTAATCCTCCCACGACCGGAGAAGGCACGGGAAACGGTCGCGGTCGAAACCCCGATTCGTTTTGAGAACTCAATGATACCCAGCCCCATGAGATCGATCCCCCGCCAATGGCAGCGACCAGCCCGTCAATCCGAAGCGGTTGATGCTCGCTCGGACAACTGGCGCACGTTGCAGAACTGCCCGGTCTCCGAACTCTCTTTGGCAGCAAGACAGGCGTAGACGCTCCGAAGGCCATCCCAAATTGTGGAAATCGATTCTCTCTCACCCCGAACGACTTCCAGGAAGTTTTTCGCGAGTTGGCCGTCACCGCCGTGGTGGTGCAGGTTGCCCGCGACTTTATACTCGTCCTCGAACGGCTTAAAATGATGAACCAGTTTGGCCCGATCTTTACACCAATCGAACTCCAAAGTGCCTTGATATCCGGAGAAGGTCGCTCCCCGAGTCGCCGCCCCTTGCTTCGAATAAAATACCTGCGTGTAGACGCCCTGGGTGCCGTTCGCAAATTCCAGCAGCGCAGTCGACGAGTCCTCGTTCATCCCAGTTTCGGGTGTGCCGATGTTCTCGTAAAACCCACAGTCCGCATTCTCCTCTCCGCTCGAGAAGCTCTTGTCGCGGAAGACTTTCCCGCATGATTTCATCGCAACGACCCGAACAATCGGATGCCCAACACAATAAGCCAGATAATCAAAATCATGCGTCGCTTTCTGTAAAAAGAGCCCACCGGTAACGCTGTAGTCCCGGTACCACGAATTGAAATAGACATCGCCATAGGGGACGTAATTCATCGCAGTAACGTGCCGCGGTGTCCCGATCATCCCACTGTCCAACAACTGCTTCACGCGTTCGCACAACGGAGTGACCCGTAATGGAAAACTCACCACAGTCTGTGTCTTGGTATGCTTGAATGCCTTCTCCAGCGCCAAGGCATCCTCCATCGTCGTCGCAATCGGTTTCTCGAGAAAGAGCGGAAGCCCTGTCTCCGCCACCTGCATCGCGTAGCCCGCGTGCAGATTACAGCGGGTACCAACCGCAATCGCATCCACCCCCGCAGCAACCAGCTCCGCGACCGAGCTCACGAACGAAACCGTGCCTCTCTCCTTTTCCGGAAGCAATGAACGCACCTTCTCCTCGTCGGGATCGATGGCCGCTACAACCGAAAGGTCGGGCTCAATTTCGCGCATGCATAAATTGACCATATGGCTGAGACGCTGCCCAAAACCAATCACTCCTAGTTTCATGACTCGATGAATATCCAGTGAACTCCTCCGGTCAAGAACTTGCGTAAATGTTTACACATTTCCTTGAAGTTCTGCTCCTTTGTCGAGACAGTAGGAGTTCTCCCCCGGATCGAATCGGAGGTGACTATCGGAATGGACCAAGCAACAGACTTCTCAACCATCACAGATCTGTTCGATATGCGAGCAGACTTCGTCCACGCCTACCCGTATGGTAGTGGCCATATCAATGACACGTTCTGCGCTGAGTACGATCAGGCGGGGCATCGACTTCGCTACATTCACCAGCGGATCAATTCACGGGTGTTCCAGAAGCCAGTCGAGCTCATGGACAACATCCAGCGAGTCACTGCCCACAACCAAGCCCTGCTCAAAGAACGGGCCAACCCCGAGTCCCTGCGCCGGTCGCTGACCCTCGTCCCAGCAAAAACAGGTGAATCCTATGCCGTCGATGCCGACGGGGAGTACTGGCGCACCTACCTCTTCATCGAGCGCGCCCGCACCTACGACAAAATAGAAAGCGTCGCTCAGGCCCGGTCAGCGGCGTCCGCTTTCGGCGACTTCCAGCGACTCGCCTCGACTTTGGGCGGCGCTCGACTCCACGAAACGATTCCTCATTTTCATGATACTCCAAAGCGCTTCGACGCATTGAACCGCGCGATCGAGAGGGATCCGCTCAATCGAGCCTCAGAGGCGAAAGAGGAGATCGAATTCTACGAGAGTCAATATTCCCGTCTCTCCTACATCGTGGACCAATTGGACTCAGGCGCCATTTCCGAACGAGTCACCCACAATGACACGAAGCTCAACAATGTCATGATTGACGACTTTTCGGGAGAGGGAATCTGTGTGATCGATTTGGATACCGTGATGCCGGGCTGCGCTCTCTACGATTTTAGCGACATGGTACGCACGGCAACCAATTCGGCGGCTGAGGACGAGCCCGACGCGCGAAAGGTCCACATGCTACTGCCGATGATGGAGGCAATTTTAAGCGGGTACTTGAGTACCGCGGGAAGGTTCCTCAACGAGAATGAGAAGGCCAGTTTGGCTCCGGGCGCGAGCCTACTGACACTGGAGTGCGGCATTCGTTTCCTGACTGATTTCCTCGAAGGCGACACCTATTTCAAAATCCACCGCCAGGGCCACAATCTCGATCGCTGCCGCACACAGGTGGCACTCGCCCAATCGATCCACCGCCAGGAGAAAGAGATTGAGAGCATGGTTCGCGAGGCCTGCGGTCGGATCGGGGAATCTTAACCGGTCTGGCATGATCCGCAAAATCGAAGGTGCCACACCTTCGGACCCGCCTTCCCTTTAGCTGAGAGAAGTATCGTTTCTAATCCGCTACATTAGGGTTCCAAATACCGCCATTACCATTAGCAAAAATGATTGATCATGAGTCTCACTTTTAATTCTTCTAATCCTTATGGTAACCTACCAAGCAGCCAAAGAAGAGGAAGGATTGCGTTCATTGGATCAACTCCCGCTCGGGTATGAGTGCGAAATCCACTCGGTTGATCATCGGTCCGCCTCGGCCGTCCGCCTGAGCTATCTGGGCTTCCTTCCGGGACAGATTCTTCGTCTGGCCCGAGTGGCCCCCCTTGGTGATCCAATAGCTGTCGATCTGGGTGGCCAGAGGATCGGTCTACGCAAGATCGAAGCCCAGGCGGTCCAGATCGGAAAATGGAGAAAGTCCGATGGTCATTGCGGTTGAGCGCAAGAAAACGGCGCGCGTTGGCCTACTCGGAAATCCCAACACCGGAAAATCAACGCTCTTCAACCGGCTTACCGGTCTGCGGCAGCGAATCGCAAATTACCCCGGAATAACGGTTGAGGAGCGGATGGGTACCGCCTACTCCGGTCGGGAACCTGTAGAGATCGTCGACCTCCCGGGCGCATACAGTCTTTCCGCGACGACAGCCGATGAACGTGCGGTACTCGATGCTCTCACCGCTCGCGCCGGTCGTGATGAGCTCGATCTACTCATCTGTGTTCTGGATTCGACCAACCTGAAGCGAAACCTATTTCTCACTCTTCAGGCCGCGGACTTCAACCTCCCGATGATTGTTGTCTTGAATCAATGGGACATTGCCCGAAAGCGTGGCCTCCAAATCAATTGTGAGAAACTGGCGGAACAGATCGGAGTCCCGGTGATTCCCCTATCCGCCCGAACCGGTGAAGGTCTCGCCGAGCTGGAGAAGACCCTAAGGCAGGAACTGGAAAGGCCCTCTTTCCTACGACCCACCACCTGGATTCCCGAAGTCATCCCGCCCATCAACAATCTCTGCGAAGCCGTCGATGGACTACGACCTGCTGAGGCCCTGCGTCTCCTCTTCGATCCCCGAAGTGCGCTCTACGATCACTGGCCCACTCAGCGGGATACGATTGCGAGTATCGTTCGGGAAGGGCGGCAGCAGATAGCAGCCGCCGGGATGAATCCCGGGCCGGCCGAAGCACTGATCCAGTATAGTCGGATTCGCGAAATTCTCGCCGAGGTCATCGACCACAAGGAGTCCTCATCACCTGCCTCATCGGAGTCGATCGACCGCCTCCTTCTCCACCGTTTCTGGGGAAGCGTGATTTTCGTTGGCGTGATGTGGATCGTCTTTCAATCGGTCTACACATGGGCCGAGCCGGTCATGGGTGCGCTGGAATACATCACCGGTGTCAGTCAGGAGGCTATTCGACCGCTCCTGTCCTCGACTCCGCTGCTGGAAAGCTTGGTCGTGGATGGAATGATCGCGGGTGTGGGCGGTGTCCTCGTCTTCCTCCCTCAAATTTTTGTTCTATTCTTCTTCATCGGACTTCTCGAGGATACAGGATACATGGCACGAGCCGCCTTCCTGATGGACAAAGCCCTGAGCTGGTGCGGTTTGAACGGTAAAAGCTTCGTCCCGCTCCTGTCCAGCTACGCCTGTGCCATTCCGGGGATCATGGCTGCCCGCACCCTCGAAAGCCGTTGGGCGCGGACGGCAACGATCCTGATGGCACCGTTCATGAGCTGCTCGGCGCGGCTCCCCGTATACGTACTATTCATTGGTGCTTTCGTCGAGCCAAGGTATGGCGCAGCCGCAGCGGGATGGGCCCTTTTTCTTCTCCATTTCGTCGGTCTCTTCATCGCCGCATTTCTCGCTTGGGTGGCACACCGCTTTTTCGCCCCCCTGGAATCGTCTCCATTCATCCTCGAGATGCCACAGTATAAGGTGCCTCACATGCGGAATTTGCTTCTAAGAATGTGGGAGAACGGACGGGAATTCCTCGTCAGAGCCGGGACCGTCATCCTCGCCTTTTCGGTATTGATCTGGGCACTACTCTACTTCCCCCGAGACGAATCGATTGAAGAAAGCCATCGCGAGAACTATCTCGCGACCATCGTCCAAGAGAGCTCTGTAACTCCCTCCGAAGCAATCCAACTCATCAGCGACGAGGACAGTCCCTACTACGACGACTACCAAAACCACCTCTCGGCCGCCTACCTCCGCGACAGCTATCTCGGTCGTTTCGGGCAATGGGCACAACCCGTATTCGCACCTGCAGGATTCGACTGGAAGATAACAGTCGGGGTTCTCTCCAGTTTCCCCGCCCGGGAGCTCGTCATCTCAACCCTCGGCATCATCTACCAACTCGGACCCGATGTAGATGAAGATTCCTCGGGACTAAGGAGCCAAATCGCTGCCGAGACCTGGTCCTCCGGTTCCAACGCCGGCCAGCCGATATTTACCCTTCCGGTCGTCTTCTCTGTCCTGATCTTCTTCTGCCTCTGCCTACAGTGCGGGGCCACAGTCGCTCTGATCGCCAAAGAGCTGAATCGTTGGTACGCCGCCGGATCCTTCATTGGCATGACCGTCCTCGCTTGGGGCGCGGCAGTACTCACCTATCAACTGGGAAGTCTTCTCTAACTGAACGAGCCCATGAACCAGATGATCGATATCCTCCTCGTCGCCGCCGTCATCCTAGCGGCTTCTACCTACATCCTCATCCGGTGGAAGCGGCGAAACAAGTCACCAAGCGGCGGTTGCAGCCCCTCCTGTAATTGCCCCACCTCAAAGACCAAATTTCCTTCCTAAAGGATTGCACCGGCTACAGTGCTACTGTAGCAAAATAGTCAGCTCTACGATGACTATACCCGCCGTTTACAATGCCTAAAATTGCCCTGGTTGCGATGAGCGGGGTCCGGGTCAAAGATCGGGATCTGGCCGAGTTTGGGCTCACCCTCCCGGGCTTCGTAGAACGAAGCGAGGTCATCGCTAGCCTTCCTTCCTTGGGACTACTGACCCTCGCCTCCCACGTTCCAAAGAATTGGGAGTGTTCATATATTGAATGCCCCGGGCCGATCGAGGAAGCCCACCAACAGATCACCCAAAGTACTTTCGACATAGTAGCCATCTCCTCGCTGAGTGCCCGAATATTCGAAGCATACAAGTTATCTGATCAACTGCGGGCCAAGGACTACACGGTAATTCTTGGAGGCCTTCATGTTTCTGCACTACCCCAGGAGGCGATGCAACACGCAGACTCGGTTCTCCAGGGAGAAGGAGAACATGCCATCTTCCAATGCCTTCAAGACTGGGAAAATGGACGTATGTCGCCGTTCTACAGCTCATTGGCTGAACCGGCCTTGGCCTTTGATATTTCAGGCGCCCGCGTCCCGCGGTATGATCTATTGGATATTCGAAACTACAACCGGCTCACTCTCCAAACGACGAGAGGATGTCCATTGGATTGTTCATTTTGCGCCGCGTCGAAAACAATCAGCACTTTTAAGAAAAAGCCCATCGATCAGATTAAAAAGGAGCTCGATGCCATCCACCAAATCTGGCCCACCGCGTTTATTGAACTGGCCGATGACAACACGTTCATCGACAAAAGGTGGTCCCTGGAATTAGTGAATGCCTTGTCGGAGACTCCGTTCAAGTGGTTCACTGAAGCAGATATCTCAATTGCAGACAGTCCCGAGCTGCTAAAACTTCTGGCGGGATCCGGCTGCGTCCAAATCCTAATCGGATTCGAATCCGTCAATGGTCTGTCCCTGCAGAATATTGACCGTTCAAACTGGAAATCGAAGCGATTTGATCGCTATCGCGAAAGTATCCTCAGAATTCAGTCGTACGGCATCTCCGTGAATGGTTGCTTCATACTCGGACACGATAGCGACGATCCGGGAGTCTTTGAGGAGACCCTGAATTTTGTTGAATCCAGTCAACTATCCGAAGTACAGATCACACTACTCACTCCATTTCCAAACACGCGGCTCTACCAGCAACTGAAAGAGGAAAATCGGCTATTCAAAGAGGTTTACTGGGATGAGTGCACTCTCTTCGATCTCACCTTTGAGCCCAAACGAATGAGCGCAAACACCCTGAGAAGCGGCTTCCATTCTCTAATGAAGGAACTCTACAATCCCGCCGCCACCCGCTCCCGCAAGCGAGCATTCGCTACAATGCGCCACTCAAGGCGAGACCTCGAACACCCAAAAAGCCAATGAATCTTCTTAAGCTGACGGCAAGAATCCTTTTGTTCCGGTTCACACTGGAGGACATCCAATCCTTCCGGTGGCCGCATCTCGTGTTCGGACTCTTTGGAACCTGGATCGCCGGTATGGGTCGATACTGGGATTCACCCAACGCCAGCCTATTCCAGCACCTGGGGCTAGGTTCCGTCATCTACGTATTTGTATTGAGCGCGCTCCTCATGTTCTTCATCTGGGCGGCGGGTTCTTCACA
Organism: Opitutia bacterium UBA4506; assembly: GCA_002388665.1. Lineage (GTDB taxonomy): Bacteria > Verrucomicrobiota > Verrucomicrobiia > Opitutales > Puniceicoccaceae > Puniceicoccus. Next base: position 1,306 of record DGMY01000034.1, on the reverse strand, counting down.
TCTGACGTATTTTCGAATGCTCACCTTTGTTTCACTTACGTCATTCCCCGCCATCCTATACGCCATTCCGATCGAACAATTTTCAACCATCGAAACCGCCACAACAGTCAACGCAAGATTCCTGGCCATAGTAGCCCTCTGGCGGGTTGGGCTATTGGTTAGGTTCACCCAACTAATCGGACCCATGCGCTGGCTGACAGCAGTAATCACATCGCTGGTCCCACTAATGGCAATCGTGGCAGGTCTCACCTCACTCAACTTGCACAAAGTAGTCTTCGACGTCATGGCAGGTTTTCGAGAAGCAAACCCCGAAAACAGCTCATACATGATCCTCATGACCATCACCTACCTCTCTATCTTCGCCATAATCCCAGTCCTAATAGCATTCGCCTGCATCGTATACACGAGAAGAAAATATCGATAGCCATCCAGAATCAGTAGCACAAAAACTGCCCCTCAGCTTCACTGCCTAACCTTCCCACCTTCTAACCTTCCCACTGTCCCACCTTCCCACAACTCCGCTCTTGAAAACCGCCCGCCGATCCCAAATATCTCCCATCATGAAGAAAGCACTATTTAGCATCGCCCTCGGACTCCTTCTGACCGCCGTCAGCTATGCCGGAAAATCGGTTCCAGTGACCGATCTTCCCGAACCCGTTCTATCCACTCTGAACGAGTACTTTCCAAAATCGACATTGATCTCAGCAGAGACTGAGAAAGAGGACGGCAAAACCGTCTACGAGGTCAAAATTAAATATAAGGACATCAAGCTAGAAGTCGAAACATCGGCCGAAGGCGACATTCTCGATGTCGAAATGGACTAATATTTCGTAGCGCGATACTTCAGCTAGCGATCCGGCGTCCCACGGTACAGAAGGGCAGAGGTCAGAGATCAGAGGGCAGAGGGCAGAGGGCAGCAATTCTTTCGTAGCGTGCAGCTTTAGCAAACGTCACCCTGCCCCACCGTCCAGAGGGCAGAGGGCAGAGGTCAGCGTTAAAAGTTTAACGTTCTTCCCTCCCTTCCCCAATCCCGACGGAATTCCCTCACACCCGCAAATCGCTGGCACACCTTCAGCGTGCTAAACGGGCAAAGCCCGATCTCCGGGGGTATCGCTTCGCTCAACCCCCGGCTACAAGCTCGGATACCTCCGGCATCCACGGAACCCAGCACGATAAATACATATCCATATCCAACACTCCCATATCCCGCATCCCATATCCCATATCCCATATCCCATATCCCATATCCCATATCCCATATCCCATATCCCATATCCCATATCCCATATCCGCGGCCAAAGGCCGC
>DGMY01000060.1 GCA_002388665.1 Opitutia bacterium UBA4506 | reverse complement strand
CCTTCGGAAAGACCTATTTGGTTGAGTTTTGGGGAGCCTTTGCTCCCTTTCGACTGGTCAGAAAAACGGACCAAGTGGTATGTTGGGCTATGAATGCATACCTCAGTTCTGTTTTAGACATTGTCCGTGGCCGAAACCATAGTGAGCCGATATTTATCCAGGCAGTTGAGGAGGTGCTCCCGTCTCTGGAGCCATTGATATGTGAACATCCGGAGATTGAGAAACTAAATTTACTGGAACGTCTCTGTGAGCCTGAGCGTCAGTTCATCTTTCGGGTCGCTTGGCTGGATGACGGGGGAACCGTTCATGTAAACCGGGGCTTCCGGGTCGGCTTTAACAGTGCATTAGGACCCTACAAAGGGGGACTACGGTTTCATCCTACCGTCAATCTCGGGGTGATTAAGTTTTTGGCTTTCGAGCAGATCTTTAAGAACAGTTTAACGGGGTTGTCATTGGGCGGGGGAAAGGGAGGATCTGACTTTGACCCGCGGGGTCGCTCGGATGCGGAGATCATGCGTTTCTGCCAGAGCTTCATGATTGAACTCCACCGGCACATTGGTCACCAGACAGATGTACCGGCGGGTGACATTGGAGTGGGCAGTCGTGAGATCGGATATCTCTTTGGACAGTATAAGCGTTTAACGAACCGGTATGAGCTGGGTGTAATCACAGGCAAGGACGCATCATGGGGAGGGTCGCTTGCCCGGAAAGAAGCCACTGGGTACGGGTGTGTGTATTTTGCGGAAGCGATCCTGGCGGAGCGGGGAGAAGCCTTGGAAGGGAAAACTGCACTCGTATCGGGGTCTGGCAATGTGGCGTTGTATACGATTCAGAAGCTGCTTCAAAAAGGGGTAAATGTCGTAGCCTGTTCCGACTCGGATGGATCACTCCACGCTCCGGAAGGTCTGGATTTTGATTGTCTGAAAAGCTTGAAAGAAATTGAGCGCGACCGGCTGTCGAATTATCCGATCAGTCGAGGAGGCGTGGAGTTTCGGCCAGGCCAGAAAGTGTGGGATATTCCCTGCGATCTAGCATTTCCTTGCGCGACTCAGAATGAAGTATCTACGGAGGATGCAGAGACGTTGATCGCAAACGGCTGTATGCTGGTGTGTGAAGGGGCAAACATGCCTTGTGAGCCCGGGGCGATTTCGCGTTTTCATGATGAAGGAATTCTTTTTGGGCCGGCCAAAGCGGCGAATGCCGGAGGCGTGGCCGTATCGGCCTTGGAGATGCAGCAGAATGCTTCCTTGGAGCATTGGAGCTTCGAGCAAGTAGACGACAGACTTCAGAGCATTATGAAGGACATTCACCTTACCTGTAAGAATTTTGCGTCGCGCTATTCGGTAGCTGAAAATTATCAAGCGGGAGCAAACATCGGCGGATTCGTTCGGGTGGTTCAGGCGATGCGGGCATTTGGTCTGAGCTGAGCTAAGCCGTTCGGAACTTGCATTTTAGGCGTCGAAAGCCAAATTGGGGAGTCTCCCACACTTTTGCATGGTAGATCCCAACACATTTAGTCTTCAGGGACAGCTTCTTCACCGGGAACTTCGGGAATTGGCCCGCCCAGAAACGGTCCTGTCTCTTTTTCAGGTACTTGAGAGCTATCAGCATGCGCTGCAGGCAATTGAGACTCCGGAAGAAGTGGTTGGCCTCACCTCAGAGTATCTTCATGGAATAGGGATGTTCCGCTCGATGGGGTTCTATTTGGGAGGACTGGAGGAATCCGGTTGGACACATCGAAAATGCGAGCCTTCGATGTACGAAGACGCGATCGATCAGTTCGTGCAGGAGCAAGTGGTAAATGAGCGATTCCGGTCCGCGGTCTGCCAAAGCCGCTTTGTACCCATATCGCTGGCAAACTCGAATCTTGGAACAGTGGCGATCTTCCAGCGGCTCTACACGCAGAAGACGACTCACGGGGTATTCGTTGGTTTTTTGAAAACCGACATCGATTCCGAGGTCCAGACGGAGTTAAGCCTGTTGTCGTTTTTCTTATCGGAAGCTTCGAACGTGTTGGAGAACTTGCGGCTCCGGGGCGAGATTGAGAAGGACAAGGCTCTTCTGGAGAACAGAGTAGAGGAGCGGACCGTAGAGTTGAGTGAGGCGAAGGAAGTGGCTGAGGCCTCTAGTCGTGCGAAGAGCGAATTCCTGTCGGTCATGAGCCACGAATTGCGCACTCCGATGAATGGTATTATTGGCTTTACCAATTTATTGCGCGACTCCGAGTTAACCGAATTGCAGAAGGAGCAGCTCGAGAGAATTGACAGTTGCGCGGAGGGGCTCCGGGAGATCATCGACGACATTCTCGACTATTCCAAGATTGAGTCGGGTCGGCTGACCATCTCTTCGGAACCTCTCTCTGTCCGTGATATCGTGGAAAGTGTACTTGAAGTGCATGCTTGGCCTGCGGTTGTGAACGGAAACGAGGTTGTGTGCCGCTTTGCCCCCGACGTGCCGCGATGGATTCTTTCGGACAGTTCCCGCTTACAGCAGATCCTATCGAATTTGGTGGGGAATGCGATTAAGTTCACGAGGAACGGTGAGATCGTGGTAAGCGTGACACGAGCGGACATGCCTGGGATCGAGGACAATCCTGATTGGGTCGGTTTGCGGGTCGAAGTCACTGATACCGGCGAGGGTTTTGACCAGAGCCGAAAGGACGAAATGTTCCATCCCTTCATTCAGGGAGATTCCTCCGACCGCCGTCGCTATGGAGGCACAGGGATCGGCTTAGCGATCGTAAACCGTCTGGTGTCTCTTATGGAAGGGACGGTGGAGGCCGAATCTGTTCTCGGCGAGGGCGCTACATTTTCATTTTCCTTCTTGGCCCACGTATCGGGCCCGCTGGAGGGCGAGCCTCGTTTTCCGGATCTCACGGGAGATCGTGTTGTTGTATATTCCCAATCAGCACCGATCCGCGAAATCTTGGAGGGGTATCTGGTCAACTGCGGAGGAGAGTGCGTGTCGGTCGATTCGGTGGAGGCTGCCAAGGACGCTTTGTTGGAGCGGAGTGGATTACTTCTGTTTGACGTGTCGGAGAGACCACCGGCGGGAATGAATTCGTTGACCTCGATTCTAGCGGATCTAGGAAGCGAGAAACCTCCGGTGATAGCGGTTGGGACCGTGGAGATTTTCGAAGAAGAGTTCCGACCATTGGGTGACTCGCTGATTGGCCGATTGGTCAAGCCATTGAGAGAGCGGGAGATTGCGCGCAATCTTCGGGTTTGGAAGAACATTGGGGAGGATACAGGGGAGCCAGTGCGCGTCGAAAAGCCCGACGTAGATCACCATATTGCGAAGAAGAATCCGCTTTGTATATTGGTCGTGGACGAGAAGGCCATTAGCCGGAAGGTTCTGGTTATGAGCCTCGCCTCCTTTGGATACCGTGCAGACGGGGTCGAGGGAATGGACTTGGCGAAGGAAGCGATTCGGCGGCGCCCTTATGATTTAATTTTCGTCGGAGAAGAGTCGGTTCAGTCTTTCGATCGAGGGGCCATCGAAGAGATTCGCCGGTTCCACTCGGAGGAAATGAATTGGGTCAACCCGCTTTCAATTTATCTGTGCAGTGCTCAGCCGGATAATTTTGAGGACGTCGTGCAAAGTGGATTGATCTCCGGGGTATTGCGTCGTCCGACGCGTTGGCACCTGCTTCGAGAGGTTCTGGCCTCTCATCAGGCTTAGTTGAAAAAAGAGCGCTTCCGATTCGGGCGCGTTGCATTTCGGGCTAAATGCCATTTCCATGTGACTATGGTTTCAACTTCTTCAGTGCCGGGATTCGATCTAGCGGCGGTCCGGTCAGATTTTCCCATACTATCGCGCGAAAAGTATGGGAAGCCTCTCGTTTATTTTGATAACGCGGCATCCACACAGAAGCCGCGCCAGGTCATTGAGCGGATTAAAGAATTCTATTCGACTGGGTATGCGAATATCCACCGGGGACTGCATTTTCTGAGCGAGGAGGCTACGGCTAATTACGAGTCTGCCCGGGCGACTGTCGCCGCGTACATTGGCGCGTCGACTCCCGATGAGATTGTATTCACTCGAAACGCGACTGAATCGATCAATCTAGTTGCCGCGACATTTGTTCCGGAAGTGGTCCCAACGGGTTCTTCGATTGTCCTGACCGTAATGGAGCATCATGCAAATATTGTTCCGTGGCAGATCGTTGCAAAGAAACTGGGCTTGCGGATCCGACCCGTGTTGATTTCCCGCAACGGTGAATTGGATCGGGACGATTTCAGTGAAGCGTTGAAAGGGAACGTGGGAATGGTGGCTCTCTCCCATGTCTCAAACTCGTTGGGGACGATCAATCCGGTGAAGGAGTTGGTCGCAGAGGCCAAAGAAAAGGGGATTCCGGTTCTGTTGGACGGGGCACAGGCGGTTCCTCATTTTCGTGTGAATGTCCAAGAACTCGATTGCGATTTTTACGCGTTCTCAGGGCACAAACTTTTTGGGCCGACAGGTATTGGAGTATTGTTTGGGAAAGCGGAGCTTCTGGAGAAAATGCCTCCCTACCAAGGTGGGGGAGATATGATTGAAAGAGTTTCCTTCTCGGGAACAACCTTCGCGAGCCCACCCGCACGCTTTGAAGCGGGAACTCCACACATCGCTGGAGCCATCGGATTAGCGGAGGCTATTCGTTACGTTGAGAGAGTGGGACCCTCGGGGGCGGAGCAGCATGAAGCCATGCTGTTGGATCGCGCTTCTTGCGGAATGAAGGAGATTGAGGGCCTTCGGATCATTGGAGAGGCCGAGCACAAAGTGGCCGTAGCTTCTTTTGTGATTGATGGAGTTCATCCGCACGACCTTGCTACCTTCCTGGACCGGGACGGAGTGGCTGTCCGAGCAGGTCATCACTGCACCATGCCGCTTTGGGAGCATCTCGGACTGAGCGCGACTACTCGAGCCTCCTTTGCTTTCTACAACACCTTTGAGGAAGTCGATGTCTTCTTAGAAAGCCTCCGTCGTACGGTGGAGCTGCTGCGGTAGCGGTCAGATCTCGAGGGTGTGGCGACGAAACTGTCCGCAGAGATTACCGATCTCGGGTGGTTTTCCCCATCTTGAGATAGGCAATCCCGCAAGGAACGGCTCCGGCGATTACCAGAAAGGCCGCTAAAAGACCGTATGCCTTTGTATTCGAGGAAAAGAGGCAGATCAAGGCGACGAAAACCCAGATAGCGGACAGAAATTTAACGGGAATCAACCGATAGAAATGGCCTAGAGTAAACGAGGCCATCGCGAGAACCCCGGAAATCATGGCGGGGACGACTACAGAAGGAAGCTGTAGGACGATACTGAATGCGACTGTTACCCAGATCATTGCGGCGGGTAGGAGAAACTGCTTTGAGCGCCAGTAGGGATGGAAAGCTGATCCGGGGCCGGCGATATAGAGGAGACAGACCAAGCCTCCCAGAATGAGCGAAGGTAGCCAAATGAAGATGCCGGAATCGATGGAAAACTGATAATAGAGCCGAGCCGCTTCCGACGCTGAGCACTTGGCGGTGATCAAGGTCCCGAAGAAAGAAAGGAACAAAATACCTTTCAAACTCTGGTGATCGAGTACCTCAGGAATAGGGCGATTCATTGGGCTCTTCGGGTTGATTGAATGCATCGGGGTGAAATCCAAACCAAGTCGCTAAAGTGACTCGGAGAAGGAATGGATAGAGTAGAACGGGTAAGCCAAAAGAGGCGATAACGCCAGCCGTGATGGCAATCCAAGAGGGGATCCAGTCAAATGCAGTTGCGATCAAGAGAGGAACAACGACAAGGAGCACGACGAGAACGTATCCAACAACCGTGGTGCCAAGAGTGACCCCGCTCTCCTCCTGAAAGCGCAGCCCGCAGTAGGGGCATTCTTTGGCGAGGCGGAAGCCCCAACGGGGCATTGACGCTGGAGAGGTTGAATCTCCATTGAACAGACCCGGGCCCCCGCAGCGGGGGCATAGCCCGGAAAGACAGCGCCGTGCAGCTACCTTTCGGTCAGGGTCAGAGCTTATTCCATCTCCGGATCGTCGGATTGTGTCAATTTCGACCATTGAAAGAAACAGTATCCAAAAATTGGCAAAACGAAAAGCATTCCTCCTACTTTCATCAACAGACCTCCGAGAACCTGGTCATCGATCGGACTGAGGTCGATGATTCGCGGGGCCCATTCGTAGGTGGGGTAGAGGACTCTACCCGACATGGTGAGGATCCCAAAAACCGGGAGCTGGGCGATCATCAGGATAAACAGCATCAGTAGGCGGCCGGGATAGGAAACCGGTGGGAGAACCTTTGAGGAAGAAAACAAGTTCCATGCGACTCCGAGCGAAGGAAGCCATATCGTCAGGTGCTCGAGAATATGAATAGTTTTGTTGGCCAAGGCCGCTTCATAGAGAGTGGGGACATGCCAGAGGCTGAATGATAGAGTAAAAATCAATCCCGTGACGACAGGGTTCAGCAGCCTTTTAAGCGTTTTTACGAGAAGGGGATGCCTGCGGAGAAAAATATCGGTGAGATCGGCTGGCATTCCGATTACAAAAAGAACGGGGGTCACATACATCAGGATGAGATGCTGGACCATATGAGCGGAAAATAAATAGTCCTCGCCGATCTGGTCCAAAGGTGAGCCTACCGCCAGGTAGGAAATCGCTAGCGCCGCGTAGAAGCAAATCACCCTTGGAGCCGAACAATGGACCCCTGTGGGGCGGAACGGGCCGATCCAGAGAGCATAGATCCACGCCGGTAGGAGGAGGCCGATGAGGAGAAATGGTTCTGTGTGCCAGTGTAGCGTCATAAACCGTACAAGCTGACAGGAAGTTTGGATTTGGCAAAGTGGAACTCAAATAGAGGGCGTCTAAGTCCTATTCCCGTCAATCAATATAACGCTGAGAACTTAAAATTGCGGGGAGTCGTTCCTTGCTTGAGAAAAGGCCGAATTTATGTTGGAGATACTACTGTGATGGATCGTCGACGCTTTTGCCAATTGGTTGGATCCGGTATTGCTACCGGCACGCTTGGCTTGTGGCCGCTCAGGGTGCTTGCTTCGTCTGGAGGGACTTATACGGTGCGCAAAGGGGACACTTTATCCGGGATCGCCAAGATGTATGGGACCTCGGTGCAAGCACTTCGCTTTGACAATGGGATTCAGGGAGATCTGATCCGGGTAGGGCAGGTCCTTCGATTGCCTACAGTTGCGGGAGATAATATGCTTTCGGAAGTACGGCGGGTGTCGGAGCCAAAGCGCGGCGGGCTTCGCACGTGGCGCTACATCGTGGTGCACCATTCCGGAGTGGCGACGGGTAATGCAGAAATTTACGGCAACTACCACCTGAACAAAGTGGGAATGAAGAACGGGTTGGCCTATCACTTTGTTATCGGGAACGGAACGAAGTCCGGTGACGGAGAGATCGAGATTGGTCCTCGTTGGGATCGGCAGTTGAACGGCGGGCACGTTAAGAGTTCGAAGGTGAACAACCAAGGAGTGGGGATTTGCCTCGTGGGCAACTTTCAGAACACGCGCCCGACTGCTCGGCAATTGGCGGCGCTCAATTCTCTGGGAACTTATTTAAGGGAGTTGATCCCCAACCAAACCAAGTTTGCGGTTCACCGGGAGATTGACGGGAAGAACCACACTGTGTGCCCGGGGAAGTATTTTCCGACGGCTCAGATGCACAAGCAGTTTCCCGATCAGTGGTGATCGAGAAGAGCTGACCTCTAGATTGAGGCCGAAAGATCGTTAATTCTTTCGAGAATCTCGGAAACTTTGACTGGGCGGATAGGCTTAGTCAGGTGAGCATCAAAACCAATTTCGCGAGTGCGATCGCAGGCCTGAACGGTTTCGTCGGCCGTTTGTGCGACTAGGAAGGGCAGCTTGCCGCTGCGGCTCGCGACGATGCGTTCACCCACCTCAAATCCACTCATTGTAGGCATGTGTAAATCGAGCAGAATGAGGTCAAATTCTTCAGACGAGAGCAACTCCAGGGCTTCTTCTCCGCTGGAGCAGGATTGAGTTTGGGCGCCAAATTTTTTTACGAGGAGTTGGAGGACTTTCCGATTGGTGGGAAGGTCGTCGACTATGAGAACCCGTAAATTTGAAAATGATTTGGTCACCGTATGTTTTTGGCGTGGCATGTCCTGATCTCGTTCACGGCTATTCCTGCGCCGATCGAGGGTAAAGGCAACTGATTCTTTGGGATAGGCAGTCATTGATCGGACAATACATAGAACCTCGCCAAGTCGATGTATACAATGATGAATGGGCGCGCTGTTGCGGGTTGGAAAATTTTGATAAAATGTTAACGCAGAGTGAGTGGTGGATCTCGTGTAGGCGGCAGTGCTTGAGCGTCTCGTTGATCTAATTAGCCTCCTGATTGAAAAATGCGATAAGTTGGAGAGAATAGGTTGTGAAGAATTCAGTACTTCTTTGGTTTCAGTATGATCTGCGGATTCGGGACAATGCTGCCTTTGCGGCGGCACTGGAGAGTGGTTGTACCGTTATTCCCGTGTTCATCTGGGACCAGGAGAGTCTGGGGTCATGGGAAATTGGATCTGCGTCCCAAGTGTTTCTGCATGGATCGTTACTCTCTCTAAAGAGGAGTCTGGAAGAACATGGGTTACCGCTGGTCTTGCGGACTGGTCGCTGTGAGGCGGAATTGGAGCTTCTCTTGAAGGAAACCAAGGCGGAGCGAGTCTATTGGAACCGGCGGTATGAACCGGCATTGGTGAAGCGCGATTCTGAGATCAAACGCAGCTTGCGGGAGGGCGGAGTGATTGCGGAGAGTTTTAACTCGAGCCTACTAGTCGAGCCTTGGGAAGTTACGACGCAGCAAGGCCGACCCTTCCAGGTTTTTACACCGTTCTGGAATCGAGCCAAATCGGTACTGAAAAAGGAACCGTTGGAGGTGGATTTGCGTTCGCTGCGACGACCGGAATCATCGCCGGAGAGTGTCCCGCTCGACAAACTTGGGTTGCTCCCGGATCACCCATGGGGAGGGAAAGTCGCGGCCCAGTGGGAGCCGGGGGAGGGGGCGGGGGAGCGAGCTCTCGCTGACTTCCTTCAGCACGGACTGGAAGAATACGAACAGGCCCGGGATATTCCTTCGCGCACGGGAACCTCCCGGCTCTCCCCCTATCTGCGTTGGGGGCTCATTGGGCCGCGCCAAATCTGGCAAGCGGTTGAGGCAACGGGGATGGCGGACGGGCAGGGCGCTCAGGTGTTTTTGAAAGAGATTGGGTGGAGAGAGTTTGCTTACCACGTTCTCTATCATTTCCCACATACGCCCGGGGCACCCCTCCGGGAGAAGTATGAGAACTTTCCTTGGATTCAGGATAGCGACACGCTCGAATCATGGAAGGGCGGCCAAACCGGTTATCCTATTGTAGACGCCGGGATGAGGCAGCTTTGGGAGGAAGGCTGGATGCACAATCGCGTCCGGATGGTGGTGGGCTCTTTCCTGGTCAAGCATCTCTTGCATTCGTGGGTAGATGGGGCTCGCTGGTTTTGGGATTGTTTAGTGGATGCGGATCTAGCTTCGAATACGCTCGGCTGGCAATGGGCCGGGGGATGCGGCGCAGATGCGGCTCCTTATTTTCGGGTGTTCAATCCGATGACCCAAGGCAAGAAGTTTGATCCGCAGGGAGCGTATGTTCGGCGTTATGTGCCGGAATTGGCGAACCTCCCGGCTAAATACATCCACGAGCCCTGGGAAGCCTCCGAGGGAGTGCTTGCGGAATCAGGAGTCCGGTTAGGGGAAAATTACCCTCATCCCATTATTGACCACAAGAAAGGGAGGGAGAGGGCTTTGGCTGCATTTGAGAAAGTCAAAGGGTAGGGTGCCTTTCGGGTGCACCTTTTCCGCAGTGGAATTTAGCCCTTCGAAAGTCGACTGATGATCCAGGTTGTGAGGCCGTAGCCCGCGATGGTGAGCAAAGAGGCAAAGAGGAGGGACCACCAGAACGAGAGGCCACCTTTGAGCAGAACGGGAAGGGCGATGAAGAAAAGGAGGGAAGGAATGACCAGCCAGAGAATGTCGGATGCCAGCGCACCCACCTTTTGGCTGTCACCTGTATCGAGATAGAGCCAGATCAGGGCGAGCAGGGACGTCAGCGGCAGGGAGGCGATTAGTGCGCCGAATACGGACGAGCGCTTTGCCACCTCGCTGATCGCAACGATGAGGATAGCGGAGAGCGCAACTTTGAGGATCACATAGATCATAGCACAGCCCAGATTTTCGACCGTTGGGGCCGAGTCAACCTTTCCCCGAAATCCCCGGGGAAAGGTGAAGTGCACGGGAATGAGAGGCTAGGCCTTGTCGTTTTCGGACGTAACGGTTTCGATTATTTCCTGTTGGGCCGTCGCGATGGCTTCGTCGAGTTTGTGGTCGGCGCGGACCTCCCGAAGCTTCGAGCGAACCGCTTCCTCTATATAAACTTCCTGAGAAAGGCCTATGTAGAGCGTATAGATAATGCACAGGAGGATGAGCATAAACGGAAGACCCGTGGTGATGGAGGCGGTTTGAAGGGTCTGGAGGCCGCCTCCGATGAGGAGGACGGCGGCGACTACGCCTTCCATCACCGCCCAGAATACCCGTTGCCGAACGGGGGAGTCGAGTTTGCCGCCGGAGGTCAGGTGATCGACCACGAGGGAGCCGGAGTCAGACGAAGTGACAAAGAACACCGTCACCAGAAAAATCCCGACAATGGAGAGAACGGTGGTGAACGGAAATGACTCGAGCATGTCGAAGAGGGCCGTCGAAACATCGTTTTCCACTGCGCTGAAGATGTCGGCGACCCCACCGGCTTGCAGCCAGATGGCGGACCCTCCGAAGACGGACATCCAGAAGAAGGAGAGTAGGGTGGGGATGAGGACGACCCCGAGGATAAATTCGCGGACGGTCCGGCCCTTGGAGATACGGGCGATAAACATACCGACGAAAGGCGACCAGGAGATCCACCAAGCCCAGTAGAACACGGTCCAGCCCCCTTGCCAGTCGCTTCCCCGATAGGTTTCGGTCCAGAGGCTCAGTTCGGGCAGGATGGTAATATAGGTGCCAATATTCTGGGTGAAGCCGCTCAGGATATAGATTGTGGGGCCGGCGATGAGCAGGAAGAGCATAAAGATCGCGGCGAGACCCATATTGATCTCACTCAATCGCTTCACGCCGCCATCGAGACCCGCGACGACCGAAAGTGTCGCAATGGCGGTAATCACGGCGATGAGGGTGATTTGGATCGGGATGCTGATGCCGGTACCGAATAGGTAGTCGAGGCCGGCATTGACCTGGGCGACCCCGAGGCCGAGCGAAGTGGCTAGACCTGCCAGGGTGGCGAGGACGGCCAGCACATCAATGGCATTCCCCCAGAAGCCGTAAATGCGGTCTCCGAGAATCGGGTGAAAGATGGAGCGAATGGTTAGGGGAAGGCCGCGATTGTAGGCGAAGAATGCCAGACCGAGCCCGACGATGGCGTAAATTGCCCAAGGGTGGAGGCCCCAGTGGTAGAACGTCGTGACCATCGCTGCTTCGGCGGCTTCCGGGGTATTCCCCTGGACCTCCGAGAACATGGGGGAGGGTGAATCGTAGTGGTAGATGGGTTCTCCGACACTCCAGAACATGAGACCGATCCCCATGCCGGCGCTCAGCAGCATCGCATACCATGCCACCGTCGAGAATTCGGGTCGGGCGTCTTTGCCCCCGATTCTCACACGGCCGAGGCGGCTGAAGGCGAAATAGGCGGCGGCGATGATAAAGATATTGGCCGCAAAAATGAAGAACCAGCCGAAGGTGGTGGAAATCCACTCCTTCATATCCTGAGCAAAATGATCGGCCTGCTTGTCAAAAATGAAAATCGCAGCGATTAAGGTGATGAGGACGATGAGCGAGGCCCCAGTCACGTGGGGGTGGACATCGAACCCCAGTCCACTCCAGTTCCGGTCTCCTGCCTCCCGAGTTTTCTTGTCCCCATCGAGGAGGGTGGGGGTGGGGCGGATTTGCAGCCCCCGGAATTTTTCTCTCTCTCGGATCGCTTTGGCGCGGGCGGCCTTTTCGGCCCTTCGCAGCTTTTCGGCGAGGGTGCGTTTGGCGATCGATTCATCGCTCGGGCGGGGGTCAATACTCATAGGCTTAGGTCGGAAAAGGATTTTTAGGTCGCGGTGGAGGGTATAGCACATCGATCAACCCCACCCAAAGGACGAATTTCGAAATGGTTTCGATTTGCTCGGCTAACGATCTTTGTAGTATGAACACGGGGAAAGGTAAGGATTTGAGATTGTATCGAATAATAAGGCGTTTGAAGAATTGGATGAAGAAGGACGTGCCGGTGCAAAAGCCGGCGGCTCGTCGTTTGCCTCCATTGTTTCCTAGTCACGAGGAACGGGCGGTGTTGGCTCTGTTACAGGCAGGTAAGCAGGAGAGGGTTAGCCGCTCTGCGCGCTCGCTGAGAGAACTGGAGTACGGCTACATGTCTCAGTTTGGCGAAGACGGCATCCTCGAGTACCTCACGGCGAGGGTCCCAGAGAAGGATCAATGGTTTGTTGAGTTTGGGGTGCAGGATTACGTAGAATCGAACACACGGCTTCTTCTTTTGCGGGACTACTGGAAAGGACTAATCCTGGACGGGTCAGAGTCCCAAATCGGTTCTATTCGAAATCGGCCGGATTTCTGGCGAGTCAATTTGCGGGCTGAGTGTCATTTCCTTACGAAGGAGAACATTGTCCCGATCATTGATCGCAACGGCTTTGGCGGAAGGCCCGGACTTTTGAGTGTGGATATTGATGGCAATGATTACTGGGTCTGGGAGGCCTTGCGGGAGTTGAAGCCCTGGGTCGTGGTCTGTGAGTATAACTCGACCTTTGGACCGTCCGCTGATGTGTCTGTGCCTTATCGCGCTGATTTCCAACGGGAGCTCGGTCATCCCAGTGGCCGTTATTTCGGAGCGTCCCTGACCGCCTTGGTTCGCTTGGGGGAATCAATGGGCTTGCATTTTGTCGGGGTCAACGGTGCCGGGCACAACGCCTTCTTTGTCGACCCAGAGATTCAAGGTGAACTGCCCACCCTCTCTGCCCAAGAAGGGTTTCGCCCCACCACCTTCCGCGAAACACGCAATCTTGACGGTGAGTTAACTTTGTCTGATGCGTGGCCGGAGGACCCGGGGTATCGACGCTTGCCGCTGCATGATTTTCGCACCGGTCGACAGATCTCTGTCGGCGACATCGCCCCCGATTGAGCCCCTCCGGTTGGGGTGCCTCCCCGACGTCTAACAGATCCCCCGGAAAAGAGTCTTTACTTTCTTCAGAAAAAAATGAAATAAATGAAATGACACTGATCTAAGAACATTCGAGGTAGGGTTTGGAAGCGATTTTTGGACCTGATGAGAGTAAATGGATCGGAGGACAGAACATTTGTTAGCGGGCGAGAGTAGCCCGTCGAACTGGATTCACTCCGGAGGGGAAAGTGATCGTCCAGGGGCGGTAGCGTGCCTGGTGAAAGACGCTGCAGAAAGAGCGTGAGATGGTAGGAAAAAGCATGGGAAGTCCAAATACAGACACACCGGAACGGTGGGCGGTGGAGATTACGCCGCATCGTCGAATCTTTTCGGTTCCGGTAGGGGAAATCTTCCGCTATCGGGATCTAATCTATTTATTTGTACGCCGGGACTTTGTCGCGAACTACAAGCAGACGGTATTGGGACCGGTCTGGTTTGTGATCCAGCCGATTCTGACGACGGTGATGATGGTTTTCGTCTTTGGAAAGATTGCGAAATTGTCGACGGATGGAATCCCTCAAGTATTATTTTATTTGGGGGGAGTGACGCTCTGGGGTTATTTTGCGTCTAGCTTCAACAAAACGGCGACGACCTTTCAGTCGAACGCGAAGTTGTTTGGGAAAGTTTACTTTCCGCGATTGGTGGCCCCGATCAGCGTGGCGATTTCGAGTCTGATCACACTGGCGATTCAGTTCGGGTTGTTTTTGGCATTCTTTGCCTACTTCTGGCACAACGGCAAAGTGGAACCGAACGCCACTGTATTTCTGTTTCCATTACTGATCCTGGATCTGGCAATGATCGCTCTGGGAATGGGCTTACTCTTCAGTGCGCTGACTACGAAGTACCGGGACTTGGTCAACCTCTTGGCTTTTGGGACTCAGTTGCTCATGTATGCGACCCCGATAGTGTACCCTATGTCGACCCTGTCCGAAAAATATGCATGGATCATTTCGGCGAATCCGATTACGGGAGTCATTGAGACCTTCCGGTTTGGATTCATGGGAGCCGGAGATTTTTCTTGGGGCATGTTGGGCTATTCGACGGGTGTTGCCTCCCTTGTTTTCCTTCTAGGGATGATTGTATTTAACAAGGTGGAAGCCACCTTTATGGACACGGTGTAACCATGATTGCTGTTCAAATCGAAAATCTTTGGAAAGAGTACCGTCTTGGTGTGATTGGGCGGGGTTCGTTGGCTCAGGATTTCCAGTCCCTACTCTGTCGATTGAGAGGGAAGGAGGACCCGAACTCAGAGATCGACATCATGGGAGGAGGAACAACCGAGAGGGTTCAGAACAAAAGGTTCTTTGCGCTGCGCGGGGTGGATTTGGAGATCGAGCAGGGTGACATCGTTGGGATCGTTGGGAAAAACGGGGCCGGGAAGTCTACTCTGTTGAAGATTCTTTCCCAGATAACCAAGCCTACGAAAGGAGTGATTCGAGCATCGGGTAGAACCGCCAGCCTCCTGGAGGTGGGCACAGGGTTTCATCCGGAACTAACCGGTCGCGAAAACATCTATCTCAATGGCGCTATTCTGGGAATGACTCGCCGTGAAGTACGGTCAAAGTTCGACGCGATTGTCGATTTTTCCGGAGTGGGCACCTTTGTTGATACTCCGGTGAAAAGGTATTCGTCGGGAATGTACGTGAGGCTGGCCTTTGCGGTTGCCGCGCATTTGGACCCTGAAATCCTGATCGTGGATGAAGTGCTCGCCGTGGGCGATGCCGAGTTCCAGGAACGGTGCCTGGGCAAGATGAAGGAAGTCAGCGAAGAAGGCCGTACGGTGATATTTGTGAGCCACCAAATGAATGCGATCGAATCGCTGTGCACCAAAGGCGTCATCATGGAGGAAGGGCGCGTTTCGTATCAAACCGATGATATCCGTAGTTTGATCCGGCGTTACTTGGTGGGCGACGTTGAGGAATTGGATGGAGTCACCCTGTGGACGAACGACAAAGGAGTCTGCCAAAGCCCCTATTTCACTCCCAATTCTTTTGGGCTCTATCTGGCTAATGGGGAGCAAGCCCCCTTCGTCGTGCGGAACGACGAGGACCTGGAAGTGCGGATAGAGTTTGAGGTGAAAATGGAAGACCCTGCATTGTGCATTGGGTTTGCGGTTTACGATGAAGACGGGCGCAAGGTCTTCTTAACCTGTGAGACCGATGCACAGGACGGTAAACCCGAAAGGGTTCGGGCCGGGAGGCATGTCAGTCGGACGATCATTCCGCGGCATTATCTAAACGAAGGGTTGTACACGGTCAAAATGGCGGCGTCGTTGGTGAATCGCATGTGGCTGATTAATTTGTATGAAGAGGATGTGGACTTCCGGTTCCGCATTCAGGGGGGACTGAGCCACTCCGCATACTGGACTAAAAAGCGGGACGGTGTCACCGCTCCGGTATGGGATTGGCAACTGGAAAAATTGGGTGAATAGCTCGAATAACTTACTAGGAGAGGGCAGGAATATGAGGCAGGCAGGAAAAGAAAACGGATTGAGTCCTCTTCAAGGGGAAATCGTGGATTTCATGGTGCGATTGTTTCGTCTGATGGGATTGCCAAAAACGATTGGCTCCATCTACGGCTACATTTATGCGAGCCCCCATCCGGTCGCGATGGACGACCTGACTCAGGGGCTCGGAATTAGCCTCGGTTCAGCCAGTCAGGGATTGAGGACTCTGAAAGTGTTCCGCGCCATCAAACCTGCCTATGAGCAGGGCGGTCGGAGGGAATATTTTGAGGCCGAAACAAATTTTCAGCAATTTGTCGGAGCGTTCTTAAAAGGAGAGCTCGAGCAGTACATCGAGAATACGGAAAAGCGCACAAAGCGAATGGACCAGCAATTGTCCGAGATTTCCGACCTGTCCGACAAAGAGTTTTTTGAGAAGCGGGTGAAGCGCTTGTCCACTATGAGTGAACGGGCTCGGCAGATTCTTCCGATTATTGGCGAGATTTTTCTCTCGGAGGAAGCTGCGAAGCTTTCGGATCACGAGTGAGTGTCATCCCCCCACAATCGCATCGTTCTAAAATATTTCACTGAGCGCCGATTACACCTTTAAGATGATGAATTGTTCTATAAGCGGATTAAAATCGAGGATCCGAAGACATTTGGGAAAAACACCTCAGCCAGACGCCAAGGCTGTGGAGATTGCTCGATTGAAAGGGCTCCCGCGTTTTGAACCGGGTGAATCATCCCTGTTTGGATTGGATATTCATTTCTCCGATGCGTGTACCTTTCTCAGCGGGGGGCGACACATCCTTCAGCAGAAAGGGTATGAATTTGAGTCTACAACGGATCGGCCGCGGATAATCGACTGTGGCGCGAACATCGGATTAAGCACCCTGTTTTTCAAGAGATTGTATCCGAATGCTCGAATCACTGCGTTTGAAGCCGATCCAGAGATCTGTGCTCTGCTCAAGCGGAACTGTGCGGCAAACGGTGTGAATGACGTGGACATCCATGCTGCTGCAGTATGGACCGAGGACGGAGAGATTCAGTTCGAGCTGGAAGGTGGATTTTCGGGTAAGTTAGCCGGTGCAGACGTTTCGGGTGGCCGAATCGTTACGATCCCGTCGGTTCGCTTAAAGCCGTATTTGGAGGAGCGAATCGATCTCTTGAAAGTAGATATCGAAGGCGCGGAATGGGCGGTCTTGCAGGATTGCCAAGACCTGCTTGGGAACGTGGATAAGATATTTGTCGAGTATCACTCGTCTCCTGACAATCCTCAGAGGTTGGGTGACCTGTTGACGATCTTACAAGAGCATGGATTTCGCTATCACCTGCAGGGGGAATTTGTGCGTGACCGCCCCTTCATGGAGACTCGATTAGTGGCAGGTTTTGATAATGCGGTGAACGTGTTTGGGTATCGGGACTGAGCACAGAAGGGCGTAGATCGATGACGGAACCGTTAGTATTTTTCGACCACCAAGTCTTTGATTTGCAGAGAGTGGGGGGCGCGTCCCGGCTCTTTTACGAAGTTTCCAAACGCTTAGCGAACGAGTTTCGGTCCGAGTTGGGGCTGAAGGCGACACGGAATCTTTACTTGGCGAATCATCCCGGGATCGAACTTGCGGAGGAGGCGACCACCGAATGCAAAGTCTCCCGGCTGCGGGCAATGGCTTTCCGGCTGGCAGGTGCGGCAGTGCCGAGAAGAATCGTCGACACCTTACCTGACTCGAACCGGGTCTACGGGCTGGAGAGACTCAGGGAAGAGCGGCCGGATCTATTGGTGCCGACCTATTACGACCCCTACCTTCTGGAACTGAAGAACAGGCCGCCGATAGTGAGTACGGCCCTGGATTTGATTCCGGAACGCTTCCCGGAGTTTTATGTGGGCGAGACCCATCATTCGGCTTGGAAGCGGAAGATGATGGAGGGCAGTGATGCGATCGTTGCGATATCGAATAGTACGAAGAATGATTTGGTGACGATGTGGAACATTCCTCCAGAGAAGATCCACGTAGTGCCTCTCGCCAGTTCATTTGTGGACGCGGATGATCTCGAGGAAGGATCGAGTCCACTGCCCCATCCCTACCTGCTGTTCGTAGGAGAGAGGGGACGTTATAAGAATCTCTATTTTATGTTGGAATCGCTCCGGGGATTCTTTCATCGCAACCCCGACTGGCAGATGCTCTGTGTGGGGGCTCCCTTCACGAAGCATGAGTTGCGATTCTTTGAGGCGATTGGCTTGGGCGACCGAGTTCACGGACTATCTGGTGATGACAGCGTTGTGCGCAATGCCTACCAGCATGCCAATTGTGTAGCCGTACCCTCCCAAGCGGAAGGTTTTGGGTTGCCGGTGGTAGAGGGACTTGCGTTGGGTCGTCGGGTGGTTGCCAGTAGGATTCCCGTATTCGAGGAGATTGCAGAAGATCGGATTGCCTACTTTGACCCGAAGGATCCGGTTGAGCTCGCGGAAGTCGTCGAGCGGGAGTGCCTGCGCGGTAGTGATTCGGCGAGTGAAGTTCTTGCGCGGCGTGAGTTCGCTCAGAAGTATTCCTGGGAAGAAACTACGAAGGGCTATTCTGAAGTTTTTCGGCGAATGATCTCGTAGGTGGGATTGGGCGCAGAGGGAGATCTCTCCGGCCCGAAACCATGTTGCACTGGATTTATGAAAACAGCACTTATTACCGGCATCACCGGCCAAGTAGGCTCGTTTCTTGCAGAGTTTCTCCTCGGCAAGGGGTATGAAGTTCACGGGATTGTGCGGAGAGCGAGCATGTACAATCGCTCGCGGATCGAGCATTTACGTGCGGATCCTGATATTTATGGAAGCCGCTTGTTCCTCCACTATGCCGACCTTCAGGACGCGACACCGTTGCGCCGTCTTCTCTGTCGAGTGGAGCCAGATGAGATCTATCACCTGGCGGGCCAGAGTCACGTCGGATTGAGTTTTCAGATCCCCGAATCGACGGTACACGAAGTGGCGGTTGCCACTCTTTCCATTCTTGAGATTTGTCGCGACCTTCCCAAGACACCGCGATTCTACCACGCGGCCTCCAGCGAGATTTTTGGCTCTCCTGAAGAGTTTCCCCAAACGGAAAAAACACCTTATCGACCGGACAATCCCTATGGGTGCTCCAAAGCGTTCGCGACTCAGATGGTCAGGGTCTATCGCAATGCCTATGGGCTGTTTGCGGTCTCCGGAATTGCCTACAATCACGAGTCCAACCGCCGAGGTGAAAACTTTGTGACCAAGAAGATCGCCCGTTCCGCAGCGGAACTTGCAATGGGGCGCGAGGAGCCTTTGGTGCTCGGGAACCTCGATTCCGAGAGGGATTGGGGGTTTGCGTCAGAGTACGTCGAGGCCATGTGGCTGATGTTGCAGGCAGAAGTCCCAAGGGACTTAGTCTTAGCTACCGGCCAATCCTGCTCTGTCCGTGCGTTTGCCAAGGCCGCCTTCTTGGCTGCGGGTATACAATTGCGTTTCGAAGGCGGCGGAGAGGATGAAATCGGTGTGGATGAGAAGACCGGAAAGGTGTTGCTTCGGGTCAGCCGGGACTTCTATCGGAAGGTGGATACTGTGCGACTGGTCGGGGATCCAGAACCGGCTCGGGAGGCGATCGGTTGGTCAGCTCGGACGATTGGTTGCGAGGTCGCTAAGGAGATGGTCCGGGCAGAATTGTCGACTCTCGGTCATTAGGGTGGGCACGGATTTGATCGTTCTATGACTCTACCCAGAATTTCAGTGGTTACGCCGACGTATCAGTCGGGTAAGTACTTGGAAGCTTGCATCCAATCGATTAAGGCGCAGGGCTATCCGAATCTGGAGTACATCATTGTCGACGGGGGGAGTACTGATGAGACTCAAGCAATCGTTGCCCGGCATCGGGATATCGTCAGTGACTTTATCTCGGAGCCAGACAATGGCATGTACGATGCTATCAACAAAGGATTCAACTTGGCCACTGGCGATGTGTGTTGCTGGTTGAATTCAGATGACAGATACTTTGAGGGAGCATTGCGGGTGGTCGGTGAGATCTTTGCGCAGTTCGAGAACACCCACTGGCTAACAGGTTATCCCGCAGTGTCCACCGGAGGAGTTGTCACAAGTGTGGGTGATGCTTTCTTTCCCAAAGAGCTGATTCGAATGGGGCTGTGCAATGGGAACGTGCTACCGCATATCACCCAGGAGACTGTCTTCTGGAGGAGGCATTGCTGGGATGCTGTGGGCCCGATTCCGACTCACCTGAAATTAGCCGGAGATTTTTGGCTTTGGCGACAATTTGCGGAGAAGTGGGAATTGGCTTTTGCGAAAGTTCTGCTGGCGAGCTTCTCTCGGCGTGAAGGGCAACTTTCCGAGGCGGGACGCGAAAAGTATGCGGAGGAAATTTCGTCGATTTTGGAAAAGGGTGTTGCTGGCGACTGTGAGCGGGAGAAACAGCGACTGCAGCGATTTTCGCGTTGGTGGCCGATGTTGCGCCGCATTCCCCGCGGCAAAGGACTTGTCATGCGTTCGATGGGAGAGCGTGCGACCTCATGTCCGATGCTTACCTACTCATTAGAAAACGGCTGGAAGGAGCGCCGTTATTATTTGGGGAACCAATACTCCATGGTAGACAAATTGTTTGGGCGGCTTCGGAACCTTGGCGATCGCTAGAAGTCAGGTGTTGAGGTGCGCGGCTGTGGCTGGATTTATTTTGTATGAATACGAGAGACGATAACTCTCTTCAGGAGCGGGGTTTGGTCATCATCGATTGGGGCCGGGGTGGACATTCTTATATGTACCTCGAAAAGATCCTCCAAGCGCTTAGCGGGTCTTTTGATCGGCTGGTCGCGTTCTCCCAATACAGCGCTGAGTTGGCGGAATTTGCTTCGGCTGAGTGGAAGGGTTCGAAGGACATGAGTTTCTATCCGATCCAGCGCGCTTCTTCTCGTTTGGGGCCTCTTCCACGGCGAATTGCGCTCAGAGTGCGCGCTTGGCAGATGGGAAGGCGGGTCCGAAAAGTCCTGAGAACGCAACCGGGTGCAGGGATGGAGTACGAAGTATTTTTCCCCTGTCTCGCTGAGTGGGAGTCCATCTACTATCGCTATTTCTGTGCGGGCCTTGGGCTTCGTTGGTCAGCACTGCTGCTCAGCTTCAAAGGAATGCGGATGGCGGACGCCGATATGAGTATCTTGCGCAATCTGAATGAGAAAGAATGCGTCGGTGCTCTCACCCTCGATGAGAATCGAGTCGACTGGTTGGCGGAGCGGATGCCGGGAAAGATAACGGGGTTTCTCGCCGACGTATCTCCGACCCAGTGGGATTCCTCCTGCCCTCTGGCCGATCGAATTTGCGAAAAGGCCAAAGGCCGTAAGATCGTACTGTTGATCGGTCGATTGCGCAAAGTCAAAGGGGTCGTCAATTTTGCCCACACGGCTTTAGCGAACAGTGGGGAGGATCTCTTTTTTGTCATGGCAGGGCAGCTCTCGCCGAGCGGATTCGACGAGGAAGAGCGGGTGCTTGTCACCGAAACCTTTCAGAACGCTGAGAACTGCTATCTCCACCGGGACGAGTTGAAGGACGAGGGAGAGTACAACGCAGTCTTTCGACTCGCCTCGATCATCTGTATTGCGTACCGCAATTTTCCGGGAAGCTCGAACTCGTTGACGAAGGCCGCATTTTTTCAGATTCCGGTAATTGTTGGTAGTGGATATCTGCTGGCGGAGAGGGTTCATCGTTACCGGATCGGTGAGGTGGTGGAGAAGGAAGATCCCGAGCAGTTGGGTGACGTGATCCGTCGATTGGCAAACTCGGGTATCGAGGGTGAAAGTCCCGATTGGTCAGGGTTTCAAAGCCATTTCAGCGATGAGGCATTCTCTCAGCAACTGCGGGGGTTTATGTCGAAAACAGGAAAGGAAACACAGTGAAAACGGTTCAGAACAAACGTTGGAAGCAAGTGACGGCACCGCTTCGGATGCTTCCGGAATTTTTTATTCCCGGAGAAGCAAAGTGTGGGACCACATCGATGTTCCGATACCTATCGCTGCACCCGGAGATCTATCCTTCTGACGTGAAGGAGCCCAACAACTTCTGGCGCTATGGTTCGAGTCCTCTCTGGTGCCGGCAGCACTATCCGTTTCGCTGGGTTCGCACGCTCCGTAAACTCCGTGGCAAGCGAACGGTCACAGGAGAGGCCTCGCCGGAGTATTTCTCAAAAGAACCGGTTCCGGCTTCCATTGCGGAACGGTGCCCGAATCCGTATCTGATCTTTCTCTTCCGCGATCCCGTGGAGAGGGCCTTTTCCGATCATCACATGTTGGTGAAGGCGGGAGTCGAAACAGTTTCCTTTGAAGAGAGGATTGAGCAAAGCCTGGCATGGGTTCGCGATCCGGGAATGAAGGAAGTTCTCGAGTGCTTAAACGAGTTGGAGCACCACCCGGCGCGCTATCTCCTGCGGGGTGCATACCGAAAGAATCTTGAGCCATGGCTCCGCCATTTTCCGAGGGATCGTATGCTGTTTATTGAAAGTGAGAGCTTCTTCGAGAACCCGGAAAGGGAAGTGAACCGAACCCTGAGTTTTCTGGGTCTTTCTCCGATGGAGAAGCAGGATTGGCCCATCTTCAAAAAAGGTCAGAACAAACAGCCGATGGATTCGGATATTCGACAAAAACTCCAAGAGTATTTTGCCCCCTTGAACCGTGAACTCTATCAATTCCTCGGAGAGGATTGGTCTTGGAGCGCGTCATGAGCTTGGGTGCGGTGGAGCAGTTTCGGGTCATCGGGATCGTGTTGGTCCGCAACGAGGATTTTTACGTCGAGACCTCGATTAAAAATATTGTCGACGCTTGTGATGAGATACAGGTCTTCGATCACCGCTCGACCGACAGAACCACTTCCATCCTCAAGGCCCTGGCGGCGAGGGAGCCGAAAGTCTCTGTACGCACGATTCGAAGTCCGGAGGAATCTCATCAGGCCATTGAAAAGTATGCGGGTACGCGGACCTGGATCTTCGCTGTCGACGGAGACGAAATTTATGATCCAGTGAGAACGCAGGAGTTTTGCGATGAACTGCGGGGAGGGAAGTACTCGGAGGTCTTTCAACTGCGGGGAAACGTCCTGCACGTGGATGAGTGGTCTGGCAGTGAGTACAAAGGGTTTCTCGCTCCCCCGAGTCGGGCGATGAACAAGCTCTTTAATTTCTCATTGTTGAAGAGCTGGGAAGGCGGATTCGAGCGGTTGCACGGGGGGACTCCCGTTTACGTGGACGGCATCGAACGTCCCAAGCGGCACGCGATCTCAGACGACTTTTCTTTTGAGGACTCGCCCTTTCGCTGCTTGCACATGGTGTTCCTGCGCCGCAGTTCGAAGGAGAAGACAGGGCAGGGCACACGATTGAATATCGCAGATAACGTGAGCGCGCGATTTGGAGAGCGATTGAGGCGCAAGCTCTTAGGGGTGCTGGGGATTCGCTCTTCTTCACCGGGAAAGTTGAAGAATTACCGTTTAGGGGACAGGGTAACCGTCATCGACCCGGTTTTCAGGGTCACGCAATCGAAGGAGTTGTAGAGTATTTTATGGATAGAAATAAAAATTTGATTCACCGAATTATCCGGAAATTTGGACTATACCCATCGTTCTGGTGGAAGACGATGTTGTACCGTTGGACACCCGGCGGGTGGGGCTACTACCGCAAGTTGAATGGGCGGGCAAAGAAAGGTTCCTGTGAACTCGGGAAGTTGCATTCCGTAAGGGAAAAGCATTCGGGAGACTCGGGTTGGAGTGAGAAGACGGACCCCAGTGGTAACTTTACTTACAGGGATTATGCTACCTACCAGGAGTATCTCGATCACCAGAAAGTGAAGTTTGATGAAATGATCGAAGCCGGATTGGGGTTCGATCCCAAGTCTGTCGGAGACATGCGGACTCGCTTCTTTCGTCGGTTCAGGTGCCTTCCCTATCATCTCAGCTCCGATGCGGCAATCGTCTGCGCCGGTGCGCGGCAGGGGACTGAAGTCGAAGTTTTGCAGGATATGGGATTTTCGAACGTGTACGGTACCGATCTGAATCCCGGTCCAGACAATCCGTGGGTGCGCAAAGGGGATTTTATGAAGATGGAGGAGGCAACCGATTCGGTGGATCTCGTCTTTTGCAATGCAATTGATCATGTGCTCGATATCGACATGTTTTTGGCAGAGCAGGCTCGGGTGATCAGGCCGGGTGGTTATGCCATGTTCGAATTTATGGAAAATACCAAAGGAGGAGCCTTCGAAGCCGTGGAATGGGCATCGGATGGCGCTCTTTTGAGAAAGCTCTTGGAATATTTTGAGGACGTTGCCCACGCCGAGAAAGAGGCGCATTGGCGTTGGTTTCTCGTAAAGGGTCCACTGCCCCGGAAAGAAGAGAATCAGTACCGCGAGGCCAGTTAGTCTGGTTTTAGTGGGAATGCATGAATCGACGTCCTTCATCTTTCTTCCTCTATAAGTACACCGAGGCACGAGTGAGAGCTCTGCGTTTCGGCGGGTATGGCAGTTATACCTTGTCGGGGCTCCTCGAGTTGCGGGATGAAGGGTTTTCCGTTGAAGCCGGATGGTTTGGGGAACCGAACCGATTTCGGGGGTGGATTGCCGCGATTCTTCGCCGTATTTGTGTGAGAAGAACAGGATACTGTGGGAACTTCCGCCAGACGATGGCGGGACTTTCAGAGATTCGCCGAGCGAAGGCCCTGGTCCTTACGAGCAACAATGCAGCGTTTCCGGTACTGTTCCTGAGGAGCCTCGGGCTTTCGATTCCACCGGTGTTGGTGATTTCAGTGGGGCTGGAATGGAATCCTCCGAACGATTCACCTCGGCGGTTGCGGTCGATCTCGAAACTGTTCCGGCACGCAGAGAAGATTCTCGTCTACTCAGAGTCCGAACGGGAATTTCTCATGGAGAGAATCGGGATAGAACCGCATCGCATTCTTGCGGTACCGTTTGGGATTCCGCGAAAGTACCTTCCAGCGGCCTTACCACCCATGACAAGCGACGAGGAGGGAGAGGTGTTTCAGTGGGACGTTATCTCAGTGGGGGCGGACGCCCAGCGCGACCTGCCCTTGTTGCTGGAATGGGCGAGAAATAACCCGGAGATGAGGGTTCATCTCATTCTCGGCGATGATCTGGTCCGGGAATACACGGACCTCCTCGCATCGGTAACTGTGGAATCCAACCTCTCTGTCGAAGAAGTGTTTGAGCGGATACGATCCTCTCGAGGAGCAGTCGTTCCGGTGCGGGAGAACCTGTATTCGGCGGGAACTACGTTTTTGATTCATGCCTTGGCCTGTCAGACTCCGGCTCTTGTCTCGCAGACGAGTTGCCTCGGCCCACAGTACCGGATTTCTGAGTCGGGATGCTTTACCTATTCGCCTGGAGATACGGAAGACTTTTCGCAAGGGATGAAGAAACTGCTGGCTCTGTCGACAAACGAACGACGATCAAGAGGTGAACAGGGTCGGCGATGGGTGGAAACCTACGCAGATGGGAAACCTGCGCTGGGGGTTCTTCGAGAATTTTTGGAGGCACATAGTTCCTCACCGGCGAAAGAGCAGAACTAATTCGAGTGAAAATTTACGAATCCAGACACCTAGAGGAGTCGGGTTTCTTCCAGTACCTGTTTCAGGCCCTTCGCGCAAGCGGGGCGGAAGTTGTCGAGAAAGCTCCTCACGAGAGGCAGGGTCGTACGGATCGACACCACGAGGGCGCTTGGGCAGAGATCGAAGGGGCTTTGGTCTTTTTCGACATGAGCGACCACGTTTTCGATTTTGACCTCCAAGCGCTGCAGCACGCGGACCTTTACCTGAAAGCCAATCTTAACCGGAGCCTCGCGGATCGTGTTCTAACCGAGGAGGGGATGGCAGATTGCTCTTCAAAGATTCGCCCATTTACGTTTCTTCCTCCTTCACTTGGTTTATGCCGGAAGATCGGCGGGCTCAAACTCGGGAGCTGGCTCCCAGGGCCCAAATTGTTTCATGTCGTGGGAGTCTACGAGAATCCCATTGCCGATGGGGCCGCGGATCCATTCGAGGCTCCGGGTGACCGGGTTGATCCGCATGTTATGCATTTTTGGATACGCCACCATTTCTCGAAAGCAGTCGGTGAGACCGGGCTATCAGCGATTTCCCGACTGACGAGCCGAGGGAATCCGGCTATCGAAGATGGTGTCAATGTGAAGGCGAATCTTAACCATCAGTTCTATCTGTTTCGCATGGCGACCTCGACCTGTACCGTGTTGAACACCTTCCCTCACGCTGTGTATCCATGGAAGGCTCAGGAATCGCTTGCTCTCGGCAGACCATTCATCGTGGAGCGGGAGCCTCTCATTGAGATTCCGCCGGCATTTCGACCGGTGCCGGACGAGCATTTTCTTGAAGTGATCCCCGGGTTCGGCTCGTTCGACGAGAATGCGTCCCTGGAGGAGGCGGCTTCCTATCGGATTCTCAAGGTGCCCTCGTTGGAAAGCATCCAAGAAGGGTTCGAACGAATCACCGGTATCTTGAAGGACCGGAGCCGGATGGAGTCAATGAGGCGGGCATGTCGGGATTTTTCAGCCGAACGTTTTTCCCCGTCTTTCATCGTGAGGTGGTTGCAAGAGGAAGTGAGTCGTAGTGTATGAAAATCTTGGTGCCCATATTGCGGTTTAACTGGTATCGGACCTTGGCTCCGTTGGTGGACGAGTGTTTGCGACGCGGTCATCAAGTAACCTGCCTCCATAACGAGTCAGATCGGAATTTCGAATCGAACCGACCGAACGAGAATCTGTTTCCACGCTTTACACACGGGACCCCCCAGATCGACGGCTACGGAGATGAGGACGAGCTCTACCGCAAGGTACTGGGCGGTGACCACGAGGTTCTTTTGAGTATCGACCTTCCTTTGAGGAATTGGGTGGAGGATCCGCAATGGGCGGATCGGACCTTTCGCTATGTAGCCATCACCACTCCTGACACTCTGAAACGTCTACATGATCGGGAAACAGTCGACTCGGTCGATTGCTTTGCCCTGCGGACGGACTATGAGCGTGAGGCGACCATTCGGGATCGCACCACCGACTATCGAGAGCTCTACAAAATTGCGCAGGGACTAGGCCGGGACGGTTTGCGTTATGTTGGGTTTGTCGAGCCGCGGTTGGGGAAAGAGTGGGATGACTCTCTGGTGGATGAATTTCGGCGGAAATCGAGAATCTGCGGGTATCCTCTATTGGATGCGCTGAGCCGAGTGGACCGAGACGAGTTTCGCAAGGAGTTGGGTGTTGAGCCGGGCCGACCGATCGTTGGTTTTTGGGCGACTCCGACCGCGGGGCGAGGCGCTCATGCGAATTGGGATTGGATCCTGGCAGAAGACCGATTGGCCTATTTCTATGCGAAATCGGTTCGTTCCTACGGGTTGCGAGGCCTTGGTATGCCCTACGTCAACGAATCCCATTTGGTGAAGGCTGTTCACAAGTTTGCCCGGGAGAACGATGCCTTTCTCGTGACCAAGCTCCGACACTATCAAAAACCGGGTGAGAGTGTGTATTCCACCTACACGGACAAAGTGCTTGGGGAAGATTGCTTCTATCCGCATTCGGCGATGTCGCTGGCGGCGGTCAGTGATCTGATGGTGGGGTTTACCACAAGTGGTACCCCTGAGGCGGTTTGGTCTGGCAGTCCGGTTCTGGATATTCGTGTTCCGGGCTCGAGGAGAGATTTACTCTGTGAGTCCCTTCATTTCTGGGACGGAATGTTGGAGCACCGCGGGGTGGTGGAGTCGATGAGCTCGATCGAAGTGAAGGCGCAATTACCGGGGCGAAAACTGGACGAATTTCGAATGGATCCGAAAGCGCGGGCTGATTATCAGAATAAATTCTGTGGACCGGACGGCGGATCGTTCTCGGGCAATGTGCTCGACGCAGTCGAAGATCTCGTTCGCGAATGAGGTACCCTCGAACAGAATTCCCTGAAAGATAGACGATGGAATATTTATGTATAATCCCCGCCCGGAAAGGGTCGAAAGGCGTTCCGGGAAAAAATATGGTGAAGGTAGCGGGCCGTCCCTTGATTTCCTATAGCCTGGAAGTGGCCAAGGAAGCACTGGGGGACCTCCCGAACTTTACCGTCTTCGTATCGACGGACTCGGAGGAAATCCAACAGTTTGCGATCGCAGAGGGGATTGAAGTCCCGTTTTTGCGGCCGGACGAGTTTGCCGGCGATCGCTCTCCCTCAATTGAGTTTGTACTTCATGCCCTCAAGGAGTTCTCGAAACGAGGAAAGGAGTTTGATGCGGTGATGATTCTTCAACCCACATCCCCCATGCGGACCGCAAAGACAGTGAGAGATGCGATATCTCTATTGGAAAAAAATCCCAGTGCAGACTCTTTGATTACGGCTTTTGAAGACCCTTCTATAAACCTGGATACATACTACCAACGAACTGACGAAGGATTTGGTCTGGGGGTAACCGAGAACCACAATACCGGAGGGCGGCGCCAGGATTTGATGCCGACATACGTGAGGAACGGCGCGGTGTACATTGTGAAGACTGATTACCTCGAGCGCACGGGGAAGCTCATCGCCGATCGGCCCCTTGTCCTCGTCATGGATGAAGCGGTCTCGATCAACGTAGATGGACCTGATGATTTGGCGAAGCTGAAGGAGGTATTGGAGAAATGAGTACACCAGAATTTTGGAAAGAGCTTGAGGCGGGCCACCGGCGACCATTTGTAATCGCTGAAGTCGCCCAAGCCCATGACGGTTCGCTGGGAATCGCACACAGTTTTATCGATGCGGTGGCGGAAACGGGGGCGGATGCCATCAAGTTTCAGACTCATTTTGCAGCGGAAGAGAGTACGGCACGGGAGCCGTGGCGGGTTCCTTTTAGCTACGAAGATCCTACCCGGTATGGATATTGGAAGCGGATGGAGTTTACTCCTGAACAATGGAAGGGATTGGCCGACCACTGTGCGGACAAGGGCTTAGTCTTTCTGAGCTCGCCCTTCAGCTTTGCGGCGGTGGATCTCTTGGATTCATTGGGGATGCCTGCCTTCAAAGTCGCCTCGGGAGAGATTGAGAACTACCCGCTTCTCGACCGGATCTCGGCCTGCAATCGGCCTGTCTTGTTGTCCTCGGGTCTTAGTGACTGGAAGATCTTTGATGCGGCCGTGGAACGGGTGCGAAGCCGGGGAGCGTCTGTAGCTACATTCCAATGTACGACAGCCTATCCAACCCAGCCGGAACAGGTCGGGTTAAATATATTGGGGGAAATGAAAGATCGCTATGGCTGCCCGGTTGGCTTGTCCGATCATTCCGGGACGATCTACCCCTCTTTGGCTGCGGCTACATTAGGGGCATCGCTTCTCGAGGTTCATGTCACCTTCGATCGTCAGATGTTTGGTCCGGATGGTCCGGCATCTATAACCCTTCCGGAATTGGCCACTATGGTAGAGGGCGTGGATGCGATCTATCGAATGCGAACGAATCCAGCAGACAAGGATCGCCCGTTGGTGGACCTACCCACCCTGAGCCGCACCTTTGGCAAGAGCGTAGTCGCCCGGAAGGAACTGGCAGCTGGGACGGTGTTGGAGGAGTCGCACCTGGCCTTGAAGAAGCCGGGAGACGGCTGTCCACCGGCAGACTATTATCGAATGATAGGTCACAAGACCACCCGCGCCTTTGAGGCGGACGAGGCCCTGTCTTGGGAAGGTTTATCCCAGAATGAGTCGCAGTAAATCGGAAGCAGTTATCATGAAAGAGAAGAGAAAAGTATGCGTGGTGATCACCGCGCGCCCGAGTTATTCGCGAATAAAAACTGCAATGGTAGCGTTGCGGGATCGGGATGATGTAGAATTGCAGGTGGTTGTAGCGGCTTCGGCTTTGCTGGAGCGTTACGGTCGGGCCGTTGACGTCATTCGAAGCGACGGCTTCGAGGTTCTAGCGAGTGTTGTCAATGTGTTGGAGGGCGAGGACCTGCGGAGCATGGCGAAAACGACCGGTCTCGGGATCATTGAGATGGCCTCGGTTCTCGATTCATTGAAGCCGGACGTAGTGGTTTCGGTAGCGGATCGATATGAGACCCTGGCGACTGCGGTCGCGGCTTCCTATATGAACATCCCCCTTTGCCACATTCAGGGTGGGGAGGTGACCGGATCGATTGACGAGAAGGTCAGGCATTCGATCACCAAGTTGTCAGACCTCCACCTGGTCTCGAATGAGAGAGCGAGAGAGCGAGTGATTCGCATGGGTGAAGTGCCGGAGAAGGTATTTGTTACCGGTTGCCCGTCCATCGACATCGCGGCAGAGATTTTGAAAGAGCCCGCCCGTGAACCTGGATTTCACAGGAAGTACGGGGGTGTTGGAACAGAACAGGATCTGGCAGACGGCTACATCGTTGTACTTCAGCACCCAGTGACTACGGAGTATGAAGCTGCCAGAAGGCAGGTGATGGAGACCCTTGAGGCTATCTACGAATTCAACCGGCCAACTCTTTGGTTCTGGCCGAACGTCGATGCTGGTTCGGATGGAACTTCCAAGGGGATTCGCTCCTTCCGGGAGAACCGGGGGGCAGAGAATATTCATTATTACAAGAACATGGAGCCCCGTGATTTTCTTCACTTGCTCAAAGGATCGATGGGGATTGTTGGGAACTCCAGCGTCGCGATCCGCGAGTGTTCCTACCTCGGAGTCCGGGCGATTGATATCGGAAGTCGGCAAGCGGGTCGCGACCATGGTGCAAATGTCGTGAACGTGGACTACGATAAAAATCAAATTCTGTCGGCTTTGAATAGTTGGGAAGCCGATGGTCCAGTCGCGCCGGACTTGTTGTATGGCGACGGTTTGGCGGGGGCCCGAATTGCGGAGATTCTCGCTACTGCTGAATTGAGTACCAGTAAGAAACTCACCTACTGAGTCCTACCCCGATTCCACCTGACGGCAGTGTCATCCATGAAGATCCTGATTGCTGAACCCGAGCACTATTCAACCCGCGCTCTGGGAATATACCGCTCATTGGGGGAGGTTCGCCTCGGACTTGATGAGGGGGCGCCCTTGGCGGAACAGGTGTCTGACGTAGATATCCTTGTCATTCGCTTACGCTATCGAGTCGGGCGCGAGGTGATTGCGTCCGCACCGAACTTGCGGGTGGTGGTGACCCCGACAACAGGATTGGACCATTTGGATCTGGAGGCACTGGAGGAGCATGGAGTGCAGGTCCTTTCCTTAAAAGGGGAGACCGGGTTTTTACGATCGATACCAGCAACCGCGGAACTGACATGGGGGCTCCTTCTCGCGGTGCGCAGGAGGATCGTGCCGGCTGTCTCCTCGGTGGCGCAAGGAGAGTGGGAGCGTGACTATTTCCGGGGACGAGACCTGAAAGGTTGCGTGATGGGAATTGTGGGCTGTGGTCGGATTGGATCGATGATTGCCGAATACGCGAAAGTCTTTGGAATGTCGGTTCTTGTCTTTGATCGGAGTCCTATCGAGCTCGCGGGAGTGGAACAAGTGTCATTGGATGAGTTGTACCAGAAGTCCGATGTCGTCAGCATTCACCTCCCCCTTGAAGCGGAGACGGTCGGGTTTGTTGGACCAGCGGCATTCGCGCGGATTAAAGAAGGGGCGGTGTTTCTCAACACCTCTCGCAGCGGGATCGTCGATGAGGATGCGTTGATGGAGGCCCTCCGAAGTGGCCGTTTGGCGGGTGCGGCGGTTGATGTGGTCAGCGGCGAAGAGACGTTTTCGGGCAGGATTCCGGAAGGCCATGCATTGGTCGATTTCGCAAAGAACTCGGATAACCTCATCATCACCCCGCACATTGGAGGGGCGAGCTGGGACTCGATGCATGCCACCGAGGACTTCTGTGCGGAGCGCCTATTGGCACTGTTTCAAAGCGAAACCGCCCAGTAGAAGACGAAACGGTTTTTGGTGAAAGAGATGCTCAACGGAATTCGAAGTAGACTGCGCCCGGTCGCGAGGAAGTTTCTCCGGATTCTGGGCAATCGCGGTCCGTTGCGAGGTGTCTACCGTACCTCGAAGGAGTATTTTTCCCAGTCTATGACACCGGGAGAACGCTCTTCCGACTACGTGGACATCTTTCTGGCCGAATCGATTCGACGACCCATGCCGACCACGTTACCGGATTCGCTTACTCCGGAGTTTGTTCACCTGCAGGACCATCTGAACACCGAGTGTTTTGTCGCTCGAGTCCGGAACGGTCGCGTACTGTCGGATCGCGGAACGGTCCTTACACCCGATCACAAATTACTGTTCGACGTCTCCAACCAGATGAGCGTCCGCCGGGATTTTTCGAAGGTACACCTTCATCAAGCGAATCGACGAAACGTGTTTCCGCCCATTCAATCGATCGAAGGAACGGTCGTGGTCTTGGCGGTGGCTGCCGGAGGAAATTATTTTCACTGGCTGACGGAAGCCTTACCGCGGATCTGTCTTTTGGAAAAGAGTGGGCTGGGTTCCCTTTCGGATGTGGATTCTTTTGTGATCAATAGCGGCCCCCCTTTTATCGCAGAAAGCTTGGAAATCCTGGGTATCGAAACGGGTCGCTGTATCGCTGCGGACTGGAACACTCATATCGAAGCGCGCGAGTTGTGGGTACCATCCCTTCCAGGAGTGACCCTGAACCCGCCAGCCTGGGCTTGCGAGTTTTTGCGCGAGCGGTTGTTGCCCCATCGCACGGTCTCCGGAAAGGGCCGCCGACTCTATATTCGCAGAGGACAAACGACGCGTCGATTTGTCCGCAATGAGGAAGAAATTGTCTCATTACTCGAAGACTTTGGATTCGTTTCAATTGATCCAGGAGCACACAGCTTGAAGGATCAGATGGGAATGTTCGCCGAGGCGGAGATTGTTATTGGGTCTCATGGGGCGGCACTGGCAAATCTGCTCTGGTGTAAGCCGGGGACGAAAGTGCTGGAGTTGCTGCCTCATCATCAAAAGGGTGAGTGGTTTTGGCCCTACTGTTACTGGGCGCTCTCGGATTCCTGCGGTTTGGAGTATCACTGCATGGAGTCGATCAAAACCGATTCAGGGCAGGAGAAGGAGCTGTATGCCGATCAGGAATTTTCTCCGGAGAAAATTCGTCATTGGTTGGAATCGGCCGAATTGGGAATAGAACCGAGCCGAGTTTTCGGTAAAAGTGAAGATAGGTTGATATGAAGATTGCGATAATAGGATTGGGATATGTGGGGCTACCGCTCGCGATTCGTTTTGCCTCGTCGGGATGCGAAGTTCTTGGACTCGATACAGATCCGACAAAAATCGGAATCCTGGAGAAGGGAGATAGCTACATTCGGCATATTGCTTCGCAGGATATTCGCCGCTTGGTTGACGACGGTTCATTCGAAGCTTCCACCGATTTCTCGCGAATCTGCGAAGTGGAGGCAATCTTGATCTGTGTTCCCACGCCTTTGAACAAGTACCGCGAGCCGGACCTTTCCTATGTATTGAAATCGGGTGAAGCCATTGCGCCGCACTTAGAGTTGAGTGCTGCGGGAGAGGAGGGAACCGTCCGGCCCAAGTTGGTCGTATTGGAATCCACTACATACCCTGGTACGACGGACACTGACCTACGCGAAGTCCTGGAAAAGGGATCTGGATTGATTGCCGGCGAAGGTTTCCACCTAGCGTATTCTCCAGAGCGGGAAGACCCGGGGCGGACGGACCATTCGGTACGAACCATCCCGAAAGTAATGGGTGGTTTGACCGACGGATGTTTGGAGCGTTGCAAGGAACTGTACTCGATGGCAGTCGATCAAGTGCATCCCGTATCTTCGTGCCGGGTCGCCGAGGCAACTAAATTGACCGAGAACATTTTTCGATCGGTCAACATCGCCTTGGTTAACGAGCTAAAAGTAGTCTACCGGGAGATGGGAATCGATGTGTGGGACGTCATTGAAGCGGCCTCCACGAAACCTTTTGGATATATGCCTTTTCATCCGGGACCCGGGCTCGGTGGGCATTGCATTCCCATTGATCCCTTCTACTTGACGTGGAAGGCACGTGAGTACGGGCAGCATACTCGGTTTATTGAATTGGCCGGCGAAGTGAACACCAATATGCCGGACTATGTTGTGGCCAGGGTGGCGGATGCATTGAACGAAGACGGGAAAGCGGTCCGAGGTTCGCGGATACTGATGCTCGGATTGGCCTATAAGCCCGGAGTAGACGATGACCGCGAATCTCCGTCATACGCGCTGATGAAGCGGTTGGAAGATCGCGGGGCCAAAGTATCATACAACGACCCCTATGTGCCGATGATTCGTCCATTGAGAAATTATCCCGAATTCGCTGGGCGGGAGTCCATGGAGATCTCTCAGGGGTACGACCTGATCCTTCTGTCCACCCATCATCCGGAGTACGTGAATTATGATTTCTCGGAATACAGTATTCCGATCGTGGATACTCGCAGTTGCCTGAAGCGTCCAGGGAAGCGTTACCTGAAAGCGTAGTTCGAGCGGCTTATTGAGTTCCTTTTGATTCGATTGAACACTGATTTATTGCCAACAAGATGAAATACCTAGTCACCGGTGCTGCCGGATTTATTGCTTCACGAACTGCACGCATGCTTCTCGAACAGGGGCATGAAGTCGTAGGGGTGGACAACCTGAACGACTATTATGATCGCCGGATGAAATTGAACCGGTTGGCGGTGATTGGGCGCGAGACTGGTGCCGATTCCGAGGCGGTCAAAGTGATCGAGGCGCAAGTCCGGTCAGGCCGGGAAGAAATTCCCCGGATCGATCTCGATGGCCCGAAATTCACCTTTCGGCAAATCGATATTGAGAACAAAGCCGACGTCTCTGAATTGTTTGAAGAGCATCAGTTCGACGCGGTGCTCAATTTGGCTGCACGGGCCGGCGTTCGCTACAGCATGGAGAACCCGGACGTGTACATGATGACCAACGCCATGGGGACCCTGCACATCCTCGACGGGATGAAGAATACCGGGGTGAAGAAAATGGTTCTGGCCTCAACCTCTTCGCTCTATGCCGGACAGGATATGCCGTTTACCGAAGACCTCTCGGTCAATACACCCATCTCGCCCTATGCCGCTTCGAAGAAAGCGGCGGAGGCATTAGCTTATAGCTATCGCCACCTGTACGACCTCGACATCTCGATCTGCCGGTATTTTACGGTTTTCGGTCCAATGGGTCGCCCGGATATGAGTCCATTCCGCTTCATTCGTTGGATCGTGGAAGGAGAGACCATGCAGCTGTTTGGCGACGGGAGTCAGTCGCGAGACTTTACCCATGTCGATGACATTGCTCGTGGAACTATTGCCGCCCTGCAACCGGTCGGCTACGAGGTGTTCAACCTAGGAGGCGGAAATAATCCAATTTCCCTCAAACAGCTCATCGCATGGATTGAAGAAATGGCCGGAAAGAAAGCAAAGATCGACTACAAGCCATTTCACAAAGCAGATGTGATGGAGACCTGGGCCGATATTTCGAAAGCCGAACGCCTGCTCGGTTGGAAACCCAAGGAAGGAATTCGCGAAGGAGTACAAGGATGCGTGGATTGGTATTTGGAGAATCGAGACTGGCTGTCGACGGTTCGGCTATGAGGGAAGGCGAAAGATGGCGAACGCTAAACGTTAAACTTTAAACACTAAACATCGAACAGAAGATTTCGGCTGAACGTTGGACGTTTAAAGTTGGACGTTTAACGTTTAAAGTTCGCCATCTCTCCATGGCCAAGTTTTCGCTGGTATCCGCCCCGCAGAACGAAGGAAAGGCAAAAGATGGCGAACGCTAAACGTTCAACGTTAAACACTAAACATCGAACAGAAGATTCCCGCTGAACGTTGGACGTTTAAAGTTTAACGTTTAAAGTTTAATGTTCGCCATCTCTCCATTTCTCCATTTCGCCATCTCCACTAATGTCTATGACTGACTACACCGCTCCCCATCTCCCCGGAGGAAACTCTTTTGATGATCTCCGGGTCGATATTGCCGAGGCGCATCGGATAGCCGATCAAGTTTCCAGTGAGAAGTCTTCGATCTGTGTGCCTGCCTGGAAAGGGAAGCTTCGGCTTCTAACTCATCGGATCCTTCGCAAGCTTCATCTTCACGAGGCCTTGGTCGTCAACGGGGTGATTGATGGGTGGTTGCGGGATTTTCAATCGTATTGGAGCGATGTGCTGGGAGGTCGGCCGATCTGGAAAGCATTGGATTTCTTCTTGCTGGCACACGACTATCGCCGAAGCCAACAGCACGCCAAGCCCCTCGAATGGGCAGATGAGGGGCGCCACTTGGAGAACTGGCAGCAACCGGGGCAGGTCTATCAAATTCTGCAGCAGGTCGAGCGGTTCGCACTGAACCCTTTCGTTCATCCCCCCGTATGGCAGTTCCTGGAGCCTAAGATGAGGGTGTTGGAGTACGGTTGCTCGTCTGCTCCCTATTATCATTGTTATCGCAAGTTCTTCTCTCACCGCCAGCAGTCGTGGGTTCTTGCCGATATCCCAAATTTTCCGTTCCACTTTGGGAAGTATCTCTATCGCAACGACAGTGATGTCACTTTTGCCACGATCGATGTGGAGAACTACCACGATCCGCTACAGAGCGAGGAAAAGTTCGACGCGATTATTCTGACCACCGTATTGGAACACCTGGAAAATCCGAAGGACGTGGTTTCCTACCTCTTGGACCGCTTGCGTTCCGGGGGCGTATTGCTTTTTGACTACATTCGTTCGGAAGGTACTGGATTGGATCACCCAGGCTCACTGGAGCAACGGGAAGAGTGCCTGCGATTGCTTCAGGAACAAACACGGGTTGTCGACGGCCACATGAAGAATGCGGAAGAGACCATCGACCTCTGTGTGGTGCGAAAGAAGTAGGGGACCCGCGCACCGGTATGTGGATCGATTTTCCCTGGGTTGAAAATATTTGAAATGAGATTGTATCATCGATTGAGAGATCGGATTCATTTGGAGAAGCGAGTGCGCCAGGAGCGGAAATCTGCGCGGAGTTCTCAGGCACGAATTTCGCTCTTCCACGATTTTGCGCCACCGCCGACAGGGGGAGGGCATCAATTCTT
This sequence comes from Opitutia bacterium UBA4506, assembly GCA_002388665.1. GTDB lineage: Bacteria > Verrucomicrobiota > Verrucomicrobiia > Opitutales > Puniceicoccaceae > Puniceicoccus. The sequence continues at coordinate 33,118 of DGMY01000060.1, read as the reverse complement.
GCGTGCCTTAATGGCTGAATGGAAACGGATGGGAATCGACGTGGCGGTGAATCATCTGCCCGAATCAGCCGAAGTCCTCCTGATCAACAGTTACAATTTCTCTCCCGAGTTGCTGCGTCGCTTGTGTCACCGACCGATCCGGACGGTGCATCGGGTCGATGGGCCGCTTCAGGTATATCGGGGTTTTGATGACGGGACTGATTTGGAGATTGCGAGGATGAACCGTGAGTTCGCCTCGGCTTCTGTGTTTCAATCGAACTTCAGCCGGAGTGAAAACGAGAGACTGGGCTTTGGCCTTTTGCCGGGGCCAGTGATTCGCAATGCGGCGGATTGCGAGATCTTTCAAGCCCGCGAGAAGATCCCGCCTAAACTTGATCGTCCGCTTCGTGTGATCGCCTCCAGCTGGTCAGACAATCCAAACAAGGGATTGGACGTCTATCGATGGTTGGATGAGAACCTGGATTTGGATCAGTTCGATTTCACTTTTGTGGGTAGGGCACAGGCAGACTTTAGAAGAATACGCCACATCCCCGCCGTACCCAGTGTTGAGCTGGCAGATTTGCTGAAGAAGAATGACGTCTACCTTACGGCGAGTATCAATGACCCCTGTTCGAACTCGGTAGTGGAAGCGCTCACAGTTGGGCTTCCGTGCGCTTACCGAAAGAGTGGAGGACACGCGGAGCTCGTCGGAAACGCGGGATTGGGATTTGATCGGGCCGAGGAGATCCCGGCAGTTCTCGGGTCGATTCGCGACCGGTGGGAGGAGCTTTCGGCTCTGATCGAGATTCCCTCAATCGAATCCATTGCAAAAGAATATTTAGAGGTAATGGAGGTGAAACCATGATGCGCAAAGTAGCTGGATCATTACTTCTGGCAGGCAGTCGCTTTTGGCGCCCTCATTCGAGGTTGATTCTTGTACGAGACAACGCCGGATGGGCGATTGACGTCGAGATGCGGGCCGTAGGCGAGATTTCGCATCGTATTGGTATCCATGTGAAGGAGAAGGACTATTGGCAGCGATACTCTCGGAAACAGTCGGTGTTCTGGGGGAGTCAATTCAGTCTCCTCAAGGACGATTGGCTCAGGAATGGTCATCGAAACGCTACGGCAATGTTTCACGGGCTTCCGGGGACCGGTCACCCTGAGTTCGACGAGCTGTTTGAGAAAATTGAGAAGAACCGGGACCAGCTCCAGCGGATTCAGGTTACCCATCGGGAGATGGAAGAGGCCTTAGTTGGAGTGGGGATCGATCGGAAGATCTTACACCGGATTCCGATCGGAATTGATGGGCGGGTATTCCGTCCCTTCGCTCCAGCCGACCGCGAACGCACGCGGGCGATTTTAGGCGTTCCTGGAAACGCGTTTGTCGTGGGGTCCTTCCAGAAAGATGGAACTGGATGGGGCGAAGGATTTGAACCGAAATTAATCAAGGGGCCGGATCTCTTTGTGGAGGCTTGCGCGAGATTGGCTGCGGCTCATCCGAACGTCTTCGTATTGCTCAGTGGACCGGCGCGGGGATACGTAAAGGAAGGATTGAAGGAGAAGGGCGTGCCCTTCGTCCATCGGGTCTTCGATAATCCCGACGAGGTCGGCACCCTCTATCCAGCTCTCGATGCTTACCTGGTCTCCTCTCGACAAGAAGGTGGACCCAATGCTGTTCTCGAGTCGATGGCGACCGGAGTCCCGTTGGTCTCTACGCCTGTCGGTCAGGCTACAGATTTAGTGAAGGACGGCGTGAACGGGCTGTTGGTTCCGAAAGAAGATAGTGAGGCCATGAGTGACGCCCTGTTGCGTGTAGCTCGGGAGGAGATCGATCGCGAGGCCATTCGGGCCGAAGGGTTTGTCACTGCGGGGCAGAACGATTACCGTGCTCAGGATCCGTTGTGGAAGAAGTTCTTCACCGGATTTGTCGACTAATTACACGGCTGAATTTTCTGTATATTCCGCATCCAGTAGAAAGACTTTCAAGTCAATGGCCGCACGACTGTTAGAGCGATATCTCCTTCGCCCCTTCGAGATCTTGATCAAGGGACCGGGGCGGTTTGCGCTCGGACGGATCATTCCTTCGTCAAAGCCACGGGTCTTTTATGGCTACGAGCGGATTCCGGGAAGAGATGAGCCTGCGTCCGGTGGGATCGTCAAATTGCAGGACCTGTCGGAGGAATACCCGAATTGTCGTTGGAGGGCCAATACGCTGTATCTGATTAGCAGTTGCTATCCGTGGACTGTTCGTTGGCAGGTAAAGACGGCTCGATTTTTTGGGGCGAAGATTGTGTTGAACCAGAACGGCGTGGCCTACCCAGCGTGGAAGCCTGAGGGATGGGAAGAAGAGAATCAGCGGGCGGCTTGGATTCATCACCGGGCATCGGCAGTGGTATACCAGTCACAGTTTTGCCGGAAATGTGCCTTGGAATGGTTGCGTGAGAACGCACCGGAGAAGAACGAGGTGCTGTTAAATCCGGTCGATTTGGAAACCTTTCGCCCGGTTGTCCGATCGATCGAGAGTGAGTTTACCTTGTTGTTGGCAGGGTCACATCAGTTCGGGTACCGCGTGCGAACGGCACTGGAAACCCTATCAGCCTTGGATGACTCCTATGTTCTGGTAGTTGCGGGTGCGTACAACTGGAAGGGTTCGGAGAGTGAGGCAATGGAAGAAGCAAAGGCATGGGCGCGGGAGCTAAAGGTGGAGGATCGAGTCGAGTTTCGCGGGCGATACCTACAATCCGAAGCACCGGATTTATTCGGGACGTCCCACCTGTTGCTGCATACGAAAGTAATGGACCCGTGTCCGCGCTTGGTGGCCGAAGCCCTCGCGACCGGACTTCCGGTCGTCTATGCTTCCAGTGGTGGTCTTCCTGAAATGGTTTCGGAAGAGGCGGGTGTTGGAGTCGTTTCGACTGAGAATTTTGAGACCGAGGAGCCAGCGGATTCTCGAGGATTTGCGGTCGCAGTGAAGAAGGTTCGGGCCGACTATGAACGATATAGTCGGGGCGCTCGAGTTTGCGCGAAGGAACGGTTTGACCGAAAGCCCTGGATTGAAGAACACGGTAAACTGTTTCGCTCGGTAAAGGAGGGCAATTGATGAAGCCGACCGTATCGATTCTATTGCCAGTCTACAACGGGAGTAAATATCTCGGTGCGGCTATCCAGAGTATCGTTGGCCAGACCTATCGGGACTGGGAACTGTTGGTACTGGATGACGGGTCTACGGATGAGTCCGTTTCAGTTGCCCGTTCGTTTGTTGATGAACGGATTCGAGTATTGCCGAACGGAGAGAACCGAGGAGTGGCGAAAACCCTGAACCGCGGGATGTCCCTAGCAGAAGGATCCCTGATCGCGAGAATGGATGCCGATGACGAGTCGATGCCCGACCGGTTGGTGCGGCAGGTATCCTTTCTTCAAGAGAATGAGCAGGTAGGTCTTCTTGGCACGAACGCTCTCTCGGCGGAGACCGGTGAAGCAACCTTTGCGGTTCCATTGGACCACGGGAAGATTCGGAGTAACCTGCTATTTAACTGTAGTTTTCTTCACCCGACAGTGATGTGGAGGGCGGCCTTGTTCCGTGAGAACGGGTTGTCCTACGAAGAAACGCCAACCGCGGAAGACTATGACCTGTGGGAGCGCGCCTGCGGGAGAATTACAGCAGCCAATCTGCCAGACCAACTGCTGCGCTACCGCAACGATCCGGAAGTTAAAGTGACGGCATACGTACGTCAGCAGAAAGAGGGTGGTCGCCGGGTCCGTGAGAGAGCGCTTCGTGGGCTGGGGTTGGAACCCTCCGATGAGGACCTGGAAGTGCATCACGCTTGTGCCTATGACAATCTTCCGCAACCCGCCGTCGCATTGAGCCGGGTCGACCGCTGGTTTGGATCCATTCTCGAGGCGAACCGTCGGTCAAAGGTGCTTTCGGAAGATTCCCTGCGGGAGCGTCTGCAGTTGCAGCGGTACTACCATATTATGAGAAATCGGCCGTCAATCGGAGTACGCGAGATCTTTTATGCGGGGTCGGAAATGGGGCGTGTTCCTGCGGCTACGGCCCTGCGAACCTTTTTGAAACGAGTAGTGATGAAATCCCAATGACGAAGGTCTTACACCTCAGTACTTTTGATCGGATTAACGGAGCGTCGATCGCCGCCTACCGATTGCACAGTGGCCTACTCGAAGCCGGGGTGGACTCGGCCATGTGGGTTCAGAACAAAGTTACCTCCGATTCGGAAATTCAAGGACCCGGTAGAGGAGTCGCCAAGTACTGGTCTTTGTTGCGTCCGTGGATGGACCGGTTTCCCCTTCTCGCCGCTGGAGCGTTTGGTGACATGATGACATCTGCATCATGGCTGCCGCGCTGGCAAACGAGTGTCCTGGAGTCCGAACGACCGGATGTCCTGCATTTGCACTGGGTCCAAGGTGGCTTCATCCCGGTTGGGCTTCTTCGAAAGCTCGGTGCAAAAATTCCGATTGTGTGGACCTTCCATGATGAATGGCCCTTCTCCGGACTGCGGCATTATCCACATACCAACGAGAATCCGGGCCGCTTGTATCGAAGGTGGGATCGGAAGCTTCAGTTGAAAAAGCAGCGCGTGTACGGGAAGGTTGAGCCGTTGGCGATTACTCCGAGCGCCTGGATGGCTCAACGGGCCCGTGATAGTGTTGTGTGGAAGGATCTGCGAACGGAAGTATTGCCCAATCCGATTGATACTGGGGTCTTCCATGATGTGGACCCCTCGATTGCGAGGCGACTGTTGAAGTTGCCGCCCGATCTTCCACTTGTTCTCTTTGGATCAGAGGCGGGGGCGGGGGACCCCCGGAAAGGCTTCGATCTCCTGCGTTACGCCTGCCGAAAACTGACCGATCAAGGAAAACGATTTGGATTGGTCTGCTTTGGCAATGGTTCCCCGGGCGACCTCGGGGCGGTCCCTTGTTTCTCGCTGGGCTGGATTCACGACGACGCTTCCCTCGCGCTCGCATATTCGGCGGCCGATGTGGTCACCTTGCCTTCCCGGATGGATAACCTCCCGAACACCGGCGTTGAGGCCTCTGCTTGTGGACGCCCCGTAGTTTCATTCCGTGTGGGAGGAATCCCGGACATTATCTCAGACGGCGAGTCTGGCTACCTGTGTGAGCCCGAAAGCGGGGATGAGTTGGCGGATCGAATCGGCCGGTTGTTGGATGATTCAAACCTGCGCAGACTGATGGGCAGCGCAGCGAGGAAACGGGCCGAAGAGCACTTTTCCAATGAGGTCGTAATCCCGCGATTTGCAAAAATGTACGAGACAGTCTGTGGAAACTCTGTTGAAGATTGCTGATACAGTGGAGTCGTCTGATTTGCGAATCGCGCGGACGGCTGTTCGCGGCGAGGCGGACACCGACAGAGTCGTTGGGTTTTCACCTCTCTCCATCCGATGAACCGTTGGTTGTATATTGGTAGCGTCTATCCTTCCGCTTGGGAGGAACGATTCGGCGTGGGCTCTTCGCCGACGATTGATGTTCAACGGTCTCTACTGGCTGGACTGTCGCGGCAAGGCTGGCGGCCCGACGCAATTTTGACCACCCCGCCGATTCGATTGTTTCCGCGAGACCGGCTGCAACGCTTTCCAAGTGATCTGGAAGGACGGGTGGAGGGTTATCCGGATACCCCACTCGAATCCATGGGGATCACCAACCTCGAGCCTTTCAAAACCGCGGGCATTGCCGGGCACCTAAAGAGCTATCTCACCGCATGGAGTCGTCGGGTGCGGGAGGCTGGGGATACTCCCCGATTATTGGTCTATAACCTGGGGCCGACCCATGAGCAGGGTGGTTTTTTGGCGGGAGTGTGTCGCTCTCTTTCTCTGCCGGTGATCCCCTTCGTGACGGATCTCGATTACCACGGTGAGGGGCGGTGCTCCTTGGGGCATTGGCGCTTTCGCTGGCAGGTGCGATTGCTGCAGGCGTCGGAGAAGCTGATCGCTCTCAACCCGAATGTCCTCCGGGAATTTAGTGAAGACCGTTCATCGCTCCATGTGCCCGGCGTAGTTCCGGACCATCAGTTCTTTACACGGTTGTTGAGTCTTCCCCCTGTAGAGAAGTCAGGTGAGCCTCCGGTTTTTCTGTATGCGGGATCGTTGAATGAGCCCCGGGGGATTAACCGGCTCTTGCGGGCTTTCGAGGCGCTACCCGAAGGGTCCGCAGTGTTGAAGGTTTCAGGACGTGGCCCGGAAGAGAGCCGGGTGCGTGACCTCGCGGAACGTCATCGATACGTGGAGTATCTCGGCTATTTGCGTACGGATGACGAGCGCTTACAGGTGATTGAGGATGCCGATATATTGGTCAATCCGCACGAGATTGAACTGCCTCTGGCCCGGTATCTGTTTCCCTCGAAGATGGCAGAGTATCTCGCCTCGGGCAGAATGGTTGTCAGCTCCCTCCTGCCGGGTATGGACGGATTCCCCGTCGACGAGATTGAGTTGTATCGGAAAGACAGTGACGAAGAGTTGACCGCGGCACTGCAGCGTTCCTTGGACACCGGATTTTCCGTGCGAGTGGACCGCGCCCGAAAGTGCCGGGAATGGGCTCGGATCAATTTCGATTGGGATCACGTTGCCGGTCGCATTCTGGAGTTTATCGAACAACCGGGGGAGCCCGCTTGATGAAGGTCGTTCATATCATCAACCGGCTGATCGGCGGCGGGGCGGAAGTCATGGTTCCGCAAATCCATAGAGAGCACCTTGCCGCTGGCGTTGATTCGTGGATCCTGAGCATGGAGACCGGAGACGATCGGGGGACAGAGAAAGTCGTTTCCTTTGGAGAACGGCTTCCGCGCTGGAAGGAGCCTTTCCGCTTGAGAAAATTGCTTCGAGGTATGGCTGAGGAATCGCCAATCGACGTTGTCCATACCCACCTGACCCAAAGCCAGATGTTTGGGAAGTATGCGGTGCGCGGATTGAAGAACCGGCCGGCGCTGGTAACCACGGAGCATGATACCAGTAACCGCCGCCGGGAATTACCAGGTGGGCGGATCTTTGACCGATGCCTCTATCGGGGCTACGACCGGATCATCTGCATTAGCGACGGAGTGAAGGAGTCGATGGAGGATTGGGTCCCACAAACCGCCGGAAAATTGACCACGATCGCAAACGGGGTGGATCTGCGTCCGTTCGACGCCCTGAATCGCTCGGTGGATCTGAAAGAGACGGTGCAGTTTCTTTCGGTTGGACGGGTCATTCCCAAGAAGAACTTTGGCCTAGCCATTCGAGCGTTGGCAGGTCTGGCGGACCTGGACTGGACTTACACAATTGTCGGAACAGGTGAGCAGACGGGTGAGTTGGAGGAGCTCGCGAAATCTCATGGGGTAGGGGACCGGGTTCGGTTCGCCGGATACTGCGAGGATGTCGTTCCGTACTACGCCTCTAGCGATGTCTTTTTACTCCCGTCGTTGTGGGAAGGTTTTGGGTTGGTGGCCGCTGAGGCCATGGGAGCCGGGCTACCGGTTCTGGCTTCGGACGTACCCGGCCTTGCTGAACTCGTCGGAAGAGCGGGAGACACGGGTGTGTTGCTGCCGGTAGACGATGTGGGGGCCTGGACCGAAGCGATCGCAGCAATCCTGAAGAGCCCGCAGGACAGAGTGCGGCTTGGAGAGGCTGCGCGAGTGCGGGCCCGAAATTTCTCCGTCGAGCATACGGCGGCATCTTATTTGAACCTATACGAGGAATTGAAAAGCGAATGAATTGCGCAAATCGATTTGGATTGAAAGCCAGCATTTTTCTATTGGTGACCGCCTACGCACTATGTGTGGGCATTCTCGTCCAGAAAGTGATCGTTCCCTATATGGGGGGGGAGAACGGACTCTTGCCCGTTCTCGATACGGTGACCTTTCACGAGATGGCCATTGAGATGTCTGACCGGATGGACTCCGAAGGCTGGAGCGCTTGGGAATGGAATCCTGGATGGTCCGCCAACCAGCCGGTCGGGATCATGGCGGCGGTCTACTATTTTGTCGGCCCCGATCCGATTTATCTTCTCCCGATCAATGCACTCTTTCACGGTCTGTCAGCAGTGGTGCTTCTGGCTCTTTTTCAAGTCCTCGGATGGGGGGCTCGAGCGAGTGTTGCGGGTATTCTTCCATTTGTCTTTTTCCCTTCCACGCTCACCTGGGTCAGCCAGTTCCATAAAGACGGTCTCTATTGCCTCGGCCTGTTCTCGATGTTTTTGGGATGCGCAAAAATCCTCTCCGCGGCCAGTTGGCGTTCGCGCATCGGAGGAATTGTCTGGATCGTTCTCGGTGCCTTTTGGGCGGGTTTGATGCGAGGGTACGGTGTAACGGTCTTTGCCATAGCCGCCTTTCTCGTCGGTGCCTTTCTCATCGGAGTATCGTTTCTTTCTGCGAGGAAGCGTACCCTTCGGGAGTGTGCCAATAGTCTCGTCTTCATTCTGGGGATTTTGGCGATTCTTCCCTTTGCGGGGACGAAAGGAGGCAACGTATCATCGGGAAGCAATGATGCTGATGAAGTGACCGAGTCGAGTGAGACGGTAGTGGTCGCCTCTGTTGAAGAAGAGCCTGCTCCAGTGACAATTGCCGAAGTCGAACGCCCTTCCTATCTCCCGCCCGAAACCCCTTGGCAGGAGTCCAGTTGGCTGCCCGGTCCGGTGGATCGGAATGTTCATCGGCTGGTTCACAATCGAACCGTATTCTTTTGGCTCTTCCCGGATTCGGGTACCTTTGTCGATAAAGACCAGGAATTTCGGCGCGCCGAGGACGTGTTATTCTATCTTCCCCGTGCCCTGGTGATCGGCCTCTTTTCACCGTTCCCCGATATATGGTTGGGAGATGGACAGACGGAGACCGGAGGGGCACAGCGCAGAGTGGCTGCGGTCGAAACCGTGATTGCCTATGTCCTGCTTGCGGGATGTTTGTACGGGCTGATTCGGTGGCCAAGCCGCGAAAAATTCTTTGTCGTTCTTGTTTCCATCCTTCTCATCGTCGCATTGGTCTACCCGGTACCCGCTGTGGGCTCGTTGTACAGGTTGCGGTTTGGAGCCTTCTCGCTGCTTTTGGGCATGGGGGCGATCTCACTCTTTCAAGCCTTTACACTGTGGCGTCTGAAGAGACAGTAGGATTGTAAATATGACTGAACCCCGAACCATCGGCTTTCTCGCCAATACTAGTTGGTTTCTCGCGAACTTCCGGTTTGCTGACATGATTGAAGCCAAGAAATTGGGGCTTCGAGTGCTGGCGATCGCTCCCGAGGACGAGTATTCGAAGAAGTTCGCCGAGGGAGGGATTGAGTTCATCCCCGTGTTTTTCAAGCGCCGCGATTTTTCGCCGTGGGGTAAGTGGAAGACAGTCCGTGCGCTGAAAGACATCTATGAGCGGGAGTCGATCGACCTCATGCACCTCTTCACCCTCGAAGCCATTTTGGCGGGCTCCCTGGCCGCGGGTAAGAACGGTCCCAAAGTAGTTCACTCGGTCGCTGGAATGGGGTTCGCCTATTCGGGACAACAGCTCTCGCGCCGAGTTCTTCGTGCGGGGCTGAATCCATTTATGAAACGGTGCCTTCCGAAGGGTCCCGTGATCGTTGAAAACGACGGGGATCGCCATCGAGTCCTGGAGATCATGGGTCCGCGGGCAAAATTCCCGGTCGTGCGTTTGCCGGGCGGCGGGATCGACATCGAAAAATTCACCCCGGACGGTCCGGTGGCCCTAAAACGAGAATCCGACAAAGTGCGCTTCCTCTTGGCGGGACGATTGTTGCGGGACAAAGGGGCCGGCCTTTTTGCCGAGGCCGTGAAACAATATGCAGGACCTGAGGCCGAGTTCCTCGTGGCCGGCATGCCGGACGAGGGGAACCCCGACTCGTTCACCCGTGAGGAGGTGGAGGAGTGGACCAACATCCCCGGTTTCCGGTGGTTGGGAAATGTGGATGACATGCCGTCTCTTCTTCGGTCGGTCGACGTCTTGGTCCACCCGACCTTTTATGGCGAAGGATTGCCCCGGATCATCATGGAAGCCGCGGCGAGCGGACTCTCGGTGATCACCACCAACATTCCGGCCTGTGCCGAGACGATTAAGCACGGGACGAACGGGTGGATCCTGGACCGCAAGGACCCGACCCAGCTGGCGACGATGATGGCCGATGCCGCCTCCCATCCTGAGATCTGGGAAGAGATGAAAATCCGAAACCGAAAACAGGCGGAAACAGAGTTCGATCAACGCCGGGTGATCCGGGCGACCCAGAATGTCTATCGGAACCATTTCCCGGAGTGGCATCCGGTGACTGAATTGAGCCAATGAAAATTTATGGAATCGGAGAAACAAAGTTCTCGAGTACAGAGCCGTACTGACTGGTATTTCGGCGGACGGAGTTGGATCCTGGTTGATTTCGCAGCCGGAGCGCTGGCGATCCTCTTTGCCTATTCGCTCAATCCCGACCTAACGCTTGGCTGGGAGCCTTCGTTCGCGGGCCAGCCGGCTGGTTACCCTGCTGCGATCGGTTTCGGGGCTCTCCTCGCGTTGGTTTCCGACGTTGCGGGGCTCCACGATCCCCTTCGACAGCAGAGGCTATGGCCGGTCACGATTCGAATCATTGCCGCCCTTACGATGACCTTCCTCATCGCGGTGGTCATCTTGTACCTCCTGACACTTCAGCAATTGGGTCGAACGGTTTCGATCCAGTCGATCCTGACTGCTGGATTGATCATGGGAGGGGCGCGGGCTCTCCTCTTTCGAGTGCAGGGGAGAAGCCGTCGACGGCTGCTGATTCTTCTGGGCAAAGAAAAACGGGAAGAATTGCGGGAGCGGATCGAGAAAAGTGGGCTGCCATTTCGGGTGGCGAATCTGCCGGATTCCTACGACAATACCATGGAGAACGGACGGCTGATGGAACTGTGCCGGATGCTCAAGATCGACGAGGTCGTCGTCCCCGAAGAGTCGGGTGATCAACACAACCCACCTGTCTGGATGGGGTGCTTGGAATCGGGGATTCAGGTCACTCACGGGCGTGCCTTTATCGAGCGCTATTTTTACCGGGTCGATTGTTCGGATGTGGGGCCCAATTGGTTTCTGGAGTTGGACCTTCGGTTGACCCACCCCGTCTACCATCGTTGGAAACGGCTCTCGGACATTATGCTCGCCAGTATCGGTCTCGCGATTGCGGCACCATTTCTTCTCTTCTTCCTCGGGCTGATCTGGGCGGAAAGTGGTCGACCTCTCTTTTTCCGTCAGCAGCGGGTGGGCCTGAGAAGTAAGCCATTTTCGATCTGGAAATTGCGGACGATGTCGGTGCTGCGGGAGGAGGAGACCCGGGATTCGGATCGCCTGAACGACAGTCGGGTGACTCGAATTGGTTATCTCTTGCGACGAACCCGTTTGGACGAAGTTCCCCAGTTTTGGAACATCATTCGAGGGGATATGTCCTTCATCGGCCCGCGGCCCGAGTGGATTGATATCGCGGATGATCTCGCCGATCGAGTCCCGTACTACCCCTATCGGACGTTGGTCAAACCCGGGTTGACCGGCTGGGCGCAGATTAACTACGGGTACGCCGCCAGTGACGAAGAAGTGCGGGAGAAGCTCGGATTCGATTTCTACTACCTGAAGAATGCTTCGGTCCTGCTCGACCTCCAGATCCTGATTCGGACCGTCGGTTCGATCATGCGGGGCAGTCGATAGCAGTAGAGTCTACAACCCATTGGAAGATAAGATCACAGGTTTTCCCCAGCGATTGGGCTACTCGATATTATTGGCCAACTTAGTGTTGGTCATCGGGGCGGGCCTATTGTTTGTCGTTGGAATCACCTTCGGTCCGATTTGGTGGCTGCTGTACGGTTTCGGGGCGACCTTGGGTGCGGCTCTCGCGGTGAAACGTGGGCCCAATGAAGGATTCCGCAACTCCGCCCGTTCTCTGGCAGTTCTCGCTACACTGATTCTCCACGCGGCCTTTCTTTTTCTCGCGGCCGGGATCGCCTCGCAGTTTCTCGATGTGGGCTGGGACAGCCTCGAGACCCATCAACGGGCGGTCTTGTCGATTCGAGAAGGCTGGAACATAATTGATCCCCAGCCGGGCTGGTTGAATGAACAACCGGAGTCCGGCTTGCTGCGCAAGGAACCTTCGATCTACTCCGCTTATTTGGATTTCAACGCGATGTACGTCGTCTCCTCGCTACTGGGAGATCTGCCGTTTGGATTTGAAGGGGCCAAGGGGTACCGCCTTCTGCTTCTGCTCATGGCAGGACTGTTGACCACCGACCTCCTGCGCCGAACCGGCTTGGGAAAATGGTCGGCGCGGGGGGTGGGATTATTCGTCGCGGCCAACCCCGTCTGTCTCTATCAGCTGTGGGTGCTGTTCATGGATTTTGACGTGGCCATCTATTCTTCGCTGGCGATCGTTGGGCTCTATTGCCTGAGTTGGCGGATGGACTGGAGGACCGCCGGAGTCACACTGGCATCGATTCTTCTTCTTCTCGTGGCCAAAAGGAGCGGATTGGCCCTCGCTTTGCCGCTGGGCGCTCTTTGGACCTTGTGGGTCGTGGGCAACCGCCTGAACGAGTGGCGTGGCAGGAGGAAAGCCGACGAGGCTGCCCGTGGGACTGGCGTACCCTCTCGGCCTTCGCGCCGGGGGATCTGGATCGGCTCGGGGGTTGTTCTAGTGGGGCTGTTCGGCCTGCTGCTGGTGATCGCGTTTTCGGGCAGCCGGGGCGAGTCCCGCCAGGGGGCGTATTACTCTCTCGGATTTATCCATCGGGCCATTTTTGAGCCGGATCAATTTGATCAAAATTTGGATCTCTTCGTACCCGCCTCGCACCGAGGGCTCTCCCGTCCCGAACAGTTTGCCCGTTCGCTCCTGGAGAAAACGGGGATCTACCGGGGGGAGTCGGTGAAGATGCCATTCACCTGGGACGACAAGGAGTGGAGTACCTTCCGGAACATTCATTGGCCCGGTCACGGATCCGGTGGGTTTGGGCCGCTGTTCTCGGGAGTGCTTGTTCTCGCCCTTCTTGCGGGGCTCCTGACCCTCCGCCCATTTCCACCGGCAATTACCGCTGGGGGAGTCTTTCGGCTCCTGCTCTTGCTGGCCCTGATCGGGATCTGCGTCATCGTCCCGAGCTGGTGGGCCCGGTGGGTTCCCTTCGTCTGGGTACTTCCCTTATTCTTTATGCTGCCTCCGCTGTTCCTCAGGCCGGCAGAGAATCCCCGCTCGCGTTTACTCTACGCGGACCGGAATCACCTTGTCCCTTCCCTCTGTGCGGCGGGTGCCCTGATCTTGGCTCTGATAAATTCAGGAGCCATTTTCAGCATCAGCACCTCCGAGACCGCCCACGTCACCGCTGCGATTGAGGAGGCGCTCGACAGCATTTCGGGTACGGAAATCGTGCTGGATCCAGGCCGGAATTTGCTGACTAAGCGCTGGCTGATCGAACGAAACATCCCGTACCAACTCTCGGAAGATCGAGGGGAAATCATTTTTGAGTTGGAGCCAACCACCGCTCGACTCTATCAACCTGCTGTATCTCCATGATTCGCACAATTCTACGCCTTCCCTATGATATCGGAGCCAGTCTCTGGGTAAACCGTCTGCTGCTCTGGCAGTTCACCATACGCAACATCCGCGCCCGGCACAAAGGGAGCTACCTGGGTGTGGTCTGGATGGTGTTGAACCCCTTGCTCATGATGTCCCTTTACTCCTTCGTCTTCGGGGTCATCTTCAATGGCCGGTACGACGCCGCCTCGGATGAAACTGCCCTCGATTACGCGCTGGGGATTTTCCTGAGTCTGACCATCTTCCAGCTCATCGCCGAAGTGATGGGCGTTTCGACGACGATCATTCTGGGGAATGCAAACATCGTAAAACGCGTCGTCTTCCCCCTGGAAGTCCTGCCCGTCTCCCAAGTCGGGGCGTCGATCTATCACTTCCTCATCAGCATCTGCCTGGTCTTTATCGGGATCATTGTTTTCGGCCGGGAACTGTCGTGGTACTCCGCCGCCCTGCCGATCCTGGTTCTCCCCGTGATCATGTTTTCGCTGGGCCTCGGTTGGTTCTTTTCGGCGATCGGGGTCTACGTCAGAGACATTGGGCAGCTGATGCAGTTTCTCACTCTCGCGCTCATGTATTGCAGCGCGATTTTCTACCCGATTGACCGTGTGATCGTTGCTGGGTTCTACCCCGTCCTGAAGTTCAATCCCCTGGCCCACATTGTCGAGCAGGCCCGCCGAACCGTGCTTTGGCACGAGCCACTTCAGATGCAACCGGTGATCTATATCTATCTGACTGCCTTCGCGACGCTCCTCGTTGGATATTTCGTCTTCAGTAGACTGAAGAAAGGTTTTGCGGATGTCCTCTAGGGTGATGGTCCCGGAGCCTCTCAGCAGTTCCGGCGACTCGGGACCCTTTTCCTGGAAGGGGTTCTGTTGTGGGAAGTTTGGGCCCTTTCACTTCCTCCTCCTCGCCTTGTTGGTCGGAGTGACCTATGGCGTGCAATTTATCGTTCCCGCTTTCCGGGCGGACGACATCATACAGTTGCAGCCCGCTTCCAATGATTCGCAAATGTTTCTCATCCTCGGCAGGTGGGGATACTACTGGATCTTTGAGCAAGTGCTCGATACCAGTTCCGGTGGAATTGCGGCTGGATTCCTTGGTCTCATCATTCAAATCTACGCGGCGATTTTGGTGGCCAAGGTGATTGGGTTGAAGAGTGGGGGAGCCGTCTTCTTCTTCAGCGCCCTCGCAACCATTTCCGTTCTATTTGCCTACCTCTTTAGCTTCGACAGCACTCGACTGGCCTATCCTATCGGCAACCTTCTGGCGGCTGGAGGATTGTATCTGAGTTTCCGCAAGCACCCCTTTCTCGGTCTTCTCTGTTTCGCCGCTTCTCCGGGCTTTTACCAGGCCTCGATTCAATTCGCGATAGCGGGAGCGTTGGGGGCGTCGCTCAAAAATGTCTTGGAGGACGCACGTGGTTTTGACCTCGCAGGTTTGGTTCGATACGCGGTCTTGATCTTTCTCGGACTAGTCTTGTACCTCGTTGGTACCCAAGTGGTGTATGGACTGCTTCAGGTTGACCTTGCTCGATCAGAGATGGAGTTGGCGACTTTGCTCTCGGTGGAGAATTGGCAGAGATTTGTGCGCCTTTTCTCTGATTGGTCGATGCCGTTCGTCTCCGGATATCGCGAAGAATACTTCTCCAACTGGATTGTCCTTCCGAGCGCCGTCGCGCTATTGGGCTTTCTGTACTTCATCGGTCTCCGGACGTTTTGCCGCGGGAAACTTGCTCGGGGACTGTACGCGATCGCACTCCTTTTGGTCCTTTTGGTCAGCCCCTTTCTACTGGCTCTCGCCGCACCGTTGCGGGAGGACTTTCCCCCGCGCACGCTCTTTGTCTTCGGATTGGTATACGGGGTAATCCTCGCTCTGCCGATGGAACGCCTCTGTACCCTCTGGAGAGAGATAGAACGCGAGAGGTATGACGGCGTATTTCGGAGGATTTCTCTCGGATTGGGCCTAGTCGGCGGGTTCATTCTTTCCGGGCACATGCTTGCTGCGAATGAATACGCGGTGGACGACTATCTGACCTCGCAGGCTGACCTCATGGCCGTAAATCGAATTATCGCCCACATCGAAAGTATCGGCGTGGAAAATGGGGTCGATTTTAGCCGACCGGTTCCGATCTACGCTTATCCGAAGACCCCCTGGCGCAACGCGGGGCCGAGAGGGGATTTGCCCAGCGCCCGGCATCCTGACCATGCGCGCTCATGGATTTTCTCCTTTGTGGATTTCCGCTTCGATCCTATTTTCGGGTGGGACGACCGAGCGGAAGAATCGCGTTTGAAGGAACTCGCTAAAGAACGTCCGGTCTGGCCTCACCCGGATTCGGTGTTCGTCTCCAAAGGTGCCGTAGTTGTCGTATTCTAAGGGAGATGGAAGAATTGCCTGCAGTACCGGTCTCAATTGTTGTTCCTTGCTTTAATGAAGAGGGCAACATCCGTCCGTTGTTCGCGGAGTTGGCAGAGCACTGTTCCGTAAAGGGCCTGTCGTGGGAGTTTGTGTTTGTCGACGACGGTAGCACCGACCGAACAATTGCTACCATCCACGAGAACCTTTGTGCTCTTCCCGGTGAGGCTGCCGTGGTGGAGTTTTCCCGGAATTTTGGGAAGGAAGCGGCAATCCTTGCGGGCCTTGAACACGCCACCGGTGAAGTAGTTGTCGTGATGGATGGCGATCTGCAGGATCCGCCCTCCCTGTTAGTCTCGATGGTTCGGGCCATTACAGAAGAAGGGTACGATATGGCGGCGACTCATCGAGTGGATCGAGCAGATGAGCCCCCGGTTCGCTCGGCATTGTCGCGGGCGTTTTACAGGATTTGGAATTGCATGTCGCCCACCCGGTTAACCCCTGGCGCCCGTGATTTTCGCGCGCTCTCACGTCCGGTTGTCGATTGTGTAGTCTCTCTCCGGGAATCCAATCGATTCTCGAAAGGCATCTTTGAGTGGGTCGGGTTTCGAACCAAGGCGATCCCCTTTGAAAACCGCGTTAGGGTTGAGGGCGAGTCGAGTTGGTCGTTGCGCAGGTTGCTATCATACGCACTCGATGGACTGTTTTCTTTCTCCATTCTCCCTCTCCGCTTTGCCTCTGTCTGCGGCGTTCTGATATCGATGGGTGCCTTCCTTTGGATGGCGTGGGTCATTTTGAAAACACTGATCTTCGGCGATCCGGTCGCAGGGTATCCATCGTTGGTCACCATCCTCTTGTTTGTCTCGGGGATACAATTGCTTTGCTTAGGCTTGATCGGAGAATATTTAGGGCGGACCTATCAGGAGGCGAAGTCGAGGCCCCATTACTTGGTTCGCCGGATCCACAGGTCCACGCAGGACGGGGAAGTATGAGTATGAAACCACATCCAATATTTCTGACAGTCCTCGCTGTCGTCGCCGGGTATATCGGTCTATTTCAATGGACTCGTTACACGATCTGGACCGTTGATCTTCAGGTCGAGACCGGGGGGATTCTTAAATGGTATATCGACACCGGCGACGGTTTTTCCGAGGCAGAAGGTGCGTATGCCCCGGTTTCCAAAGGCGGCTGGCAAACGGTCACTGTTCCTCTACCTACCGGCAGTCCGCGGAAGTTGCGTCTCGACCCCGTGAATACCGAATCGGATATTATTATGCGATCCGTTCGTTGGTCCGAGCCGTGGCCCGGGAGCTCCGGTACGATGGATCTGGAATTGGCCGCATGGGAGAATGTTGAGGTCGCAGAGGTACGGATTGGCGGGGGCGTCGCCTTGGAGCCCGCCGTGGAGTCCACAGACGTATACGGCATCTGGAGCGAGTCCCCGGCCCATTCTCAGACCTGGTGGCGGATTGTCCGGTCGGCCGGTGCACTGCTGATTGGTGGGGTCGCGTTTGTCCTCGGCACATTTTGGAATCGTCGCGTATTGCGAATCGCCGGAGAAGATGGAAACTCTAAGGGAAGTCATCCGCCGCTGGCCTTGTGATCGCTCCCCGAATAGAAATTAGAATGGAAGAAACTCATGTCTGAAAAAGATATCGTCGTATCGGTACGGAACCTCAGTAAGGCCTACCGCGTCTGGAGGAGCCCGATTGATCGCTTGAGGTCGCCGATTCTGAGTTCCGCCGGGCGCCGGTTTCCGGCCAACAGTTATCTCAACCGGGAACTACAGCGGCGTGCATCCGCTGCCTACAAGGATTTCTACGCTCTCCAGCAAGTGTCTTTCGACATCGAGAGGGGAACCAGTTTTGGGATTCTCGGGCGCAATGGGTCGGGGAAGAGTACACTTCTGCAAATCATCGCCGGCACCCTGACAGCTACCGGGGGCGAGGTCGTAACCAACGGCCGGGTCGCTGCCCTTCTTGAGCTGGGTTCCGGCTTCAACCCCGAGTTCACCGGGCGTGAGAACGTCTACATGAATGCATCGATTCTGGGGATTTCCAAGAAGACCATCGACGAGCGCTTTGACGATATCGCCTCCTTTGCGGATATCGGTGATTTCATGGACCAGCCGGTGAAAACCTATTCGAGTGGGATGTATGTGCGCTTGGCCTTTTCGGTTATCGTCCACGTGGACGCCGAGGTACTGATCATCGATGAAGCGCTGGCTGTGGGGGACGTGTTTTTCGTGCAGAAATGTATGAGATTCCTGAAGAAGTTCCGGGAGCGGGGTGTCCTCCTCTTCGTCAGCCACGACTTGCCGTCGATCAACCGTCTTTGTGACCAAGCCCTGTGGTTGGATAAGGGCGTGGTCCGTCAGCGGGGGATCCCGAAGGATGTCTCGGAGTCCTATTTTTCTGAATACTATTCGGGGGGAGATGCGGATGCTTCGGGCAGCGCCTCCGAGGATGCGCCCGGGAAAACCGAAGAGGAAGAGATCGCTGAGGAATGCGGAACCGGCGACCGCAAGGCGCCGTTGGAGGCCGTGCAGATTCTGGGAGAGGAGATTCATGATCAGCGGTTGCAGTACCTGAACTTCAGTGACCACCGCAATGATATCGAGGTCTTCGCCTTCAAGTCGGACGGCGATTCGTTTGGAAGCCGCCGGGTGGAAGTGGTCAATGCGAAGTTAACCGATCCCGGTGGCCGCCAACTCGGCTGGATCGTCGGTGGTGAAAAGGTCGAAGCAAGGGTCGAGATCGAAGCGCGGGAGACGGTAAAGGATCCAATAGTGGGCTTTGGCTTAAAGGATCCCAGCGGGCAGGTCCTGTTCGGAGACAACACGTTTCTGACGACAAAGGGGCAGCCGATTACGGTGCGGAAGGGAGAGCGCCTGGAGGCGGTCTTCCGCTTCCAGATGCCGATTCTTCGTTCTGGAGATTACGTGATGAATGCGACCGTAGCGACCGGGACCCAAACCGATCACGAGATGCAGCACTGGCTGCACGACGCGTGCGTTCTTCGCTCCTACACACGCAGCGACAGTACCGGGATGATCGGGGTGCCGATGCTCGGGATCGAGATGAGAAAACCCCAATAGTCGGAGGTGTCCTTTACCGTTCAGATCGACCAGAGGGAACCGGGAGGGAAATGCACTTCCGGGTACTTCGGTCTGCGGGGCTGGTGTCTCGACGAGCACTCGCTTCCGGCGCGTGAACTATACGTCCGCTTGAACGGAGTCGTGCAATCCGTTTCCCGCCAGTGGAGAGACGATCTTGACGGGGCTTTTCCCCATGTGGCTGATTCGGGTTGGGCTGGTTTCCTGGCCGAACTCTGGCTTCCGTTCGGGTTTCATCGCATCGAGATTGTCGTAGGGGAAAATGTATCGAAAAGGAGAGTGCTGTACCGGGACA
Organism: Opitutia bacterium UBA4506; assembly: GCA_002388665.1. Classification (GTDB taxonomy): domain Bacteria; phylum Verrucomicrobiota; class Verrucomicrobiia; order Opitutales; family Puniceicoccaceae; genus Puniceicoccus. The sequence goes on along the minus strand of DGMY01000060.1, from coordinate 13,848 downwards.
CCGTTTGGTCGACCGGAATCGTGCGCAATCCGTGGTCCAGAACCTGGAGTTTTGAGAACGGGGTCGAGAGGGAATACCCCAGCCAGGTCGCCCAGGAAGCAGTCGATGTCGTCGGCGTTTTCTATCAACGGCCCGATCTCGCAGACCGTTGGTTTGAGTCGCTTGCTTCCGCAAGAAAGGAGCTCGGCGCAATCAAGGTTTTCATCGTAGAGCACGGCCCCGAGCCAGTGGTGCAAGACCTGGTGGAGGAGTGGTCGGACCGGTTGCCGATCGAGTATGTCCACAATCCGGACAATCCGGGCTTTGGTGCCGGATGCAACGCCGGTGCCTCGCGTGGAAAGGCTCCCTACTTATTTTTTCTGAATCCGGATGCCGTCCTGACGCCGAGCTCTCTCTCGTCCCTCCTGAGGACCGCCCGATCCAATCGGGAGGAGGGGTTTGTCGGTTGGGAAATGGCACAGGAACCCTGGGAGCATCCCAAATTGTACAACCCGGTGACCGGCGAGACCGAGTGGAGCTCTGCTGCCGCCTGGCTCCTGGACCGCAAGGCCTTCGAGCGGGTCGAGGGGTTTGATGAGGCGATTTTTCTCTATGGGGAAGATGTAGATCTCTCATGGAGGCTCCGGTCGGATGGAGGGAAACTCTTTTACGGTGCGGGGCTCCGGGTGCATCACGACAGTTACGGTCCTGGGGAAGCTGCCGGGGGGAAGCCCACTCAGATTGTCGAGGAGACTCGGGCAAATGCCTACCTGCGCGGACGCCACCTCGGGAGATTTCTCGGGAAGTATGGAACGCCGGAGAATGTGCGGGATCATGACCACGCTTTCAATAAAGGCCTGGCGGTAGGGCGTGCCAGGAAGCTTCGCTCACCGGCTCGGTCCCGATTTCACGGGATGCTGTATGAGGTGGAGCGGTTTGGATGTTCGAAGGTGCCGCTGCGCTCGGGCAACCTGGCAGAGACCGTGCGCCTCCGGGTTCGTTGGAATGGAAACGGGTTCTCCGAGGCCCTTTGGAGAAAACTCGTCGATCAAATGGTCGGCGTGGAGGTCGAGTTGGAGGTCTGGGACCGGAGTCGGCCGAAGCCTATCGGCCCGAATGAGTGGATATTTGATGCCGAGAGTCATTGGCTCCTCTTTCCGGATTCTCTCGAGCAAATGCTACTGATTGCCAAGGAGAATAATGGCTCGGCGGTTCGGGGTATGGGAAAGAGTATTGAAGGCGAAGGAAGCGAAGAGCTCTGGCGAATCCACCGCTTCTCGGATTCCCTGCCTATTGAAGACAGTGGCTACACCTATCGCCCGGGAGTCCTGCGCAAAGGAGATGCGATGCCCTCCACAGTCATTCCCAAAACGTTCTGGTTACAGGCCGAACGGTTGGCATGACCCTTGTTTTTCAGAGAAAAATTGGAGAAACTGCGAAATGAATTGTTTCTATCGAGCATGAAGACCGCGCGAAAAGATTTCCATGTCGTTCGCCCGAGAATGCCTGGGTTTCAACTCGTATTGAAGCATGTTGCTTTCGAGGGGGAGGGGGTCGATGCCTTGGGGCGTCCGCCGGTCGCGGTGTCTCTTTCGCTGGGGAAGCGCACCCTGGAGTGTGTGAAGGTCGAGCGCGAGGGGAAGGTGCGGTTTCGTAAGTTCTTCCGGACGGGTAAGGGATTCAAATGGATCAAGGCTGTCGCGAGTTGGGCGGACGGCAGCGAAACCGTCGTCACTCGATTTTTGGTAGTGAATTTTGCCAGCAAAGCCCCCAATCCGTTTGTTCGAAACTATCGCCATTTTATCGAGAGAAACGGTCCCAAGCCTGTCGATCTCGCTGTCTTGGAGGGCACGGTACAAAAGCTTCCGGTTCGCCCGAAGATTTCGGTGATCATGCCGACCTATAACACCGACCCACGATTGTTGAGGGAGGCAGTCGAATCGGTGAAGCAACAGATTTACCCCGAGTGGGAGCTGTGCATCGCCGACGATGCCTCGACGAGTAAAGCCACGCGCAAAACCTTGCAGAAGTTGGAATCCTCCGACTCACGGATCAAGGTGTGTTACCGGCCAGAAAATGGGCATATTTCCAAAGCGAGTAATTCGGCCTTGGAGATTGCCACAGGGGAGTGGGTCGCGTTGCTCGATCATGACGACCTTCTGACGCCCCAGAGCCTGGCTCGCGTGGTCTTGGAGATGAATCGCCACCCCGAGGCTCGGTTTATTTACAGCGACGAGGACAAGGTGGACGTCCGCGGCCATCCGGTCGCTCCCTACTTTAAGCCCGATTGGAATCCACTGTTTCTCTGTTCTCAGAATTACATCTGCCACCTTTCCTGCATCCGGCGGGAAGATCTCGATGCGGTGGGTGGCTTCCGCGTGGGCTTCGAGGGGAGTCAGGACTGGGATCTGTTCCTGCGCTTGGGGAATTACCTGCCGGAAGGGGCGATTCGCCATATCCCCGAAGTCCTCTATCACTGGAGAATCATTCCGGGGTCCTCAGCTGCCAACGTCGGAGAGAAGAGCTACTCGGTGCAAGCATCGCGTAAAGCGATCGAGGAGGCCGTTCGCTGGCGGGAAGGTGGCCGGTGGGATCTGATCGCCAATATGTACTGGGTGTGTTCCCCAACGCCCAGTGAGGAGTTTAGGATTATTTCGATCGCGGATCGAGGCGATGGAATTTGGTCCCCAACGGAGCCATTTGACGATGCAGGTGAGTCCCTCTTGGTGTTTGTCGCCGAAGGCACTCAGGTGGACATGAAGGTCTGTGCTCAACTCGCGGGTTGGGCGGATCAACCCGGAATGGGGATGGTCGCCGGTGCGTTGGGAGGCACCCAGGGGGATCTACTCGAGGCGGGGATGATCCTCAGTGCCAACGGTAGGCTTGCCCCGATTTTTCGCGATTTGAGTGCCGACTTTGAAGGGATGGGCCGGCGCGAGATCCTTCCGCAGAATATGCTCGTCCCCGGGCGCTGGTTCTTCGCCATTCGGCGGGACCTCTGGAACCAGTTTGGGCCGATTTCTACCGGATACGAAACGTGGACCTACCGGGTCGGGGCGACCGCACTGCTTTTGGCCGACGAGGGATTTTTCAATGCGATGATTCCCACCCTTCGTCTGCGCTACGAGGATTCCTTTGACGAACCGGAATCCCGGCACGATCGGAAACGGCTTTTCAATCGCTGGCCAGACCTCTGTGCCCGTGATCCGGCTACAAACCCGAATCTGAATACCGAGTACGGGTTCTTCTCTATTGAGCAGGATCGGACCATTCCGATCAATTGGAGGTTTGAGCCATGAGTGAGGTCTCGGTCATCATCCCGTGCTTTAATCACGGAGAATTTTTGCAAGAGGCGATCGACTCGGTGCGCTCTCAAACAGTCCCCGTTCGCGAGATTATTGTGGTCGATGATGGGTCGACCGACGATGCCACCCGTAGCGAGATTCGACGAGTGCGCGCGCTGGAAGGTGTACAGGTGCTGGAGCAGGAGAACGCTGGCCCATCGGTCGCCCGGAATCGGGGGATCGAGTGTGCTACGGGGGAGTTTATCGTGAGCTTGGATGCCGATGATCGCTTGAAGCCTGTATTTGTTGAGAAACTACTCCCGCTGATTGCCGGAAACCCTGGGGTCGGGATCGTGTATGGTCAGGCTTATACATTCGGGGAGGAAGCTGGCCTTTCGTCGCTGCCTCCCTATCGGTTTCCCGATGTACTGTTGGACCCTTGCATCTATTCGACGGCAATCTTTCGCCGCGCCGATTGGGTGACTGTCGGAGGTTATCGTGAGGAGATGAAAAGTGGATGGGAGGACTTTGAGTTCTGGCTTTCCATTATCGAACTGGGGAGGTCCGTCGAGTACCTGCCCGAGCCCGTCTTCGACTACCGCAAACACGCGGTCTCCCGGGATGGCGATTTTTCTGGTTCCCGTGACCGGGTTCTCGACACCTTCGAGAAGATCTTTCGCCATCATCGGGAACTCTATTCTGACAATATTCGACTGCTCTTCGAGGCCCATTGGGAGCGGCTGGAGTGGAGGCGTCGATTCTGTGAGCCGCTGGAGCCACAGCTCGGGTTTCTTCGGGCTGGAGAGTTGGACCTTCTCTCTGCCGATAGTCTCGTCTGTGAGGCAGATAAGGTGACCGCAGTGTTTGCGTTGCCGGATAGCGCCCAGGAATACAGCGAGTTTCGTCTCGACCCCTTTCACGGCCCGGGCCGGTTTACTTTGCTTGGAGTGTCAGTAGAGAGTTCCACCGGCGTGCTGCGCACTGTCGATTCCCAATCGATTTCATGGCTCGATCACTCCTTCGGAACGGAAGAGAAGACCGATGATGGGGTCTCTTTGTTTTTTATCGGTTGGGATGCACATTTGAGATTCCGGTTTCAGGATTCTCCCGGCCCGAAACCTTTGGACCGACTCCATATTTCTTACCGCGTCCAACGTGGGGCCGGGATCGTTCCGGAGTTCTTCTCCCGCCTGGGAGAGATGGAGCGTGAGTTCAATGCACAGGTAGAACGCCTCCGGGGCGCCGATCTCGAGCTCCTCCACGTTAAGAATGAGCTGCACCGGGAAATGGCGGCCCGGCGGCATGCACAGAGGAATTGGGGCTATCGATTGACTCGCCCCATTTCTCGTTGGCTCGAAGGGAGAAAGAAACGGAAATGAGCAGTTCGGAAGATTTTCGCCTGCGATTGAGTGACTGTGATGGGTTAAAGGATTCCCGCTGGAATTTGCTTCCGGGAGATTCCTTAGGCCCAGGCGACTTGGAGACTTCGTTGGTCTGGCAAGCGCAGATGGCGGGTACGCTTTGGGGCGAACCCAAAGTGGAGGTTTGTTGGCGGCCCGACTTTCGGTTGCGGCACAAGGTCGCCGCGGTTTTGGCCTCGATTGCTGCTCAGAGTATCCAGGGATTTTTACTGAGGATCGAGGTCGACGAGGAGACAGCGAATCAACCTATCGCCGAATTCGCGGAGTTTGTCGGAGTACCCGGGACTCTGTCTCTGGCCGGGTTGGTTCAACACTTTAGGCTTTCGGACCGCTGCCGATGGGCCGCCTCTCCGGTCGGGGGGAATGTGCCGACGTCCGCAGAGTGGGTGTGTGCATTGGCGCCGTCCGATCTGCTTCACCCCATGGCCTTGTTTCTCCTTTTGAAAGAATCTCTATTGGCCGAAGGTTCCGGCGGTTCGGATGTAGTCGGTTTTTTTGAAACACTTGTGGACCCCCTGACCGGGTGGCCTCACGCGGTACGGATGATCTCCGGTGCCTCGCGTTACTCGATTTTCGGCCATTCGGGGATGAGTCGCTCGCTCTGGGTTTCAGGATCCTGTTGGAATCGGTTTTGTTCACGGTATCCCGATATTCTCAGTCCTCTGGACCACCAGGGTGGGGCGGAGTGGCCACTCGTCGCGAGTGCGATTGCAGAGGGTGCCGATGTGAGGCGGCTGTCGCTGGCCTTGACTGCGGTGGACAGCCCTCGGGGTGCTGCATACCAGAGTCGTTGCGAGGAGTCGAAAGAGGCCGTCGGCAAGGTCCTGACCGGATTGGCAAAAAAGAGGAGCATCGGATTGCGGGAATGGTCATACGACTCCACTCGGAGGACTGGACTCCCCGCGCCTGTGACCGTGGATGAGAAAATTGCGACCATCATCCCGTTTCGTGACCAGGAAGAGTTGACCGCTGCTACCTTCCGCAGTCTCGCGGCTCAATCCATTTCCAATCGCGTGAGATTGGTCGCCGTTGACAATGGATCGGCTCCGGAAATCGCGGCCCGTTTGCGATCTTTGGCAGAGTCACTGTTTCCCTCCGGGCGACTTACCTGGCTCTCGGTGGATGCGCCTTTTAATTTTGCCGCTTTGAACAATCGAGGTGTCGGGGCCTGCGACGAGCCACATCTCCTCTTCCTCAATAACGACGTGGAATTTTTGACCCCCGGCGATTTGGAGAGATTGCAGGGATTTCTCAGCTGGCCGGAAGTGGGCATGGTTGGCGGGGCACTCTATTATCCCGACGGGCAACTCCAGGCGGCGGGCATTCGATTTGGCGCGGCAGGCCCGGAGGTCATGCGGATGGCGGACGGAGCCTGTTCGGTCTTTCGTGAGGTGGATGCGCTGACCTTCGCCTGTGCCTTTGCCCGTCGAACCGCCTTCGAGGCCGCCGGTCGCTTGGATGAGGTGCTGTGCCCCAACGGGTTTGGCGATGCATTGCTGGGGCACCGTATGTGGGGGGCCGGATGGAGGACGATCTGCGATCCCACAGTGGCCATTCGACATCATGAATCGAAAAGCAGGGGGAAACGACCCGAAGAGCTGGAGCGTTTAGAGCTCGCTCGTGAAGGCGTTCCCCTGTTTTTGTACGGGACCGAGTTTACGGCACCGCGACAGGAGATGCTCCATCGTTTCGGTCGGTCGAAGCCGACTTTGGGGAAGCGGATCTATCGAGCAGTGAAAGCGATGAGAAAGGAATTACAGGGATGATCTCTTGTTGGAAACGACTGTGGGGGCTCAACCTGTGCACATTTGCGGCGCTTTTGGTCGTGGGTATAGGGATTGTGAGTTCCATTTTCTGGCAGCCAGCTCCCAACCGAGTTCGGATCCCCCTCATCGACAATACGGGACAAACCGTGTTGCAGGTGTATTACCGCTACGGTTTCCCCGGCCCGGGCTCCTATTTCGAATACTACTCAGATGTCGAGCTTCTCCACGCCACTCACGATACCCTGGTCGCCGAGTTTCGTATGCCCGGCTGGAGGAAGTTGAGGGCGATTCGCTTGGACCTGGGAAGAGAGGTTCGGGACTTTGTTTTGGGGCCGGTCGAGTTTGGTTTCGAGTCTGCTTATCGCTACCACCCCTTATTTGAACTCGATGGAGAAGAGGTCTTGAATCGATGGCAGCCCAATAATCAGATTGGTAGCGGCAATCAGGAAGGCCCCAATTGGCGGGTACGCACGGCCGGGGAGGACTCCTATTTGATTCTCCCTCTCTCTCGCTCCGATTGGCTCGGCTCCCTCTCTCCGAGAGTACTTTGGCAGCTTCGGGGGATCCGGCTGCTTTATTTTGGGCTGGTCGCTGGATTGTTTTATCTCGCGGGGCGGCTGGTGCGATCCGGGTGGTTGTCGAGAGCGGGGGGAGAATACACTCCACGTTGGAACCGGCTCTGGTGGATCGTCAGCCTTGCAGGGGTAGCCGTCCTCGGTTTTTGGGTCTATGAGCCCTACCTCCTCTTCCGGAAAATGTATCTGTTCCGCGATGTCGCTACCGACTCGGTCGACGTGTTTTGGCCGATGTTCACCCACATTGCCGAGTACTTCCGCACCGAAGGATATCCCCTATGGTCTTTCAGTGTTGGTGCGGGGCAGGGGATCTTCAATTGGATCGGCGACCCTTTCCTCTTTATCCTCTATGCCTTGCCTCCGAAGCTACTGGGCTTCGGCATGGGATGGGTGCAGTTCCTCAAAACACTGGTCGCAGCGGTTTTCTTTCTCGGGTGGTTGAGGCTGCTCGGGATCGGCCGCTATGCCGCCTCCGTCGCGGTAGTGGGCTTGGTCTTTTCCGGGCACATGGTCATTCGGGGGAACTGGAATCACTACGCTTCTGAGGTGGTGATGGTCGCGTTTGCTTTGTTTGCGTTCGAATGCTTCCTGCGCAAACGAATTTGGCACCTGCTCCCTCTGGCGATTCTCTTTTTGGTCATTCGAGGTGTGTATCACACGTATGTGTGGTCGATACTCTTTTTTGGGTATGCCCTCCTTCGACTTTGGATGGAGGCTGGGTGGAAGCCCAAGTGGATTGCCGGGCAGGTCCTGCGGTTGGGGGCGTGCTATGTTCTCGGGCTCGGATTGTCAGCCGTGTTCTTTCTCCCCAATTTGTATGAGATTTTTTCGAGCCCACGGGTGAGCGGCAGTGAGTCCGGGATATTGGAGTTCGCCCAGAGTGCGCTCTATTCCATCAACCCGCCAGAAGAGTGGCTCTCCAGCCTCTACGGGATTTTTGCCCCCGATATTTTGGGCCGTGGGATCTTCTATTCCGGCTGGCGCAATTACCTCGAAGGACCTCATTTGTATGCGGGTACGCTCGTTGTATTACTCCTCCCCCAAGCATTGATCGGCCGGCGTCCGCGAACTCGCTGGATCCTCTGGGGCGTCCTTCTGGCCATTCTCCTCTATATCTTTGTCCCTTACGTACGCTACTGTCTGAACGCCTTTTCAGGCGTATATTATAAAACATCGTCCTTCTGGATCCCCGTCGCTTTGGCCGGAATTGCCGCAGTGGGGCTCGATGATCTCATTCGTAAGCGTAAATTGGATCTCTGCCTCCTTGGAGGAACTCTACTCGTTTGTGTGGTAGCTCTTCTCTTCCTGCGGAATTCTGAATACGCAATGGAGTTTGTTCGGGTAAAAGAAAGCTACCGCGTCTATCGGCACACCCTCTATTTGTTGTTCGGATATTCGGCCCTCCTGGTCTTCCTTCGGTACGGGAGATCGCGGCCCGCGGCCTTGCTTCTGATCCCGCTTTTACTAGTATGGGAAGTCGGCCAATTTGCGCGAGAATCGACCCAGGATCGCTTTGACCTCCGGGCCGATTCGTTGACGACCCACGGGTTCTATTTTGATGACTCTTACGACGCTGTTGCGATGATCGAAGCAGCAGATTCTTCTTTCTACCGAATCGAAAAGGGGCCGGGCTGCGCGCGGCTTAACGATCCATTGGGGCAGGGGTTCAAGGGCTTGACTTCCTACTACTCATTCAATGCGGGAGGATATTTGGATTTCCTCGGTACAGGCGGGTTCGATGTTGACTATCGCGTGCCGGGTTTAGGCTCATCCTATGTCTGCGGAATGAGGGAGCGCTATGTCCTCGAGACGTTGCTCTCGATGAAGTATTACATCATGCGCAGTGGCGAGGAATCCTCCCTTTCTCCATTTTATAAGGCTTGGGGGCGGGCTGGCGACTCGCTGATTTATGAGAATACCTGCTTCGTTCCATTCGGGTCGGTCTACTTCTCCACTATATCCGAGGAAGAGATGCGGGCCCTCCGTCCCGGTGAGAGAGATTTAGTTGCCTTGGCCGCTGCCGTGGTACCGGAAGCCTGGCCGGTGGAGGGATTGAACGAATTGCCAAAGGTCTCACGCGAGACCCTGGAAGAGATCGACAAGAGAACCCTGCACGGACCCAGAGAAGAACGGGAAAGACTGTATTTTGATTTGGCCAAAGCACTGGGAACCCATGCGGTCGAGTGGACTAACTGGAATTCCAACCGGTTCGAAGGAAACATCGAGCTGGATAGACCTGGACTCTTGTTCGTGTCAATTCCCGACAACCGCGGTTGGACCGCCGAGGTCAACGAGAAGAAAGTAGAGGTAATCCCCGTACACTTCGGCTTCAAGGGAGTCCTGCTGAACGAAGGGAAAAACGACGTAGTATTCAAGTACTTCCCTCCAATGATGAGAGCTGGTATCGCGATCAGCCTGGCAACAATCCTCATCGTACTAGCCCTAATCATCACTCCGATAGGCAAGTTTCTAAAAGGCAACCAACCACCGGATTCCTAGGAATTGTAGAGGGGTATCTCGGACGCTCATATTTTAAGAAAGGCACTGCAACTATTCTGCAGTGCCTTTTTTTGTGCCCCGTGGGCTGCGGCTTCAGAGAGCGGTTCAGTTTAATGGGTCAGGGACATTCCTTTTTCGAAAAGAAAGCGCTGACGTACTGAACGTTTGCTAAAGCGCCCCGTGGGCAGAAGCATTCTCTCGTGGCGTGCAGCTTTAGCAAACATGCGCCGTGAACAACCGGCTCGATTAAGGCCTATCCGTTTCTGGGGTAGCTTTGTTCGAGCGGTATCGATCACCTGTGTAGGGCTCCGTGTCCCTTCCCTGCAATAGATTTGCTCTTGATTTCGTCCGGTTCTTCCTGCCGTTTGTGCTCCCTGTGGTAGAATGGATGATCGAAACTATCGGGGTAGGAAATTCCGATCCGTACGAATCGTGCGCCGCCTTCACGAGCTGAAATGAACCTGAAGTACATCAAATATGCATGGTATGCGGTTGTCGTTGTCTTAGCCCTAGGCCTTTTGGCCTTGGTTGGACCGAAGGTGTACAATCAAGTCCACTACCAATTCTACGAGTCGGGTGGAGATCCATCCATGTGGAAAGCGACCTTTGAAGGGATATTGATTTTGATGTCGATCCCGGTAACCGGATGGGCGCTACTACTTTGCTTGAATGAATCCGGAAGTATCCGATTGCGCTGGATTTCTGGAGTCCTGAGCTTAGGGCTACTCGGCTCGTGGGTGTACGGAGCACTGCTCTGGCAGCAATCTACTTCTTCGTTTTTTCAGCAAAGTCTGGTGGATAGAATGATCGCGAATGACGGTGCTTTCATCATTTTCATTGGCGTGGTGTTCCATCTCATATTTGCCCTTTCGGGTAAGGGGATCGCCGCGTGGGGATGCCACCTTTTCAAACGACTGAATTCCTCGTCACTACCGGACGCTGCTGCGTAACCTCGTTGAAGGTCGGCTGTTATCACTCCACAATCGAATTTAGACATGAGTACACAAGCAACGGCTTCGTATCAGTTTGACGAAATTACAGTTTCTCGCGGTTGATATTGGCACTGGTTCAAGACTCCCTGGCTGTGTTGGCTCCTCCCAGTGATAGGTTTATTCTTCATTGCTGTCAGTATTATCATTCTAGCCAGCGAGGAAGATGTTATGCGAAAGGAATTGAATCTCACGGAGGCGCAAAGGCACGGAGAAAAGACCGCTTTGTGAGCGCTGCACCGCTGTGTGAGAGGAATCTTCGCGAACGGAAAAGGAAAGAATTGAAATTGCGAGCCCCCATGATTTTGGCAGAATTCGGAGCATGGACGGACAGCATATCAAGACGGCCTAGGCAACCCAGGTTTACTTTCCGTGAAATCGACAACCTACAGAACTCCGCCCCCACGGACTGGGCCGCCTAGCCTCCACGTTCGAAAAAAATGAATGAATTACCACGAAGAGCGCGAAGAGCACGAAGGAAGAGAGGGACGCATGCCAGAGATGGCGAAGCAATTTGAGACGCTTTCCGGTCAAGTGATTGGATGTGCGATTGAGGTGCATCGTTTTCTGGGTCCGGGCCTTCTGGAATCGTCCTATCAGCGTTGTCTCAGCAGAGAATGGATCCGATCCATGAGGCTCAAATCATCACCTACAGGAAGCTTTCGGACATCCAAATCGGACTCATCTTCAACTTTACTATCAACAAACTCAAAGACGGGATGAAGCGATATGTCCTCCGATCCCCCCTTCGTGTCCTTCGTGCTCTTCGTGGTGAAAAAGAACTCGAACCAAACGGCGTAGGCAACCCGGAGTCCATCCCCGCGAGATCGGAAATCCACAGAGGCCTGGACCTCTTGGGCCGGGCCGCCTAGCCTTCACGTTATGCCCACTCCGTGGGTTCTCTTCGGGGTAGGGATTTATTTTTTCCTAAGGTATTGGATCCCGAGGGCTAGTTTTGGAAATGCCGATTCAACTGCTGCCGTCGAGGACTTTCTAGCCAATTACACATAATCGAAGAGGCTCAACTAACAAATCAAGCGTTTGAAAGGGGGAGGCTGACGAGCGAAACGTTTGCTAAAGCTGCACACCAGGAAATGCGCCCGCATCAACAAAGGGAAATCGCACTTCATCGCGCAAAATTCGCCAAGTAACATGGACCCATTTTCTTGGCTTTTTACATGGGATCCCGGAGGGCAGGGGCGCTACAGCGTATCCAGAGGGCTTTTCACCCCGGTGCCTGGTTTTTGCATCACGTGCAGGTAAATCTGGGTCGTCTCAACGCTTTTGTGCCCCAGAAGATCCTGCACCGACCGGATGTCGACGCCATCCTCCAGCAAATGTGTGGCGAAGGAATGTCGTAAAGTGTGACTGGTCACCCGCTTGTTCAGGCCCGCTTGCTTCCCTGCGCGTGAGACCGCCCCCTGATAAACTTGGGGCAAGACATGATGTCGCCTTTGCTTACCGCTACGAGGATCCCTTGAGATCTCTCTACTCGGCCAGAGCCACTGCCAGCGCCAGTCCTTTCCAGAATTGGAGTGCCGGCGCCCCAATGCTTCCGGCAGATAGACTCCGTCTAGATCCGTTCGTTTCAAATCCTCTTCGAAAACCTCGCGAACCCTCTCCAGGTGTGAATGCATATCAGGAATCAAGCGCTCGGCCAAAGGTGCCACCCGGTCTTTGGCTCCTTTCCCGCAGCGCACCACAACCTGATGTCGAGCCAAATCCAGGTCTTGAACCCTTAGCCGGAGGAGTTCCGAAACCCTCAGGCCTGCCGAGTATTGGAGTCTGCCCATCAATCGGCGTTGGTCGTTTAATTGGGAAAAAAATATGCGGGTCTCTTCCTTGCTCATCACCACAGGAACTTTTTTCCGGTTCTTCGCACGGCAAAAATCGCTAATGTCGCCAAGGTCGACACCGAAAACACTCTGGGCAATAAACGCGAGCGCATTGAGCGCCTGCTTCTGCGTTGAGGATGCAACAAGACGGTCCATGGCCAAATAGCTGAGGTAATCCTTTACCCGCTCAGGCTTGATCTCCCGACCCGAGATGCCACCACTCCAACGCGAAAAATCTCGAAACCAGCGTAGATAGGCCCTCTCAGTCTTGAGGGCCATCCCCCGACGACGCATCGTAACCAGAATTTCCTTCTCGTCGTCATTTGCTGCGACGACCCGCTCGGCATCCGTATCATCTGTATTGGAGAACGCTTTAGTATCCGGAATTTCTTGGGAAACAGCTCTGCCAAACTGTGCCGATTCATCGCGTGCTTGCTGTTTCGCTGTTCTGAAAAACCACCGAATGGCCGTACGCCAGCGTTCTACCATCCAGTCATCTGCATTCTTCTCCTGAGAAGCCCATTTCACAAACTCCCGTGCCGATGTGAAAGTACATCCAGATGAATGCTGGCGACACCAGCTCAAATACCAGCGAAGTGTCACTCGGAAACTCTGCCGCTCGGATTGGGGCAAATCAGATTTCTCCAAAACCTCGGCCCATCGAGGAAAATGAATTCTATTCATGATTTCTGAATAGTAAACATATGTTCACCGATTATCCAATGAAAAACTGAATGAGTTGAGTACTTGCCCAAAGAGGCATTCTACCCGGATCTTTTGAATCAGTGGGATGGTGTTGATATGGAAGATCTTATGGGAATATCGAAAGGGCGGGGCCATTTCAAATTTCCAGCAAAAGCTCAACTCAGCCCGATAATCGTGCCACGAGTTGTGTACTTGTCGGGAGAATGAGCTTGAATCCAGAGCAAAAGCGTGCTCCATAGAGAATTCATAGTAGTTTCATATCCACCTTGAAATCAGATTCTTGCCAAATTTCTATGCCCCCGATTTTTGTGAAAAAATTCCTCCCACATTCCACCCTTCGCTTCCGGGTTATCTCAAACTAAGTTTGAGATATAACACTGTTCACAGAAATGAAAACGAATCTTGAGAAAGCCAAAGCCATTTTCATGGATTTCGGAGGCAGCAAATTCGGAATGGGTAGAGAGTGCGCTTTTGAAGAGTATCGGCAGTATCACATTCCCGCAGAGACAGAGCTTGAATGGATACAGGAATACCAGAAAGAATTGCTCAACAGGCTGGACAAAAAACCAAATGAATCTGACATCGTTTCACAATTCTCGAGTTCAGTATCCAACTATAAAAATTATGATGCCTTAGGCGCATTGGTAGCCTTCACGAAAGAGAAATCCAAGCAGCTATGCTCATTCTCAAAGCTCAGATATGCGGAAGAATTATACCGGAATGGCACTAGTTTAAGAGTTTCTACGGGGTGGAAATTGCTCTGAATAAAGGTAAAAAGCTCGTCCCGACCCTAGA
>DGMY01000027.1:2887-85387 GCA_002388665.1 Opitutia bacterium UBA4506 | reverse complement strand
GGCAGACCTTGTTTGGGTCGGGGTCTGATGCCCGGGTGGGGAAGGATACTAGCTCACGCGAGGAGGCCTTGCGGGTGCTTGAGGAAGAGAAGGGGCGGTTGCCTTTGTCTGCTGTGCTTCGTTGCCGGGTGCGCTACTTTACCGACGGGATTGTGCTGGGGTCGGTGGAGTTTGTGGAGGCGCAGTTGAAAGAATTGCCTGAGGGGATTCGGCCGCGGAAGCCGCACTGGATGGCGGGTGCTGACTGGGGTGGACTCTCGGTGGGGACCGGGCTGCGGAAGGACCTGTTTGGGTAGGTCAGTAAGACCTGATTCGAAGAAACTCTTGGGGAGAGGGAACTTGATTTGGAACCTGGGTCAAACTGAGAAAGGGAGCTTGAGTGCTATGGAATTATCAATTCCTTCTTGCCGGCCGTTTAATGGGCGTCGGGTTCGCTACTGGCAGTAGAGACCAAGGCTGTTGACGTGCCTTGTCAGGGAGTGGTTGTATCGTACCTCTTCAAGCCGATCTTTCGATTCTGCTTGTCCCTACCATTCCACGACATCGCCATCTTCGATGACCTGACCGGAATCGACGGTATGGGTGATCACTAGGATCTCCTTATTTGGCATTCCGAAATGTGTCGCTAGGGCGTTTGCTAACCCTATTTTGAGAGCAGTGGCCTTTTCTGGCTTCCAGAGGGAGGGGAGGAAGAGTTCAGCCATTACGTGGTACGGCTTGCCGTACTGTTGCTCTCGCTTGATTAAGGTAATGGTCATCTCATCGGCCTCCTCGTCAGCTAGCTGGGCCCAAATTTGGGTGGGGTCGCTGCCATGCACAGCACTGTTAAGGGCGGTAGGACTGACGAAGCAATGAGCAATGGGCATGGCTGGCGAGGTTGTTTTGAGATTTTGGTTTCGTCCTATTCTTCGCAGAACGCCGAAAGAATCAAGGAAGTCTCTGGTTTCGGGTTAAAAAACTCACAGCGGATTCGGGTGTATGGGTTGGGTCGGACGAATTTTGGTGAGAACATTTGCGAAACTTGATCTCAACGCCCCTGCAGATTCAGGGCAGCTATCGCTTCTCTTTCTGGACGATAAAGTAGAGATGTTTCTCCGGATATTGGTCGTATTCGAGATGGCGGCATACGCAGGATTCTTCGGCAAAGATGGCGAGATTCTCCTGAATGCCCAGAACGCTGTAGTACACCTCGGGACCCATGGCATCGTCGTATTTTTCTTCCGGTTGGTCGAGACCTCCTGTGGTATAGATGAAGACTCCTCCCGGTGATAATCCTCGGAGGATCTTGCGCATAGTGGCCTCGTGGCAGGAAAGGGGGATGTGCCAAATACTATCCCAAGCGGAAATGAAATCGTAGGAGCGAGGGAGGTCTTCGGCGGTAATATCGCAGTGGTGAAAGGTAATCGAAGGATGGCGAAGCCGCGCCAGTTCGATCATACGAGTTGAGAAATCGAGGCCCTCGACTGAGAATCCCTCTTCTAGGAGTAAATCGATAAAGCGTCCGCTAGAGCCGCAACCGATATCAATCGCGTTGCCTCTGTTCTGAACAAATTGGAGAGCGCGTTGATGTTGGGGGATTCCATTCTTTCGGTTGAATCGATCGCTGTTCCAATGTTCTGCAATCTGATCGTAGCTTCGGGCAACTTCGGAGGGCTTCATAGGTTGACGAATGTAGAAACTTCGGCACGAAAGTCGATCTTGCGAAACGAGATCTTTTTATTGGAAGCAGAATCGGATAGGTTGCGGACAAAATGAAAGCGCACGACGAAAGCATGAAGAAAGAGATTGTATTGGCTTCGGCTTCGCCCCGTCGAAGTGACCTTTTGCGGGAGGCCGGAGTTGCGTTCCGTGTAGAGCCTGCGCGTGTCGATGAGAAGGATGATCCATTGGGCAATCCAGTTGAGATTGTTCGCCACAATGCGGAGTTGAAAGCAGAAGAAGTCTCGGGTCGGTTTTCGGGTGAGATCGTTCTAGGTGCCGACACAGTAGTCGCGTTGGGAGAGCGGGTTCTGGGGAAACCGAAGGATCGCGATGAGGCGTTTAGCATGTTGCGGTCATTGGCGGGGCAAACTCACGAAGTGCACACTGGGGTTTGTCTGATTCTTGAGAATGGGGCCAAAGACATCTTCTCGGTAGCGACCCGAGTCACATTTCGGGAGTTAGCCGATGAAGATATTATTTCCTATATACGGGACGTACCCGTTATGGATAAGGCGGGATCTTACGCGCTCCAGGAGCAAGGAGCTCGTATAGTGGAGTCGGTAGAGGGATCTCGCTCCAACGTAATTGGGCTCCCTGTCGAAGAAGTATTGAAACGTTTGGTCTGACCATACGGAAATTGTCTCCCGGCAGATCCAGTCCTGATCAATCGAGCTGAATCGTGGAGAGCATCCGAACGATCTGAGATCTACGTTGCTCAACAAACGAAGGGATCCCCCTGAGGCGAATGACGAGGAGTCGGTTGTTTATTGGAACAAAATACTCGGCGAAGTCGGTAGTTTTGCCGCCCTCGGGGGTTACACTGTAGTCGATTTGTCCCCAGCGACTTCCAAAAACCTTAAACGTTTTCGACGGAATCAGATCCAAATCATCGTTCAATGAGATCTCTTTGGCGAATTGCTTGAGCAAGCCCTTCTTGTAGCCCTCCATTGTTATGGAATTGACTGCGGGGAGGAACGCACCCGGTTGGAAAAGGTAGAATTCGAGTTGATTGTCGGGCATCAATCGGCTGGCCAGTCGACTGGAAGTATCTCCCGGATCTCTTACGATCACCAATCCATTGGGAAGGTGGAATGAAAGGGAGGAAGTATTTTCTTCCAAGTAGAGGAAGGTTTCGGGGAATCCGTCGCGGGACTCGACCTGGATCCTCGGGCTTAATGGGATGGGGGAAGAGTCTTTTGGCCAGTAGTACGTGGCGATATTAGTATTCACACTAACCTTACCGATTGGTAAAGTAGAGTACTCCAGGGCGCCTGATGGAATCGGTGGTATGGTGATTTTGGCCACTGCCGGAGAAATGGCTGCTAACGAAAGACCAAAGAGAAATAGGATAAAGTTGAAGTAGTGTCGGAAAAAAGTGGGCATCCTAGTTTACAGATCATCCAGGAGGGACTGGTACTCGTTTTGGGTGATGAAGCGGAAATTGATTTTTTTAAATGAGCGAACATTTGGAGTACCCGGCGGATAGGTTCCATTTTTAAAGAGCTCGTAGAATCCCCAATTTCGGATTGGAGGACTGTAGTAGGACGTATTTGTGCCTTGGGTCGCGATCTCGCTTTCGAACAGAGATACCATGGAGCCTCGATAGCGAAACTCGATTCCCGACCAATCTTCAAGAAAGCGAGGGTAGTTGTGATTTCCGCCTGAAATGTTTCCATCCCCCTCCTTGTCGGTCGGGCGTAGCCCTTGAATGATGGCCGCATTAAACTCGGTGAAGCCTGTCGAGTCGGGGCTGCGATTGCGCGTAGAAAGGAAACCGTAGTCGGTAGAAAGTGGCATTACGGCGTCACCGACCAAAGCTGCGGGAGGATTTGGATTCCAGACTGAAGTATCGTCGGCACTCGTGTTGGTTCCGGTGGAGGAGACTCCGTCGGAGTTGTAATGCCCCTTGACGTAGATGGCGGTATTGGTGGCGAGAGTGAACCCCTCGCTCCGTCCGCTTGTCTTGTTGTAGGAGGGATCCGGGATCTTCGAGGCGTTGGTCAGAATCAATCCCATTTCGACATCCGAATCGCGGGGGGATTCCCTTACTGATTTTATGACAGCGTCGGGGCGCTGTTCGTAGTCACTATGGTCGGGAATTGAATCGGTATCGGTCGGGAACTCGACGTAGAGAACACCGTTAAAATCCTCCTTGGGCACATAGCGATTCTCGCGTGGAGTGGAGCTATCCCAGCCACTGAGGATCCCGCGCATATGATCATCTTCGATATGGCTCTTTAGTTGACCGATATTGATCTCGACCAAATCCAGACCCGTTCCTCGACGGTGGTCGTACATGGACTTGTGTGGGTCTCCCTCGTCCCCGGAATCGGTGTTCAGGAATACATCGTCGTCATCATCATCATCATCATCATCGTCATCGCGCCCTCTGCGGCCGCCACCGCCGCCTCGGGATTCCTCCTCGAATTCCCGGTATTGGTGGACTGCGATCATATCGCTGAAGTTTGCGCGCTTCCACTCGGTGTCGAGGCTGACCTTCAGAGGGATTTCCCGTACGGTTTCGACGGTAACCATTTCGGGGGAGGAATCGTCGTTGTAAGCGGGGTTTCCGGATGAATCGACTGCTTGAGCCGTCACCGAAGTGAGATTGGTAGTCTTTAGGTTATGGGCATCATCGCGATCGACCTTCCAGAAACTAACGTAGAAGTTGGAGGCGGGACCACGGGCTTCATCGAGAGAGTCCACTTGCCCTCGGTCGGAGTATCCGGAAGGGGAGGAGTATCGATTGCGAAGGGTACTGTCGGGATCGAGATAATCGTCAGAATTTGCTCGATCATCCACGGGTGAAGGTAGGCGTTCGTAGAGTTGTACTGCGTCGGAGGGGAGGGTTCCCCCGTCTGACGTAGTGCTGCCATCTTCTGAGTAGTGGACCTTGACGATCAGGCCGGCCTTGTAGGCAAATTTTTCCTTTTCTCCCGATCCCTTATGCACGGGGTTTTGAAGCCCGGAAGAAAGAGTTGCCTCGGTCACGTTGGGTTCGATTAGCGCGTAGGCATAATTCAAATCATCGTCGAGAACTGTTGGGGTGGACGGATCATCGCGGACATAGTCGTTGTAGCCGATGGGGTTGAGGGTCGGCACCTCATGGGAGGCATCCTGGAGATTGCCGTTCCAGCGGTTCATGGCGAAGTCGGCCCAGTTGGTGTACCCCTGACTGGAGAAGGAGGAAGTGGGGGATTGGCTGTCCCAGTAGTTCGAGATATTGGAGCGACTCCCGGAACCGCGGTACGGGGAATTGTAGCCTCCGACGCCATTGTTGATGTGAACAGTACCGCTCTGGGTGACCTGATTCGATTGTCCGTCGTAGAGCATGTAACCGTACCGAAGATCGCCGGTGGCGGTGACATTACTGGTAAAAGTGAGTGAGCTGACTGCCTCGATCCAGATATCTCCATTGGCGTGGACGGGGCCATTCATGGTCATCACCGGTCCAGGGTGAAACTCGAGGTCCATATTGTAGAAGACCGCATGAGAAAACAGAGGGGCGTCCCGGATCTGCAGGGTCATTCTCGCGTAGGCAGTAATTTGATCGTCGAGGAGATCATCGTCTACCGTTGCTTTGGAAAGGAGCTCGACGCTTTGAACGGTTACGAGTTTTCCCTTGTGAGGATCATCGGAGTAGGCGGGGTCATCGGGGTGGATGTAAAAACGGCCAGATTCCACGGAGCCTCCTGTGAGTTCAATGGAGTACCGGGATGCGGGAAATAAATCGGGAAGGCGAGTTTTATAGGCCTCTTCATTCGACAGTGGGTAGGTATCCAGGTCGTCACTACTTACACTGGATTGAGATTCCCACCGATAAGCAAGGATGCCGGCGCCAAGTTCGGTGGCCGCTTCGGCTGCGTTGCGGGCATCGAGAAGAACGAAATGCCGGGAGTTGATTCGCTGGTCATTGACTCCCCATTGCAGAAGGCTGGCAACTATGATGGATATGACCGTTGTCACGATCACCACAGTGATCAAAGCGGCCCCCCGGATGGATGAAAATGGAGGAGGCGTTGAGCAGCTCCGCGAATTGAATCTCATCGTCTTCATCGTCGTGTGGATATCGTAAAGTTGTATGTATCCGTGACTCGTTTGGCTTCTACCCCGTGGATGATCTTGCCATTCACCATCGTAGTGGATTTGCCGAAATTGTAGAAAAGTCGTTTGTTTGCGAGACCCTCGGACATCTCAACGACCTCTTGATGGGAGCCAAGGCTGGAATAGGGGTACAACGTGTCGAGGATCTCTTCAATTGACGGAGGATTGAGCGGATCGGATGGATTGAGGAGAGGCTGATTATTTGCCGCGTACTTGAAATCGGCGTCTGAATCGAAGAATCGGACAGGGCCCTCACTCTCGGGATCGCTGGGATTGGACGGTGAGCGATAGTAGCCCACCACTCTCATGATGGGCAGAGGCGCATTTAGGCTGAGGGAAAGATCGGGCTCATTCTGGAAGCCGAAGATCAGGAAGTCTCCGGAATTTCCATCGAGAAGGCGGTCCTCAGCCTTATCGCGATCGGCGTCTTGGAAACTCTCATAGAGGACAGTGAAATTGGATTCCTTTGCGACCTCGGAGAGCTTTCCGGTGAGCGTTCGAATATCGTTATTGATCAAATTCTTTTGTTCGGAAACGAACGTAGATTTGAGGGATTCCATAAAAAAACCGAGGCTCATCATCATGATCATTCCCAAAACAAAGACCACCACCATCATCTCGACGATGGTGAAGCCGCTACGGCGAAGTCTGTGGGAGTTCAGCATCATTAGAAACTGGCGGATTCGTTGAGATCTGAGCGAATGCCGCGGATCTGCCCGGAGATCCGGCCCTGGCTCCGGCCTCGCAGGTAGGCCTCGAACCGGACGGTGATGGCGTAGGAGTGGGAGCGACTCCCGACCTCCTCAATATCGACGTCGAACCAAACCTCCATAGTGACCTCCCGGAGATCGGAATCGTCACTGGCGGGTTGAAGATCGATCAGAAGTTCCCGGAAATTGCTGCCATCATTTTGTCCCGACAGAGATTTTGACGGGCCGTCCAAGTAGATCGGATCCTGGATCTCTACATCACCGGTATCGAGAGAGGAAATACTCATCGTCGGAAGTGGGACATCGTCGGGGTCGTCAATCGAGGCTCGGATCTCGCTGAGACTGAGAGACTTTATCTGTTCAAGGTATCCCTGCGAAGCGGTGTACACCGTGTTGCGAAGGATGTTGTTTTGGGAAATCTGCCGCGATTGGATAACTGCGCTGGTAATGCCCAGCGCGAGAACCATAAAGACCACCATCGCGATCATGGTCTCGATTAAGCTCATTCCGCTGTATTTCTGGCAGTTGATAGTCATCGGGTTGTATCCCATTTGGGGGCAGGCAGTTACCTAAATATCGAGCGCGGGAAGATCGAATTCAATCGGAATGCACGGATTCCGCACCATTTGACCGAAGCGTTACGTTTTACGCGCAGATTTTTGACTAAAAGAGGTCCCTTGGATGGTAAATTTAGCGCGCGGGGTTGTTTTCGTGGGAACGGACATCGGGGCGCCTTCTCCCTGAACTGTGAAAAAGAGGAAAGGATAAGAGCGTGCGATCACGAACGGTGAATGCTCCTTAGCGGAGGAAATCTTTGCCTGCGACCGACCCCTGAGGGGGCGCCGATCCGGTAGAACGGAAATCGAAGGCCGGGAGATTGTGCATTGCGCCCTGAATTGATATTCGGCATGGTCTGGGTCCACGACATGTCGCTATTCGTATATCGATCTCGAAAGTTCAATCGTCTTTACGGTTTGGTAATTTTTCTTTTCACGTTCTGGTTCTTAGCTGGATTGGTCGTGGTTGGTTTTGGGATTGAGAGCGCGATGAGCGGCTGGTCGGATTTCACCTTTATCGCGCTGGCCTCGTTGGTGTTGTTGCTCCACCTGTCGGCGAATTCTCATGGAGGGTCGGCGCTGATCTTGTTTTCGCTCTTTATGATCGTGTCCCTTCTGGTGGAGTTCTCGGGAGCACTATTGGGGTTTCCCTTTGGATCCCATGAATATTCTGCGAACTTAGGACCGAGAATGTTTGGCCTCGTACCGTTTGCGGTCCCACTGTCCTGGTGGGTGATTGTCTGGCCACTCCATTGCTTAGTGCATTCGGCTCAGGCGGGTCGCGGTTCAATGGTTTTAGTTCCGGTTATCACCGCCTTTTGGGCGGTTGTGGCGGACATGTTAATTGAACCGGGAGCGACGCTGGTTCGCGGATATTGGGAGTGGGAGACCGAAGGATTCTATTACGGCGTGCCGTGGACAAATTTCCTCTCATGGTTCGTGATCGCGTTTGTTCTGTCGTTCGCGGCGCAGGTATTATTACCGCATTCGCCCTTCAAACGGGAGGAATTGCGAGTACCGGTTTGGGTACTCTGTGCGACGGTTTCGCTGTTCGTCTTTGTTGCGATTCTCCATGGAATGTGGTGGGTGCTGGCAGTCGCGGTTTTCTTTTTTGTGTGTGTACGCAGGATGAGGAAGCAGGCTCGATCGAGTAGTTTGAGTCAGTGATCGAATCGAGGTGTCCTGACCCGATAGCGTTGGCAACGATTCCAAAGTTGTCCTGAGAATGAGCCTTTTCCTTGCGATCTGCTCTCAGCCGTTCCGGCGCTGCACAGCAGAACCTGCCAGCCGCGTTTGATGGAATTGCGGAGAGTAAAGAATTGGGAAGATCGTTATTGAGCGGGATCGATTGTGGTCAGCGATGATTCCGATCCCTCGGCTAGATCCGTTTTAACCCATTCCAAAGTCTGCTCGTCGACTACCAGGGTGCCGGCCCCATTTGAGTCGATCGACATCAGAATTCCATCTTGGATAGACGCTTGAACATACCCCAAGCCCATCCACGAATCGTCATCCGGGCGGCCCGTAAAATAGAATTTGTTGTCGTAGCCCTGATAGACCCGATCACCGAAAGTAAAGACGCGCAACTCATCCTGACCCGGGGGCAAGTCGAACCGAATTGTACATGAAGCAGACTCTTCGACCGCGACGGCATCCACCACACTCCCGTCGGGCAGCATGGCCACGAGGGTAAGGCCCGTGGGGGCCAACTCGGGGTCGTTTTCCGGTTGGTTGCAGCCATGGGAAAACAAGGTGACTGCTGCGAGAGAACATCCGAGAAGAACCTTCCCGTTTCGTTTGGTTTGATTCGCCTTCATGCTAAGAACCGAGTCTGTGTGTTTTTGATGAATCCGGAGCAAGAGATAGTCTTCAAGAGATAGGTTGAGCAACGCAAAAGAGTGGAAGGGACTCCGAATCGCATCCCCGGGCGCAAAAACAGGAGATTGTGATGTGGACACACCTGGGAGGCGGACTGGGGACTCAGGGCAAAGAAAAGGCCGGACTGTCTGGGACAGCCCGGCCTGGAAAAGGAGAATGGAGATTGAACTCAGCCCGCGCGTTGGGCGGCGTCCGCCTCGATCGCTTCGCGCAATGATTGCAATTCTGCCTCGAGCGATTTCTTCACCTCGGGTAAGGCGGTGGCGCTGGCGACCTCCTGACGCCCGAAGACGTAGAATTTGATCTTGGGTTCGGTGCCGCTACCGCGAACAGCATAGCTATGGCCATTGGCCAAATAGACGAAGAAGAAATCCTGATGAGGGATCTCATCCCCATCGGAATCCTCGATGGACTCCGTTCCGAAATCGACGAATTTCTCGATTGCGACACCATTCATCTCCTGAGGAGGGTTCTCGCGATAGGACCTGAGGATATTCGCGATCTTGGCAGATCCGCTGGCCCCCTCGTAGTACACATTCCCGAGACGTTCGAGATGGTAACCATGTTTGAGGTAGATCTCATCGAGATACTGGAGAACGGATTTGCCGGACTCCTTGAGGGTGGCGGTCAATTCGCAAAACATGAGGACAGCAGCATTGGCGTCCTTATCGCGCACGAGATCGTTGGCCAAGTAGCCATAGCTTTCCTCTCCGCCAAAGACATAGAACGTACTGTAGTCGAGAAGGAGTCGGGCGCGGGTCTGGTAGTTGGTCTCGTCGTAGTTGAGAGCGATGCCCTGATCTTCTCTCAGGCGCTGGTCCAGGATATTCTGATATTTGCGAAGTTTGGCGCCGATCCATTTGAAGCCGGTGAGCGTATTGATGACCTTGATCCCATGACTATGGCCGATTCGATCCTGGAGTGGAGTCGTGACAAATGTTTTGACGATCGTAGCGTGCTCGGTTCCCTCCTCGGGCAGAAGGCCGGTACTTTTCAACTGGCTGATGCGGAACTCTGCGAGAATCGAACCGATCATATTGCCGGTTAGGAGCACCATCTCTCCATCGTCGCCGCGAACAGCGACGGCCATGCGGTCGGCATCCGGATCGGTAGCGACGACCAGATCGGCGCCCTCAACCTTAGCTTGTGCGATGGCCATGGAGAGAGCTTCCGCATTCTCGGGATTGGGTGATTGCACCGTTGAGAAAAGTGGGTCGGCGATCGCTTGCTCGGGAACTTCCGACACCTCTAGACCGAGACGTTCCAAGAGGGGCACTGACGAGATACGGCCGGTTCCATGGATGCTCGTGAAAACGACTTTGGGCTGGTTCCGGCTCAATAGTTCGCGATCGAGAACACTTCCCTCAAGGACATCTAAATAGGCATCGTCGGCGGATTGCCCCAACGTGACGACTCGGGATAAGTCTTTCTCCAGGAACTCTCCCGTTTCATCGAGAGAAATCTGATTTACCTCTTCGACGATTCCCTCTGCATGGGGGGACACGATCTGGGCGCCGTCCTCAAAATAGACCTTGTATCCATTGTCGTGAGACGGATTGTGGCTCGCCGTTATGACGATACCTGCATGAGCCTTGAGGAAACGGACCGAGAAGCTCAGTTGAGGGGTGGAGCGAGGGCCATCAAAGATGTAGGCTTGACCACCGAGTTGATTCCAAACCGAGGCTGCAAGTTCGCAGAAATGCCGTGAAAAGAACCGAACGTCATGGGCGATGACAAGTTTCGGAACCTCAAAATCGCGTCCATCTTCGTTTAGGAACTTAGAAGTATAGCGGAAGAGGCCCACTGTGGCCTTGGTGACATTGAAGTCATTCAAGACATTGGATCCGATGGCGGCGTGATCGGGGTCCTTCGAGCCGCCCTCTCCAATCTCGCTCTTTGCCGGTACCTTTGCGATGGTACGTCCCCGCATTCCCCCGGTGCCAAAAGCCATATTCTGAAAGAACCGGTCGTTGAGTTCCTCCCATTCTTCCTCCTCGATCAGCTCCTGGAGAGACTGGACCGCCCATTGAGGAAGGCTGGGGCTGTTGAGCCACAAAGTTAAATTTTTTGCAGAGGAGGCAAGTAGTTTGCCCGCATCTACGGCGTCCTTGATAGCGGTGATATTTGGCATGGTTTCAAGTCGAGTAAGTTCGAAGCTGTATTTCAACGGATCGAAGGTGCCTGTGCAACGAGGGAATGGGCGGCTCGAGGCAACTCCTGCAACGATTTTGTTCAGATCTGTAATTCAGGAGAAGATTTCTGGGAAAAGCTGTTGACACTTTGCCAATGTGGCCGAGGATACGGTTCGCAATGTAGCAATGGCTACATTAAATGAGAAAAGTCGATCCTTACAAAAAATAGCGGAATGAAATTGTTTTCGAGAAAGCGAGAAGTTGTGGCCCTTGTATCGGCCTGTGGAGCCCTTTTGGGGGAGGAGGAAATTTCGAATCCTCCGGTGATGGACCAAGTGGTTGGGGACGCATTTGGAATGGAGATGGCAGAGGACCAAGGCTGGACGGGAGATTGGGGAGGCGCTCGAACCTCTTTGGCCGACCAGGGGATTCGTCCGTATGCGACCTGGACGGGGGAGTACCTGGCCAATGTGGATGGAGGCGACCGGGAAGGAGGTAGCTTTGGGGGATTATTGGATTTTGGACTGGAGATGGATCTTGGTCCGACGCTCGGATTGGAGGGAACGACCTTTTTCATCAATGCGTTCTATTATAGCGGGGACAACCCGAGTGAAGACGTGGGTGATTTTAACGCGGTGAGTAATATCTATACGGATACTGAGTTCAACGTGTTTAACCTATACCTCATGCAGGAATTCCAGGATGGAGCGTGGCTCTTCAAGGCCGGACAAATCGCTGTAGACGATGATTTCATGGGGTCGGACACTGCGGCGATCTTTGTGAATTCGGCGTTTGGACCGACACCGGTGGAATCGGGAAATATTGCGGCCCCCATATACTCGTTGGCGGCACCGGGTGTATATGCCAGGGCGGAGCCGACGGAGTCGATTTACATCCAAGGAGCAGTCTATGCAGGAGACGCTGGTCCAAACGAGCCGGGGAATCACGGCTTCGAATGGAGAACGGGAGGGGCTGCCTGATGGGCATTCTTCCTCGAGTCTGGCGTGAACTATAGCGCAGCGGGAGAAGGCGTTCTAAAAGTGGGTGGATTCCACGCGACGAGTGAGTTCGAGAATTTTTCGAATGGGAGTACGGAACGTGGGCTGAGTGGATTCTATGCGCTCGTTGATCATGAACTCTTGAGTGCGGAGGCGGATGCCTTGGGAATGAGTCTCTTCCTCCGTGGTGCAATCACCCCGGATACTGACCTGGCCACAGTGGGAGCATCCATCGAGGCGGGAGTTCGGTTGAGCGAGCTGTTGTTCCGGGACGACGCATTGGGAATTGGCGTGGTGTACACTGACTTCAGCGACGATTACCTAACGGCGACGCGAGAGAGCGGCGATGACGTTACCTCATCGGAGACCGTATTCGAGCTGACTTATCAAGTATTGGTGACGGATTGGTTCGCGGTTCAACCAGATCTCCAATACATTCTGGACCCGCACCTCAGCCGAGATAATGCCTTGGTCGTGGGTGTCCGGGCAGAGGTACTATTTTAAGAGAAACGAACAAAAGAGAAACCAAACTAGAAAAGACGATTATGAAGAATCATTGGAAAAAAATATGTGCCAC
Source organism: Opitutia bacterium UBA4506 (assembly GCA_002388665.1). Taxonomy (GTDB): domain Bacteria; phylum Verrucomicrobiota; class Verrucomicrobiia; order Opitutales; family Puniceicoccaceae; genus Puniceicoccus. The sequence continues at coordinate 72,730 of DGMY01000027.1, read as the reverse complement.
ATTCAGTGGATTCATTCTGGCTGGGGGTGCTTTGCTCGCCGCTCCCGACTCTTATCCCTACAATGCGGTGACCACCGTTGGCATGATCACCGATGTGGTTAAAAACGTGGCAGGGGATAAGGCGCAAGTGGAAGGGATTATCGGGGAAGGAATCGATCCGCACCTGTACAAGCCGACCCGTAAGGACGTTGTCGAGATGAGTCAGGCAGACATCATCTTCTACAGTGGATTGATGCTGGAAGGTAAAATGGCGGACGTATTGATCCGGGTCGCTCGGAAAGGGAAGCCTGTCTACGCGGTCACGGAGGAAATTCTCGATCGGGGAGACTATGTGATGACTGACGAGTCGGAGCATTATGATCCGCACGTCTGGATGGATGTACGCGGGTGGATTATGGCGACAGAAGTCATCGCTGAATCACTCGCAGAGTACGATCCTGCCAACGCTGATTTTTACGCGGCGAACGCGGCGGCCTACATTGTGAAGCTTGAGGAGCTCGACGCTTATGCTACCAAAGTGATCGAATCTGTTCCTGAGAATCAACGCTACCTCGTCACCGCGCATGACGCTTTCAACTATTTGGGACGTGCCTATGGGATCGAAGTGATGGGTATTCAAGGAATCAGTACTGAGTCGGAAGCGGGAGTCCGTGATATTGAAAACCTAGTCGACTTTCTCGCGGAGAACCAGATCCCGGCGGTCTTTGTAGAGTCATCGGTTTCGGATAAAAACGTCAGAGCCCTGATCGAAGGCGCGAATGCTCGCGGGCACTCGCTGGTTGTCGGCGGGGAACTCTTCTCGGATGCCATGGGGCCGGAGGGCACCTATGAAGGCACCTATATTGGTATGATCGACCACAATGTCACTACCATCAGTCGGGCTCTCGGAGGAGTAGCTCCCGAGGGCGGCATGAACGAGGAACTCTCACCTTCTCATTGATCTGGGAAATCTAAGCCATCGGGCTCCCGGTTCTATTTCGGTTCTGCGAGAAGAACGAAGTAGGGCGGGGTGCCCTTTTTTTAATCTTTTACTGATTAGTAACCGTAGCTACAATTTGGCCAATGTCTGATTTTCACAACAAAATGGCGCCCGCCTCGGATCGTCCTGCAGTGGAGGAAGACCACTCACCGGATGCACCGCTTTCCATTCACGACCTCACGGTTGCCTACCATCGCAAGCCGGTACTCTGGGATATCGACCTAGACATCCCGGAAGGAAAGCTGGTGGGAATTGTGGGACCAAACGGAGCTGGGAAGAGTACCCTCATCAAGGCCTGTTTGAATTTGATTCCGACTGCCTCCGGTAAAGTGCAAGTGTACGGAAAGCCCTATGGAAAGCAGCGGTCGCTCGTGGGGTATGTTCCTCAGCGTGAGAGCGTGGATTGGGATTTTCCAGTGAGTGCGGTGGACGTGGTGGCGATGGGTCTCTATCGAAAATTAGGCTGGTTTCGGCCGGTGCGTAAGAAGCACAAGGAAGTCGCCCGGGAAGCCCTCGAACGGGTGGGCATTGGTCACCTGGCGGACCGGCAGATTAGTCAGTTATCGGGAGGGCAACAGCAGCGGGTATTCCTCGCCCGGGCCCTGGCGCAGGATGCGACCCTCTATTTTATGGACGAGCCCTTTGCGGCAGTTGATGCGGCAACCGAGCGGGCGATCGTGACCTTGTTGCAGGACCTCAAAGGTAAAGGAAAGACAACCCTGGTTGTTCACCACGACCTGGCAACTGTAGCGCAATACTTTGATTGGGTCATTCTCTTGAATATGAGGGTGGTCGCGGCTGGGCCGACGGAAGAAGTGTTTACTCAGGAGAATTTAAGGAAGGCCTATGGGGGGAAGTTAAGCCTTCTGGCCGAAGCGGGGCACGCGCTCACTCAAGCGGATCGAGGATGATGAAACGGAATCATTTTCGTGGATTGAACCGGGCGATGCTAATCGGCTTCGTCGGGTTGCTGCAGCAACAGATGGCCGTGGCGGCCCCCCGCGAGTTTTCCTCGCTGCAGACCCGGGGCGTGGAGTGGCCCACATTCGAAGCGATCTGGGAGGTGATCACGCTCCAGCAGTACAATACGCGCCTAGTCGTCACGAGCACCTTGATCCTGGGGCTCGCCTCGGGGTTGGTCGGTTGCTTCTTATTGTTGCGCAAGCGATCGCTCATGGGCGATGCGTTGTCTCATGCCTGTCTTCCGGGGATTGGGATCGCGTTTATACTGGGGGTGACGCTGTTCGGTGAGGGGAAAAGTCTAGCGGTACTCTTGATTGGAGCAACGGTTTCAGGGTTGGTTGGAGTTGGAAGTGTCCTGTTGATCCGGAACACCTCGCGGATCAAAGACGACGCTGCGATGGGGATCGTACTGAGTGTCTTCTTTGGTGCCGGCGTGGCCATCCTCGGGATGGTGCAGAGCATGCCGGGCGCCAGTGCTGCCGGCCTCGAGTATTTTATTTTTGGGAAGACGGCCTCCATGGTGTTTCGGGATTTTCTGCTGCTGTCCGGGGTCGCCGTTGTTGCCTTGATCTGCTCGATACTGCTCATGAAAGAGCTGACCATCCTCTGTTTTGACGAAGGATTTGCCCGGAGCCAGGGCTGGCCGGTGAGTGTGCTGGACATCCTGATGTTGATTCTGGTGGCAGCCGTGACAGTGGTCGGGCTACAGGCAGTCGGATTGATACTGATCATCGCCTTTTTGATCACCCCGGCGGCTGCGGCTCGCTTCTGGACCAATGACCTCAGAGTGATGCTCCTACTCTCGGCAGTTATCGGGGGAGTCAGCGGTTGGTTGGGAGCGGGGATTAGTGCCTTGCTCCCCCGTTTGCCTGCCGGTGCGGTAATTGTTCTCATGGCCGCATTGATCTTCTTTGTGAGCATGATCTTCGGCTCGGCTCGCGGAGTCCTCCGCCGCAGTCTTTCCATGAGGAGACTCCGGGCAAAGATTGGTCGCCAGCATTTATTGCGAGCCGTTTTTGAGATCCAGGAAAGAACGTGGAGAGACGAGTCTCTGCGGCCAATTAACGTGCCGATATCTTATCAAGAACTCCTGCATCACCGCACCTGGTCAGCGCGTCAGGTCAAACGATTAGTCCGCCGGGGGGTGCATGAGGACCACATCGAGGCCACGGATGGCCAGACCCTGCGGTTGTCCGAATCTGGATTTGGAGAGGCGTACCGGATCACCCGTAACCACCGCCTTTGGGAGATCTTTCTCTTTACTCACGCCGACATTGCGGCGAGCCATGTGGATCGGGATGCGGATTCGGTGGAACACATTCTCAGTGCCGAAATGGTCAGGGAGCTGGAGTCGAAGCTGAATATGGCGTCGATGCCGGAGAGCCCGCATGAAATCGCACGATTGAAGAAGGAAATGGTATGAACTGGTACTGGATTGATACTTGGATTGTGGTCATCGGGGCCCTGACCGCGATTGCCTGTGCGTTGCCGGGATCGTTTCTCGTCCTGCGGCAAATGAGCATGATGGGGGACGCGATCAGTCACGCGGTATTGCCGGGGCTGGCCATCGCCTTCCTGGTGACCGGTGCGCGAGCGAGCCTTCCCATGTTTGTGGGGGCGGCGTTTGTCGGTGTACTGACGGCGGTGTTTACGCAGTGGATCAGCACCTGGGGCAAAGTGGACCGTGGTGCCTCGATGGGAATCGTATTTACAACCTTGTTTGCGATTGGGCTGCTCTTAATTGTGCAGGCGGCCGATCACGTCGACCTGGATCCCGGTTGCGTATTGTATGGGGCGATAGAAGTCGCCGCGTGGGACGTGGCCTGGACCTTTTCGATCGGTGACCTTCTGATCGAAGTCCCGCGGTCGGCGGTCGTTTTGGGCATTGTGAGCCTACTCAACCTGGTCTTCGTAGTAGCCTTCTTCAAGGAACTGAGAATCAGCTCGTTTGACCCGGACCTTGCGACGACCCAGGGGATCAACGCGCAACTGATGCACTATCTCCTTATGACGCAAGTGGCAGTGACCACCGTGGCCGCTTTCGAGGCAGTGGGGAGTATTATTGTCATCGCCATGCTGGTGACCCCGGCTGCGACGGCCCATCTTTTGACGGACCGCCTCGGGTTGATGATCTTCCTGGCCTCTCTGATCGGGGCGGCGAGTGCGTTTTTCGGCCACCTGATGGCATTGTACATTCCGCCCATGATTGGATTCGAGAGCACGACGACCACCGGGATGATGGCGGTGGCTACCGGGATCTTTTTCGTCCTAGCTTGGCTTTTCGCGCCTCGGTATGGATGGATTACACGGTTGGTTCTGGGGAAGAAACTGATCAAAGAGAAACCCGTTGGTGCGAAGCCATTGAAAGAATCCTAGAGTCGGGCCGGGAGGGTGTCGCGCCTGTTGGCCTGGGCCGTACCATTGCGATTCCGGAAAAGCGACGCTGCATAGGCCGGGCGTACTTTCGGGGCCTGCCTCCATCCGGAGGAGCGGGGGGAAATCAGGATTTGCCAATTGTCGTAGAGTTGGGATGATGACAGCATGAGCGACGAGGGCATGATCATTTTTTCCATGGAGATCGATGGCAAAGGGTCTGGACGACCTCTTGTGGGGGAAGAGATTCGGGACTGTTTGAAGGATGACCGTCTAGCTTGGGTCCACCTGGACGCAGGACACGAAGGGACGCGGGAGTGGCTGCAGGCCAACGTGGATTATCTGGATCCGATCATTCTGGACTCTCTTTTGGCCAAGGAGACGCGCCCCCGGTCGGTTGAATATGACAATGGAATCTTGTTGATCCTGCGCGGAGTAAACCTGAATGAAAACGCCGACCCGGAAGATATGATATCTCTCAGGATGTGGATCGATCCTCACCGGATCATCACGATGCAGCGTCGGAATCTAATGGCAGTCGGGGACATTCAATCAAAATTGAAAGAAGGCAAAGGGCCCCGGGGTGCGGCGGAATTTCTCACTGCAGTGAGCACAAGGTTGATCGATCGGATGGAGCCGGTGATCCTCGATTTGAACGAGCAAGTCGATGACATTGAAGAAGGGATCCTGGACGAGCCCGACATCCAGAAACGGACCGAACTCACTGATCTGCGAAAGACTGCCATTATCCTGCGCCGATACATCATGCCGCAGAAGGAAGTAGTGGTTTCGCTGCGAAACTCCGATCAGGATTGGTTGGACCAAGCGAGCCGCCGAAAATTCCAGGAAATACAGGACCGGCTCGTCCGATACATTGAAGACCTCGATCTGATCCGGGAGCGTAGCCAGATCGTAAAAGACGAGCTGGCGAACATGCTGGCCGACCGTTTGAACAAGAATATGTATGTTCTTTCGGTCATTGCGGCGATTTTTCTCCCCCTTGGATTCTTGACCGGGATGTTCGGGATCAACATCGGGGGGATGCCGGGAGTCGACAGCCCGTATGCGTTCGTCGTTTTTACAGGGATACTGGTCTTAATTGTCGTGCTACAGATCCTGCTCTTCAAAAAGATGAAATGGTTTTAGTGCGACGGGTTTTTCCCGGAGTGGAAACGGTTTAGACTGGCCATCAAAGGTTTGGAATTTCATCCTCTCGGATATGCGAACGGAAAAAGACTCCATGGGTGAAATGCAGGTTCCCGAGGAAGCACTTTATGGTGCGTCCACTCAACGGGCGGTGTTGAACTTTCCAGTCAGCGGCTATCGTATGCCTGACGGATTTATTAAGGGATTGGGGCTGGTGAAATCAGCTTGCGCGACGGCCAACGAAGAGTTGGGGCGCCTCGATAAAGAGAAGGCCGACCTGATTCGTAAGGCCGCCGATGAAGTGATTGCCGGCGACCACCTGGAGCAGTTCCCCGTCGATGTGTTTCAAACCGGTTCGGGCACCTCGTCCAACATGAATATCAACGAAGTGATCTCCAATCTCGCTTGTCAGTACGCTGGCAATCCGATTGGGGCGAAGGATCCGGTTCACCCGAACGATCACGTCAACATGGGGCAATCTTCGAACGATATCGTTCCGACAGTGCTGCACGTCAGTGTAGCGATGGCGCTCCAGGAGACTTTGATTCCCTCGCTCGAGCACCTCGCTGCGGCCTTGGAAGCAAAGAGTGCAGAGTTCGAGAAGGTTGTGAAGATTGGTCGCACCCACCTGATGGATGCGACCCCGATCACCCTCGGGCAGGAGTTTTCGGGGTATGCGGCTCAGGCGCGCAAGTCTGTCGCTCGGGCCGAGAAAGCGGTCGGGATTCTGGCCGAACTGGCCATTGGTGGCACGGCCGTCGGTACCGGTATCAACTGTCACCCGGACTTTCCCGGTAAAGTGGCGCGGATCCTCTCGGAAGATACGGGGATTTCGTTCCGCGAAGCGGACAATCACTTTGAAGCGCAAGGCGGCCGGGATGACTCGGTTGAAGTGGCAGGTCTTCTCACGACGATTGCCGCCAGTTTGACCAAAATCGGAAATGACATCCGCCTTTTGGGGTCCGGGCCACGCTCGGGGCTCGGCGAGATTTCGCTGCCATCCACCCAGCCCGGCTCCTCGATTATGCCGGGGAAGGTAAACCCTGTGATGAGTGAAATGTTGGTCCAGTCGGCAATGTACGCGATGGGACTGGGGAATACCGTAGCCCTTTGTGGCCGCGACGGACATTTTGAGTTGAACGTCACGATTCCATTGATCGCCTACAGCCTCCACGAATCCATTAAGGTTCTTGGAAATGCTTCGCGAACCTTTGCAGATCGTTGCGTAGCGGGAATCGAGGCGAACACAGAGACCTGCGACCAGTTGGTACAGCGCTCGTTGATGTTGGTCACAGCGCTCAACCCCCATATCGGGTACGATAACGCTGCGAAAGTAGCGAAGAAGGCATTTGCAGAGAATAAAACATTGCGGGAGGTTGTCCTGGAAGAAGGACTTCTGGATGAGAAAACCCTCGATACTGCTCTCGACCCCATGAGCATGGTTCACCCGTCTGCCTAAGGCAGGTGATCCTTTCGCTGGTTTTCCCCCTTCGGTGAGTTCCCAACCCCAGAAACATTCGAAACTGAAAAGCCGTCTCGACGCGCTGGAAGGATTTCTGGTCGATGTCGTGTACGATCGGCGTACAGGGCGCTCGGCTACGATTGTTGGCGGGGTGCTCAACGGTTTCTCCTATCTGTTCGAATCGATCGTACGTTTCCGATGGTATCTCTACAGTAATCGGATTTTCCGCAATCGGCCACTGGGGTGCCTGGTTGTCGTCGTGGGGAACCTGACAGTGGGCGGGACGGGGAAAACTCCAGTCGTCGAGAAATTCGCCCGCAGTCTCCACGAGCAAGGCAGGAAAGTCGCCATCCTCAGCCGTGGGTACAAAAGCAAGAAAGAGCCCTTTTACCGGAAATGGTGGAGGGCACTTACTCACGTTTCTGAACCCCCGCCGCGGATCGTCAGCGATGGAGAGAAGGTTTTGATGGGACCACAGGAAGCGGGGGACGAGCCTTTCATGCTGGCCCGCAACCTCCCCGGCGTTCACGTGTTGGTCGACAAGAACCGGGTAAAGGCCGGAGCCTACGCGATTCGGCGTTTTGGCTGCGATACCCTGATTCTCGACGACGGATTGCAGTACCTTCCGTTGAAAGGGAGCATGAACCTCGTTCTTGTGGATAAGACAAATCCATTTGGGAATCGGCGGTTGCTGCCACGGGGCATCTTGCGGGAGCCAGTCAGTCATTTGAAAAGAGCTTCCTACGTCTTTCTGACCAAGTCGGATGGATCCCCGTCGGATGAGTTGGAGACCTTCATTCACAAGCACAATCCCGGGGTGGAAATCATTGAGTGTGCGCACCGGCCGACCCATCTTCAAAGCTTGGATCTCAAAGAGAAATTCCCGGTCTCCAAATTAAAAGGGGCCCGGGTAGGAGCGTTTAGTGGAATTGCGGTGCCGGAGGGATTTGAATCATTTCTTCGGGATCACGGGGCATCGATTCGCTACAACCGCCGTTTTCTCGACCACCACTGGTTCTCTGATCGCGAGCTCGAGAGTATTGGGGAGCAGGCTAAGGAGATTGGGGTCGATTTCCTGGTCACGACCGAGAAAGATGCGGTGCGGATCGGTTCTACTATCGATTTTGGGCTGCCGATTTATTTCCTGCGGCTGGAAATTGGACTTCTGCGGGGAGCACAGGATTTTGAGGAAGCCGTTGGTCGTGTTTGTTTCCCCGGTCGTCCTCGATCGGAGAAAGCCCGTTTGGACGCGCTTCGGGTCGCTTCTGCTTCTTGATCCAACGGAGAGCCGGGCTCCCTCGGTTTGTGTCCCGGATCTGGATACCATCGGCGGGGGATTGACCTCTCTCCTCCGCCGGAGCGAATTGAACTAGGAAGAGACCGACGATCTTGAACTCCCGAGATGTTGGCGCATCGCGGCCAAAGTTTCGGGGCTGAGATGGTGTTCAATCCCCTCGGCGTCGTGTGAGGCGATGTCTTCGGAGACACCGAGCGATACAAGAAACGATTCAATGAGCTGGTGCCGTTCATAGCATCGGGCCCCGAGATCCTTTCCCTTTGGAGTCAGTGTGATCCCGTTGTCGCCGCGTTCGAGAAATCCCTCTTCGCAAAGTTTGTCGACCGCGCGAATCACTGTAACGTGGGAGACTGCAAAAATTTTCTGCAGATCGACGACTCGTGTAGTGAGTTCTTTTCGCTCCCTGCGATAGACCGACTCGACATAGTCCTCCGTACGCTCGTCACGATGCTGTCCGCGGATGGCTCGATGGGTGCTGCGCAGCCGTTTGCGCTTATCGCCTATCTGTTTTTTTGTTTCAGACATACCTATAGCGGAGTATGAGGACAACGCACCTGTTTGAAAGCGGAATATCGATTTGGGGTAGATTTGGGATTTGTTTCCAACAATCGGGTACATGAATTGCTTCGAAGGATCGCAATGACGATCCCATATGTAACGTTTCTGGAAAGATTGAGAATTGCTTTTGACCTGATTGGAAATCGAGTGCTCCCTTTTCGCATACCATGCTGCTAGCTCTCCCAACTGGGCACTTCGATGCCTATATTTTTGATTGTGACGGAACGTTGATTGATTCGATGCCACTTCATCTGGAGGCATGGAATTTTGGACTTCGAGAGGCGGGCGCGACCTGGAATCTGCCGGTCGACTACTTTTATGCGTCGGCGGGAAAATCCCTGGAGCAGGTTGTCCTCGAGCTGAATGAACGGTTTGGCGATGCCCTGAACGCCGATCTTGTCGGTGAGTATAAGGAAGATTTCTATCACCGTAAAATCGACACCTTGCGGTCCTTTACCGACGTAGTGGAACATTTGCGCTACGCCCATCAGCACGGGATTCCGACCGGTGTGGCTTCGGGGAGCGCTCGGGTCGCCGTGGAAAAGTCACTCGAAGTGACGGGCTTGATTGAAATGGTAGATGTGATTGTGGCGGCCGAGGACGTGTCCCGCTGCAAGCCAGCTCCCGATTGTTTTCTCCTCGCGGCGGAGCAGCTCGGCGTGGACCCGCGAAAGTGTCTTGTGTTTGAGGACGGAAAAGCGGGTCTGCAGGCTGCCGGAATCTGTGGGATGGCGACTGTTGAAGTAGACGGTCGTCGGGGGATTCCCCTCAAGGAACAGGCTTCGTAGCGCTCGCTTTGGAAGATCGAGGACCCATGCTTCTGTGGGTTGACCGGAATGGCTCCCATTGATTATGGTGTGTTTCGTATGCTCCGGTTTATATTTTTGCTGTCATTATTGAGCTTCGCGGCGGGTGGATCGGCGAACGCATCTTCCGACAAGAAAGCGGAGGCACAGGCCTATTTGGATCGCTACGTGGGGACGTGGAAAGGGGAACTCTCGATCGAATCTTCCGGGAAGATTCTGCGAACCCTTCCGCTCGCCGCAGAATATTGGAAGAGTGGCGATGCGGTTAAAGGACTCACGGCGTTCGAGGTGGACGGCGAGATGACCTTTGTCGAATCCAGCAATTATTTTCGCAACGGCCTATTGTTTGCCGACGTGACCCAGAAAGGGGAGACCGTCACCTACCGGGGATTTCTCAAAGAGAATCGGTTGGTTTGGATTCCCTACGATGCCGAGTTGAATACTGAGCGGCAGATGAAAGAGCGATTTGTCGAGGAGGACGGTGAAGAGATCCTATACGTCGACGGAGTGGAATTGCTCCGGTCGAACGGTGGGACCGCAAAGATACTTCTTCGCGCAAGAATGGTCCGAGAGTAAGGTTCATCGGTTAAGGGCTAAAATTTCATTGCCAAATCCCACGAGGGAGTCGATTCTGGTCGAGATGAAAAAATTCGCCCTGTTGTTGACTGCTCTTTGCCTCGTAGCCCTGTCCGGATGCAATACCGGTCCGACCACCGCCCAGCGTGAGAATATGCTCAATCCGAACGAAGGTTATAACTTCTTCGGGATCGTTAAGTCGGAACAAGGAACTTTCAAGCGTCCTGGACTCACGACTGCTGATGTGTCGGTCAACGACGTAACTACTCGTGATAACTACAGCGGCGACAGTGTAACACTCCTCTGGGGGTTGATTACACTGCGGGATTACTAATCCCCGCTAGGGTACAGCGGTTCTCTCAACCGTAACGGGAGGACCTGCATCACAAGGCGTCCAGGTGACGTCTTGATAGTTCGTCCTATTTTGTGATTCAGTGTGAGCTCACGGAAGGGGTCCGAACCACTGATTGACTACCGGTCGGCTTGTGGAAGCTGGTCCGCCGCATTTTTCGATACCTCCGGGGCGTGGGGTGTCTTTGTCGTCGGATTGGCCAGCTCGTTCAGTCGAGGCAATCGGGGGGCTTCTCTTTGTGAAAGCAAGGTGTTCCCTGCGAGGGAGCAAAGACTGGCGGTAATGATAGGAGCCAAAAAAAACGGCTCACCCGTCCCCTGGCTAGAGGGGAGGGCGGCCGTCAATTGAAAGTACCGGAATGGCGAGATGCGAAACCGCGAGCGGACTACCGCTTCTCGGCGTACTCGGCGACCATCTGGTAGAACTTCTCGAAATTCCCAGTGCCGTCGTTTGGACCAGGACCCGCTTCGGGATGGTACTGAACGGAAAATACGGGGCGGTCCTTGAGTCGGAGACCGGCGACCGTTTTGTCGTTGAGATTGATCTCGTTGACAATGGCCCGCTCGTTGACCGAATCGGGCTCGGTGGCGAAACCGTGATTTTGAGCGGTGATAATGACCTGACCTGTCTCAATGTTTTTCACGGGCTGATTGCCGCCGCGGTGACCGAATTTGAGTTTAAAAGTCTTTCCGCCGATCGCATGGGTAATGACCTGGTGGCCAAAGCAGATACCAAAGACAGGATAGTTATCGATTAAGCTACGAACCGTATCGTGTGCATAGGTTACAGCTGCGGGATCACCGGGGCCGTTGGAAAGGAAGACTCCATCGGGATCAAAAGCGTTGATCTCCTCGGCCGAACAAGTGGCAGGAAAAACGGTCACGTCGAACCCGTGGGAATAGAGATTCTTGAGAATCGAATCCTTGGCACCGTAGTCGATCGCGGCGATCCGGTAGCGCTTGCGATCCTCCTTCTTGGTCCCGAGTTGTGTGCCGACCACAGTGAAAGGGCGGCAGGATTCTTCGGTCCCTGCAAAGGCACCCTGTTGATCACAGGTGACCTCCTTGACGAAATCGATCCCGACAATGCCGGACCATTCGCGCGCGCGCCGTACGGCTTCTTCTCCGGAAATTCCTTCCGTGGAGAGGCAGCTCTTCATCGCACCGGAAGTGCGGAGCTTTTTTGTAATCGTCCGTGTGTCGACACCGCTAATACCGGGGATCCCATTGTCCGCGAGGTATTCAGGCAAGCTCTGTGCTGAGCGCCAATTGCTAGCCACTGGGCTGATTTCGCGCACGACAAAGCCACTGGCTTGCGGCAGATCGGATTCGATATCATCCGTGTTCACACCGTAGTTCCCGATCTGAGGCGCTGTCATCGTTACGATCTGACCAAAGTATGAGGGATCCGTAAGGATTTCCTGGTAGCCAGTCATGCTCGTGTTGAAAACGGCCTCACCGACGACCGTTTTTTTGGCGCCGAAAGCGATGCCATAAAAACAGCTCCCGTCCTCGAGGGCAAAAACCGCAGGTTGATATTCCATGTTGGTCTTTGTGATCGCTTGCGGTGTCGGGCGCAAAGAAAAAACCGCAGGTTTTGCAGGGGAATTTCAAATCGCACTGAGATTCGCGCATGGCGAAGAGCGAAATCTCCCGAGACTTTGACTTTCAGGGGATGTCTTTATACCGTCTCCTTTTTTAAGAATAAGAGTTAGAAAGTAATTTTATGTATCCACACGATCGCCGTGAAAAATGGTTTAAAGGCCAGGGGCACTGGTCAGATGTCCCGGAGGAAAAGTGGAAGAGCTGGCGCTGGCAGCTCCAGAATCGTATCACATCGGTAGAGGAGCTGGAGAAGTATATGACCCTGACCCCTGATGAGAAAGCAGGGGTTCAGTTTGCCCAACACAAATTGTCGCTGGCGATCACTCCATATTTTTTCAATTTGCTGGATCCAGAGGATCCGAACTGTCCAGTGCGTTTGCAGATGATCCCGCGCGGCGGGGAGAGCCGAATCGCACCGGAGGAGTTGCTCGATCCCGTCGGGGAGGAGTCGACTATGCCGGTCAAGGGCCTCGTGCACCGCTATCCAGACCGCGTTCTGTTCCTGGTCACCGATCGGTGTGCCTCGTACTGTCGCTATTGTACCCGGAGTCGCCTGGTCTCGAACGCGCAGGATTATAACTTTCACCCCAGTTTTGAAGCGGGCCTCGAATATATTGAGAACCACCCCGAGATTCGGGATGTGCTGTTGAGCGGGGGTGATCCGCTGCTTCTGAGCGACACCAAACTCGATTACCTACTCGGTCGCTTGCGGGCGATTCCCCACGTTGAATTTATCCGGATCGGCAGCCGGATCCCGGTCTTCTTGCCGCAGCGTTTGAACGATAAGTTCTGCGCAATCCTTCGCAAACACGGACCGATTTGGTTGAGTATCCATGTGAACCATCCAAAGGAGTGCACGGAAGAGCTCTACCGGGCTTGTGAACGCCTATCGATGTCGGGGACTCCGATCGGAAATCAGTCGGTTCTCCTGAAGGGAGTGAACGATGATCCCGAGATCTACCGATCCTTGGTGCACCGGCTGCTAATGATGCGTGTGCGGCCGTATTATTTGTACCAGTGTGATTTGATCACGGGTAGTGCTCACTTCCGTACATCGGTCGAGAAAGGTGTGGAGATCATTCGTTCGTTGCGTGGGAACACCACCGGATACGCGATACCGCAGTTTGTGATCGATGCGCCCGGAGGTGGAGGGAAGATCCCGATCAATCCGGATTACGTGGAGAAGGTAACCGAGGATGAAATCGTTCTGAGAAATTATGAAGGACGTCTCTTCCGCTACCCCCTCAAGCCGAGCGTCGGGAATCTCGTTGTCGAGGAACCGATGGAAGAAGCGCCCATTTTGGCGTAGTGCCGAGAAGCGCTTCATCATGACTTGGGCAGGGGGCTGCTGCGGTGGGGTCCGCTGAACCTGCTCAGTTTCTCAATGAGTAATCCCCCAGAAAAGGATGTCCACGCCGACGCGGATACGAGTCTCGGGTGCCCAGTTGTTGGAACGCTGCCAATTGATTTCGGGACTGGCAAATAGGAACAGCCAGTTTTTGCGGAGCGGATACCGGTAGTTCAAAATGACCTGGTGCTCGTCGATAGTTTTGTGGCCGCTGATGTGACCCGAAATACGGTAGATCAGGTTGATCCCCTCATTGTAGGCGCGCGCGGATACGAGAGGTTGAGGGTCCTGGGGGTCGATGAGCCGAATCACATGGCCGAGCGTAGCGGCCGAGGCCCACTCAATACCTTCCGTGGCCTCGGTGATCCGAAATCCGCTGTCGAGGGCGAAGGTGTTTTGGTCCCACCAGCGACCCACTTGCAGATTTCCCCCGGTGCCGAACCCATCATCATTGGTCTGATAAAATACATCGTAGCGGGGGTTGATCTGCCACTGCCGGAGAGTGAAAGGGTGGCTCCATGAAACGATGCCATAGAGGACGGGAGGCCACCGGACCTGGGCCCCGAGCTTGACGGACGTGTGGCGCAGGATGAGACGTTGGAGGCCGATCTGGGGGTCGCTATCCTCCTCGTCGGGCTGCGTGCTCGGGAGTGGCGCGAGGTCCCCGTTGTCGATGATGATCTGCAGCTTCTTCTGCAGTCGGCGAAGGTGGATCGATGCGGAGTAGTCCAGTTTCAATGCGAAGTCGCTCGAGTCGCTCTCATCGTAGACGAGGTAGGGAAGGAGGCGGAAATGGTTTTCGAAAGTGGTATCGTCGAGCTCGATCCCCCCGGAGAGAACGCTGTCGAGGATCTGCAGGTTTTCGGCAAACGTGAGGTAGACCTGGTTTTTTGTATCGTCGAGATAGTCGTAGTCGGCCCCTTCGAGTAACCCGTCGTTTTCATCCTCGGCGACCTCTCCCTGTTCGGGGGCCCGACTGCTAATCCGCTGGGGCCGTTCGGTATTTGGGTCCGCTTCCTCTGGTGGCGGGGTCGATTCGTCGGCGCAGAGAGATATGGCGAAGACGTGAAACGCGACGATCCCTGCCCATTGAGAGAGGATTCCCCGGCGGAGGTACATGGTCATTCGCCGAGTCCGAGCCTAGCTGACGGTCAGCTTTCGTTGGGAAGTCAACCAATGACACATTGCCGTCGCGACAGCATCGGATTCATCGAGAGAAATCTTCTCGGTAACCCCTGCCACCATTTGGATGAGAGTGCTGCGCAGTTGTTCTTTGCTGGCCCGCCCGTAGCCAACGACGGCCTGCTTGATTCTCAGGGGAGGGTACTCATTGATCTCTACTCCGCGCAGAACCATCGCGGCGATCGCCGAACCCCGGGCGGCCCCTAGAGTGAGGGCTGTGCGGTAGTTTTGGACGTAAATGGCTTCTTCGATCGCGGCAATTTTCACTGGGAAATCCTGCAGCACACGATCGATGCGGCGGGAGATTTCGCCGATGCAGCCCTCCGTTTTGTAGGAAGCGGGGAACCGGAATACCTCCGAGTGAAGAAGCGTGGCCACCTTGCCCTTGGTCTCGAGAACCGCGATTCCCGTCCCTCGCAGACTCGGGTCTACGCCAAGGATGACACCATCGGCCGGTCGCCGGTCGATTCGTTGTGGCGCGGAAGACGACTTGGAGGCGTTGCCGCCATTGCGGACAAATTCCGCCCACAATTTTCCGTTTGTTTTTCTAGCCACGGGTAGCAGACAAGCTGGATTTGGTCTGTTCTGCAAATCTCAACCCCGCGAACGGTGCGTTTTACTGTCAGTCCCCCGCCGAAGAGAAGTCGATACGAAGGAGGTTGTGATCGGAAAGGCGTTTGCAATCCTTCTCCGCGGGCACGACCTCGTAGTGATCGCAATGGAGGGTCGGGGTGTAAAAGCAGTAGTCCAGACGCCCCCGGCCCAGCCGGAGGGGGCTCCAGCCGTGGTAGGTCTGGCTGGTGTCAATTCCGCCATCGGTGGAGGAGGCGTCGCAAAGAGGGGGAGGGCCGGTGAGAAGCTTCGAGAGGAGGGGATCGCGCGGTCGCATGTTGAAGTCTCCGCAAATCACAAAATGATCATTTTGACCCCTGTCGTATTGAGTCAGGCGTTGTTGGAGCAGTTGGAGGCTCCTCCGGCGGGATTCCCGGCTTTTGTGGTCGAGGTGAAGATTGATCAGCCAAATGCGGGCAGACGGATCCTCTGCGGGGTGAAGACCGAGGACACCCGCCAGGCGGTGGCAGCGGGCTTTCCAGCCGATCGAAGGTTGGTCGGGAGTGGGCGAAAGCCAGAAGCGGTCGGATCGGAACACCGAGAACTCGTCGCCGAGTAGCAGAATGGGAACTCCCTCGCCGGTGTGGGTCCCATCTTCGCGCGGATAGAAGACCGAATCTTTCGGATCAATGGCCTCGAGGAGAAGAGGGTATGCTTCGGGCACTACCTCTTGGAGGCATATCGCATCGGGGCTTTGGGCGATGAGCTGCTCGGCGATCTCTTTGATGCGTATCCGCAGGCTCGCTTTGGTTTCGCCAAGGCGGTTTTGGATATTGAGGCTGACTAGGCGGAAGTTCATAGAATCGGTACGAATAGGCGTGAGATTCCTTGTTTGAGTTTGTCCGTGAGAGGTTGATTGCGGAACTGTTCTAGATCGATCCGTTCGGCTTGTTCGAAGAAGATTTTGTAGTGCTCATCGAGCTCTTTGAGCGTTTTCCGATCCTCGATGAGGAGGGTGGTTTCGAAATTGATTCGAAGGGAGCGGGCATCGAGGTTTGTTGACCCGAGGACGAAGAGATTGTCGTCGATCAGGTACACCTTCCCGTGGTGGACCGCTTGGTGGTATTCGTAGATCTCCACGCCGTCTTCCATCAATTGCTCGTAGTGGGCGCGGCCGATATCGACCATGTATTGGTGCTCGTTGGGAGTGGGAATGAGCATGCGCACCCGCACCCCTCGCCGAGCGGCGAGCTGCATCGCGAGGATGACCGAATCCTCGGGTCCAAAATAGGGGGTAAAGATATCCAAGCGTTCCTTGGCGTGGTTGCAGGCGAGGATGAACGTTTTGAGGAAGGAACGATCAGGTTCGTCGGGGCCGCTATTGACCACGGTGACCGGGATCTTCGACTCTTCGGTGGAGCGGCCGGTATAGCGGGAGTCGCTCAACCATTCCTCGGTGGCGAACGTCCAGTCAGTGGCAAAAACGCTTTGGAGGGCGTCGACCACCGAACCGCGAATGGCCATCTGCATGTCGCGCCAGGGGCCTACATCCTTTGATTTTCCCTCATATTCAGTTCCGAAGTTCATTCCGCCGACATAGGCGATCTCCCCGTCGACAATCTGAATCTTCCGGTGATTGCGCAGATTGAAGAAATATCGATTGCGCAGCGGCTGAATCGTCATGCACCAGCTAAACTTCCCCCCCGCGGCGACGAGAGGGTTGAAGTAGCGGGTCCGAGTCGAAGCGGATCCGATCTCGTCCACGAGCAGCCGCACCTCCACTCCTCTCTCGGCTGCCTCACAAAGTGCCTTTAGGATGCGATCGCCGGCGGAGTCCATGCGAAAGACGTAGGTTTGGAAATGGATGTAATCCTTGGCGTTCTCGATGGATTGGATCAGGTGAGGATAGTAGGAAGTGGTATCGGGCAAGAGCTCGATATTGGCGCCGCGGGTCAGCGTGTTTCCGGAGAGGTTGGAGACGGTCTCAAGGAGTGGGACTGTTTCCGCGGGTCCGACGGACTTTTTCTGGTTGGCCAGGTATTCGCCCGCGGGGTGGGAAGGAATCGAGCGCCGTCGAATCGTGTCGGAGCCGAACGTAAAATACAGCGGGATCCCGAGGACTGGGAGAAATAACAGCCACAGCGTCCACAGGACGAGTGAAGTCGTACGCTTTCGGGATAGCAGCAGATGAACGATTGCCGCGAAACCAGCGAGATGGGTGAGGAACCAGAGGAAGAGTAGGATTTGCAGCATGTCGTGATTTGGCTCGGAATCGCGATGGCGACTGTACCGATTGAGGACGATTCTTGGTAAAAGTAGGCTTTTGTCAAAGCGAGCGAGCTCCACCAAAGGATGGATAAAGTTTTCTCTTCGACGACAATGCCCGCCTGAAGCCCTCGTCGGCCTCATACCTTCTTAGTGGGCGGACACCGTAACCTGTCGGGAAACCGACATTCCCTTCGTCCGCACCCCTCCGTATACTGATTTAGGCGGTTCCGCCCCATAGGGTGGGGGGCCATTTTTTTGGGAGTTCGTCCGGTTCGGTTTCCACTGGTCACTGGGGGCTTATTCTATTTGGATGATGGGAAACAACCCCCTCCAACTATGAAAGCAATTGGAATAGATATCGGTGGCTCTCGCATTAAGGCTGCTGTTGTAGATCTTTCGAAAGGTCGCACCGCGACGAAACGGAAGCGTATAGACACCCCGCGCCCGGCGACTCCCGAAGCAGTGATCAACGCCTGTGTTGAGGCGATTGAGCCATTTGGAGATATTTCTCCTATCGGAGTCGGGTTTCCCGGAGTCGTTCGCGACGGCTGGGTGCTCACCGCCCAGAACCTGCACAAGGACTGGCTGGGTTATCCACTGGAAGACGTCCTCTCAAAGAGAGTGGGCCGACCCGTGCGGGTGGTGAACGACGCGGATGCTGCGGGAGTGGCGGAGGCTCGTTTTGGTGCTGGCGAAGGAGTCGATGGAACGGTGATTCTGCTTACGATCGGTACGGGGCTGGGTTCTGCCGTCATATCGGATGGCGTCCTTGTTCAGAATTCGGAGTTTGGGCGAATGTTTTTCGGAAAGCCAATGGAGGCCGAGGCCTACGTTTCGGAATCGGCCAAGAAGAAGGACGGTATCTCGGATGAGGAATGGGCGGCAAGGTTCACGGAGTTTCTCGCCCATTTGGAAAACCTCTACTGGCCGAAGTTGGTCATCGTGGGCGGCGGGGGCGCAAAGAATTTTCCTGACGTGAAACATCTGATCCGGTCGCGCTGCGAGCTCAAGCACGCCACTACGAAGAACAAAGCGGGGATTATTGGGGCGGCGGTCTGGGCTGCAGAAGCCAGCGATTTGGAAGAATCTCTCTGACGAAAGGGGAGTGAAAAACGGTTGCCGCGGGAAGAGGCTCGGGCAATGCTGGCCTTCTCATGACTACCCAAAAGCAACGAAAAGGTATCATCCTCGCCGGGGGTTCGGGAACGCGACTTTATCCACTGACCCGCGCAGTGAGTAAACAGTTGATGCCCGTTTATGATAAGCCGATGATCTACTATCCGCTGTCGGCTTTGATGCTGGCTGGAATTCGGGATGTGTTGATCATCTCAACACCGGAGGATCTACCCTTGTTCCGCAAATTGCTGGGCGACGGTTCCGGGTTGGGAATGAGTTTCTCCTACGAGGAACAGCCACGTCCAGAGGGGCTGGCACAGGCATTTTTGATCGGAGAAGATTTTCTCGATGGTGCACCTGCCGCCTTGGTCCTGGGAGACAATCTCTTCTACGGCGGAAATTTCACGGAGGCGATCCGCAACGCGGCCGACTCGGATGAGTCGGTGATTTTTGCCTACGAAGTATCGAATCCCACCGCTTATGGGGTCGTCGAGTTTGATGCGGATGGCAGGGTGGTCAGCTTGGAAGAAAAGCCCACCGAGCCGAAGTCGCGGTTTGCAGTTCCCGGTATCTATTTTTACGAAGGAGACGTTTGCAAAATGGCTCGCTCTCTGAGCCCGAGCCCGCGGGGCGAATTGGAGATTACCGATCTCAACCGGTTGTACCTCGAGGACGAACGCCTTCGCGTGGAAGTCATGGGCCGTGGTACCGCATGGCTCGATACGGGTACTCACGATAGCCTTCACTCCGCGGCATCTTTTGTTCAAGTGATCGAGCAGCGCCAAGGGTTGAAGATTGCTTGTATTGAGGAGATCGCGTTTCGAAACGGATGGATTGATTCCGCGCAGTTGGAAGAGTTGGCAGGAGCCCTCGGGAAGACCTCCTACGCAGACTACTTGCGGGCATTGATCCCTGCCTGAGCAGGCGGGAGCGCGAGACCAGCGGGTTCTGCACCACAGAGTATGTCTTTGGCGGCTCCAGATGTCTCGATCATCACGGCTCTCTACAATCGACTGGATCTCACTCGGACCTATCTCGAGCAGTTGGACCGAACTTTGGCCGGAGTCCGCTACGAATTGATCTTGGTCGACGACGGGAGTGAGGACGGGACGAGGGAGTTTTTAAGCGAGCTTGACCGATCGAACGTACGCGTCTGTTTGAACGAGGAGAACCTGGGGTTTGCCGGATCAAACAATCGCGGGGCCGGGATGGCCAGGGCGCCGGTTCTCATCTTTCTCAACAACGACCTCGTTCTCCACCCCGGCTGGTCCGCGCCGATGTTGAAGGGATTGGAAGGTGGTAAGGCGGGTATGATTGGAAATGTCCAATACAACGCGCACACCGGCCTCATCGATCACGCGGGGATTGTATTTTCGCCGTGGGGAATTCCGGAGCACTGGGGGCAGAACTATCGGCGGGTACCGAACAAAGGCCTTCGATCTTTTCGAGCGGTGACCGCTGCCTGCTGCCTGATTCAAAAAGAAACCTTCCACTCGGTCGGAGGGTTTGATGAGGAGTATCGGAATGGATTTGAAGATATCGATCTCTGCTTGCGGTTGGGGGAGGCAGGCTATGACAATCGCGTCGCCTTTGAGAGCCGGGTCGGCCATTGGGTGAGCTCGAGCCCGGGTCGTAAGGACAGGGACGCGGGAAATATTCGCCGTTTCCTAGCGCGTTGGGGAGACCGCGCCGAAGGTTGGGGACTCGTGGACTGGCCCCGCCATTACTTGCGGCGTCATGCGACCACACCCTGGCGGCTGAACGGGCGAAAGACCCTGGATGCCTTGCTCTTGGCATCCGGTCTGCGATCACAACCTTCTCGATGGATGACAGAGCGGGCGAATGCTTTGCGGAAAACAGGAATGCCCGATGGATAGAATTTATATCGATGCGACCGACACCGCCAACACGCTCCACCATACGGGCATTCAGCGAGTGGTTCGGAGTCTTGTCCTCTTCGGCGCGGTCCGGGGGGAGGAGTGGATCCCGGTCGTCTGGGGTGGGAGTTCTTTTCGCGCCCCAACCCGCAGCGAGCGCAGCCGATTGTTCGAAGTGTTCTCCAAGGGTCTTCATCGGCGAAAGGGCTTGTCCCGTTTTCTGGATCGTTGGGAGAAGAAGTGGGAGGTCGATTTCCTCGGGGAATCAGATCGCTCGCTCTTATTGATTCCGGAGATCCCCAACGGGGAGCGTCTGGCCTACCTCGACGACCTCGCTGCGACTGGAAGGCGGCAGATCAAAATGGCCGCGGTCTGTCACGACCTACTCAGTTGGAGCAGTCCGCAGTGGACCGCTCCCTCGCGTTCAGTGGGGTTCGTCGAGTATCTCAAATTCCTTGGCCTCGTTGAGCGGGTGATCTGCCCCTCTCGTTTTACGGCAGACGAGTGGCATCGATTTCAATCGGAGGCGGGTATTGTGGGTGCCGGTCCCGAGGTAATGCCTTGGCCAATATACGGGGAGCCCTGGCAAGAACAGAGCGTCACCACGCCTCCGATGATTCTTTGCGTCGGCACGCTGGAAGCCCGCAAAAATCACGCCCGATTGCTCGATGCGGCAGAAATTTTGTGGGCAGAAGGGCTCTCCTTCCGCCTCGAGATTGTGGGGAGGAAACGGGCGAAGAATGAGAATGAGATTTCCGATCGAGTTCGCTCGCTTCAGGAGAACGGCTTGGCGATTGCATGGCGCGGGCAGGTGTCTGACCAAGAGTTGGAGCAGCTGTACTCGGAGTCATTGTTCACCGCCTTCCCGTCGTTGGCCGAGGGTTACGGGTTACCTGTCGCGGAATCCCTCATACGGGGAAAGCCCTGTGTCTGTGCAGGATCTGGAGCGGTGGGGGAGGTCGCTGCTGGAGGTGGGTGTTTGACCGTCGACGTGAGCAGCAGCGAGGACCTAGCCGCTGGTATTCGATCTCTCTTGAACAACGAGGAACTACTGGCGGATTTGCAGAAGCAGGCGGCGGAGAGAACCTGGCCAACTTGGACCAGTTGGATGGATCGAATCGCCGGCAAAGCCGAAGCGTCGTAGCAACTATCGAGAACTCTTTGGCGAGCTGGCCTTCAGCAGGTTCCACCACAATTCGGGAGAAATCGATTCGGCCCGTGCCGTCGAATCCATCCCTTGTTCAGCGAGTAGTTCGACCCAGTGCTGGAGTACCTCCTCGGTCAACCATTGCTTCATCCCCTGGCGAATCATCTTGCGGCGTTGGCCGAAGAAACGGCGCAGCAGAGCTACGTCTTCCGCGTCGAGTAGGCGGGGATCATTCTGGCGGATCCAGACCCCGAAGCGGGATTCAATCGTTGGTTGAGGAAAAAAGGACGAGCGGGGCACCGCGTCACAGCTTTGTAAGTCGTAGGACAGTGCCATACGGATGGCTGTGGGCCCGTATGCCTTGCTCGCGGGACTGGCCAAGGTGCGATCCATTCCCTCTTTCTGGAGGATTAACGCGAGCGTCTTAGGCAGTGGATTGGCAGGACTCAGTAGTTTGTCGATCCACGGTGAGGTAATGGCAAAAGGTAGGTTGGAAAGCAGGGTGTACTCTCCATTTTTCGCAGGGAAATGAGCGACTGGGAATGAGACTGCATCGCCCTCGAGCAAGTGAAAGTGCTGGCCGGTAAAGGTTCGCTCCAAGTAGCGGCAGAGTCGGGGGTCAATCTCCACCGCCCAGACCTCATGACCTTTGTCCAGAGTGACCGTCGTGAGGGCCCCGATACCCGGGCCAACCTCCACGACCGGCGCCTCGGGAGGAAGGGCCTCGACGGCCTTGCGGATCCAATTGCCATCGCAAAGAAAATTTTGCCCCAGACGCTTCTCGGGGCGAATGCCCAATTCGTCTAGAACGGTTCGTACGCGACTGGGTGAATCGACGGCCATCGGGATTGAGGGCTAGGCCTCCTTGAACTCGCGGATCAGGGCCGCTGGATCTTCGGCCCTGACGAGTCCTTCACCGACTAAAATGGCGTCGGCACCCGCTTCGCGGGCGCGCGCTGCATCAACTCCGGTAAAGATGCCGGATTCGCTGACCGTGACGATGGAATCCGGGATCTGCGGGATCAATTCTTCAGAGAGAGCCAAGTCCGTGACGAAGCGGGAGAGGTCCCTGTTGTTGACGCCAACGATCTTCGGGTCGAGGGAGAGAGCGGTTTCGAGCTCACCTTCGGAATGCACCTCGTAGAGACTGTCGAGTCCGGCCAGGTCAGCCGCCGCCCGCAGTTGTCGAAGTTCATCGATCGAGAGGGCGCGGACGATGAGCAAGATCGCGGATGCCCCGGCTTCGGCCGCTTCGAGGACCTGGATCGGGTGGACCATAAAATCTTTTCGCAGGCAGGGGGTGGAGCGGTTGCGGTCTCGAATGAAATCGGTGACGTCCCATAGGTCTCTGAGCGTGCCGCCGAAGTACTTCTCATCGGTAAGAATCGAGAGACCATCGGCTTCGCCGTTGATGTAGCGGCGGGCCTGTTCTACCGCGTCGAGCTCGGCGGAGATATCGCCAGCCGAAGGGGAGCGCCGTTTGACCTCGGCGATCACAGCCAATTCTTCGCTATCGCGCAGAGCGTTGCGCAGGCGGTTGCCCCCCCGTGCCCCGAAACGAGCTAATTCCTCGTCTCGGACAGGGCGGATCCGGTCGCGAATCTCGATGCGCTTGTGCGCCATGATTTCTGTAAGTTTGTCTGACATACCTCGAAGCAGAAGAAGGTAGAGATCTCGCACTCATTGTGCGAGAGTTTTGATTGAAGCCAACAGCGAGACAGAGGTCCGCTCGGTTTGATCTGGCCTTTGGGTGGGCGATTTCTTAGAAAGGGTTTTATGGCTTATTCTCCTGCTGAATCCCGTTACAAAAATGCATCTTATCGTCGCTGTGGACGCAGCGGCTTGAAGCTACCGGAGTTGTCTCTGGGGCTTTGGCACAACTTTGGGGACGTGGACGATTTTCAGGTCGCCCGGTCCATGATTCACACCGCATTCGACCACGGGATTACCCATTTCGATCTGGCCAATAACTATGGCCCTTCGGCGGGTTCAGCAGAGCGCAATTTTGGTAAGATCCTCGCGAGTGATTTTGTCGGCCTTCGGGACGAATTGATCATCTCTACCAAGGCTGGATATCACATGTGGGAGGGACCGTACGGGGACTGGGGTTCGCGGAAGTATCTGTTGTCGAGCTTGGATCAGAGTTTGGATCGCATGGGGATCGACTATGTTGACATCTTTTACTCGCACCGCCCGGACCCCAATACTCCGATCGAGGAGACCATGGGCGCGCTGGACCACGCGGTTCGTTCAGGCAAAGCTCTGTATGTCGGGATCTCTTCCTACAACCCCGAGCAGACGCGGATGGCGGCCAAGGTCTTGCGGGATTTGGGCACCCCCTGCCTGATTCACCAGCCCAAGTACAGTATTTTGGAACGCTGGGTCGAAGACGGCTTGCTGGAGGTTCTCAGCGACGAAGGAATCGGGGGGATTGCCTTCTGCCCATTGGCCCAGGGTATGTTGACCAATCGATACCTCGAGGGCGTTCCGAACGATTCGCGCGCTGCCAAGTCACATGGCTTCCTGCAGCAAAAGGCCGTGGACCAAAATATTGAGAAAGTGCGAAAGCTCGTTGCTGTCGCCGATGCACGTGGTCAGTCGCTCGCTCAAATGGCTCTCTCCTGGGTGTTGCGGCAGCCTGCGATCGCCTCGGCGCTGATTGGTGCCAGCCGGCCGGAACAGATTTTGGAAAACCTTCAAGCAGTATCCGCGGCGCCTTTCTCTCCAGAAGAGTTGGCGCAGATCGACGAAGCTTGTGGCGTCAAGTAGGACCGCCCAAGCAGCATCTGTTCTGCCCGCGGGGGGCGTGTCCTGCTGCCAGACTCAGCAGGGCAGAAACGACTGCCAGTAGCATCCACCCGCAGGTGGACCCCGGCTCCGCCTTTACCCGGTTTTCCCCGGGTAAAGGAGTCGAAAGAGGGGCAGTCTCCGGTGTTGAATCCTTCGAGCAGTCAACAGGGGAAGGGGGCCCCTTGGGCGCTTACTTGTCCTTTGTGGTCTTCTTCGCCGCTTTCTTAGCGGCTTTCTTGGCTGGACGAGGTGGGAACTCGAAGCCGAGCTTTCCTTTTTCTTTGAGGATCAGGAAGGCGTCGAATTTTCGCTTGGTCCGGTTGGAGACAAAGCCCTGAATCAACTCGGTCTTTCCGTCCTGTATTAGTTTTTGGAAGACAGGACGCTCGATCGTTTTGCTGAGGATATTGCGACCAAACTGGAACTCACAGTTGTCGCGATCCTTTGCGCGTTCGGCGCAGATATAGGCATTTGGCGCCTCATGGACGGGTGCGCCGCAGATTGGGCAATCACCGACGACCTCTGCATTTGTGAGATCGACCTCGCCCGCTTCGCCTCCTCCTGAATCGCCAAAGTCGAGTTCGCAGCGCCAGGAACCATTGTCCTTCTGAACCAGTTTGAGCAGGGCGGAAAAGGTTTTGCCTGTCTTCGAGCGAAAGCCGTCGAGAGGACCGATCTGCTTTTTCTCGAGCAGTTCGGCGATCTCTTCCTCCGGAATCGCGCGGTTGCCGATCACCTTGTTGACCTGGAGGGCCGGAATCTTCCGATTGTTGACCGAGACCGTATCCGTCGAGACGAAGGATTTGAAATTCTCCATCAGAGGCTCGTTATTGGTAATCGACTTGAGCGAGGACTCTACGGGAGGGGGAGGGTTCTTGAGGGCATCGGTAATCTGACGGGTGATCTCTTCGATCCCCTTCATGAATTCCTCGCGGCCCAGCTGACCCTCTTCCACCTGCTTGAGGCGGTATTCCCATTCTCCGGTAAGGGCAGGGCTGGTCAGGTGTTGAATATTAAAGGCGCGGAGAAAGTCGATGAGTGCCTCACCCTTGGTCGTCGGCAGGAGGTTCTTTCCGTCTTTCTCGAGATACTTTTGGTAGACCAAATTATCGAGAATACCAGCTCTCGTAGCAGGAGTTCCGAGACCGCGTTCCCGCATGGCCTCGGCCAAATCGTCGTCCTCGACCTGCTTCCCGGCATTTTCCATTGCGGAGAGCAGAGTGGCTTCCGTGTAGCGGGGTGGGGGGCGAGTCTCGTCCTCCTTTACCTCGACCGACCCGACATCGACTGAGACTGGCTGGGCCTGATCCTTGGGGAGTGCAGGAATTGTATCCGCCGCACCACCACTTTTACCGTAGACCGCGAGCCATCCAGCCTCGGCGAGTACCTTACCGTCGGTGCGGAACGTGTGCCCGGCGACAACGCTTTCACGAGTGGTTACGTCGTACTCTGCCGGTGGGTGGAAGACCGCGAGAAAGCGGCGTACGACCATGTCGTAGATCTTCTGCTCGGCGTCATTGAGAGAGCGGGGCTTTTGGTCGGTTGGGATGATCGCAAAGTGATCGCTGATCTGCTTGTTGTTGAAAACCCGTTTGTCCTTGGGATTGATCCGGTTCTCCGAAAGAACGAAATCGACGTGCGGCTTGTAGGTGTCGGGCAATTGCGCCATCGCATCCCGGCAGGAGCTTGCGTAGTCCTCAGGGAGAGCTCGCGAATCCGTACGAGGATAGGTCAACATCTTGTGGCGCTCGTAGAGTGCCTGAGCGATCGAGAGCGTATTGGCAGCCGAGAACCCGTAGCGGTTGTTGGCTTCCCGCTGGAGAGTGGTCAGGTCGTAGAGTCGTGGAGCCGCCTGCTTCGAACGTTTCTTCTTTTCGCTGACGGAGGCTTGGCCCCCGTTGCGAACCTCATCGGCGATTCGTTCGGCATCGGGTTTTTCCCAGATACGTGACGCCCGGTCGTGTGGGTTGGTCTCGTCTTTTTTGAAGCCGGGACGCTGGTACGTTCCCTGATAGTTCCCCGAGTCCAAAGAGAAGTCGGCGACGATCTCCCAGTAGGGACGGGGAACGAAATTGCGGATCTCAACCTCGCGGTCGCAGACCATGGCGAGGGTGGGGGTCTGTACCCGGCCGACATTGGCGGCGGTGCCTCCGCGGCGACCGAAAGTGACGGTTGCCCCACGAGTGGCATTCAGGCCGACAAGCCAGTCGGCCTCCTGGCGACTGCGTGCGGCGTCCTGCAGCGGTTGCATGCTTTCGCCATCGCGCAATTGCTCGAACGCCCTCCGGATCGCATCCTGGGTCATAGACATCATCCAGAGCCGCTTGACGGGCTTTTTGGCCTTTGCCTGTTCTTCGATGAGGGTGAAGATGAGCTCCCCCTCACGCCCGGCATCACAGGCGTTAATGATCTCGCCGACATCCGGACGCTTCATCAGGCGTTTGAGCTCCTGAAGCTTCTTCTTGGTTTTCTCAACCGGCTTGGTGGCAAACTTCTTGGGAATGATGGGAAGATTGTCCAAGGTCCACTTGCTGTAGGCCTTATCAATCTCCTGGGGCATCTTCAGCTCGACCAAATGGCCGAGTGCTGAGCTGATGACCCATTCGTCGTTTTCGTAAAAGTCTCCGGTTTTAGGGACTCGACCGAGTACACGGGCAAGGTCTCCGGCTACGGAAGGTTTCTCTGCGATGACAAGTTTCTTCATGCCGGAGTATGGGGCCAGGCCGTTAGGATTGGCTGGAAATGATGGTGTCTAGGTTGCCGAGAAGCTCGTGCATGGTTTCTTCCGTTTCATCGCCCATGTTGGAGATGCGGAAGGTCTTGCCCTTGAGTTTTCCGTAGCCGATATCGATGACCATCTTGAACTCATCCTTGAGTCGTTTGTTGATGGCGGCGAGATCGAGCTCGCGGGTGTTGCGGATGCAACTGAGAGATTTGGAAGCGTACTCGGGAGCGGGGAGGAGTTCGAACCCGTTCTTGGCGACCCATGCGTGAACGATGGCGTTCAGATCGGCGTGGCGTTGGAAGCGGTTTTCGTGTCCTTCGGCCTCGATATCTTCCAGCTTGGACTTGAGGGCGTTGATGAGAGGAATGACTGGAGTGCTCGGAGTCATGCCCTTTTCGTGATTCTTGAGGAATTCAACGAAATCAAAGTAGTAACCGCGGTTCTCGACAGTCTTGGCCCGCTCCATGGCCCGTTCGGAGACCGAGAAGAGCCCCAGACCCGGTGGAAGGGCGAGAGCCTTTTGTGAGCCGGTCAGAATGACGTCGATGCCGAGCTCGTCTTTGGGGATCGGCACAGCGGTGAAGGAGGAAACCGTATCGACGATGGAGAAAACATCGGGGAAGTCGCGGAGAACTTCCATGATTTCCGGGAGAGGATTCATGACTCCCGTAGAAGTTTCGTTGTGAACGAGGGTCACTACATCGTACTCGCCGGTGGAGAGCGCTTTGCGGAGATCCTCGGGGGCGATGTGCTGGCCCCATTCGACGGAGAGAGCACCGGCCTCGAGGCCACAGCGCTTCGAGACATCATTCCATTTATCGGAGAAGGCCCCGCACATGCAGTTGAGGACCTTCTTTTTCGTAAGATTGCGGATCGAACCCTCCATAATGCCCCAAGCGCTGCTGGTGCTCAGGAAAACGGGGTCTTTCGTTTGGAAGAGACTCTGCAAACCGGGTTGAACCGATTGGTACAGGGCCACGAAATCGGGGCTGCGATGGCCGACAACCGGAGTCGTCATTGCCTTGTAGGTCTTGTCGGAGACCTGGATCGGTCCGGGAATAAAAAGTTTATAGCTCATGTGTTCGTCGATTTGATCACGGTGAAGTTGTCGTCGCCCATGGTAATGGTCTTGGGCTTGAATGAGGGGGCCTCCTCGGCCTCGACCTCGGCGAAAGAAATAATAACCAGGCGGTCACCGAGTTTGCCTTTGTGGGCAGCGGCACCGTTGAGGGAGATGCGTCCTGAGCCGCTTTGGGCGGGGATCGCGTAGGTTTCGAAGCGTTCCCCGTTGTCGATGTTTCCGACCAAAATCTTTTCGTAGCGCAGCAGACCGACGCGCTCCATGAGGGCCGAGTCGATTTCAAGGCTACCTTCATAGTGGAGGGCCGAATCCGTGACCTTCGCCCGGAGGATTTTAGATTTCATTAAGTGAATACGCATCTCGCAAAACTAAATCCAGTTGTCCAAACGCTTGCCATTGTCCAACAAAAAACCGAAATTTTCGTGTGCAGTCCCTAATTCCTACCCCAAAAGACATCGAATCTACGGTGATTCCCGATACCCCATGGTACACCGGGTTGACGGGCCGGATGGGGGTGTTTGCGGTGAGGGATCGATTGGCCCGTGAACGGTTGCTACGGCTGAATATGGCGCCACTTTTTCGCTATCCCGATGGCCTGGCCGATCGACGTCTATTTGTCCGGATTTTAGGCACTCTGATCCGGTGTTCTTTGCTCTCTGGACGAGCGCGAAGAAATTTTGAGACGATTCGGCGGGTGGAACGGGAGTGGGTCCTCTCCGGCCTGGCGAAAGAAATGGATGGATTTCGCCTCCTGCAGGTGTCCGATCTGCATTTGGATTTCGATCCGGGGACCCTGGATCGGTTGGAACAGGCGTTGGAAACTCTGGAGTATGACGCGGTGTGCCTGACGGGGGATTTCTACGACCTGGTGTTTGAAGAGGAATCAATGGACCTCGCGCTGTTGGACCGCCTGGTGTCGCTTTTCCCTGGCCCCTCCTACGCGGTGCTGGGGAACCACGATATTGTTGCCGTCGCCGAACATCTCGAACGGCGGGGCGTGCGGGTGCTGATGAACGAATCCGAGTGGATCGGTCGGGATGGTGCGGGGATGGTTCTGGCTGGGGTGGATGATCCGCGGCAGTACCAGACCGATTCGATTGAGCGGTCGCTCGAGGGCCGAGCCAGGGAACTTCCAACCGTCCTGTTGGCACATTCACCTCAGGTCTATCGGGAAGCGTCCCAGTTCGGCGTCGACCTCATGCTCAGCGGTCATACGCACGGGGGCCAGGTTGCACTGCCCGGACGGTTCACCCACGCGAAGCGTTTTAAGGTACCCCGGGCAATGGTCTCCGGGGCGTGGCGATTTCAGGGGCTCCAGGGCTATACCTCCAATGGCTGTGGAGGCTGCAAGTTACCCTACCGCATCAACGCACCCGCGGAAATCTCGGTGCACACCCTGCGGGCGGAATCGAGGTAGCCCGGGCCGGATCGCGTCCTCCGCGAAGGTCCGTACTAGAACTTGATCGTGGCGAGGATGCGGACGGGGACTAACCCGAGTTGGCCCTCAGAATTGATTCCGTTTAAGCCGAGGAGCTCGAGTTGGGAATTATCGCCGTCGAGCCCGGTTTGGTATTGGAACCCACTGTCGATCCCGATCTCAAAGAATTCGAGCGGAGTGATGATAATCGAGACGAAGGCGCCGGCGCTAAAGGCCGTGGTGTTTTTATAAATCCCAATCTTCGAGTAATTCGGGATATTGGTCACCTGGGCGTCGATACCATCAACGATCGTAGCCCCCGCCTGGACGGAGATCAGCGATTTGATCCAGGAAGCTGGTTGACCCAGACCCCAGCGGAAGCCGGCATAAAGACCGACGTCGGAGTAATCGGAAAAGGTAGCGGAGACCCCCGAGCCGTTGTAGGTGCCCAGATTGGTGGTCTTGCCGGTGGCTTGGGTGCGGGAGACGCCGAAGTAGAGGCTTCGCGACGAACCTTCCCAGAAGTCCAGCTCGACGGCAAAATTCATGAAGTCCTTGAAGGCATCATCCCAGCTGAGGGAATTGATGTTGGCATTGTTTCCGGTCGTGGTGACGTTGCCCTCATCATCGGTTGAGCTCGAGGTTTGTTCCCCGGCGCTGCCGGAAAACTCGCCCAGCACCGGGTAGGCTATACCACCTTTTACCGTGATTGACCAAGAGGAGATATCTGGCCCCTCTGCATGGAGCAAGGTGGCGCAAAGGATCGATGCGAGAGAGAGGAGACGGGTCTTCATGAATTATTATGTAGCGAAAAATCAGTCTTCGTCGTCACCGATGCCCAGCTTCAGGCGCACTTCGGGAAATTCGTCGAGTTCGGCCATGAACTCATCGGTGTCGAAGTCTGCGACGATGAAATCGCCGAACTCAAAGGTCGGGGTCTTCGTTTGGCCGCTGATCTCGACCATGCGGTTCATCGCGGCCTTGTCCCGGTTGACGTCGAGGATCTCGAGGTCGATCGCGTGCTGGTTAAAAAATACTTGGGCTTCCTGGCACCATGGGCACCCAGGCTTGATGTAGAGTACGGGCCGTTCTTTCATATCTCATCGATCTAGTGGGGATCGGCTCGGTTTGCCAGAACGATTTTTAGCACCCGTCGTGTGGAGAGCTGCCCATGGAACGAGGATCGGGTGGTTTGGTTTTCTTGGAATAGCAAGAAGGAATGGGGGAGGCGGATCCCTCTGGGGAGGGGGCGTAGTGCGTGGGCCCCGTCTTTTTGCGGATCAATGTAGCAGAGGAGTTGCTGTAACCGGGTGGTTGGCTCTACACTGGCTGGCTTTATGTCAGTCCAAGATTTCATCCGCATCCGGGGAGCTCGCCAGCACAATCTCCAGAATCTCGATGTAGAGATCCCCCGCAATCAGCTTACGGTGATTACCGGGGTGAGCGGGTCGGGGAAATCGTCACTGGCCTTCGATACCCTTTACGCAGAGGGCTACCGGAAGTACATGGAGAGTCTCTCTCCCAAAGCCCGTCAGTTGCTCGATCAGATGGACCGCCCCGAGGTGGACTTTATTGAGGGGCTCTCTCCCGTGATCGCGATCGAGCAGCTGACAGGGCAGGGCACGAATCCGCGGAGCACGGTGGCCTCCATCTCGGAGGTGGCCGACTATGCGCGGGTCCTTTGGTCAGTGGCGGGGGTTCCGTTTTGTCCCAAGGACGGTGGCCGGGTCAGTCAGCGGTCCATCGATGATTGCCTGAGTCGGGTATTTGAGGAACCGGAAGGAAGCCGGATTCAAATTCTGGCCCCCTTGTTGCAGGCAAAACCGGCGGTGATTCGTGAGGAACTGGAGAGCTTGCGACACAAGGGCTATACCCGCGTGCGGATTGACGGCCGGATCGCGAGCTTGGACGAAACGGATCTCGTGAATCGAGGGCGTGGTGAGCAGCAGTTGGATCTTTTGATCGATCGGGTCGTGCTGCGGGAGGACCAGCGGGGGAGAATCGCGGATTCGCTGGAGCTGGCCTTTGGCGAGGGAGAAGAGCGGGCCATCGTTCTGGTGCAGGAATCAAAGGAAGCTCCCTGGAGGGAGATTCTTTTGAGCCAAGCGCATTCCTGCGAGATCTGTGGCGAGGTCTACCCAGCCCCGTCTTCGCGTTTGTTCTCTTGGAACAATCCGGACGGAGCCTGCCCGGAGTGCGGAGGGATCGGGGAGATCCTTCGTTTCGATGAAAATTTGCTGGTCCCGGATCCAACGATCCCGGTCAAAAAGGGTGCGTTGAAGCCGTGGCGGATCGGCTCAAAGCGAATGATCATTCGGCGCAATGCGCTCTTGAAGCAACTGGCTGAGCAGCTGCCCTTCGACCCCGCCACCCCTTGGCAGGATCTCGACGCAGAGGTCCGGGAACTGATCGTTCACGGCTCCGGAGAAACAGAATTTTCATTCAAGCTCGGCCCGGGCAATCGCAAGCCGGTCTCGATGCCCTTTCCCGGGGTCATTCCCGACCTCGAAGAGTCCTACCGGACCTCCACCAGTGACGGTCTTCGGGCTCGCCTCATCGCCTACCAAAGGCGGTTGCCCTGTCCGGCGTGTCATGGACAGCGGTTGGGTGCCTATCCCCGGAGTATTCTTGTCGAGGGAACCTCTTACCCCGCCTTCCTGGCGCTTTCGGTATCGGCCGCGTTGAAGCAGTTGGAAGACTCGATCCGCGGTGCAGCGGGGGCGCTGGTCGAAGAGGCCGTTGAGGGGCTTGCCCACCGCCTGCGCTTCCTGGAAGAGGTGGGACTCGGGTATTTGACGCTCGATCGATCCTTTCAGACTCTTAGCGGGGGAGAGGCGCAGCGCGCCCGCTTGGCGACCCAGTTGGGGATGGGCCTCGTGGGGGTGATCTATGTCTTGGACGAGCCGAGCATCGGTCTTCACCCCGCCGATATTCAGCGATTGATCACCAATCTTTACCGCCTTCGGGATCGGGGAAATACGGTTGTTGTCGTCGAGCATGAGGAGGCGATGATCCGGGCCGCAGACTACTTGGTCGAGATGGGGCCGGGGGCCGGCAGCCTCGGAGGGGAATTGGTCTTTTCCGGTCGGCCGGAAGAGATCGCCGCATCGGAGAAGAGCCGCACCGGGTTGTATTTGTCCGGCAAAGAGACGCTGGCCGAGCGTCGGCAACTGCGGAAGCCCGGGAAGGAGTCCATTGAGGTTCTTCGTGCGACGGAACACAATCTGGATGGATTCGATGTCAGCTTTCCGGTGGGTGGACTGAGTGTGGTTTGTGGGGTCTCAGGATCTGGTAAGAGTACTCTGGTGCACGATATTCTCGCCGCCGCAGCCGCCCGGAAGTTGAACCGGGCCAAGTCGTTTCCAGGAGCTCACGGAGGGATTCGGGGCCTTGAGCATTTTGATACCGTGGTCGAGGTGGACCAGTCGGCGATCGGCCGCAGCCCGCGGTCCAATCCGGCGACCTTTGCCGGTATTTTCTCGGTGCTTCGTTCTCTCTTTGCCAAAACGCCTTTGGCGAAGGTGAGGGGATATGCGCCCGGCCGTTTCAGTTTTAACGTATCCGGGGGGCGGTGCGAGCGTTGCAAGGGGGATGGAGTCATCCGCCTTGATATGCAGTTTATGAGCGACGTGTATGTCGAGTGCCCCAGCTGCCGGGGGAAGCGCTATAACCGGGAGACCCTCGAGGTGCGCTATCGGGGGCTCAACATTGCTGATGTGCTTGAATTGACGGTCGATGAAGCCTGCGACGCCCTCAGTCGGAACCCCGCGATTCTGGCCAAGCTCAATCTCTTGCGGGAGGTCGGGCTCGGATACCTGCGTCTCGGTCAGTCGGCGACCACCCTTTCCGGGGGGGAGGCCCAGCGATTGAAGCTGGCGACCGAGTTGAGTCGACGGGAGCAGGGGCGCACGCTCTATCTGCTCGATGAACCGACGACCGGCCTGCACTGGGATGACATTGCCCGGCTTATCGATGTCCTCTATCGGCTGCGCAACGCGGGCAATACAATCCTCCTCATCGAGCACGATCTCGATCTCATTCGCCTGGCGGATTGGGTCGTCGAGCTGGGGCCGGGAGGTGGAGATTTGGGAGGGCGTCTTCTTTTTGCCGGTCCGCCGGATCAATGGCAGTCGGTCGGGGATTCTCCGACGTTGGCCGCATTGAGGGGCTGAGGCCTCACGGCGTTGACTCGGCATTTCTCTGTTCCGCGAAATTCCTCCGAGAGGGTACGGGTGCTCCTTCGACAGGAGGGTAGACCTCGATGCGACCGAGAGCGTGGGCCGAAAGAATCGAGGGGAAAGATGAGGTTCGGGCTTGTCTTGAAGGTGAACAAAAGATCACTATCAGGAAATGCGCCCACCGTCTCAGCCTTTTGACCAAATTTGTCGTGAAGTGCGTACGCGATTTCCTTCGGCTTTCACACAGGAGGCGGGGCTGCGGGGGCGTGTCGATGCGGAGAGTTTGGGAGACTGGGCTGCTGGGGCCGTGGAGCTCGCGGGGCTGCATCAGGTGATCGCTTCTCCGGGGCGGGTCTCGGGGAGTTTGGAGGTGTTCCTGCGCTTGGTGGAGGAGACTCGGCGGCGGCGGATCCGGATGGTGTGGATCGATCCCTCGGATTGCCTCGATCCGGTGACGGCGTTCGCGCAGGCCCCCCAGCACCTTGTCTGGGCGAGGGGAGGGGGACTTCCGGCTGCCTTGCAGGTGGCCGACGCGGTCCTGCGCGATGAGAATTTTCCTTTCGTTTGTCTGGATGGTGTCCTCTTGGAGGAGAACGATTGGAGGAGGCAGCCCTTGAGTCGCTGGTACCGCTTGCAGAGGCTGGCCAACCGCAAAGGGGCTTGCCTGATCCTGGGGACCCCCGCGGTGACGATTCCGGCCGCGGGCCGGCGCTGGACAGTGGGGGTCAATTGGGAGTTCCCCGATTGTTTTACGACTCCGCGGGGGGAGTTGCAGTCCGGGGTTTCGCTGACTCCTGCGGACAGCTCCGGGGCGAGTGAACGAAGCGAGGGGACGGGGTAGTCCACGGTGTTTGCTGCGATCCGCATCCCGGATTTTCCGTTGGCCGCTGTGTTGAGGCGAATGGAGAAGCCCTTGCCACCGGCCCCGCGTGCATTGGCTGTGAGCGGTGAGAAAGGTTCGGTCCTCGAATGTATCGACCAGGCCGCTCGTGCCCAGGGGATCTCGCCGGGAATGTCGACTACGAGAGCTCTGGCCCGCTGCGGCTCTCTCTCGATAGTGGAGAAGGATGAGAGGGCCGAGCAATCGGCGATGCGCTGGCTCGTTGCTCTGGGGTTTGGGTTGGCTCCCTGCGTCGAGGTGACGAAGCCCGGGTGGGTGACTGTTGATTTGGAGGGGGTGAGGGATCTCTCCGCCACTGCGGCGACTCTCGTGGAACGGGCCGGGCAATCGGCGATGCCGGTGAGTGTGGGAATCTCCAATACCCCGGAGCGGGCGTACTGGGCATCATGGGGGGCCTCGATAGTGACGCGGGCGGAGACGGATGAAGAGCTCTTTGGAGGGCTTGCCCCGAGCAAAGTTCCCCTACCGGCAGAGATACGTCGAAGCCTCAAAGAATGGGGGATGAATGATCTGCTGGCGTTTGTGCGCTTGGAGAAAGAGGACATC
Source organism: Opitutia bacterium UBA4506 (assembly GCA_002388665.1). Lineage (GTDB taxonomy): Bacteria > Verrucomicrobiota > Verrucomicrobiia > Opitutales > Puniceicoccaceae > Puniceicoccus. The sequence goes on along the minus strand of DGMY01000027.1, from coordinate 37,486 downwards.
GGACGACGCCTCGGGCCGGAGGGAGTGGCTCTGTGGGAGGCGATGAAAGGAAGGCGATCGCGGTTGCTGAAGAGGGTGGTCGGAGATCCGGTCTTTCAGAGCGAAATGGAGATGGATCAGGGGCTCGAAACTTTGGAGCAGGCATTGTTTGTGATTCGGCGGCTCCTGGAGGAAGTCTGTGCCGCACTGGAGGCCGCAGGCCGTGTGGCCCGCTCGTTGGAGTTGTCTTGGCGGACAGAAGAGAAAGCGAGAGGAGGGCATGGATTTACGCTCCCCGAAGCGACGGCTCGCGTGGCCCCTCTGTTTGCCATGATTGAGAGCTATCTCTCGGGAGTCCGGACCGATTCACCATTGCGTTGGATCGGTTTGGAGGCCGAGCCAGGTGACCCCTTGCCCCGGCAGCGCGATTTTTTTGAAATCTCCGGTGCGAATCCCTTTCGCTTTCAAGAAACGTTGGGTCGGGTGCAGGGATTTCTCGGTGAGGAAAAGGTGGGTATGCCGGTCAGGGGGACGAGCCATCACCCGGACGTCTATCGGCTCGAACCACCAACCTTTCAATTCCGAGTGGAGGAAGAGGACAGCCTCTACCGGCGGGAAATGGGACCCTCCCTGAGGCGCTTCCGCCCTCCGCGCCCGGTCCAGGTGTGGTGCGAAGGGGGACTCCCCGTCCGGCTTTCCTGGGGAAGGCGCTCCTATACGCTGCACGCGGTCCGCGGCCCTTGGCGGATTTCCGGTGATTGGTGGGATGCCAAGGCTCGGTGGTCGCGGGAAGAGTGGGATGTCCAGAGCGGGCGAAATACTTATTGCCGGATTGTCCGTTTTCCGGCCGGGCATTGGTTGTGGGAGGGCGTCTACGACTGACCCAAAACGCGTTTCCCGCGACCGGTGAGAGCCGGGAATTTCGTAGAAGGAGAGATCAATTCAGGAGCAAACGAAAGATCATCCCGCCACTTGATATTGAGATTAGGTCTCATCCGCAAGTTTTTTCAGAAAACTTTGAACAAAAGGGTTGCGCGTGCTGAAAGCGGGAGACTAAGTTTTGCGAAGTTTTTGGTGCCTCCCAACTCTTTTGGGGGGCTTTCGCACTTATATTTCAACCACCTGAGATCTCCGAGATTTGAAACGGTCATCCTTTCTAGGACGCTTGGCAGCCGGATTTGGCGTCGTCATGCTCTTCGCCCGCACAGGGGCTTCGGCAAGGCCAGAGAATGGTTCAGTGTCGAAGCCTGTCGCGAACCCTTATTTCCGCCCTGCGCCACGTCGCGTAGAGCGTTCGGAGGGAGAAACTTAAAAGTACCTCATGGCCAACGTTTTTCCTTCCTGGGTTAACCGCGCCCCTCTGCGAATCATCGGATGTCTTCTTCTGGTGGTGGGCGGAGTGATCGCCGGTATTACTTATTACATGACGCCGAAGTGGGCGCGTGTTGGATATGAACCGGTGCAGCCCGTCGCGTTCAGTCACGACATTCATGTCAGCCAAGTCGGCTTGGATTGTCGCTACTGTCACACGTTCGTGGACCGTTCGGAGCATTCCAATGTCCCGGCGACCAACACCTGTATGGCCTGTCACTCCATGGTGCAGACCGACTCTCCCGCCCTGCAGCCGGTTCGGGATAGTTACGCAACAGGGGAGCCGATTCCGTGGGTCCGTGTCCACAAGACACCTGACTACGTCTTCTTCAACCACTCGGTTCACGTGAACCGGGGGATCAGTTGCGTGGAGTGTCACGGGCAGATTGATGAGATGGAAACGGTCTCTCACGAGAAATCATTTTCGATGGCATTTTGCTTGGATTGCCACCGCAACCCTGAGGAGCACATTCGCCCACTGGACAAAGTTTACGATCTCACCTGGAAGCCCGAGTCGAAAAAGGCTCAGCTAGAGATGGGTGAAGAACTCGTTCAGCACTGGAAAGTCAACCCACCGGAGTCCTGCTCTGGATGCCACCGATGAAGCAGCAGATGAATAACGAATTCAAAGCCCTTGAGGGCAAAGCTGGCTCACGTTACTGGAAGAGCCTCGACGATCTCGCCGAAACACCGGCATTCCGTGAATGGGCCGAGCGGGAGTTTCCGCAGGGAGCATCGGAGATTCAAGGAGTCAACCGTCGTCACTTCATGAAGATCATGGCCGCTTCGTTCGGTCTGGCCGGAGTGGGACTGACCGGATGCCGACGCCCGAAGCACGAGATTTTGCCTTACGTGAAGCAGCCCGAGAATATCATTCCCGGGGTTGCTCAGTATTATTCCTCCTCCCGCCCAACCGCATGGGAAAATGTACCTGTGGTGGTGGAAACGCACGAGGCCCGTCCCACTAAGATCGAAGGAAACTCGAGCTACTTGGCCGGCGGCGGCGCGACCGATATTTATACGCAAGCCAGCGTCTTGGATCTCTACGATCCTTCGCGGGCGAAGCGCAATGTTCGGGGGTCGAAGACTCTCGATCGTGCGGCGGTTCTCGATCTTTTCTCCGAATGGTCGGGGCAGTTGGCTTCCACCAAGGGAGCGGGCTTTGCCTTTCTCGCCGAGAAGAGCACTTCTCCCAGTCGTCGCAAGCTGGTTGCCGCGCTGAAGAAGAAGTACCCGCAGGCAATTTGGGCCGAGTATGAGCCCATCGACTATTCGGCTGCTGACCGTGCTGCGGAAACGTACTGGGGCCAACCAGTCCGTGCGATCAACGATTTTTCCAAATCGAGTCGGGTCTTGTCGGTAGGCAGTGACTTCCTCGGGAAGGATCCCGGATCGACCGAGTACACCCGCGCATTCAGCCGGGCGCGAAAGGTCGAGAACTCGAAGCAGGCCAATCAGATGAACCGCCTCTACGTGGTAGAAGGTGATTTCACGCTCACGGGTGCCGCTGCGGATCACCGCCTGCGGTTGTCCTCTGCCCAGCAGGAAGCATTTTTGATCGCCTTGGCCCAGGAGCTACTCCGACTCGGCGCGACCGGGAACGGCGATATTTCCGGTTTGGTCCGGGGTATGCCGGTTGATGAGTCTATTCCTCTCGATTGGGTTGCCGCCTGTGCAAAAGACTTGAATGAGCACAAGGGGCATTCCGTTCTCGCGGTTTCTCCGGGTGCGGAAGATCGGGTCCAGTGGATCGCTTACTTCATCAATGAGCTTCTGGGTGCGCCCGGAACCACTCAGAGCTACTTGAAGATTCCTTCTTCGTCAGCCGTCTCGATCAGCGATCTTGCGGTGGAACTGAAGGCAGGCGCGGTGGATAAGCTCTTCATCTTGGGTGGAAACCCCGTGTTCAATGCCCCGGCCGATCTCGATTGGCCGCTGTTGCAGCAGCAAGCGGGTGAGATCATTCGTTTTGGCTATTGGAACGACGAGACTTCGGCCTCGGCGGGAACCAACATCCTGCTTCCACATTACCTCGAAACCTGGGGTGATGGGGAAACTATGGACGGCACGCTCGTTCCGGTGCAGCCCATGATCGAGCCGTTGATGGACTCGTTCAGCGAGCTGGAGATCCTCGCTACCCTCTGTGGGCAGAAGGAGACGGACCCCTATGCCATCGTACAGCAAACCTACGCGGAACGATCCGGCAACGGTGGCGCTGGCTTCAACACCTTCCTCGCTGTTGGGATTCTTCCTGAAAGTGGGTACGATCAGGTAAAGCCTTCCGCAGCGGGTGCCAAAGTGGTCTCCGCGATCAACGCGAACCCGGCCCCGGCCGCAGGCGTAATCTCCGCGAAGAATCTAGAGGTCCTCTTCACTCCGAGTTACCACACCTACGACGGTCGTTTCGCCAATAACGGCTGGATGATGGAGTGTCCTGACTCCATGACGAAGTTGACCTGGGACAACGCGATCCTGATCAGCCCTCGTCTGGCCAAGGAACTTCAAAAGGAAACCGGGTATCAGATTTTCCAAAGCGAAAACGTGATGACCGAAACGGGCCAGCTTCAACGCAACAGTGCCCAGTTCAAACGCGGCCGCGAGCAGGCGTTGGTTGCAGAACTTACGGTCAACGGAACCACATTGCGCGGTCCGATCCATGTTCTTCCCGGCCTGGCGAATTACACGGTTGTGGTACCCGTCGGTTTTGGACGCGATATTTGTGGACCCGTAGGGCAGGGGGTAGGATTTGACGCCTATCCGGCCATGACCGCGAACAACCGCTGGTCGACTACCGGGGCGACGATTGAGTTGACGGATGACGTCTACCCGCTCGCCAATACCCAGGAGCACTGGTCAATGGAAGGGCGTGCGATCCTCCGCGAGGGAACGGCTGAAGAGTATTCGGAAAGCCCGGATTTCGTCGCGAAGATGGGGATGGAGTCACACTCTCCGCCAGTATACGGCAATGCGAAGGACATGCCTTTGCAGCAGAAGGTGACCGATATTCCAATCGGTGGCTCTCTCTACAAGACTCCTGATTTCACCGCTCCGCAGCAGTGGGGGATGGCAATCGACTTGAACCTGTGCACGGGGTGTAACTCCTGCGTGGTCGCCTGTCAGAGTGAAAACAACATTCCGATTGTCGGGAAAGACCAGGTCCTCCGCGGCCGGGAAATGCACTGGCTCCGCTTGGATCGCTACTTTGCTTCGCGCGAAGAAGACGACACCGGTATTCCGGAAGAAGTGCAGGTGTCCTTCCAGGGCATGGCGTGTACTCATTGTGAATTGGCTCCCTGTGAGACGGTTTGCCCGGTCAACGCGACGGTTCATGACGAGCAAGGCTTGAACGTTATGGCCTACAACCGCTGCGTCGGTACCCGCTATTGTGCGAACAATTGCCCGTATAAGGTTCGCCGGTTCAACTTTTTCGATTGGAACAAACGGTCGGACGGCCATTTCTACGAAGGTCCTCTCGGACCATCGGGTCCGGCCAAACCGATCAAGATGCAGAAGAATCCGGATGTAACGGTTCGGATGCGCGGGGTCATGGAAAAATGTACCTACTGCGTGCAGCGGATCGAAGAGGCCAAGATCAACCAGAAGGTGAAGGCCCGGGATTCCGGCGATATTAAAGTTCCTGACGGCACGATTAAAGTCGCTTGTCAGCAGGTTTGTGCTGCCGATGCGATTTCATTCGGAGATGTTTCCGACGAGAATTCGGAAGTATCCCAGTGGAAGAAGTCGGACCGCGACTACGCTGTTCTGGGATATCTCAACACCCGCCCACGGACGACCTATCTCGCCAAGCTTCGCAACCCGAATCCGTCGATGCCCAAGAAGTATCGCTACGAGCAACCCTTCGGTCGTATGGACTACGAAGAGCGCTACGGTCACGGTTCCGGACACGGAGATGATCACAGCGGCGGGGGACACGACGACGGTTCTCACAAGGACGGACACGGAGACACGGGGCACGACTCTCATGCCGGTGATCACTCAGAGCATAACGCACACGGTGATTCGCACGCCCATTGACACACAACGGAAGAGTATTTTTTGACCTGACATGCCAACTTTAGCGGAAGCATCCGATAACACGTCGCGACCGGCCATCCTGGATAAGGTGAAGCCCGTCGATATGCCACGGCGTCCCCTCGTTCTCAACGATCGCAGTTACAACTGGGTGACCGAGAAGGTTTGTGGGATCGTCGAAGGAAAGACCCCAACCTGGTGGTGGATCTCATTCGCCATTGCCGGGGGCATGGCGAGTTTCACTCTCATGGGACTGATCTACCTGGTTTCTGCCGGGGTAGGGGTCTGGGGCTTGGCCAATCCTGTCAATTGGGGTTGGGCGATCGTCAATTTCGTTTTCTGGATCGGTATCGGTCACGCGGGTACTCTGATTTCCGCGGTTCTCTGTCTTTTGAAGCAGCGCTGGCGGACTTCGATCAATCGTACTGCCGAGGCGATGACCATCTTTGCGGTGGTTTGCGCGGGGATTTTCCCTCTTTTCCACGTCGGTCGAGTCTGGTTCGCCTGGTGGCTCTTCCCACTTCCAAATTCTAACTGGATTTGGCCAAACTTCCGCAGTCCTTTGGAATGGGACGTATTCGCGGTCTCTACCTACGGTACGGTTTCGGTCCTGTTCTGGTACATGGGGATGATTCCCGACCTGGGAACGCTCCGCGACCGGGCAAAATCAGCTTGGCGCCGGGTGTTTTACGGAACACTCGCCATGGGTTGGCGTAATTCGAGCCGTCACTGGCACAATTACGAAATGGCTTACCTGCTTCTGGCGGGTATCTCGACCCCACTGGTGCTTTCGGTGCATACCATCGTTTCGTTCGACTTTGCGGCGTCGGTTCTCCCCGGGTGGCACACTACCATCTTCCCCCCTTACTTTGTTGCGGGTGCAATTTTCTCCGGATTTGGAATGGTGCTCACCCTGATTCTGCCACTGCGTGCGGTCTACGGCCTGCATGATTTGGTGAATCAGTACCACATCGATGCGATGTGTAAGATCGTTTTGGCGACCGGTAGTATGGTCGGGTACGCTTACATGATGGAGTTCTTCATCGCCTGGTACGGTGCGAACCCGTACGAAGGTTTTGCCTTCATTAACCGGGCCTTCGGCCAGTACGCCTGGGCGTATTGGATCATGATTTCCTGCAACGTGATCTGCCCACAGCTCTTCTGGTTCAAGAAGATCCGTGGAAACATCGGCCTCGTTTGGATTATTTCGATCTTTGTGAACGTCGGTATGTGGTTCGAGCGATTCGTGATCACGGTATCGTCGCTTGCGAATGACTTCCTGCCGAGCTCATGGGGTTACTATTCCCCGACGATCGTGGACATCTTCACCTTCTTTGGAACATTTGGAGTCTTCTCCGTTCTCTTCCTTCTCTTCCTCCGATTCCTTCCATTGATCGCTTTCTCCGAAGTGAAAGCGCTTAGCATGCCGCAGGCCGATCCTCATAACCATGATCATCCGCAGAATCGTAACCCGAAAGGAGACCATTGATGCCAGCAACGGATAACAATACCTTTGGGATAGCGGCGACTTTCCGGACCGCTCCCGATGTGTACCACGCCTGTGAGAAGGTGAGGGATGCCGGTTACACCCGGTGGGATTCCTATACTCCTTTTCCGATTCACGGGATTCATCACGCGATGGGCTTGAAACGCTCCAAGGTGCCGATTTTCACTTTCCTCGGGGGAGTGACCGGTTTCCTTACGGGTCTTTCGATCGTGGCTTACATGAATTTTAATTACCCGCTGATCGTGGGGGGTAAGCCTTATTTCAGTCCGGTCTTCCCGTTTCCGATCTTCTACGAGCTCACCATTTTGCTCGCCGCATTTGGTACCTTGGGGGGGATGTTCATTTTGAACAGGCTGCCCCGTCACCACCATCCACTTTTTGATTACGAACCGTTCCTGAAAACCTCCGACGATACATTCATGATTGTAATCGAGTCGACTGACCCAACCTTCAACGAAGATAAGGTCAGGGCGGTACTCGGTGAAGCTGGAGGAGAGGACATCTCCATTATTCAGGCAGAGGACTAATCACGATGCGTTATTTTTTCGCCATTTATATCGCCGTTATCATCGCGGTAGTCTCCATCCTCGGTTTCCGGGGAGACAAAAGTGAGAAGACCCCGTGGATGATTTTCCCAGACATGGACAATCAGCCTCGCTACAAGCCGCAGGCGACCAACGAGTATTTTTCGGACCATATGAACAGCCGTCCGAAGCCCGCTGGGACCGTAATCCGCGGCCAGGGTTGGGAAGAGAAGGAAGTGTTCAGCGAGGATTACCTCGAGAACTACTCGCATTCGACTGCCCTGTACGAAGGGAAGAACGAGGACGGCTCCTGGGCCACAGAGTTCCCGATCGAGGTCAATTACGAGACAATGAAGTTGGGCCGGGAGAAATATGACATCTTCTGTACCGTCTGCCACGGTGCCGCTGGCAACGGGAAGGGCGTAACCTCCAAGTATGGAGTGATTCCCGCCAATCTCTTGCTCGATACCTACCGCACGATGCCGGAAGGCCAGATTTTTGAAACCATCACCGACGGAAAAAACACTATGTTCGGCTACGGCGAGAAGGTGACTCCCGAGGAACGGTGGGCGATCATTCTTTATGTCCGTGCCCTCCAACGTTCACAAAGTGCCACTATTGAGGATATTCCTGCCGACCAAAGGAAGGAGTTGGGACTATGAGTGAAGCTTCTACAAAATCTTGCTGCAGCAGCGATAGTTCTTGCTGCGGAGCCGCGAACACCATCGCGAAATTGCTACTACCGATCGGTTTGGTCGGTCTCGGCCTGGCGGTACTCGGTTTAATTCTCGGTCTTGTCAATCACGACGCCCGCCCAGTTATCAGCTGGTTGCTGGGATTGGCCTTTTGGCTGACGGTCCTTCTCGGTTCGCTCTTCATGGTCTTGTTGTTTAACCTGTTTGACGCGGGTTGGGCGGTCATTGCGCGGAGACAGTTAGAGCACCTCATCGGCGGATTCCGCTGGGTGGCCTTGTTGTTCGTTCCTTTGTTGGCGATCACGTGGTTCTACTCGGACCCCGGGATTCTCTGGAAATGGATGAATCCGGATCACATGCTGCCTTCCGGGCACACCGTCTCCCACGATGTCCTTTATGAATCGAAGGCGATCTTCCTGAATCGTTTCTCATTCACCCTCCAGGCCTTCATTTTCTTCGGTGCCTTCATCTTCTTCGCGGAGATGTTGCGGAAGCATTCGTTTGCGATGGACCGCGATGGGGACACTGCGCACGTCTCGGCCATGCGTAAGCTCTCCGCTCTCGGTATCTTCGTATGCGCACTGAGTCTGACCTTTGCTGCGATCAACTGGTTCATGAGCTTGGAGTACCACTGGTTCTCGACCATGTACGGTGTTTGGTTCTTCGCCGGTTCGATGCGGTCGGCGATCGCAGTCCTCCTGATCATTCTCTACTTCCAGTCGACGAAGGGATCATTGAAGGGCATTCACAACGAATCGCACAACTACCTGTTGGGCTGCATGGCTCTGGCGTTTACCGTGTTCTGGGCGTACATCAGCTTCTCCCAGTACTTCCTGATCTATCAGGCCAATATTCCGGAAGAAACCTTCTGGTATCAGATTCGCCACGTTAATGTAGATGGTTCGACCAACTCTTGGTGGTGGGTCGGTCTCTGCTTGATCTTCTTCCACTTTCTCGTGCCGTTTCTCTTCCTCCTTTTCTACAAGACCAAGGTGAAGGTGAAGCTCATCCTCTTTGTGGCGATTTGGATTCTGGTGTTCCACCTGGTGGACCTGTATTTCAACATCCTCCCATCGAAGATTGCCCCGGCTGACAACATTCTGAACTACGACGTTCGCCAATTCTCCGTAACTTTCTGGGATCTGTCTATGATCGTTGGAGTGGGAGGAATTGTACTGTGGGCCTATCGCAAGAGCCTGTCCAAAAATAGCCCGATTCCGCTGCGCGATCCGCGGGTCAACGAGTCTATTCACTGCCATGAGTGATTCTGATATCGAAACTTCCTGGGGAAACCGGACCCTGTCTGTCATTGGTGGGGTCGGATTCATCCTTCTGTTCCTGTTGATCCTTTGGATCGCCTACCTTCCTTATCGGCCAGACCCCATCTCTGAGGTCCAGGCGCAGACCCGACTGCAGACCTTGCAGGAGATTCGGAATGCGAGCACCGAGATCATTACGACCTACGGCGTTGTGAACCCGAATGAGGGAACTTATCGTATTCCGATCGAAGAGGCGATGAAGTTGACCGTCGATCAATATCGTACCTCCGCGTCCACGAAGAGCTCCGAATAGCATGCTCGAATGGGACAATCTGCTGATTATTGCCGTTTTGGTTCTGGCGGTCGCTCTCTTTGCGTCCGCTATCTACGCCTTGTTCTGGGCGTCGAAAAACGGGCAGCTTGAGAATTTCGATAAGAACGCCAAATCCATTTTTACCGAAGAAGAACCAGAAGGGGAGGTCATTGATACTTTTCCTTCCCGGAAATCAGCGGTAGAGAAATCGTCAAAACGTTAGTCCATTTTAATGTCCACTGCATCTGATATAGTTGAACCGGCTCAGCCTCAAGTCGCTCGGGAAGGGGTGTACGGTTCCCGTTCCGCCGAAGAGCGGGTTGCCTTGAGCGTCATCGATAACTCGATGAAGGTTGCGGGTGTCTTTTTCGTTTGTTGCGGGGCTTTCTGGCTCCTGGCAGGTTCGTTTTTCGGGTTCGTAGCGTCGATGAAGCTGCACAATCCGGACTTTATGGCGGCTCTACCAGAACTGACTTTCGGCCGGGTCCGTTCAGCGCACTTGAACTCGATGGCCTACGGGTGGGCGAATAACGCTGTTTTTGCGATCGGGCTATGGATCATGGCCCGACTGTCCCGGGCCCCTGTGCGCCATGGTGGTCTCTTGATCATCGCCGGTGTTATGTGGAATCTCGCCGTGTTGGTGGGGATTCGTGGGATCTTGTTCGGCGACATGACGTCCGTTGAGTGGTTGGAGATTCCAACCTATGTTACCCCGATCCTTGGTTTGTCCTATGCCTTGATTGGTGTTTGGGGAATTCTCGCCTTCCATTACCGGAAGTCAGAGCATGTTTACGTCTCCCAATGGTATATTTTGGGTGCGGTTTTCTGGTTCCCGTGGATCTACACGGTCGCACAGATGCTGATCTTTTTTGCCCCTGCACGGGGTACCGTTCAGGCGATCACCAATTGGTGGTTCGCTCACAACGTCCTGGGCCTGTGGTACACCCCGGTTGCATTGGCCGCCGCGTACTATTTGATTCCGAAAATTCTCGGGAAGCCGATTCACAGCTACTATTTGTCGGTTCTGGGATTCTGGTCTCTCGCGCTTTTCTACAATTGGGCAGGGGTGCACCACCTGATCGGTGGACCGATCCCACTCTGGCTGCAAACCGCCGGTGTGGTTGGAAGCCTCGGGATGGTGATTCCGGTGATTGTGGTCGCTGTAAATCATCACCTGACGGTGAGGGGATGCTTCCGCCAGATTTGGAATAGTCCCACCCTGCGCTTTGTGGTCTATGGGGCGATGTCCTATACCTTGGCCAGTTTGATGGGGTCGTTGATGGCGATTCCCGAGGTCAACGTAGTGACCCACTTCACCCACTTTACGGTAGCCCACGCCCACCACGGTGCGTACGCCTTCTTCACGATGGTCATGTTTGGTTCCGTTTACTTCATGATGCCACGTCTCCTCCAGAAGGAATGGCCGTCGGCAACTTTGATTCGGATTCACTTTTGGTCCTGCGCGATCGGAGCGGCAATCTACGTCATCGGTCTCTCGGTTGGTGGCTGGATGCAGGGATTGATGATGAATAACCCTGAGATCCCGTTCATGGAAATCGTGGAATTCATGGTCCCATGGCTGATGTCCCGTTCGCTCGCAGGGGTTCTCCTGACCATTGGCCACTTTGCCTTTGCTATTAACATTGCCTGGATCTTGTTGGGCCGCCGTGTGGCCGAGCCGAAGGTCTCGCTTACGAAGAAGGCTGCCGCCTAATCGGGAAGTACGATACGATGAAGAACCTTCCTATTCTCTTTCTCGGAATCTTTTTTACCGTCGCATTTTCATGGTCGGGATTGATTCTTTCTTCCCAGATTCAATACGGGGGCCTCACTCCGACGACGGCAACGTTGGATGAAGATGGGAATCCCACTCCAGGTGAAACTCTTTTCCCGCGCATGGCTTCCGGTCAAGCGGAGCAGGGGAAGTTGATCTACATTCGTGAAGGTTGCATGTACTGCCACACCCAGCAGGTCCGGCCTCAGGGTTTCGGTGCTGACTACGAGCGTGGCTGGGGCCCGCGCCAGACGGTTCCCCGCGATTACATTCTTCAGGATCGAGTCCTACTGGGCACGATGAGGACAGGCCCGGATTTGGCTGATGTCGGTGGGCGCCCGCTCACAAGGTCTTGGCATCACCAGCATCTTTACAATCCCCAGATCACCTCACCGGGATCGATTATGCCTCCTTTTGCTTACTTGTATGAGGTGAAAGAGATTGAGGGAGCTCCTTCCCCCAATGCGGTTACCATTTCTCCGGATACCGAGTATGCGCCAGAACCCGGATTTGAGGTGGTTCCGACGAAGGAAGCAGAGGTTCTGGTCGACTATCTTTTGAGCCTTAAGGTGGACTACGAGCTGCCAGAGGCCAAATTCACCGAGTAGATTCGCTCTTCTTTGAGCCGCTGGGGTAGGTCCGTGTCTGCGGGTCGCTGACCTCCACTGCTTCTAGTGATTTTCTGTTGTGGTTCGGCCTCGCGCTTTGCGACGACGTCATCTATTGGGTAGAGAGTTGTTCCCCGTTCAATGCCGACGATTTTCGATAGACTGCGATCGCTGAGATTTTTGCTCGGTTTGGTTTTGATCTGCGTAGCGCAGGTGGCCGGTGCCGATGTGCCCACAAAGGAGATCGGCCCCAATATGCCGATGGATCCATTGACGAGTTTTTCCATCTTCAGGGATAAGACGGGGCGTCTGCCGAATGAAAGGATCCTTTCCGGTCAGTACGAAAGCAATTTCATCGACTCCAGCCCCAGTAAACACGCCCTTGGAGTAACCGCGGATGCCTGGTGGATGCGATTTTCGGTGACCAATCCGAGTGAGACGGACCGATCCTTCGTGGTCCATTACCCATTCCCCATGGTGGATATGGTCGACTTCTATTTGGTGTCCGAGGGGAAAGTACTCTCCTCGCTGGAGAGTGGCGAGAAACGTGCCCCGGCCATCGGCGACCTTCGTGCGGAAGGATATGCGGTCAAGTTTACCCTTGAAGGACATCAAAGCGCGATGGTCTACATGCGCTTGCAGAATACACGCGGCGATATTCTGGATAGCTATTTTGAAGTGGGGTCACCGACTCATTTCGTGATTCACCAAAATCGCATCAATTTGTTTCTCGGGTTCGTCCTGGGCGGGGGGATCATCGTTCTTGTCTACAATTTTGTCCTATGGTGTGTCGTCCGCCAATCTATCTACGGGTGGTATGTCGCTTATTTGTCATTGGCATTGATGACCTTCTCGGTGGTTTCCGGGGTGTGGCACCATTTCTTTGAGGTGCACGAAGGTATCCTCAGCGAGGCGCTGCCACCGTTGCTTTCTTCGCTCACTTTTGTGCTGTTGGTCCAGTTTAGCCGGCAATTTCTCCAGACCAAGGAGCTCATTCCGCGCATCGATCGGATCATGCGGGGGAGTATGGTGGTCTTTATGGTTCCGGTAGCACTGTTCTTCGCTGGGTACTCAGGAATGGCCGCCAAGACTGCTCTTTTGATTACCGTAGCCCTCAATGCCTTGCCGGTCCTGGGACTCTACTTGTGGCGCAAGGGCAATCCCGTGGCGCGGATCTATGCCGCCGCTTGGGCCATTTGGGTCTTCTCGATTTGCGGAATCAGTGGGAGAGCGTTGGGTTGGTTCCCGTCAAATGACTATACGATTCGAATCGGGTGGTTGGGCATCTGGGGTGAGGCGATCCTTTTCGCGCTGGCTCTGGCCGCCCGGATCCGCGTTCTGAATCAGCAGAAGCTGGCCGCGGAAGCCAATGCCAGAGAGATTCTTGAACGATCCAATTCGGAGTTGGAGAGATTGGTCAGCGAGCGGACCCAGGACCTGGAGAACAAGAGAAATCAGTTGGAGGTCCTGAATGAGGAAAAGGATCAATTCTTCTCGATCATCGCGCACGATCTTAGGAATCCGTTTCACGGGTTTTCCTCCATGATGCAGTTGCTGGCCGAGGAGTGGAGGGATCTCCCCGATGACGAGATTCAGTCGATCCTGGAAGAGATGAACCAGGGGGCGACGCAGTTGCATCGACTCCTAGAGAATTTGTTGACCTGGGCGCAACTCCAGAGGGGAAGCATGGTTCTCGAGCCCGAAGAGCTTCGCCTGGAGCCGTTGCTGCGCAATTGCGTCGAGCTATTTCAAAACAGCACCGACCAAAAGGGGATCCGTCTGGAGTGGGAGGTGGATGCCGGGTTAAGGGTGCATGCAAATGCCCGTGGCCTGGAGACCGTTGTCCGCAATCTTATCGGCAATGCGATCAAGTATTCTCATTCGGGCGATCAGGTGACCGTGCGGGCGACCCGAAAGGATGACGCTGTACTCATCGCCGTTGAAGATACAGGAGTTGGCATCCCAGAAGAGAAATTGGGCAACTTGTTGAAGCTGGGTGAGCGTAACTCCACCCTCGGTACCGATGGAGAGAAGGGGAGCGGTCTGGGGCTACAACTCTGCAAGGAATTGATCGATAACCTTGGTGGTGAGCTAATCGTCGAAAGCCAAGAAGGGGTCGGAAGTCGCTTTGTCGTACGGTTCTCAACCGTTGCCAGCGCGCGATAAGATTCGAACGGGAGGAAGCTCCAAAGGTCCCTCGAAAATGGGGCCGGCTGACCCCATTTCCAGGAAGTGGACCTATCTAATTCTTGGGGAATTGGATATCCCTGCCACTAATATGAGTGTAGCCGCTCTGTAGAAGTTCCCGTTTGTAGATGACCAATTCGCATTCCTTGAGGTTGGTCCCACGGGGTAAGTTGACCTCAAGGGAGGCATTGTACGAACTGCTCATCGAAAAACCCATCCCTCTCATTCCGAGCGGTATCACCACCGCTCCGGGCCCAGTAGAGAGGCCGAAAGAGTAAATCCCCTTGAACGCTTGGTTGAAGCCTTCGATCTTATTCGGTTCGAGGATCATCGCAGGGAGATAGGCCGATAGTTCAACGGATAATTGCTCACCGGCTTTGCCGTAAGAAGAGATGAGAATGCGGTTGCCGCTATTGGCGAAACTTTGGTTAACCTGTAATGGGATTCGTCCTACTTCTTTCCCTGAATAGCTTTTGATGTTGCTGTACAGATCCACCTGCACAGGAGAGGCAAGATCCCAATCTGCATACTGGGGATCAAAATGGAAGGCATCGATTTGGAACTCATTGGCCGGCTGGCCTGGAGTTGAATGCACCTTCTGTGAATTCGTAATTGGAAACAGCTCTTCGGATAGCTCGGTTCCGTCTTCGAGGGTGATCTCAACGGAATTGGGTTGGAGCCAAATATTCTCCGGTAGAGTGCCTTCGCTGGATTCCAATTGAAGGGCGTACCGGTTGGTCTCTCCCCGATTCGAGGTTTGAGTGCCGACCTTTGAGATTCCGATAATCGTTGCTGAGAGCCTGGGCTCGGAGTCTTTATCGGAATTCGGGGAAAAGGCACCTCTTTCATCCCTCGGGCTCAGGACAATCGTAGCGATCCCACAGGCAGCGAGGATCAGCCATGCCGTCTTGCGCTTCTTTGTTTTGTAATAGAATGCGAGGATTGAGATGCTGGCTGCTGTCCAGAAAATGGTGTGGATGAGGGCTACATGGTGATCTGCCATGTCGAAAGGCAGCATAGGGAGTACTTTCACGATCTCTTCGATTATCTCCCAGTTGGAAACCAATGGGGCTAGCAATAGCCCGAAAATCATCATCCCGATGTAGAAAAGAAAAATGAGCGCGAGGAGGCGGGGGAGACTCTTCGTTTGGGCACCGAGAAACACCACGCTCAGCCAGGCGGCGAAGAGAGCGAAAAATCCACCCAGGGCATAGGGGACTCGGTCGGCTCCACCATTGAGCACGAGCACAGCAACATCTCCGAGGGTGAAGATACCAACGATGATCGCTGCGAAGATCAATTTGGAGCTGAGGATCTGCAGGCGGGGAATCGGTCTTCCCAGCCAGTAGGCCTCGGGGTCTACCAGGTTCTCTTTTTGAGTCACGAGAGCAAAGAGGAAGAAGGGGAGTAGCGCCTGCCCGATTCCCGATAGTGTCTGCAAGCTCCCGGTGAACTTGCTTTCGATCATTCCATGAGTCGTGCCGTGAAGGTAGATGTTGATCCCGGCTACAATGAGGGCGCAAATCCAGCCCCAGCGATAGAGACGTAGGTCCTTGCGGAGAATAATAAGGGAAGGATTCATGAAAGGGGAAGTGAGTGAGCGGTGAGGATTTGGCGGAGGTTCATTGGCTCGAAACGAATGCTTCCATTTTTCGCTGAAGCGGCCTCGACCTCTCGAGCGAATTCATCGCTATAATTGAAGACGAATTTTTCCTCCGAATCTCCGGCCAAGTTTGGCATCGAAATAAAATGGTTTGCGAGAGTCGCGGGAAGAGTCGAGAGGGCGTCGTGCTCGAATGTCACGAGTCGGTGCCGTCCGATGTATTCCTTCATCGGTTCGTTGACCTGCAACTTCCCCCGGTTGAGGAGTGAGAGCCGTGAGGCCACGCTTTCCACTTCTTCGACGTCGTGGGTGGTGATGACAATTGTGAGGCCGTGGTCCTTGGAGAGTTTCTGTAGTAGATTTCCGAGCTGGGCCCGCGTCTCTACGTCCAGACCGCTAAAGGGTTCGTCCATGAGGACGATTTTGGGTCGCGCCGGTAGGACACTCATCACAGAGACCTTCATGCGCTGGCCGCGGGAGAGATGCTTAATCTTTTGTTTTTCTGGAATGCCAAAACCGATGAGAAGTCGCTCTGCCATCGTGTCGTCCCATTCGCTGTAGAATGAGGAGCAATACCGGAGAAAGTCACCCACAGTCATCCAGTCGGGCAACTTCTGTCCCTCTGCGATATAGCCAACCCCTTCAAAGTCCTTCCCGTCCAGAGATTTTGAGTCCTTTCCCAGAAGGAGGGCCGTTCCGCTTGTCGCTTGATAGATATTGAGCAACAGCCGGAAGGTCGTGGATTTTCCGGATCCATTTGCCCCGAGTAGCGCGACGACCTCTCCGGGGAAGATATCGAGGTCGACCTGATCGACGGCGGTGACCTTTCGAAATTTCTTGGTCAGCTTCTGCAGCGAAAGCGTGGGGGGAGGAGAAGAGGTTGTAGTTTCCACGGAGGGAGGATGGTCAGAAACGGTGCTCTAATTCAAGGTATTCTTTGGGGCCGGATGACCCGGGGACCGAAGATCAGCTTGGTTTCGGCCGAGAAAACCGGGTGTCGCACCGTCTCCTCTGTTGAACCGGGGGGACTCCCGCGGCACCGGAATTGTCGCGAATTGAATTCATTGGCTTGCCCCGGATGCCTGGACTGGGGCATCGTCTTCCCCCGTGGATATAGCGCAGTTCGTAGAGAAGAATGGAGATTGGATGATGGTGCTTGGGGTGAGCAGTGCCGTCTTTTTTGTGGGGTCAGTTCTGCTGATCCCCTTGATCGTCGCCTATCTCCCAGCCGACTTTTTTGTCCGTGACCCGATGGCGATGAACTGGTCCAACCCCGGAGTGATCCTCTTGAAATTTGCCAAAAACCTCCTGGGAGTTCTCCTCGTTCTCGCCGGAGTTTTGATGCTGTTCCTCCCGGGGCAGGGGCTCCTTTCCATTTTGTTGGGGATTAGTCTCTTGGATTTTCCCGCGAAGCGACGTTGGCAATTGGCTCTGGTGCGCCGCAAGAGCATCCACCAGTCAATTGACTGGATCCGCAACAAAATGAACCGGCCGCAGTTAGAGATTCCCGAACGGGCTGAATCTTGACTCTCGGTAGCAGTGGATCGATCCTGTTTTGGGTATGCCTTTGGAGAACCAATCGGCCGGGAAGCGGCCAAATCTTTACCTGACCGGTTTTATGGGTACGGGCAAGAGTTCCATCGGCCGTGAATTGGCGCGTACTTTGAATTACAAGTTCATCGATTCCGATCGCTGGATCGAGAGAGATGTGGGAATGAAGATTCCCAAAATTTTTGAAGAGCACGGGGAGTCATGGTTTCGGGATTGTGAGCGTCGTTTCATTGAGGAGGGTCATCCGAACGAGGGGTGCGTAGTCGCTCTGGGCGGAGGCCTGGTTGTTCCCGATGGAATGATTGAACGAGTCGAACAGCGGGGGATTTTGGTGGCCTTGTTCGCCTCACCCGAGACGGTCTTGAGCCGCACTTCCCGGAGCAAAAATCGACCGCTTTTGCAGGTTGAGAATCCGGCCGAAAGGATTCGCGAGTTAATGGCGCAAAGGGATCCCATCTATCGAAGGGTCGGTCTCGCGGTGTCCACCGACGGCCGTTCCTTCGCTGACGTTCGCGATGCGGTACTGCGGATCTACCGATTCCATTGTGCCGGGATTGCGGCGAGCAAGAGCCAGTAATCCATCGTGGAACGAGCGACGATGATAGCGGGTCAGGTATTGGTGGTAGAGGATGAGCCTTCGATCCGTGAGTCCGTCGCCTATGCGCTGAGAACCGAGGGGATCGATCCCATTGTAGTCGCTACCGTCGGTGAAGCTCGTGCAGCTCTCGCGGGAGCGGCGATTTCTCTGCTGGTTCTGGATGTGGGCCTGCCCGATGGAAATGGCTTCGATTTTTGTCGGGAGATTCGATCAGGGTTTTCGGGGCCGGTTCTGTTTCTCACTGCCCGCTCGTCGGAGGTCGATCGGATCGTCGGCCTGGAGATTGGAGGGGGCGATTATGTGACCAAGCCATTCAGTCCGAGAGAGCTCACCGCCCGCATTCGCAATTTGCTTCGGATGACCTCGGGGCCTACCGCATCGCCGCCGGTGCCGGAATCGTCCGTCGAGAGGAAGGGGCTGCAGGTGAATGAGGAGACCGCAGGGGTTTGTCTCAATGGGGTCGGCATCACGGTCTCGGCGAGCGAATTCCGATTATTGTCCGTTCTACTTTCCCGACCGGGAAGGGTCTACACGAGAGACCAGTTGATGGAAGGGGCCTGGGCAGATCCCGGCTCGAGTCTCGACCGCACCATCGATTCTCATATCAAAAATTTACGCGCAAAATTTAGGCGCGTGGCTCCGGAGCTCGAAGTCATCCGAACGCATCGGGGCTTGGGCTACTCGTTAACTGAAGTAGCGGTAGGGCGGTCATCGTGAGAATCCGCACGCTGTTTCTTTTGACCTTCTCGTTGATCGCCGCGGCGACCGCGGTTTTCTTCTATCGGTGGACGACCGATGAGATTCGACCTTCCTACCTTAAGGTTGTGGAAGAAAGTTTGGTCGATACGTCGTGGTTGCTGGCGGCGATGATCCAGGAGCGCATGCTCGAAGAGGGCTGGGATTTCACCGATTTGGAAGAGCCTGCCAATCAATTGCGGTCGGCCCGGTTCCATGCGCGGATCTACGATTCAGAGAAGTTTGAGTCGGATCTGCAGTTTTATGTCACGGACCGAACGGGGATCGTTCGCTTCCATTCCCATGACTCGGACCAGATCGGTGAAGATTTCTCTCGTTGGTTGGATGTCGGGAAAACTTTGCGAGGGGAGTATGGTGCGCGTTCCACTCGTCTGGATCCCGACGACCCGTCCTCCTCTCACCTACACATCGCCGCGCCGGTCAAGGTCGAGAACGACCTAATCGCTGTGGTCACCGTCATCAAACCGATCGAGTGGCCCTATCGTTTTATCGAGGAAAGTCGCCGCCATATCTTCCTCGGGGCCATCGTGCTAGCCGTCTGTTCAATCGGCGCCGCTGTTGGATTGTCGTTTTGGTTGTCGCGACCATTGGAGCGTCTTACCGCGCACGCCCAACGAATTCGCAAAGGAGAACGTTCCCCCGTCCCTTCCCCGGGTGGGGCAACGGAGATTCGCCGGCTCCACGGAGCGTTCGAGGAGATGCGGCAGTCGCTGGAGGGCAAAAAGTACGTGGAGAGTTACATCGCGAATCTAACCCACGAGATTAAGAGTCCCCTGGCCGGGCTGCGATCCGCTGCGGAGATCCTCGGGGAGAATCCTCCGGAGTCCGACCGCATCAGGTTCCTCGGCCATATCCGGTCCGAGACCGAGCGCATTCAGCGAGTCGTCGACCAGATGCTGGTTCTCAGTGAGCTGGAGGGGAAAGATGCCTTGGAGCGCAGAGAGGACATTCATCTGTCGAGACTGGTCGAGGACGTCGTCGCCGGGAGGCAACCGCTGGCGCAGATGAGAAGAATCCAGTTCGATGTGATCGTGGATCGGTGCGAGCCAGTGAGGGGTGACGCGAGTCTCTTGCAGACGGCAATTGGATCAGTTGTCCAGAATGCGATCGAATTTTCTCCCGAGGGAGGCAAGGTCCGCGTCTTTGTCGGGGAAATCGAAGGACAGTTCGGATGGTCCGTTTCCGATGAGGGGGAGGGAGTCCCCGAGTACGCCCGGTCCCGCGTCTTTGAACGGTTGTTCTCCCTGCCGCGTCCCGACACTGGGAAGAAGAGCTCGGGGTTGGGATTGGCCTTGGCGTGGGAGATCGCAAAGTTGCACGGAGCCCGGATCGAGATGATTTACCCCACATCGGGTGGGACAACGGTGCGCTGGATTTTTGAGCAAAAGGGATAGATACACGTGAGGGATTTGACCTTATGGTAATTTGTCCTCGTATCGGGATCGATCGGATCATAGAAACGGGTCTCGTCTCTACAACATTTATGAAAATCAAGTTACTCACCTCATTTCTGGTAATCGCCTCCGTCGCCCCTGTAATGGCGCAAGTGGATATGGAGCTCGAGCCCATGGAAGAACCGATGCAGCCGGAGTTTACGACTCGTGGAACCTATGTGGGTGTAACGGGAATGTGGGTCGACAATAATACCGACGGTGCAGTTGGCGGGGGCCTTCGCCTCGGATGGAACTTTGAGGGGATTGCTCCTTACTTCATCTCGACCGATGTCGAGTTGGAGGCGACCTACTGGGACGTCGATAGCGAGGTCAAGTACGGGAATGTCTCGGGGACTGCCCGGACCAAGAACCTCCCGATGATGGTCAACCTCCGGGTGAACATTCCGCTTTCCAATACTGGCTTGCTGATCTACGGCGGCGGTGGTGCAGGGATTTCCTACATCGATATCAAGGGGACTAGTGCTCTCGGGCAATCCGTCGATGATTCCGGTGCGGTCTTCACTTACTCCTTTTTTGTCGGTATCGGTGCCTACATCTCCGAGCGCGCCTCCATCCGCGCGGGTTACCGATCCCTCTGGCTGGGCGACGATTCCTTTAATGACGGAAGCATCAAGGTGTCGATGAGCACCGAGAGGAACGACATCTTCGAACTCGCGATCAGAATCGGCCTCTGATTGAATTGTTCGCGTCGGGAATATGACATTTCTTCTCCGGTGCCTGATTCGAACCTATCAGATTATCTTCACGCCGATCCGAGCGGCCTTTGGCATGCAAGGGTCCTGTCGGTTTGTCCCAACCTGTTCCCATTACGCGGATGAAGCTGTTCGAGTGTATGGCCCCTGGCGGGGCGGTTGGATGGCGCTGCGGCGCATTCTCCGGTGCCACCCCTGGGGCGGGCAGGGGTACGATCCCGTTCCACCGTCCAAGGGAGATCCAAATATAGAAAAGTAGCGGTGAGACGGTTCAGGGGGCGGAGGAATGCTACGATAAGAATTACGTTAATATAATAGTTGAATGAGTACTGAATCCGCATATCCAACCCGAAATAAATTCGTCACCCGGTGGGTCGACAGCATTGCCCGCCTTTGCACACCTGATCGCGTGGAGTGGTGTGATGGCTCTAAAGAAGAGTACGATCGACTGATGGCCCAGATGGTCGAGAGCGGTATGGCCATCAAGCTCAACGAGGAGAAACGTCCGAACAGTTATCTCTTCCGCTCAGATCCGAGGGATGTCGCGCGAGTGGAGTCCCGTACGTTCATTTGCTCTCTCAATCCCGACGGTGCCGGCCCAACCAATAATTGGGTTCACCCCGATGAGATGACTGAGCGCATCAACGCTCTCGCCGAGGGGTGCATGAAGGGCCGTACCATGTACGTGATTCCCTTCTCCATGGGGCCGATCGGGTCGCCCATTTCCCGCGTTGGCATCGAGATCACCGATTCGCCGTACGTCGTCTGTAATATGCACATTATGACGCGGGTGGGCCTGTCGGTATGGGATGTCCTCGGGAAGAGTCGGGATTTCGTGAAGTGCGTTCACTCGGTCGGTGTCCCGTTGGCAGAGGGGCAGGAAGATGTCGCCTGGCCTTGCAATCCGGAGAATACGACGATCGCTCACTTCCCCCGGGAGCGACTGATCTTGTCATTCGGATCTGGATACGGCGGGAATGCGCTCCTCGGAAAGAAGTGCTTTGCACTGCGCATTGCTTCGGTCATGGCCCATGAAGAGGGCTGGATGGCTGAGCATATGCTCATTTTGGGAGTCAAGGAGCCTTCCGGGCGCAAGTCTCATGTTGCCGCCGCTTTCCCAAGTGCTTGCGGGAAGACTAATTTTGCCATGCTCATCCCGCCGAAAGCCTTCCGCGACGAAGGATGGGAGATCAGCACGATCGGTGATGACATTGCCTGGTTGAAGCCCGACGATAATGGAGACCTGCGGGCAATTAACCCGGAAGCAGGGTTCTTCGGCGTCGCTCCAGGCACCTCCGACCAGACAAACCCAAACGCGATGCGTTCCTGCGATCGCGATTCGATTTTCACCAACTGCGCGCTGACGGATGATGGCGATGTTTGGTGGGAAGGGATGACCGAGGAAACCCCGGATCATTTGATCGACTGGCGGGGAAATGAGTGGACCCCCGAGTCACCGACTCCGGCTGCCCACCCGAACTCCCGTTTTACCGCTCCGGCCAGAAATTGTCCGACCATCGACGAAAACTGGGAGAACCCCGAGGGAGTTAAGATCGACGCCTTCTTATTCGGCGGTCGTCGGATGAACGATATTCCCCTGGTCTTCCAGTCATTCAACTGGATTCACGGGGTCTATCTCGGCGCCACAATGGGCTCCGAGCTCACCGCAGCGGCCGAAGGGACCGTCGGGAAACTACGTCGCGATCCGTTCGCCATGCTCCCGTTCTGTGGTTACAATATGGGCGATTATTTGCGCCATTGGCTCAAGATGGGCAAGCGCCTCTCGCCTCCGGTCAGAATCTTTCACGTCAACTGGTTCCGGAAGGATGCTGATGGCAAGTTCCTCTGGCCCGGGTTTGGGGAGAATATGCGAGTCCTCAAATGGTGCGTCGGCAGAGTGCACGGGAATTCCACCGGATTCGAGTCGCCGATAGGCTGGATGCCGAACTATCAGGATTTCGATTGGACTGGTCTCGATTTCTCAGAAGAGGATTGGGATGAACTGATGCGGGTCGACCGGGAACGCATCAAGATGCAGAGCCTCCAGCATGAAGAGCTCTTCCTCCAGTTGGGGGATCACTTGCCCAAGCAAATGATTTTCGAAAGGGAGCTGATCATCAGTCGAATGTAGCGGGTGGCTTCGCGCGATCCCCCGGCGAGTTCGCTCCGTTCGGAGGGATTGCAGGGGGCTCGTCCCGCAATGGTATTGCCTTTTGGGGGACTCGGGGTGATTTCGCAGGGTAGTTGTGTTACAATTCCGAGAAACTCAGAGGGAGCCCTTGCTGGGGTTTTCAGTCTCACCTTTACTGGACCGCTTTTATGAAAATTGATAACCATATGCATACTGCCCTTTGTGGGCACGCGTTCGGCACTCCGCGGGAGTATGTGGATGCAGCGAAGAAAAAGGGAATCGAGCTAGTGACCTTTACTTGTCATGTCCCCCTCGAGCCCGACGAACTTTTTGGTGGCAGGAATATTCGAATGAGTATCGATCAACTGCCTCGTTACCGTGAGTTGATCGAAGACGCTCGCGTATACGGCGAGTCGGTTGGGGTCCGGGTGTTGTGCGGGATTGAGGCCGAGATTTTTCCTCACCCCGAAGCCATGAAGACCATGAGCGCAACAATCGATGACCAGCAGTTCGATTTCGTACTCGGCTCCTTGCATCATCACCTCTTGGGGTATCGCGAGTGGCTGGAAAAAATGGGCCTGAACGAGGACGGCGACGTGATCCGGACTTACTTTAAGGGGCTCATCGCTGGGGTCGAATCCGGCATCTACGATTCGATTGCCCATCCCGATGTCATCCGAATCTATGGGACCGTCGAGCCATTCCCCGCAGAGGCCTATCAGGCTGAGATTGAGGACTTCCTCGACGCCTTGCGGGCAAATGACCATTGCATGGAGGTCAACACGAGCGGGCTGATCAAAGGTGTCTACGAGGTCCATCCGGCCCCGGTGGTTTTGGACTGGGCGGTCGAGCGGGGTATTAAGCTCACAATGGGATCAGATGCCCACGCTCCGTCGCATGTGGGACAACATTTCGATTCTGTGCGCGAGATGCTTCGCCAGAAAGGGTTCACTTCTCTCTACTACTTCGAGAAGCGGGAGCGCAAAGAAGTTTCCCTCTAGTCCAATGGGGGCCCGTTAGGAGGGGGGACCGAGGCTTCGTTTCAGCTCCATTGCGGTCATGCCCGTTTCCCGGCGGATAAACCGGCTGAATGACGCCGACGATTGAAAGCCGACCCGCCCGGCGATTTCTCCGAGGGCGACGTGAGCTCCTCTCATCAGTGAGAGTGTGCGGTGGAGCTGATAGTTGGCGCGGTAGCGCCGGATGGTAATGCCTGTCTCGGCCTCAAACCTCGTCCGCAGGTGACGCTCAGAGATGCCGGAGCGTTGTGCCACTTCCTTGAGCGTCCATTGTTCATCGACTGCCTTGCGGATCAGGGTTTCCGTTTGAGCAATCCATGAGCTGACCGTGTGAGAGGTCGGTTTTTGGGTGCTCCCTCTCTCCAGTTTGAGGAGAAGCAGGTCGAGCAGCGGTACGCACTCCTCCTTCGGTTTCGTGGATTGGGCGGTCCAGAACGAGGCGATTTGAGACCAGATTTCCAATGCGTCTTTGTCGGGATGGATGATCCGATGACTGAGTCCATCGAGAGCGGAGGAATTCTCTTCCAGTTCAAAGGTGATGAAGAGCCAGCGCAGGTCGTCGCTCTCCAGGTTCATGTAGTGGTGAAATTGATACGGGAGTATGATGAGTCCGCTCTCCGGTCGTAGGGTGAGCTCGATTCCATCGACGATGACGGTCCCCGTTGTGTGGAGCGATAGGATGAGGACGTGACGGTGGTGTGAGCGGTTCCGGAAATGCATCTGCTGGAGGCTCTCGCGATCCTGCCGGAGGAAAACGAGAACGTTGTTGCTCCTCGGGCGCGTACTGGCGTCGACACCTTTCAGGTAGCTCGTGGGTTCTGCAAGGGCTTGGGGAAATGTCGGAAATTCGTCCATCAGTGCCGAATATATCAAAAAAACTTCCGAAAAAGGAAAATATATTCAGAAAAAACATGATAGAATGGATTTATGAAAACGCATGACTCTACTGGTTTGAACCAACGCGAACGCATACCGGTTAGTATTTTCCCTACAGCGGACGACGCCTGCCTCCTTGCTGCCGATGCGATCACTGACCTGATCCGGGAGCGGGAGGCCCGGAATCAGCCGGTCGTTCTAGGATTGGCAACGGGGTCGACTCCGGTGCGACTCTACCGCGAGCTCATTCGCCGACACCGGGAGGAGGGTCTCTCATTCTCGAATGTGATCTCCTTCAATCTGGACGAGTATTATGGGTTGTCTGGTGATCACCCCGAGAGCTATCGCCGCTTTATGCAGGATCAGCTTTTTGACCACATCGACATTGCTCCCGGGAACACCCACGTGCCCGACGGGTCTGTGGGAAGGGATGACGTGTTGGCATCTTGTGAGTCCTATGAGCAGGCGATTAAGGATGCGGGGGGGATTGATATACAGATCCTCGGTATCGGCCGAACCGGGCACATCGGTTTCAACGAGCCGGGCTCCGGCCCTCAGTCGCGTACCCGCCTGGTGACTCTTGATAGTCTCACCCGCCGCGATGCGGCGAGGGACTTCCTCGGGGAAGAAAACGTTCCCCGTCATGCGATTACGATGGGGGTGGGCACCATCTTGGAAGCGCGTACAGTGTTCCTCCTCGCTTGGGGAGAAGCCAAGGCCGAGGTGGTGGCCGAATCGGTAGAAGGGGAACCGTCCGAATCCCTCCCTGCCAGTTTGTTGCAGGAACACCGGGAGTGTGTGTTCTGCATAGACGCGCCGGCGTCCTCCTTCCTCACCCGGGTTCGCTATCCATGGTTGGTTGGACCGGTAGAATGGACTGCCGAAACGACACGGAAAGCCGTGGGTTGGTTGGCGCAGAAGTCGGGGAAGGCTCTCTTGAAGCTTACCGGCGAGGAATACACGGAGAATAGCATGGCTGATCTCCTGACCGAGAAGGGTTCGGCCTATAACCTGAATATTGATATCTTTAATCAAACCCAGCACACCATTACCGGGTGGCCGGGTGGCAAGCCCGATGCCGATGATTCGAATCGACCCGAGCGCGCTTCGCCGTTCCCCAAGCGGAGTCTCGTTCTGAGCCCCGAACCGACCGACGATGTCTTCTGCATGGGGGGAACGCTTCATCGGCTGGCGAACCAGGGACACGACCTGACCCTGGTCTACCAGACCTCGGGGAATCTCGCCGTGCCGGACACCGAGGTGCGGCGCGCCATCGAGTTGAATATTGAGTTGGGCGAGAAACTTCACTTCGGCGAGGAGTTGAAATTTGCCCAAGCTGTCATGGAGCAGCTCGAATCAAAAGGCCTCTATGGAGAGGACACTCTCGATCTTCGCACGATGAAGGGGATCATACGCCGGGGAGAAGCCCGGTCGTCGGCCCGGATGCTGGAGATCGATCCCAGTGCGCTTCGTTTCCTGGACCTGCCATTCTACGAGACCGGGCGGTACCGCCGTTTCAAGGCGTCGGAAGAGGATGTCTCGAAGTTGGTCGCTCTGCTCGAGGAGATTCAGCCTCACCAGATTTTTGCCACGGGACAAGGCCACGACCCACTTTCCGTTCCCGCGTTGTGCTTTGAGATCCTCCTGGCGGCTTTGGAGCGGTGTGCCGATGCAGAGTGGTTGAAGGATTGCTGGATCTGGCTCTACCGGGGGCCCGGGGTTGAGTGGGAGGTGCATGAGATTGATATGGCCGTTCCGCTATCTCCCGATGAGCTCGACTTCAAAATTAAAGGTATCTACCAGCACCAGACCCAGCGAAGTCAGTCGCCCAGTGGTATCGGGCAGGATGTTCACGATTCGTGGGCCCTGGCGAGAGAACTCAATCGTGCCACCGCGAAGGTGTACGATGCCTTGGGACTCTCTGAGTACGAGGCAATCGAAGGCTTTAAACTTTATCAGCGATGAAAGATCTATCCGTACAATCTAACTGTCAGCCGGTACTGGATGCCGGTTTCGTTCCCGCGGCGTTGTGGAACCGGAACTTCCTCGACCTC
Source organism: Opitutia bacterium UBA4506 (assembly GCA_002388665.1). GTDB lineage: Bacteria > Verrucomicrobiota > Verrucomicrobiia > Opitutales > Puniceicoccaceae > Puniceicoccus. Next base: position 10,503 of record DGMY01000027.1, on the reverse strand, counting down.
GCCAGCTCACACTCCGGTGCGCGCACGGTCGTTTTTGGAATCTACCGGCCCGACGGGAGTTGTAGCCGGTATTCGACGCGCCTATTGCCCGACCGGACAAACTTTGCCGAATTGAACATCTGCTATAGCGAACGCTTGGTTAAGTTTCTGCTTTGGGCTTGGGGTGGCCATCGTATCGTCATTCAGGGAGCACCGGAGATCGCGGCTCAGTTGTCTGCCATGTATAGTGCGACGGGAGTCCGGTCCTTCGATTTCGATTTTCTTGGAGGTACTGTTTTTGGAGAACCGCTGGTGGTGGAGTCGGGAACGGTGAAAGAGAGTGCGCCGTCCGAATCCGATCGGGCAGAGATGACCTACCAGGTCAACGGCTGCCGGATCGGGTTCGATCTCGGCGGCAGCGATCGCAAGTGTGCGGCCATTATCGATGGGAAGGTGGTTCACTCGGAAGAGATTAAATGGAATCCATACTTTGAGTCCGAACCGACCTACCACTTGGCCGGTATTCGGGACAGTCTCGAGCGGGCAGTTGCCCACTTGCCGCGTCTCGACGCCATCGGAGGGAGCGCGGCTGGTATCTACATCAACAACGAGCCCCGGGTCGGTTCGCTCTTCCGCGGGTTGAGCGCTGAGGACTTTGATCGCCATATTCGGGGGTTGTTCCGGACCCTGGAGAGCGAGTGGAAGGTGCCGATCAGCGTGGCCAACGATGGTGACGTGACCGCGCTGGCCGGGGCCATGTCTCTGGGCGAGAATGCGGTCCTTGGAGTTTCGCTGGGCACCAGCCAGGCTGCGGGCTACGTCAATTCGCAGGGGAGGATCACCGGGTGGTTGAACGAGCTCGCTTTTGCTCCTGTCGATTACCGCCGCAACGCACCGACCGATGAGTGGAGTGGAGATGCCGGTTGCGGCGTCCAGTACTTTTCCCAGCAAGCGGTTGCCCGCCTGATTCCCGCGAGCGGCTTGGATATTTCCGGTGAGTTGCCGTTTGCCGAACAACTGGAGAGCGTTCAGGCCGAGGCCGCGCGGGGGGATGAGCGCGCCTTTGATATCTATCGAACGATTGGTTCCTACCTGGGGTACACCGTTGCCCACTACCGAGAGTTTTATGATTTTCGCCACCTTCTTCTACTCGGGCGGGTCACCTCGGGAGAGGGGGGCGAAGTTGTCCTGGAAAATGCCCGCGAGGTCCTAAAGGTCGAGTTTCCGGAATTGGCCGATCAGGTCAGCCTGAGTATGCCCGATGAACAGATGAAACGTCACGGCCAGGCGGTCGCCGCTGCCGCACTCCCGATCTTATAGTCCTAATCTATTTTCTCTCATGAAATTTTCTAAAATCCATTCAGATCTGTTTATCCCGGATTCGCTGTCCAACTCAGAGGCGCTGAGTCGTACCACTCATTTGGGAGTGGGCGCGCACCAGGATGATCTCGAGTTTATGGCCCTGCATGGGATTCTCGAGTGTTTCCAGCAAGCGGACCAATGGTTCAGCGGTGTCACCTGTACCGACGGTGCGGGCAGCTCCCGTACCGGTCCCTACGCGACTGTTTCGGATGAGGAGATGAAGGGCGTGCGCATGAGTGAGCAGCGCACGGCGGCTGTTGTGGGGCAATATGGATTTATGGCCCAACTCGGCTTTCCCAGTGCGGAGGTGAAAGACTCCTCGAAGCGCTCCTCCTTGGTGGATGAACTCGAGCAGATCCTGCGCGCCTCCCGCCCGCAATTTGTCTATACCCACAATCCGTTTGATAAGCACTCCACGCATATCGGTGTCTTCCTTGCCCTGCGCGAGGCGATCCTGAGACTGCCGGAGGATAATCGGCCCGAGCGTTTGATCGGCTGCGAGGTGTGGCGCTGTCTCGATTGGATTCCGGACAGCTTGAAAGTCGTTCAGGGGCTGGATCGGCATCCAAATCTAGCCGCTGCGCTCAACGGGGTCTTTGATTCACAGATCACCGGCGGGAAGCGGTACGATCTGGCGGTCGAGGGGCGCCGTTTGGCCAATGCCACGTTCTTCGATTCCCATTCAACTGATCAGTCCACTCGTGTGGCCTACGCCGTCGACCTCACTCAGCTGATCCTGGATGAGTCGTTAACCGTCGAAGCGTTTGCCGCTGAGATGTTGGAGTCGTTTCGCAAGGAGGTGGGCGATCTCCTCGCATCGCTCTCGTAGCGTATCGGTAGGATCCAGACAAGGCGGAGCGTCCCGGCAGGAATGTCCGGCCGAGTCAGAGTGAATTCCGGGTGTTGTCTACGTGGAAGCTCGCCGGTCGGCGTTGTTTAGCATGCGCTTGTAGACGCTCCAAATAATCCCTCCAAGCACGTAGGCCATTCCCGCCGTTAGTATCCAGTTCTCGTTGTAGAAAAGGATTAGCATACTGCTGCTGATCGCCCCGAGGAGAAACGACAGGGTGATGCAGATCGGGACCAGTAATTTCCACCCTTCAATCCGATGCTTTCGCAGCTTCATGCCCAAATGAATCCCTAGATCGGTAAAGAGGCCGGTTAGGTGCGTCGTGCGTAGGACCAGTCCTCGAAACCGACTCGCGAGCGCGTTCTGGGCCCCGCATACCGCGCTGGCGATTCCAATCGCGAGAAAGGGGTAGGACGAGTAGGAAAGATGGGCTACGAGTAAAAGGAGGCCGAGGCAGGTCAATATCCGACCATAGGGCATTCGAATTTCAATCGTGGGATGATGCAGGGTGAACCCAGAGATCGTGGCGCCGAGGATAAACCCAACGGTCGCGATGGTGACATTGATTACGTCATCGCTACTTTCCCGCCCAACGGTGGAGAGCCCGGAGCCGATTCTCGCGATATCTCCCGTCAGGTGGCTGACCGATGTCCCGGTCTGCAAGATGAAACCCGTATTCAGAAAAGAGGCACCAAATGCGAGCAGGCAGCCCCCGGCTACGATCTGAGTCCGTGTGAATTGTCGCATCTCTCTTCGAATAAAGGGTGTGACTATGATCAATCCGAGCGCTTCAAACAATTATTTTGCGAGGCGGTGTTCAATTATACTGCTGGAGAAGGGTGCGATTCCGTTTCGACTCGGGTGCCAATGGTTCCGTTGCTTGGAAATCATCGGCTCTGGAATTGAGGATCTGGTTTGTGTTTTCAGGTCAGGCGAAATAGGGTGAGTGCGTGGTTGCAACCTCCGAAATGGATTCACGTCCGCTTGTGGCAATAGCTGGAGCGAGTGGATTTGTAGGTACTTTCTTGCGCTCCGAGTTGGGCGATGCGTTTCGCTTCCGGGGGTTGACCCGTAGTCCGACTGTCGCAGGAAGGGGAGTGGACTCGGCCGGGACCGAGTGGAAGCAGTGCGATCTCTTCAGTTTGCCCAAGGTCGCCAAGGCCCTGGAGGGATGTGATTTTGCTCTCTATCTTGTCCACTCGATGAGTCCTTCTTCTCGATTGGTTCAGGCGAATTTCGCCGATCTGGACTTGTTGCTAGCGGACAATTTTGTGCGGGCGGCCGAGATGGCCGGCGTTCGCAGGATTGTCTACCTGGGAGGGTTGCTCCCCGAGGAGTCCGATGGTTTATCGCCTCACTTGAGAAGTCGCCTTGAGGTCGAGAAGGTGCTCAGGAGCCGGTCGATCCCGGTGACCGCCCTCCGAGCTGGCCTGATTTTCGGCCCCGGCGGTTCTTCGTTTACGATGTTGATTCGCCTGGTCAAGCGGCTTCCGATCATGGTTCTCCCGCGTTGGGTCCGCTCGCAAACCCAGTCCGTCGATATCCTTGATGTGGTTCGGGCCTTTCGCCTGTCTTTGGAAGACGAGAGATTCGCCGAGGGAGTTTATGATCTGGGCGGGCATCAGCCGATGACCTACCGGGAGTTGATTGTGGAGACGGGTCGGATCCTCGGTACCCGGGTGCGGTATCTGGACTTTCCGCTGAACGCCTTTGCTCTCTCCAAGCGGTGGGTTTCGCTCTTCGGCGGAGTGCCTACCTCCCTCTCGGGGCCTTTGCTGGAGAGTTTGTCGCACGATCTTTGTGCCCGCCCGAATGAATTGCTGGACGAAATTCGCCGCGACGCGATCCCCTTTGAATCCTCGCTCCGCCGATCGGTCGATGAAGCCGGGCGCCCCAGAGAGAATCCACGGAAAGAGGTCATTCGCAGTGATCGGCCCAAGATTCGGCGGGCGAAGCAGGTGCGATCGGTGCAGCGGCTTCCATTGCCCAGCGGGTGGGATGCTGAGAGGGTTTCTTTAGAATACGGGACGTGGTTGACCCAGCGGTTTCGAGGATTGCTCAATGTTGCACCGAGGGAGGACGGGTCGATCTGTTTCAACTGGACCGCCCCCAAACTCCTCCTTCTCAGGCTCGATCCAAGTCCCTACACCAGGGATTCCTCCGACCGAAAAGCGTTTTACATCGCGGGCGGCGTCTTGTCGCAGAAACCGGAACCGCCGGGACGCCTCGAGTTTCGCCTCTTCCCCGAGGAGGGCTATCTGGTCGCTGCGATCCACGGATTTGTCCCCCGGATGCCATGGTGGCTCTACTCGCTCACCCAGGCCCGCATCCACTTGTTCGTCATGCGGCGTTTCGGCAATTATTTGAAGAAGATGAGCGAATGAGTCGGAGGCTCCTCTACGCTTGAAGGATGAAGTTCAAGTGGTGGATGAACTCTGTCGAATCAGCGAAGTAGTTGGGATACGCATCCTTGATGTCGCCGACTGATGTTGTGGAGACCAGGGCGACCACCGTATCTTCCTCATTCGAGAACTCCTTCTCGAAATCCTTGTACATCTTCTCCGCTTTGATGGCGTCCTGCGAACTGAATATGAACGAATGGAGGGTGGTTTTCGGGATCTCGATCCTGAGGAGTACGTAACCGCTTTGGCTTTGGTCAGTCAGTTTCTTATCGATGATCTTTAGAGAGTTCGAGAACGCGTCCAGCTTCTTCAACACCTTTAGCTTCTTTGCTAGAATCTGGGTTCTGTTCTTTGATTCGAAGTGTGTGCTTCTGTGCTGTCTGAGCTTCTGTCGATACGAAAAGAACTTACGATTTCGCGGTAGGTCCTGGTAGAGGTGGATCTCGTCCATCAGGGCGAACTGCTCACTCACGCTCGAGAAAAAGTGCTTCCAATCCTCTTCCCCTTCGTTGGATTTGAGGGCTTGCCCTGTGAATAGGTCGACGATCTCCAGGGCCGTTGCCCAGTGGTGCTGGATGTAGGTCCGCAGCTGGATCTCGATCCGCCTGGTCTCCCCGTCCAGATTCGTGAACTTCCCGATGAGGTGAATGCTTCGGTAGCCGTCCGGTTTCGGGTGCTTGATGTAGTCATTGACCTTGGCCAATCCATTCTTCCATTTGAACTGGGTCAGCTTTTTGAGTTCGCGGAGAACCTGAGTCAGCTTCTTCTCACTGGAGAGTACCGCCCGGCACCCGCCAATATCCTGCATACTCCGCAGTGTCATCCCGTCAAATCGCCTCAGCTTCTTTGCGATAGAGGGCGCTCTCTTCAGCCGCTTCGCAAAAATCGCGTTTTTGTCTTTCTTGAGGGTTACCTCCTCCAATACGCTGAAGGCCGAGTCCAGCGGCTTTTCATGGCTGAACCTCCAGTGCGAGAGGATTTCGATCGCCTCTGAGAATTCTTCTTCCGTTCGTTCTGACTCCTTCTTGCGGAGTACGTTGCCAGCCCGATCGATGCTTTTCCCTGAGATTTTCATTTCTATAAGGTCGGATACGCCCCAGTCGCCCTAACCGATAGGGCTATCACATCGCATTCGACGAGGTATTGAAAGGCAGGATTTTATTGAGGAGCCTCTCAGCTCTCCTTCTCCTCAATCCGGAGGCGTGGCGGCTCGGTTTAGCCGGTCACGGACTGCTTTGAGGACGCCTGCATTGGATTCGGGCATCTCGACATAGACGCGCGCGATTTCGGCCATCCCGTCGAGCTGACGAAGTAGGTGAAACAGGTTGTGAGCGATCTCGCCCTCATCTCCTCGTTCGCTGAGCCAAAATTGATGGGCTGCAGGGTTCTCCGGTCGGGCCAGGAAGACCACGGCATCGCCAGGGGCTGCGTTTGTCGGAGAACCTGTAAATAGGAGGATTCCTTTTGAAGGGCGGTAGTGGCTCTTGAGCATCCCTGGCGCAACGGGCGCAGTATCGTCTAACGGCTCAGCGCCAGCTTCCTCAATCCCGGGAAGAGCGAGAATGGACTCTAGTGAGAGGGGACCGGGGCGCAGTAGCCTCACCCGGCCCTCAGCGGTGACCTCGATAATGGTCGATTCCACACCGTGTTCACACGGGCCACCATCAAGAACCGCCGCTACTCCTGTTTTGAGAGAATCCTCCACATGTTCAGGCCGCGTGGGGCTAATGTACCCAAATGGGTTCGCGCTGGGAGCGGCGAGGGGTAGTTGGCTCTCTTGGAGCAATTGGCGGAAGAGGGGGTGTGCCGGAATGCGGACGGCGAGCGTAGGTTTTCCGGCTGACACCAGATCGGGTATCGGGCAATCCGCTTTGCGGGGGAGTACCAACGTCAGCGGGCCCGGCCAGAATCGATCTGCGAGTAGTTGGCTCGCCGAGGATACCTCACACACCTGGGAGACTTGCTCCAGTGAGGCAAAATGGACAATCAGAGGGTCGAGGAGAGGACGCCCTTTTACCGTGAAAATGGACCGGACTGCGACCTCGTCTCTAGCGTGCGCGGCCAAGCCATACACCGTTTCTGTAGGGACCGCGACGAGTTCGCCGCGTTGGAGGAGATCTGCTGCTGCTTTTAGCGCACCAGCATCCCCGCCCCTGAGTCGATGCATGGGGAGTCGCGTTTCCTGCCGGAAAATCCGACTACTTCATCAGCAGCATCGACCGGGATTGTTTAATCACCCGGGAGATGTGGCGCTGCTGTTTAGCGGTCAGACCTGTGTATTTACGCGGAAGAATTTTACCCGTGTCGGTGACAAAACGGGTGAGTTCCTCGGTATCGCGGAAAGTAAGGTCGCTAGGATTTGTGACAGTTGATTCTGTGCCTTCGTTTTCAGACATAAGCGGAGAAAAGTATATTTTCAGGAGGGTACGGCAAGGAAAAACGTCACCGGATCCGAGAAAATATTAGAAAACTGCGTTAAAGGAGAATTTTTCTCGAAAGCAGGGCACCCTCCCCAGGATACAGGTTCGTCCCGGATGATCGGACAGTCATCTCCAGCAGGAGATCTGGGCCCGTCAAGCCACCCAGCTCCCGTCCATGGTTCCACATCGGCGGCGGTCGGTCCCGCGCACAGTTTGCCCAACGACCCAGATCCCGAAGCCCGATCCTGGCTGAGATTCACAATAGCGGGATCCAAGCCGACCAACGACCCCGGAATTCTCCGTGAAACGGACGCGGAAGCCTCCGATCTTCGGCGAATCAACAACCTCCTCTCCATCTCGAGCCATGCCCAGGATTCCCGAGCACATATTATAGCCGCGCGCGTGCGTGTTCGGAGACATTTTGACCCAATGCGCCCGCGACTTTACGAACGTTGGTGCAGGGAATTTGTCTAATGGGTTGATTGGTAATGAGATGTGTGGGTTGTAAGATTCTGATTGCCTACCAGGTGAGCACCGGTTACGGTTCAAAAAGTACACTAAAAACTACTGTTGGATGAATAAATCAGAATGAGCTTCCCTGTA
>DGMY01000027.1:0-2614 GCA_002388665.1 Opitutia bacterium UBA4506 | reverse complement strand
ACTCCTTGAGACTCCTCCACGTTAGAAAATGAATAAGTCAAAAAGTCTTCTCGCCTTCGGACTTGGCTCGATCGCCTGTTTCATCGGAGTTCAAGCACTTTTAGAGAGTGGTGCGTGGCTGGTCTTTTCGACAAATCACGCTGGTGCACCTATTCTTGGTATCCTGGCGCTGACCTTCCCCTCGCTTGGACTTGTTGTGGGTCCAGTTATCATTGCAATTCGCAACCGACCCTTTGCGGGCTTTTGTGCCTCATGTTTTTTTGGCCTCTATCTCATAATCGCTACTTCCGCGGCATTCATTGACCGACCTTTAGCGAATACACCGGAACGCTTAAAAGACGAAATATTGTCTCTTTCGATCGCCCATCTTCTACCCATTCTCCTCCTCGTAGTCGCTAGTGTCATACTCCTCATAAAACCCAAAAAGGAGGGAGTTTCTAACAAAACGACGCAGACAACCAGTGAACCGTCCCGCCAATCCTAAGGATCAACCGGACGGCTGAGCCTCGCAGGCTGGTTGTCTGGTCTCCACGTTCTACAAAATAATAAATGGAATACTTAACACCAGTTGGATTCATCCAGAACATCAACGGTCCGGAATTAATCATCATCCTACTGATGCTGACGTTGCCGGTGCTCTCACTGGCTTGTTTGATCCATTGCGGTCTAAACCAAACAATGAATGGGACAGAAAAAGGAATCTGGATCCTCGTCATATTCTTAATTCCCGTGATTGGCAGTATCGCTTACATAGCCTTTGGTCGAAAAGGATCTGAAGCTAGGAGCTGAACCAGACGGCACAGGTCAACCCATTTTACGCGCTAGAAATCCGATAACCCTCACTAATACGAATCCCTCAGGTTGGGTGCCTGGCCTCCACGTTATCCAGAATGAATGAACTCTTCACAGTCAAAGATCGCTTCAAGATCACAGGGAGAGGCATTGTGTTAATTCCTGGAATTTCAGCTGACGAAGACCCGCCTGCATATACTGGACAGGAAATCATAATCGTCTCACCTGATGGGAAAGATAAAATTGAAACCGAAATTAGAAGCATCGAGTTCGTGCTGCTGAAAGACCAAAATGAAGAGTATGCAGTTCCAGTCTGCCTACCTGAAGAAATTGAAAAAGAAACGGTTCAGATCGGATCGAAAGTATACTTAAAACCCTCAAAGGATAACCAGTCGCTTCTGGACAACGCTTAACGGCGCGCCAGAGCTCATCGTTCGGCGACAAAATAAAAAATGGAAGAGAAAGAGAATCAGCAAATCCACCCAATTGAAGCAGCGACGAATACCTTCCTGCATTCTGTGAGAGACATTGAAGCCGCGGTTCGTGTTTTTATGCCGATTAGCTACAAGATACTGAAGGCTCGCTGGGAGAAAACGGTAGAGATTTTAAATGAGTCGCTTGAAAATATTGAAAGCGATGAAAGTGAGGTAAGAACTTCCGCGCAAGTTGCATTCGACCAGCAATACACACGACTCGAAAGGCTGAAGAACACTAAGCTACCCTATCATCTAGAGAAAAGCCTCTTTATCGGACTATTCTCAGCCTATGACGCATACATTGGCGAGTTGCTTAAAGCCATTTTTGAAAAGCGACCTGACTTATTAAAGAAAATAAGCAAATCGATAGACCTTTCATCAGTTGTTGCTGCGTTAGATTTAGAACAGCTTAAGAACGAAGCGCTTGAAGAGTATATCGAGGACTTTCGCAGAGACGGATACGCAAAACAGTTTGATTGCTTAGAGAAGTTTTTTGATCTACAACTAACCAAATTCTCAAATTATCCACGATTTATAGAGGCCTCACAGCGCCGGCATCTGTTTACCCACTGCAGTGGCCAAGTTAGTCAGCAGTATATCGAATGTTGTAAGACTGCTGGGTATGAGTCAGATGATTTTCCTCCAGAACGAGGAAAGATTCTCGAGCTCGGCCCCAGTTATTTCTATTCGGTTTGTGATGTTCTTTTTGAAGTTGGTGTAAAATTGTCGCACACCTTGTGGAGAAAACAATTCCCAGATGAACTAAAGCAAGCCGACAAAGCTCTCTCGGACACAATCTTTGAACTGCTTAAGAACGAGAAATGGCATAGAGCTATAATACTCGGAGAGTTTGCATATTCACAAAAGAAGCACTTTGACAAAGAGAGAGCAAAAATCGTCACAGCAAACTATTGCATCGCACTGAAATTCGGAGATAGGCAGCGAGAGGCTGAAAGAATTCTCGAAAACACAGATTGGAGTGATTCGATGCCAGATTTCAAGATAGCGAAAGCAGTCCTTATGGATGATTACAAAGAAGCTGCTAGGCTGATGGAAATCATAGGAAAGGAGAGTGAGCTTATATCGGAAGAATCTTACCTGACTTGGCCATTGTTTAGGCAATTTCGGAGCAGCAGCGATTTTCGAGAAACCTACGAAAAAATCTATGGTTATAGTTTTGTTGCAGAGGCTAAGAAGGAAGTTGAACGAACAAAGGAAGAGAAGCCTGAGCACAATCTCCCAGCGGAGGCCGAACAAGACGATCGAGACAACGACTAAGGCTGCGCCTTAGTCGCGTCTCATCTCCACGTTGTGCGCCAAGCAAAGGGTGCACGTTTCTTATCAGG
>DGMY01000040.1 GCA_002388665.1 Opitutia bacterium UBA4506 | reverse complement strand
AACAAAAATTGGGACATCCCCGAATATCGTCCTTCTTAAGCAACACGCTGAGAGATGAAATGCGTCAATGGCAAGATCTCGCTCAATTTACACGCGAAAGAGGAGAAGAGATCTTCGGAAACAAGTTCCCCGAAAACTTCCAGAGTCTTATCCATGGCATGGAAAGCATCGCCGAATACTGGGGAACCGTTTTTTCCGACGAAAATGAGGTGACTCCCGCGAAATATGCCCGCCAACACAAAATATCGGTCGCAAGAGCACGAAAATACCTCAACGCCGCTGTGAACGATGGCCACTGTGAAAAGATCCGAAGGGGAAGAGAGTACGTTTACATGTGCAAGAAGCCTAAGTTCGAATGATGCAGGCACTATAGAAAAGGAAAAACTCCGTGGGTTCCGATGAATACCTCCGTTACTCAGAATCGTTTTTCAACCAATCTAGAGAAGCACCTCCATGAGCTCATGGGGAAATCGCAATTCAACTATTGATCGGATCAAAACGGACCGAATTGAAGCATTGCTATATCAACCACGCTGAGAAGTATCGGCCTCCCGTTTCCAAACGGGAACACCTAGACGGATATGTTCGAGAATCGTTGTTTGCGCAGCGTCGAGATCGGGCTGATCCGACGATTTCTCTATAAACTCCAACCAAAATTCCGGCGATGCAAACTCTATCAAAGAACTCACGACCGAGAAGCTTGTGTTTTCAGCAACCGCCGAGGCGTCCAGTAGATCTGAGTTGAACCGTGCAAATAGGTTTCTGGCAACCGCAATAGCAATCGCCCATGTCGCCTCGGTATCTCCGTCGGGCTCGCTCCTGAGAATCTCTTCAACCCGCTTTGGACCCAAAGCGTGAGCCAATCGAAAAAATCGAGAACCTTGTTTTTCGTCCACGGGAAATCGCCTCTGAAAAAAGCGTTTACGCGTAAAACCGAACAAGGTTTCAGCTAGACTCTCGATCTCGTCTCGACTGGCTTCGGGAACTGGCTCAGAGGGCTTCGAGCCTTCGAAGAACTTGCAATTATTCTGTTCTCGCATGTGTTCGATAAACAGGAGAGGAATCGAGACTCCTCTGGATTTTTCGACAAGCTTTTGAACCGCTTGCAGGCGGACATCAGGCGGGATCCGTCCCAGCAATTTCGAGCAAACATTTTCAGCTTTGTGCAATTCGCTGTTTATTCCATCGTCTTCGAAATCGTCCGACACCGAAGACATGGCTAGCAAAACGGGAAAAGACGACTCGCTTCTATTCCAATAACTTTCGTCAAGATTAAGGCGTTCAACGAAGTTTCGTCGCCATCCATTTTTACCCCATTCATCAAGCAATCTCACAGCCTCAACTTCATCTTCGATTCTCAAAAATCTTTGGTAAGCGGAAAACGGTAGACGACTCGCATCGACACCCAACTGAAGATAGAGCCGGATCGATTCGTCGAAACTGATCCGCGTTGCTCCACCGGATCGCATAAATTTCCGGTGATCGTTAGAGTAGCCAAAACTCCGACGCACAGAACTCGAGACGGTAGAATCGAATTCAGGAAAAAGATGAAGAATCACCGCTAACGCGGTCTCCGGCCCTAGCTCCGATTCATTCAAGATCTTCAGGGAACGTTCTGAATCGGTTCTGTCCTCATTTGATCGATTTGATTTCATCCCTTCAACCAAGCACCAAGACTCAGTAGGAGGCTCCTGAGCGATCGCCTCATAGGTTTTCGGGGCAAACAATCGTAGGAAGTCGACACCGAGGAGATCTAAGAGATCGACTTCCATGACTCCGTCTCTCGTAAGACAAGCCGCGTGAAAACCGGTGATGCTTAGTAATCGATGGATACTCCTTAGATTCGAGAGCCTCTCCTTGAGAAAACTCATCCACAAAGAGGAAAGTCTGGCCGATTGGGCCGAAAGATCATAACCGCAAGACTTAGCGATCGAATCAAGCCCCTCCATGAGGCGGTTAAACAACTTTTCCTCCTCAGGCTCAGGGATGACGATTGGGACCTGAACAATCTTTTCCAGATAGCGATCACCGTCGTTGCCGGAAATCTCATCCAGTGCATTCGCCAGCTGGCGTCTCTCGCCGAGGATCAGAAAGTAGAGCTTCGGAAGATTTACGGTTGTCTTCAGCAAACGGAAAATCATCTGAATCTGATCATTTGCGAGTCGATCCAGGTCATCGATGACAACAAGGATCTTGGGGCAATCCTCCTCTTCGAACGAATCTACCAGCTTGGATCGCAAATCCGCCAAGGAGTATTTTCCACCCTCTCGCTGAGCTGCCTCCTGCCCCTTTCTAAACAGTTTCCCGAGGGAACCAAGCAGTGGAATCATTGACTCGCTTCCGTCAAGGCCGAACGTGGCTGATGCAGCCATACCGACCTGACCCGTGACCGTTGCGACTGCCAAGATCTCCCACAGACGAGCCCGCTCCTCGGACATCTCCTTGACCTCGGAGGAGGAAGGTTTGTCTAACTCCTGCAAAACGATATCGAAAAACTCCGCGAGAATCTGCTCGTTACTTCCGAAATGCCAGGGCTCGAATCGACAGATCCGGAAGCCTGAATCCTCCTCCAAGGACTCAATGATACGATGCAATAGCCAAGTCTTTCCACTACCCCATTGCCCGTATAAGGCTGCAATTAAACTTTCCGAACTACTCCAACTTAGAAGCCCCGTAGCAACCCTCCGCGCAAAATCATTCCGATCCAAACAATCAACGGCCCGTGTCGGATCATCTCTACTTCCGATGAAATCATCAATCAAGGGGTTCGCGATCTCTGTATTCTTCATAATCAGGATATATCGCCAAAAGTATTACAGGGAATTCCGTCCTTTCGGAAATCCTAAAAGATGAGTCCATCGATTCAGCCCTTTCAGTCCACCATACTTTACCACAAGTGGCTCTCCCTCGACCACCCCAGCAGATATGCCCACGACCGCACACTGCAAGGCGTTTCGGCGGTCCCCTGCGAATCCCGCATGGACGATGCCGACTACCTCGAGCGCTGCCTCATCAAGCGTAGCAGCACGAACTTCAACACGGTCGCCCGCACCAGCCCCGAGGACGCCACTGAACTAATCGAATACTCCAGCGGACTGAAGAAGGTGAACTAAACCGATTGCGTAATCAACATCCTGAATTCGCAGTCAAGATGTTACGCCTAACCATTGCACGTATAGCGCAACCCTATACGTAAAAACAACTTACATTATTTTTTCCTTGTATCTTCAAAAGATTTCCTTTTCTCTGAAGATGATCGATCTTTGACAGTATCAGATGCGCGAGAGGTTCGGGGGGGCGTTAACACCCCCGCAATTGCTCGCGTGTTGAGGAACAGCGATTTGCGCGCAAAACCAAAGGGCTACCGTGTCTTTGCACCATACATCCGTGAACCTCTTGCAAAGAGAGTGGAACGGATTGAGGACAAAAGAGATAGGTAGCACCTCTATGAAAGAGGGCTTCCGAAAGGAAGCCCGTTGAAAAACCCGGAAGGTCGATATTGCCCTTGCCGAGCCAAGATGAAAGAGGGGTTCCGAAAGGAACCCCGTTGAAAAATATCGCTCCTCAACAATCTGATTCTGTCAATCTGGGGCCATCCGTTTCGGCGGATGGCCCCTTTTTTTCGATCCGAAACGGTAAAAAACTCTCTTAGTTCTCTACCGTTTCTGACCCTCCTCTCTACGATGCTATTCCGGACCGGTCGTGGAAATGGAACGAACCTCGATGGCAGCGTTTTCAGGCGCATTCAAATCGGATCCGCTCTCCCTTGATCACCGCATAGCAGGTCTGCGTCCCGTCGATGCAAAAGCTCTTTCCCTTTTGCCGGACCCCCGAGGATGCCGTGTGGCCGACGATCTGAGGAAGGGGCAACGTATCGCAGAAATCCCCGATCCAGCATTGCCAGGTCAACCCGCCAAATTCCTGAGATCCGCCTCGTGACTGGCCGGGAGCAAGCAGGGGATGAGGTTGCCGGTGGACGGCCAGGAGAGCCTCTTTCGATTGCCGTTCCAGGAGACCGAGGGACTCGTCGATCGAATCGGCTTCCGGCCAGAAGGACCGGGCGAGTCCGGCGTGGGAAAGGAGACGGCCGTTGACGACGGTGAAGAGCCGCAAGCGGCCGACGAATTCATCGTCCCATTCCTTGAAGATGTTGTGGACCCGGCTTTTGTTTCGACTCGCAACCCCGCCCCCGTAGAAAAATTCATCCAGGTTTCCCGTCCGCATTCGCTTCTTCATTTCCCAATAGGGGATGTCGTGGTTTCCCCACAGGAGAGTGATCTGATCGCCGTGACGCCCGGTTAGCTCCCGGATATACCGGGCGGTAGCCCGAACTCCCGCCAACTCCCCGACCGGCTTTCCCTTCGGATCGAAGTAATCCCCGAGAAAGACGCAACGATCCCAACCGATCTCCCGGTCGAAGATCCGCTCGACCCACTCGATGTCCTGGTGGACGTCTGGGATGACGAGGCACTTCTCTGCGGTGAGTTCGGTCATGGGCGTAAAAAATCTAACTTAGATTTTTTGCGAACCCGGACCTTTAAGAGCAAAGAACCGGGAGGTCATTTCGTCCGGACGATCGCACCCGAGTCCCTCCACGAATGGCAACACCCCTCCCCGTGTCGCTTCGTGCAATTCGACTTCCTGATCCTTCTCAGGGGCGATGAAGCGGCCGCTGGCCGGATCGACGTAAAGGCGACCCGCTTCATCCGATGGCCTGGAATTCACGAAGGATTTCGCCTCGGCAAGAGCATCCCTCCATGCCGATCTCAGTTCCGCTAGATCCAGAACCGTTTCGATCTCCAGGTAGCGCAAGTCCTCCTCCCTGAGCTTCCCCTTGCGTTGCAGCAATTCGATCAGCATTGCCGGGTTCATCCCCGGATCTTTCCCCGATGCGGCCCAAACCAAAGCTCCGAGGGGAAGGATGTGTTCATGCACGAACAGCGTGTCGATCAGGTCGCGGGGTTCGTCCCGGCCCGCAAGGGCCAGCACCTTGTTCACCGCCAGATCAACCGGATGCAAAACAAAGCCGACTCCTTCCATCTCAACCGGAGGCATGAACCGCCACGCGCTGTCATGCGCCCATTCCACACGAAGTTCATTCTCGGAGTCCGAAACCAAAGCTCTGATAAATCCCGGCTGCGTCACCAACCCTTCTACGTCCATGTCAGAGGCTTCGAGTGCGGCCCGATCAAGAGCAAATGCTTCGGCAACAGCCTCCTCGGTGTCGTGGAAGTAATCCAAGTCGTAGCTAAATCGACTCGATTCCGGTGAGAGTCCAAGCCCCGTTGCTCCGGCAAGATGGCTCTCCTCGGACCTGTTCTTGGTCAGCAACGCCAACACCCGTTTCTGGAATGGAGTTAGTGGCATAATCTCGAAGCAGCCTCCCATCCTTCGCGGCCACCGTGCTTACGCAGTCTCTCGGCTACCCAATCAATATCTGCCAACCCAGGTTTGAAATCACCGGGAGCGTTCCAGAAGCAGCGGGTATGGTATTTCGCGTAGAGCTTCCGCGCTTCGCGAACACGCACCATCCTCCTTGCCTCGTCAGGAGTCAAAGTACGGCGGCTGCGCTGACCGCCCTTGCGCCCGATCCGGCTCAGGTACGCGCTTAATTCTTGGGGAACTCCATCCATACCCCTATGTTAAAACATAGGCCGCTTACGTTGGCAAGTCCCACTCGATGTCCTGGTGGACATCTGGGATGGCCAGGCTCTTCCCTGCGGTGAGTTCCTTCATGTAAGACTCGCAATAATCTAGTTAAACTTCTTCAGCCTGCCTCGCCTGCGCATGTACTCCAACTTTCCGAGACGGCCCATTTCAAGCATCTCTGCAATTTCCTCATCCGTCATTGTCTTCCGCGCTTCACGAAGCAACACGAGTTCGCTCTCTGAAAAATCCGCTTCATCAAGCCTTAGCCGATCATCCTCTTCCGTATAGACCTTGAGTCCCTTCTTCTCGGCGAACTCCTTCACGTATGCTTCCAAGCGTTCGCGATAGTAGAGTTCCTGCTCATCCCCCGAAAGGCCAACCCCGTTCCGGAATACGCTGTCGCAGAATTCCTCGATCTCGTCGGTGTCCCGGATCTTGTCAAAGTAGTCGTCCGACCGGAGAAGATCCCAAAACACTGCCGCCAGGCAGACCTTCACTGTTTCGCCACTTTCCATGAGGGTATTCTGGCAGGGAGGGCACCTCGGGCAAATGAAAAATATACATATGTTCAGTATTTGCATTGACGATCACATCTTTTTATGGCCTCTGCAATTGGATGAAAACTGTCGTATGGGACATAGACGGTACGCTCTCCCTAGTGGGGGAGCGCGCGAAGTTGCTGGAAGCCAAAAAAAAGAACTGGGATGAATTTTTCTCCCGCTGCGGAGAGGATCTGCCGCATCTCCCGGTGATTCGGACGTACCAGGCCCTCTATGCGTCCGGAGCCGGTCCCGAGATGATATTGCTCACCGGCCGCAGGGAATCGGTGCGGCCACAGACCGAGAATTGGCTCCGGAAACACGGAATCGAAGGCTACAGCCATCTCCTGATGCGTCCGGACGGAGACTTCCGGACGGACACAATCGTCAAGCCGAAACTCCTGGAGCGACTCGGCATCGTCCCAGACCTAGTGTTCGAGGACAAAGGCTCGATGGTCGATTACTGGCGGAGCAAGGGAATTACTTGCTTCCAAGTCGCATTGGGGTGATGTCTCTCGCCGACATCCTGGATCTCGTCGAAATGATTCTTCGAACGGGGGCGCCCCAAAACATCGCCCTCAGACAAATCTTTACTTTTCTAGATTTCTGAGACGTTCCAACAACCGTGGAATTAATTCTTCCTCCACCAACACTTCACCGGGACGACGCTGGAAGAATACGATAGAGGGCCGACCACCTTTCGGTCCGACAACGCGACGCCATTCGAGAAAAAGCGTTCGTTCCGCTGCTTCTATCGCCGACTCGACAGTCATCGCTTTGTGTCTCCGTAGGATTCTGGCTGTCGTTATGCCCCTCCCCCTCCAGAGCTCCTCGTGAATCTGCCCCTCCAAGCGTTTAAGCTCATCCTTATCCATTTCTATCCTTCCGACCTTTCGAGATGGTTTTACACTCTGTCAAAACCCTGTTTCCCGCATTTCGCGATTCCCAGAACCCCTATCTTCGACTTCGAGGCACTGCCAAAACCCTGAGAACGTATTCCTAAAAACTGCAAAATTCTAAATCGGCAAACGGACTCGACCGGCCGCACCGCGGGGGAACCGTCATCTGCCGATACGTCACGCAACGGCCCCGCGCCATCCTCACGCCTCCGGAGTTCGGAACCCGGCCAATGCCAGAACCCAAACGCCTCCGCGCAAGGCTTACCGAAAATCAAGCTTGTTAGCTTCGGTAGAAGATCGGCCGAGAAGAGTGTCAACCCACCGAAAAGGACAACGACCTGTGGGCCGAATGTTCCGACAGGTTTCTTAGCCTCTGTCTCCGGTGTCATCCGTCAGCCACCTGACTCTGTAGGACAGAATTCTCCAACCAGACGGAGCCAATCCCCGCTGACCGCGTGCTTCTCGACTTCTTCCGGATTCGTCAACACAGCGACGGCACCCTCTGCGTAGTAGAGAGTAGTTTCCACCCAACCTTCGTCGTCCACTTTCGCAGAGAATTCAGCCCCGAGATACTGACTCGCCGGCAGGTGTTTCTTTGCGCCATTTCCGAGTGTTAGCAATGTATTGAGCATATCGTTTTCCTGTTTTTATCATTTTTGAGGTGATTCGACGCGCCCCACTAGCGGCGCGACGAATGAGAGATAAGTAGCCATTCCAATCTTTCCCAGATGGCGGCCTGAGGTGCTTTGCGTCCGGCCGGACCTTTTTCGCCCGGTCGCAACCACGTCGTCCCGCCTGATCGTCGTCGAAGGCAAGAACGAGTTTCCCCTCTCTTGCTTCGGCCAGGATTCTCGCGGGCACTGATGAACCAGCTGCACTATGAACCTCACCCTTATAGCCGAGAGAGCGGAGGCTTAAAGCGTCTATGGCCGACTCGACCACCGCGATCTCGTCGCTTCCAAGATCTGCGACGACGTAGGACCCTTTCCTGCCAGCGAACGCCTTGAAATTTGATAAAGTTCCTCGAATTTCCGCACCTAATAGCGCTTCGGGATGATCAGGATCCGGGTGAATGAATACACAAGAGCCGAAACGATTCGCCCATAGGTTTCCCTTTTCGATTTCCGAATCGACTAGATCGGGATCAATATGACGGCTGATTAAATAGTTTCTTACCTGATCCAGTTTACCGTCATCGGGCTCGATCTGATGTTGAGTCCGTGCATTCTCGTCGACCGGCTTCGCCTTTCTTGCAAAACGCTCAGCATAGGCCGCTGCACTCGACGCTGCTGCAGCTGGGTCCAAACTGGCGAGCCATTGTATTGCCTCGCCGTAAGTGAGCCCTCTAACCTCCTTGGCCAGATCGATTGCCCCGCCCCCTCCTCGTGACCAATCGCAGGAGTATTTTTGTTTCTCGGGGTTAATCGAAACGAATCCTTGCTCGGTCTCGAAAATGTGCTCCTTCCCCTCCACCCGTTGCGCCTCAAATCCGCAGGCCTGCATTACTACAAAAAGGTCCATTTCGCGGAGCCTATCCCCCTGCTTGCGAGCCTCGGCCTCGGCCCGCTTCGCACGCAGTTGAGCTTGCTCAGCTCGAATTTCGGCGTCTTTACGGGCACGGGCCTCTATCTCCATTTGCGCTGTTGCCTTCCGAGCGTGATCTTCGGCCGACTCGAGCATTCTCTTTGCAACAACTTCCGGCGCTTCCTCAGCAGCTGCATCCATTTGTGCGCGATATTCGGATGGTGGAATGTGCTTTGCCCTGCTCCCTTCATCACCTCGTAATAGATTAAATTCGACCCCGACCTTCTGAGCAAATCGTGTCTGTCGAGTCGCCAGATTTCTCGAACCATCGGAGAAAAACGATGCCGATAGCCTTTGATTATCTGGACGTAACGGGACCACAATAAAGTGACAGTGCGGAGTTTTTTCATCCATATGGAGGGCTGAATGGATAATATTTCTTGATCCTCCGAACTCCTCTGCCACGAATTCTTTACAACTTGAGAGCCATCGATCTGGAGAGATCCAATCTCGAGCTTCCGGAGAAAATCCGCACAGCAGCTCGACAGCTAGCACCCCATTCTTGCGAATTTTCTGGTCACCAACCTTCTCCTTCCATGCTGAAACAATCGGATCATCTGAGGCTTCTACCACATTTTGCTGACGGCAATTCGGATCAGCGTTGCTGACTTCCTGCTTCCTTTCGTTGTGTCGAGTCGCCCTCACTAAATGCGACAGAGACTTAATCTTCAATTGCCGATAAATCGCGTAAGCCATTTTTCCTTTTCCAGGTAGAGATTGTTTCTCAAGGAATTTTAATTCCGTAACTTACTACGGAATTTGGTCGATACACTCCGTGCTATCGTGTCCAAATTCCTCCATAAGCCCTTCGGGGACCCTAGCGGGGCAGATCGTTTCAGATTCTGAAACTTCCTCATCGCAGATATCCAATCCATGATCGGTTCACTCCTCGATCAACCGTCGCGCGTCTTTTGCGCGAATGAGTCCATCCGCGCATTTATTGATGCTGTATTTTTGCATGCGCCGCCTAACCGTCACCGGGTGGCAGCCCAAAATCGCCGCGAGAGCTTTCAACGTCATTTTGGGGGGCAATTGTATCGGCGTCGACTCTATCAATAGCCCCCAATTACTGTTTTGATATCTGTGCCGTGTCATGCCTCCAATAATACCAAATCGCTCGGTCTTGTTCGGTGCCGTTTGACCTCTCAACTGGCCGATATGACCCATGCTGACACAACATGGTAGCGACAGCTTTTGCACCACTCCTTATTTACGGCACTTGCACAGCGTCAAGACCCTCTCCTCAAATCCGCAAACACCTGATAATCAGAGAGCTTCGAGCTGGGCGGAAAACTTTTTGTGAAATTTATGGAGAAATTGCGAAAAATCTTTTCGAGTCGGCCCGGCTCGCGGTCGCCTTGTATGCTTGCCAAATTTCGCGGGGGTTCTGGTGCCCTAGGATGTATGAAGCCTTTTCCGCGCTTCCGTCCAGGGCGCAACGGTAGGAAGCGAACGAATGCCGAAGCGCGTTCTTCGGCGGTTCGATTCCGGCAGATTTGAATGCCTGGCCCTTCCTCCAATTGAAATTCCGGGCGGTCCAGCGACAAAGCTCGTCCATGTCGGCCAATGCGAGCCATTTCCATAGAACGGGCGCTGCGTCTTCGATGACGTGCCGTTTCTTCGTTTTGAACTTCGCTGCCGGAATCGTTATGGTCTTCGCCTTTGCGTTAATCTCCCCCACTTCGAAACGAGTGACGTTCGCATTTCGTATCCCCGCAAAGAACTGCAGCGCGAGAAGCGCAGCAAGCTCGTCAGAAATGGTCCGAGCAGCTTGAAGCAAGTCACAAGTCTGATCGGGCGTCAGGATTCCCGGTTCCTCCTTTTTCACCTCTGGGATGACAAGCCTCGCTGCCGGAGAACGATCCATCCACTCCTCTTGGATGCAGTGATTGAAGAGCGCCGTCGAGTAAGCGCGGTAGTTCTTGTAGGTGATTGCACCAACCCCTAGCCCGTCAAAAAAGTTCTGCATCTGCTCGCGGGAAACTTCGAGTAGAGGCATTTCCTTTCCGAGAGAGGCATTTAACCGATCAAAGAAGCTACGGAGATGGCGAAGATAGTCCTCAGACCGTCCCTTTCGCTCGGCGGTCGCCAGATAACTCGCTGTAGCATCGCCGAGGGTCTTTCCTTTCACGAAGCCCTTGGCCCCCTGTCGGCGCGCTAGGGCAAGCGCGGCCTCGGGCTCGATGCCGATTTCTTCCGCCTCTCGTTTGATATCCTGCCAGCGCAACCATTCCGAAAGGGAAAAATTCTCTACCTCACGAGCCTTGTAGTTTGCCTCGAAAAAAGCATTTCGCTCTTTCTCCTCCTTGAAAAATCGGAATCGGCGGCGTCCATTGTCTTTCCACTCGACACCAAAACGATTGCGGCGATCCTTCCTTTCGCACTTCCGAATTCCCTTCAGGACCCCTTTGGTTGCATTATCCCTCTCCGACATGGTTGCAGATGGTTGCAAATTCTGTTCAAACCTGTCAACAACTGTTTCTCCATGTTCGCCTCCTTGCACCAAGGCAATCGCCTGAAAGCCAGCTTAAATAGGGGTATTCCGCCTAAAATAAAGGCCTCCCGAGCGGGAGGCCAAAAAAGAATGGCGGAGAGGGAGGGATTCGAACCCTCGGTACTGTTTCCAGTACACATCCTTTCCAGGGATGCACAATCGGCCGCTCTGTCACCTCTCCAAAGCCGAAACGCAAGATCCTGTCAATCCAGCGAGCCGAAGCAATAAAAATCGCCGAAGAAAATTCGTTTTCCGGAATCTCGATTATTGCAATCCGCGATCCTTGAAGCCGCGAGACACGTCGACATATTTGAGAGCCCACTTAGATAGGTACTCCTGATTCTCAGGCGGAAGTGATTTTACGATTTTACCCGGAGTACCCAGCACCATGGAATTGGGGGGTACGACCATTCCTTGCGTCACCAGAGCGTTCGCCCCGATGATGCAGCCATCACCCACCTTCGCGCCATCGAGGACCGTCGCGTTCATCCCGATGAGGCAGTTGTCCCCAATCTCGCAGGCATGAATGATCGCGCCGTGACCGATCGTGACCCGCTTGCCCAAGACCACGCCAAAATCGTCTGACAGATGGACGATCGCCCCGTCTTGAATATTGGTTTCGTCGCCGATGCGAATGGAGTTAATATCTCCACGAATCACGGCCGACGGCCATACACTGCATCTCTCACCGAGGACGACGTCCCCATAGATACTGGCAGTGCCGGCGACCCAGCAACTGTCCGGAATCACCGGACTCTGATCGAGATGTTTTGCGAGGCGCTCGGAAACCGTCATTGGCTTCAGCTGATGCGCTTACGGATCTCGTCACGAACCTTGTTCATGTCGATGCCGAACTTGCGGATGCCTTCGCTCAATTTCTCGGTCGCCATTGGATCTTCATTCATCATCCAACGGAATGTTTCCTCATCGACCTCAATCTTCTCGATTGGCTCGTTCAAGGAACTCTCTTCGGAAAGCTTTTGTACAATCGGCTCGTCGGAGTCTTTCAATTTCTCGAGAAGGTCTGGGGAAATTGTGAGCAAATCACAACCAGCGAGTTGTACGATTTCACCAGTATTCCGGAAGCTCGCTCCCATGACCTCGGTGTCGTATCCAAACTTTTTGTAGTAGGTGTAGATCTTTTGCACACTGATGACACCAGGGTCTTCCTCCGGTGCAAAATCTTTACCTTCTTCGGCTTTGTACCAATCGAGGATCCGACCGACGAAGGGGGAAATCAATTGGGCACCTGCATCGGCAGCGGCGATCGCCTGAGCCAATGAGAAAAGAAGAGTCATGTTGCAATGAATCCCTTCTTTTTGGAGGTGGCGAGCGGCTTCGATCCCTTCCCAGGTCGAGGCCAATTTAATCAAAATACGATCGCGGCTAATGCCGTTCTCTTCGTAGAGGCGAATCAGCTCTTTTGCCTTCTCAATGCTCCCCGTAACGTTAAAGGACAAACGCGCATCGACCTCGGTCGAAACCCGCCCGGGGACAATCTTCAAAATCTCCATTCCAAACCGCACCAACAGGTGGTCGATGACCGACTCGAGCTCGGGCTCATTGCCGTTCTTCCCCGATGCGTCTGCGATGGCGGCATCGATCACTGAATCGTACTCGGGCTTGCCAATCGCCTTCAGGATCAGGCTCGGATTCGTAGTCGCATCTTGCGGCTCGTAGGCCTGAATCGTTTGAAAGTCGCCAGTATCGGCTACAACGGTGGTAAACTGCTTGAGCTGTTCGAGTGAGTTCATGACTCATGACCTTGATGAAGAGGGAGCAGGTTGACAACACCGTAGCGTAATAAAAGTTCCGCGAATGAAACGTTTCAGTCTCAGAGATCGTCTGAAAATCCACTAGGAGTTGCCAGCGCGGCATCACCGACACACCCTTAGGGAGTGTATCAACAGGAAGCTCTTCGAAAACTGACTTATCGCTATGACCTGATCCGGGGGGCCTTTGGGGGCATCCTCGAGGTGGGCGCGCTCTCCTTTGGCCTGCTAGCGGCGATTCGATTTTTTGACGCGCCCGACACGGTAAAAGGCCTCCTCAGTGCGGGGATCGCCTTCGGACTCTTTCTTGCCCCCTTCGCCCAGCTACTGGTGGCACGGACAAGGCTCCCAGCCAGTCGCGCGGGCGCTCTGTGTTTCCTTCTCGCAGCACTGGGCTATGCTGTCGCCTCGCAGGCGAGCAGTCTCTGGCTGTTTACGGTGATGTTCCTCGGAGCGAACGCGATGCTCGCCCAGGTGCCGAGCCTTCTGGTCGCGGTTTACACGAAAAATTACAGTCACCGCGACCGCGGACGCCTGGTCTCGAACACCTTTATCCTCGCAGCCATCGTCGGAGCGGTTCTCAGCTTTTTCGGAGGAGAATATCTCGATCACAAACCGGAGGCCTTCGGCACCATATTTCTGATCATGGCCTGCGCTTCCCTCGCCTGTTCGTTCGCCATCTTTCGCATTCCGAGTGAGCCCATAGAGATCCGCAGTCCAAAACGCTGGGGCAACTATTCCCTGATCGGCGAGGACCCCCTATTCGCCCGAATGCTTCTGGCGTGGATGATCCTTGGATTTGCAAACCTCTCGCTCCTCCCCCTTCGAGTTGAAATACTGGCCAATCCGACCTACGGCTTCAACCTCGCCAACAGCGAGATCATCTTCATCACGGTGGTGGTCTTTGCACTCGCTCGAATCGTCGGTCTCAAAGTCTTTGGGCTTTTCTTCGAGCGAATCAACTTTCTGACCTACCGTATTCTCATCAATGTGCTGCTCTTCCTAGCGATCCTTTGCTATTTCAACTTTTCCTCGGTTTGGATCATCGGCCTCGGGTCGGCTTTATTTGGCTTTGGAATGGGCGGCGGAAATCTCGCTTGGAACCTATGGGTGACTCGGATCGCTCCGGACGAAAGGGTATCCGAATACATGAGCGTACACATGGGGCTCACCGGCATTCGCGGAGTCCTTTCTCCCATCCTGGCCTACTCTCTCCTCCCCCTGCTTGCACCGCAGACCCTCAGCTGGATCAGCCTTAGCCTACTCACGATCTCCGGCTGGATGTTCTTTTCGATGCTGAGAAAACCCGAGGTGGCCGCCCGCTTCTCCGGCCGGGACTCCCGTTCCTAGAAGTCTCCGGCCCAAGAAGGAGGTGCCTTAAAAACCTCAACAGCCTGCTCTACACAAACGGCCGATGTAGTGGCAATACAGTCCCGATCTGATAGCCTGCCGCAACGCCCTTACTCGTTCGAAATAATCTCAAAAGGACCGTCAGTTCTTACATATAGAACGCTGTCCGATTCACCGCTTGTACTTACGGGATGCTGGAACACGCCCTCCGATCCAAAATAGCTCCCCGGTTCGAGGACCTCGACCTCTCCGGCAGACGAACCGTATTCGAGCGATCCCTCAATGGTGACCGCGCGAAAAATCGACCCACTGCTATGGATACTACCCGAAAAGCCTGCCGGTAGCTTGATCATCGAACCGCTCAACTGACCTTCTGCACGATCGCCCCAGAGAAACGCGACCTCCGGTCCTCCCGCTGAATCCGTTTCGATCCACAGAATATCAGACGCCCCCAACCACACGATGTTGCTCGTATCGACATTGACCGGACGTTCACCACTATCGAACGATTCTTCGGCTGGCAGGACGAGATAGGGACCTTCATCAATCTCAATGTAGGCCAAAGTGTTTCCACCTTGTGCGGCAGTGATATGCACATGGCCTTTCGGCTGAGTCCAAAATGACCCCGTAGGCATCCACATCTCCGCCGCGTTCGGATCATCATTGTGGATCGCACCCTGGATCACAATGCCGCGGTAGGTGATATTGTGGATGTGTGGTGGTGATTCAAACCCCTCGCTGGGCTTGAGCAAGAATCCGGTGGCCCCCACTCCATTGCGGTCGCCCCATAGGGTCCCGGCTTGAGGAGCGAGATCACCTCGCTTCGGATTCAGGTGGGTCCATTCAACATCGGATGAGAGGACGATCTCGGCGTTCTCTGATTCGGGCTCTTCCTGCGCACCGTATAGGAGTGGTGAGAACGAGGCAGCCAAAAGCGTGATTGTAGTGGGTAGTAATTTCATCGTGGAGTCTGTGTACTTTTATCTTGGTGGTGATTGCCCCTCCCCCTTCGAACGACTTCCAAGAAAAGGACTTCGGAAAAGCGAGAGAGCGCGGGGTCATCACAACTGATGACCCCGCCCAGTTTCATTCGGTCAAAGAACTTTAGTCATTTGATTGACCACGAAGCTCTCGACGGAGCCCTCGGTCGCACTGAGATAATCCTTCAAATGCTGCCCCTCCATATGAGCCTTCCAGAGGTCCACATTTTCCCAGTTTTCGTGGAAGAGGAAATGTGCGGGATTTTCGTTATCCTGATGGAGGTCGTAGTTGATACAGCCCGCCTCGGATCGAGTGATTGGTATGAGCTTTTCCAATTCAGCTTTCACCAATTCAATCTTTCCGGGCTTTGCTACGATATTTGCGATGACAGTCAGTTGAGACATATTTGTAATGGGTTGATTCGTTCTAGTTTACTGGGAAATTCTAAATATTTTCTAAGGGGACCCGCTCAATCGCCAAAGCCCCCGAGGACGTTCTTACCGATCACACGGCCACTTTCTTGCTGGAGGTGGGCATCCTTCAGGCTCTGGACAGTCAGTTTACCGAACTGCCCCGTCACCGTGGATTTCAATTCGCCTGCATCCAGCATTTCGGAAACCCGATTCAGCAGGATGTGCTGTTGCTCGATGTCATCGGTTTGGAACATGGAACGGGCAAACATAAACTCCCACCGCAGGCTCAGTGATTTCGGCTTAAGAATAGAAAAATCAAGATGCTCGGGATCGTCGATCAGTGCGATACTGCCCCTGGGCCTGATGAGATCTACAATCGCCGGAAGGTGACCCTCCGTCCCGTTCAGGGAAGCCACGTATTTCGGCTCAATGCCGATCGCCTTCATTTGCTCGCCCAGGGGTTCGCGGTGATTGATCACATGATCCGCACCCATCTGCTCCACCCAACTGACCGTATCCGGGCGAGATGCCGTAGCGATCACCGTCAATCCTGTCAGCTTCTTGGCCAACTGGATGAGGATCGAACCAACACCACCTGCGCCTCCGACCACGAGTATAGCTTCTCCTTCTCCCTCACCTTCGCCAAGCCCGAGTGAATTGAACAGCAACTCCCAAGCCGTAATCGACGTCAGTGGCATGCCAGCAGCCTCGGCAAACCCGAGAGAGGATGGCTTCCTACCGACGATACGCTCATCCACCGCATGAAATTCCGCGTTGGTCCCCTGCCGGGTAATATCACCAGCATAGAAAACCTCGTCGCCCACCTGAAACAAACTGACCGCCGATCCGACCTCACGAACAATTCCGGCGGCGTCATAACCGAGCACCTTCGCGACTCCTTCCTTTGGATCCACAGCAGCGCTGGCGCGCACCTTCACATCCACGGGATTAACGGAAACTCCCTTCACCTCGACCAACAAGTCGCGGGGACCCACGGCGGGTTGATCCAGCTCGATCTCGACCAGAGAATCATGATCGGTGATCGGTGCGGGCCTTTTGTATCCAATAGCTTTCATATCTCGTCGGTGGTAGATTGTTCAAGTAATCACAAAATTGATAAGGCCCTATACAATCCGCCGCGCGCCGCCATCGCAAACCCATTGGTTTGTACAATCATTGGTTAATGTAGTATTTTAGGAGGCTAAAGGGGACAATTTCCGCCAAACTTGCGTTTTATTCTGGAAACCAAGCAAAAGAGGTCTCATTTACGGACAAATTCAACCCATATAACTACAATGATCACCGAATCCGCTAACAAGATCTTCGAAATGGAAGTAGAAGAACTCTCCTCCTGGGGAAAACGCCCGCACAAACACAGTTTCTTTGAGATCGTCTACGTTGAAAAGGGCTCCGGAATCCAGTGCATCAACTCACACGAGTTTGAGTACAAAGCCGGCAACATTTTCCTACTGCCTCCACTGGATTGTCATTCATTTCGCGTCCAAGAACCCTCTCGATTTTACTACATACGATTCACGGACCACTTCTTCATGAACAATGACGGCCTCACACAGCACCGTGAATGGTTTGACCGGATCGCATACATTCTCGCCAACTACAACAAAGTGCCGGGCGACATCATCTCTTCCGACCGCGAACGCGAGTTTATCATGAGCAACATAAAATCCATCTACCAGGAATACGCTCTCTCCGATAACTATTCCCCGGCGATCATTAGTGGAACCGTTGCCTCTATCCTCAACATTCTCGCTCGCAGCATCGAGAAACGCTATGTCGAACAGGCAAACGAGGTTGAGAACCGGTTTGGCGAGATCCTTCGCTACATCAACACGAACCTCTCAGAGAAAGAGAAAATTCGAGTCTCCGCCCTCGCAAATAGGTTTGGGATATCGGAAACGTACTTCTCCGAATACTTCAAAAAGCGGGCCGGAGACAGCTTGGCCAACTACATCATTAAAGCCAAACTGCGACTAGTCGAAACGAAGGTCCTGCACACAGACCAATCACTCAAGGAGATTGCCTACGAATTGAACTTCACGGACAGCAGCCATCTCGCACGCACGTTCAAGAAGGCCTATGGCATCACCATCACTCAATTTAAAGAAATCGAGGGAAAGGTCTATCTACTCAGTGCCTAGCCGCAGCGTCACCGCTCCCGGAAAGCAAAAACTCCCCGGAGCGGTCGGAGCCGCAGTCGATTCGCGCTAGCTCTTGACCAGGGAAATCGCGTACCCGCGGAAACTCTTCCCGGAATGAAACCGTACGGTCGTCCCGTTCAACTCCGGTTCCTCAGTCGTAGAATCCGTAAGAACTCCCTCGATCTTCCAGTCTCCCTCCAGTGGAAGATCCACCAGAATATCCGAACCCTCGGTCCGCTCATATTCGTGCAATACGACAAGAGCCCTTTCACAGGTACTGTCGATCCGGCAGATGCCGCTCCAACCCTCGGGATCCGTCCAATTGCTCGGTGTCTCGCCCAGAAAATGGGTCGTTCCGGTATGAATGACTGGAGCTACGGATTGATAGAACGCCACCGCCTTGTGTATGAGTGCGAGTTGCTCGTCCGTAATGTCATGAATTGGGCCCGACAGGCACATTCTGCCGTAGAAGGTCGCGGTCAGCGAAAACATGAACCGTTCCACCGAATCGGTGGGATAAAGGACTGCCCAGACCTGAGACTGCCGCGGAGGCATCATATGATGAAGCTGGCGTCCGATGATGGGAATATTGGCTGACTCATGCGCATCGGAAAAGGAGCTCATCGCCGTCAGCGACATCATTGACGGTTCGAGGCGGTGCCCTCCCGACGAGCAATTTTCGATAACGATACCATCGATACCCTCGTGTATACGTTCAAAACTGCGATAGACCCCTTCGATCTGTCGTCTCAGTCCTTCCCCTACAGAATCCGGGTGATCACAGCCGATCCCAATATTATCGTTGTAGTCTACTTTCAGGTAACCAAATCCGTTCTCACGAAGGAAACGAATCAGCTTCTCCTCGAGATAGTCGACGACCCACGGATCGTTCAAATTCCAAAACCTGCGCGTACCGACATCGAGAACCCGCCCATTCCGATGAAGGAGATGATCGATTTGCTCGAAGGCCTTGGACTTTGGATTGCACACCTCAAACTCGAACCAAACCCCGGGAATAAAGCCCATCTCCCGCAACTCATCGCAGGTGGCCTTCATTCCATTCGGAAATTTATCCGTATCCACAATCCAATCACCATTTGCCTGCATAGTGGCCTCGGGAGGACGCACGGCCCAACCATCGTCGATAACCAGATATTTGACCCCCGATCCCTTCAGACGCTTGGCCAATGCAATAGTCTTATCGTGGCTGGGATCGCCCCAGTTGGTGCACCACTCATTGAAGATCACGGGCAAATCCTTCTCCGACTCGGGAGGCTCCGGCAACAACGATTCCTGAAGCTGGACCAACCGAGCGGTCAAATCGGCGACCCCACCCACTACGCAAGCTAAATGGGCAATCGGAGTGGTAAACAATTCACCGGGCTCGAGAGATTTTTTCCAGTGCCCCAACTCAAAATCGGCCAAGCCCCCCGAAAGTGACAAAGTATCGCCTCGCCGGGAAATCTCCATCTGCCAAGAACCCGCCCAAGCCAATTGCGCACCCCAGAGGACATTCTCTTCCGAATCCTCCACTGCAACAAATGGAAAGAACTGTCGTACCGGCATCGTTCCGACCTGGCCGAATCGCTCGTTCGGCATCATACATCCCGCCCAATTCCGTGTCAGGTGAAGGTCCTCAAGAGTCCGGCACTCGTGCCGACCCTCGTTACTCCACCAACTTCGGAACCGGTGAACCTTCAGCCGACCGGGCGCATCATCCACCGCAAAAGGAGTAATTCCGGAAAACACAAAACTACTCAGGTGCTCAATATCTACCGATACCGATCCAATATTTGAGACTTTAGTCCAGCTCAACAACGTGCCTTCCACCTCGGTAGGCTGAAGATAATTACAGACCCGGATCCCCGATTTCTCGTTCACCAACGCGGTGACGAGCACATCGTCAGACACACCGACCCGATCGCTGTCCAAAACGGTAGCCATGCGCAATCCGGCAGTAGTTGAACTATCCTGCATCGTTGTACCCGAAAGAAAGCCACCTTCCATACTGTCGGCTTCGACCTTCACTTGGACGATGCTATCAGGTGGACCTACGCTCATTGGCGTTCGGGATGCCTCTGGGCGCCCGACCACTTCCTGCCGTTTCGCTACGCGCGAGTCCTCCTTTTCAGCAGGGAGCATCCGCAACTCGACGCCACCTCGCGGTGTGCGAACGCGATTCAGCAAGATACCGTTAAGGGTAGTATGAGTCTCAAATCGTGAATCCATAAAAATCTTCTCAGCCTAGTTCGGCCATACACTCGTAAAAACTAATTTCCAGTAAAACACCTGAACGACTTTCAGCCAGCCCAATCCTGCTCCGATTTAAAGAAGCAAGATTGATCAAGCGGGCCCGCCACCGTTCCCCGCATGAAGTTGCACTTACGAAAGCAGCCGTATTCGAATGAGAAGACTCATGGACTGACAGCAGGCGCTCACCTACTGTGCTTGTTTCATAGAGATCGTTCACGCTAGTTACGGGGCTTCGTATACCCGGATATCGGAAAAGACTACGTCGGCAGCGGCAGCCGCGTCGTCGTCAGCAATGAGAGTGATATAGTTCCGGGTCCCAGTAAAATAGGAACCGACGGGAATCACATAGGTAACCGCACCTTCACCCTCAGAGTACGCCGGAGAAACTGCTTGGAACTGACTGGGCAGAGCCTGACTTCCACCCAACATCCAATTCGTTGTCGAATTGGTATAACTGTTGTCGGTATCGAACCCGATCCCAATCACTTCCCCTACCTCGCTCGCGTCAACTGTTACCTCCAGCATGGTGTTCGCGGTAAAGGTATAAGTAAAAGGATACTTTCTCCAGATGTTCCCTTCAAGGTGAACTGCAGTGTCGTTTTGTTCGAGGGTGGCAGTCCCACTCGCGGTCTGATTGCCGTAGTCCGAAAGATTGGCAGCATCGAAAGCGGGCGACTCGAAGATCTCGATTCGGGAGAAAGTCACCTCCGCACTCTGATCGTCGTCATCATCGGCAATGAACGTCAGGTAATTGATCGAGCCAGTATAAAACCCGCCGACCGGAATTCGATAGCAGACGATTCCAGTACCAGCGCCGTATGCAGGACTGATGACATGGAAATCGGCGACACTCGACTGACTTCCACCGAGCTTGAAATTCCTCGCCGATCCTTCGTAGTCATTATCATTATCGAGTCCGATCGCAATGATCTCTCCGACATCGCTAGACTCGACACTCAGCTGCATCACCGTGTTTCCAGTAATGTCATAGGAAAGTGGGTACTTCCGCCAAATATTGCCGGAGAGAGTCAACGCCGTGCCGGTTGAATCCAAGGTCGCTGTGCTCGATCCATCTGACTGGCCACTAGTATAGGCGCTCAGATTCCCCGCCTCCATCGCAAAGCCCAAAGCACCACGAAAGTAGCCTTTGGAATCTTCGTAGGTCTGACTGTTCATGTCGTCCCCTATTCCATCCCAGCCCAATTGTGGATTGACGAAGTCCGGATCAACACCGGAGCCTGACTTATAGGTAACCGTTCCAGCCCCCAAACTAACCGATCCAATGGTGAAGCTTCCTTCCGCCCCGGAAAATGCGAGAATACTGTTGGTTAAACTGATCGATCCACTGCCCTCTTCGTGAGCGCCGCGACCCTTGTTCCCATAGAACGTAAAGTAGTCCAGCGAAGGCGTACCATTCTTCGTCCAAATTCCGCTTCCGCCGGTAGATTCTACTCCATCGGGCACGTGGTCAGCCCGGCGGTAGGGAAATCCTGCCACACTGTTGGTAATCGTACCTCCGCCCCAAAGGCGGAACCCCCGGTAATTTTGGAAGGCTACGCAGTTCACGATTGTGGCTTCGGGCTTTAGGTCGAACCCTCCATCCTCGTTGTTCAGCGAAATGCAATTTTCGAAAGTGACCCCTGTGGTTCCACCTTCGACGACGAATCCGTCCCCGTTCCAATAACTACGGTCCTGGAGGTTCTTCCGGTTGTTTTTCGAAATACAATCAACGAAAGAGATATTCGTATTTCCAACACTCTTTCCCTCGGACAAAAAGCCAAATGGATAGAGTTCCGCGTAGGCCCACCAGCTAGTGTCGCCATCGGTCATATCCGCGAGGCAGGAAAGAAACATCACGTCATCACAGCCCTGCTCTAAGCGATATGCGTGCTTGGTATAGTGAGTCACCTTCACGTCCTCGAACACCGAATCATCCAAATTGTAGATGTAGAGCCCGTGACGGACGTCGTGAATATCGAGATTCTTAAAATGTATCGAACTCGCTGAACTGCCACTTGAGTTTGTGATCGCGCGGCGAACTCCGCTCAGTTCCAAACCTTCGACTACCCAGTGATGACCATAGACTCCGATAATCTGCCACTGGCCTGAATCCGGATCGTCCCTGCCCCACGATCCATTTCCACTAAAATGAGGCAATCCGCTGCCAGAATCTACACCGACAATTCTCTTGGGATTTCCTTCCGCCCCATCTGAGGAAAGTGAGATTTGAGTCGATCCATAGTCGCCCGAAAGCAGAAACAGGGTGTCTCCTGCTCCCATAGTCGTGTTGAGGACAGTGTCGATCTGGCTCTTCGGCATCGCATTCGCCGCGTCGGTGCCATCCAGCGATCCGTCACCGCTGGGGGAAATCCAGTATTCCGTAGCCACAGCGTTGATTGCGCCCGAGAGAAATAGAAACAAGTAGAGAAGCCATGAAGTCCGATTCATTGGTGAACCTTGGTTTGGGGTTGGGGATTGGGGTTTGGAATGGCAGAAAACGCCGAAACTCACTATCCCACAAACCGCAGCATCTACCGAACCGCATTGGCATTTATGCTATTCACATAGAACCGAATTCCCGGCCCACTGAGAATCCAACGGAGAAATGGAACGATTTCCCCCAAAGGATTCTTGAGCCATTCCCTGCGGCCGCCCTTCTCAAACGGGTGAATAATGGGCCAGAGAACCCTCCCAAGCCTGCCTCCCTAGGAAGCACGAGGCCTCGCATTAGAAATACTGGGAGACAGGAGAGGACTTCTAATTTGAAAACGGATTACGAGCATCCTCGTGACAAAAGCGCCCACCATCGTGACCACAACCGCAGTCCCGATCTCGATCAAATTGAGGCGGGTAGTCTGCCATTCCAAAAACAACGACAGGAAGAACCCCCAGATAATTGCAATTTCCGGATAGAACTCCCCCTTTATCATCGGGTTCTCTGCATCAGCTCGAACGATGTCTCGAAGAATACCTCCACCGGAACCGGTTAAGGCAGCAATCAGCGCACCCCACAACCACAAGGGCTCACACCGCTGTTCCAGGGCAATCAACACACCCGTCACAATGAAAGCGGAGAGGCCCAAGGCATCACAGATGCTCACCAATCGCATGGGCAATTTAACGAACCGCGAGCCAAAGAAAGCCCCCGAGCCTGGACGTCTCTTCTGCAGGAAATCGTAAACCTTGAAACAGACCGTTGCCCCGATCACTACACCGATGACGATAAAAATGTATACCTGAAGATTTGAACGAAAGAGAAGAATGGGATGCCGATCGGTCAAAAGGTCGCGCAGAACACCCCCTCCTAGAGCGGGAAGGCTAGCCAGTACCAACGCACCGAAAAGGTCGTACCCTTCTTTGCGAGCAAGAAGGACACCTGAGATCGCAAAGGCAAAAACCCCAACCATTCCAATCCACCTAAACCAATTCGAATGAAGAGTGATCTCCAAGAGAACCGGTAGCATGTAGCGTCTCTTGATGTCCTGAATTGAACCGTCTAGTTCCATCTCGGCGAGAGTCCTATTGAACTCATCCCGTATTTCGGGATCGAATGATCCCTTGCCAAACATGACGTGCATTGATGAC
The DNA here is from genome assembly GCA_002388665.1 of Opitutia bacterium UBA4506. Taxonomy (GTDB): domain Bacteria; phylum Verrucomicrobiota; class Verrucomicrobiia; order Opitutales; family Puniceicoccaceae; genus Puniceicoccus. The sequence goes on along the minus strand of DGMY01000040.1, from coordinate 52,103 downwards.
CGATTGAGGAGCGCAGGGTAGATTTCGATTTCATCGAGCGCATCGGCCCGCCATGCAATCGTCGTCGCCACGAAGCGATCAGCAATCATGACATCTGCCTCATTGTTTAGAAGCAGATCCATGCTCACACTGTCGTTCATGGTGCCAACACGCTGTTCCTCTGGCAAATTTTCAATAAAGTTCAGCACAGCTGGCCCGTAGTAGTAGCCATCCACATACACTACGCGCAGACCCAGGTCCTCGACCTTTTGCAAGAGGTCGGCTGGCGATAGGTCCGACTCCAGATTCGGGACATTCCGCCGGCCCAAGAGAATAATACTCTCCTCAAAGAACGGATCCGAGAACCAGGCGACCTTCTCCCGCTCGCTCGTCAGAGAGGCCCCCACAGCGATGTCGCCTTTCAGTCGAGCCATCTCGTCCATATAGGCCTTCCATTCCACTTCCTTCCACTCGACCTCCAGGTCCATCTTCTCAAAGACAGCGTTGGCCAATTCAACATTCAGTCCCGAGAGTTTTTGAACACCATTCTCCTCCACCTCGAGTACATAGGGATCCCAGAGAAACCAACCCACTGTGTATGGCTCCGCATTCGCCCCATTTTTCCCGGAGACGAGGAGACAGATCCACAGGAAAAACCAGCCCAATCTGGTCCCCACAAACACGTTCCAATCCCTGATGTTCACCACGGCAACACACACCGACCTACCGGAAAAACCGGATTCGGAAGGTGCTGCTAGGTTGAAAACGATGCTCCAGTGAGGCAACCCGAATCGGATCGAAAAGGCCTGTAAACCTATTCGCCGGAATCAGTCCGGAATGGGGTCACCGGCAAGCCATTACGGTCATACAGATTTGCAACCGGATTGCTTGCCCAGGCGTAGCGGACCGCGACAGGGACCTCCACCTCTTCGGCAAACACTTTCACCTGGTTTTTCCCAACGATTTCAGCATCCGCGTAGACGTACTCACCATCCTCACCGGCAATGGCGAACCCTATGACCTCTTTGGTTTCGAAAGCGTAAAGCCCCTCATCGACCTCGGAAAAGGTGAGAATGACCTCATTGCCCGAGACTTCCATGGACTCATATCGAGGGCTTGCCGCCTGCAAATCGAAACCGTACTCATTGGCCAGAGCATGACGCACCAAACGGTCTGCAACCGTTTGCTTGTCGCGCGGATGAATATCTCGACCCTCCCCCGCGTCAATGATCACTGCCTCACCTGTATTCGGAAGTGACAAAGTCATCGTTTGCGCCTCACGTACGTAGGCCCATCCTCCGGGAGCTGGAGAGTCCTGTTCCTCCTTAAAATCAGCCAACTGGACCCAGTAGAACGGAAAATCTCCCTGGTCCCATGAATCTCTCCAAGTCGAGATCATCAAGGGAAACAATTCCTGATATTCTGCCGACCGGCCAGCATTCGACTCTCCCTGGTACCAGATAGCCCCGCGGATGCCGTACCCGATCACCGGATTGAGAACGCCGTTGTACAAGTTTCCGGGACGAGCGTTTCCAACTCTGATATCACGGGGATACCTCATACGCGGCTCTGGACTTCCCGCGGCTTTCCAAGCTTTGAACTCCGCGAGCTTCTCTGCGTGTGCTTCCTCACTGAAGTTTTCAATTTTCTGATCCCAATTATCGAGGTATTCCGTAAAGGTATCCGACTCTGCCAGCACTTCCCGAGGCACCCAGGCCTCTGCAGCGGAACCGCCCCAGGCGTTGTCGATGAGCCCCACCGGGACGCCGAGTGTATTATGGATCCTACGACCAAAGAAATATCCTACGGCCGAAAAGTTCGGTACCGATTCGGGAGAACACACAGCCCACTCTCCTTTGAAGTTTTCCTGCGGTTCCTGCGTACCCACATTGGGAATCGAAATCAATCGAATCTCTGGGAAATTTGCTGAGACGATCTCAACGTCGGCGTGATTCGAACGGCTAACGGGCCAAACCATGTTCGACTGCCCAGAGCAAAGCCAAACCTCGCCGGAAAGTACGTCTTCGATAGTCAGCGAGTTCTCCCCCTCGACCGTTAGCGTATAGGGCCCGCCCACTGGAAGCGCTTCCAGGTCAACCTGCCAGTCACCGTTCTCGTCAGCCGTCGTCGAATGCGACTGACCGTTGATGGACACCGTCACCTCCTCCCCGGCCTCGGCCCATCCCCATACGGGATTGGTTTGCTCACGCTGGAACACCATGTGGTCGCCAAAAATGTTTGGCAGACTCACTTCGGCTTGAGAAACCAGCGAGGAACTGAGTATCGAAACGAGATAAAGAGAGGTAGAGAAGGGTTTAGGCATCCGTCTACTATCGGATTTTAGTGCATTGAAAGAAAAGGAAATATTTCAAAATCTCACACAAGCTGACTTCGCGTGAAAGCGGTCGGGCTGAGATCCATGCGATTTCTCAGTCAATCCACTCCCAATCGCCGAGGATCTTCGAGTTCCGATGTGCAATCTATCTTCGAATGTGCGGCTTCCCGCTATACCGCAGAAAATCGATTCAGCCGGTCGAACAACTGCAGGTAATCATCAGCTCTCAACGTGGGATCAAAGCGCTTCCGAGCAACCTCCCGATAGGATTGACAGGCCGCGAGGCGACGCTCCGCCTCCTGAGGGTGTGACTCCAGCCAACTGGCAATCCGGCGTTCCCCTTCCAAAGAATCTTCGACCAACAGGCCTCCTGATTCCTCTGAGACCAACTCCTCCACCCCCGCACACCGAGTCGCGGCGATCGGCAATCCAACCCAAAGCCCTTCCACCAATGCATTCGGAGAGGATTCTTCACGCGAGACAGAAACCATTCCGTCTGCTGCCGCGAGAAATTGTTCGGGATCTGATCGACTGCCCCAAAACTGAATTCGGTCGCCGTCGGGCAGGTCCATTGCCGCATTCTCCACGTCTGCCCGACGCGGTCCATCTCCGACAAACCACAGTCGCAAGCGCCTCCTGCTACCGGGAGAAATCTCCTTCCAGACCGACAGGAGTCGCTCCTGTGCCTTCCCTGGGACGAATGAACCGAGACACAATACACAGCAGTCATGGTCCTCCAATCCGAGTGCCTTTCTGGCAGCACTCCGGTCGGGAACGACCGCATCCGCCAATCGGCAACCGTTCTCGATGACTTGAACGCGGCCCGAAGACGCGCCGTTCTGGACGGCCAACCCTGCGGCATATCGACTATTGGTCACCGTGCTCTCTGCCGCGCCGAGGATACGCCTATAACCTGCTGGCAGGGATCTTCCGGTACGCAGCGTGGCAACCAGACCGGATAGTTCCGTCTCCTTAAACTGCCGGGAAAACGACCAGTGCGCATTCCGGCCAAAACAGATGACGCGATCCGGCTGAAAACTCAAAACCGTCGAGCGCAAACGAGGGGCCCACCAGTTCCAGGGAGTCGAGAACGGCTGGAGGACCCGGGGGGGCGGACCCTCCGCGAGCGCGAGTGGGTAAAGCGCCCCGCCCCGCCGAAACAAGAGCCGCTGAACTTCATGGCCCTCTCCGGCCCATCGCGCAGTGAGATTGAGAAACTGAGTTTCGGTTCCGCCCACCCGAAGATAGTCCTGAATGGCCAAAATTTTCACTTCGCCTTTGCTTCCTTCAACTCAACCTCGACCCACCTTACCCAGGTCGTAATAACTCCGATGGACCTTATCGACCCACGTTTCCGGAAAAAAGCGGGACAGGACCGGGGCGAGTTTCGCTTGGAAAAAAGTACCCACGCGAACCGTGCGGGAACGCTCTCTGAGCAAAGCCCTTCGTACCGGTGGCCAAATTGATTCGGGAACCGCGCCATTTTTCAAATGATGCTCGAGCGCGTCCCAAACTGGATCCAAATCAGAATTCTTGGAATCCAAGTCGACCGCGTCATTGAACCCTGTGCGAAAATCTCCCGGACGCAAATCAACGACAAACGACCGGTCTTTCCCTCCGGGAAATTCCATGGCGAGCGACCGGGAAAAACCGGACAATCCCCCCTTCACCGAATTGTACGCATGGAGGTAGGGAATAGGAAACTCAACTGCGAGCGAGGAAACATTTACGACCGCGGGGGCGGGCTCACCCGGCTGAATCAGGAAATGGCGGGAGAGAATCATCGCGCTCTCCTGCATTGCGATCACCTGCTTTGACAACTCGTCCGGTTCGATGGACCCAATGGTTCCAAACTGCCCGAAACCAGCGTTGTTGATCAACAAAGCCGGACAACGAGACCAGGTCGGCGCCCTCAGAAAATCCTCGACCCCCTGACGATCCGACAAGTCTAAAGCGACTGGATGAACCGGCAGGCCAGTCTGCTTCACGCGCTCAACACTTCGGCTCCCCGCCCAGACTTCGACCCCCTCAGAGAGCAGTCCCTCCACTAACACACGACCCAAGCCCGAACTGCCTCCGGTAACAAAGGCCGTGGGAAAACGCTGTGAAAAACGGCTCATACTGGTCGGGAACTGTTGGCTGTGCTTCGCTTCCACACGATCAAAAACCGGTAGAGACCGAGACAAAAGCGCAATGTCCCCTACTCCCGCTCGAAAACGAGACAAACGTTCGCGCCACCGAAACCACTACTGTTCGTGATCAACCGATCGATTTGCTGCTTTCTCGTTTGCGAGATGATATTCAAATCTTCGGCTCCCTTCTCAGGGTTTACGAAATTCGCGGACCCGGGTAAGAAACCATTCTTCATCGCCAACACCGAAATACCCGCTTCGAGGATACTCGCCATCGAGAGAGCGTGCCCGGTGAGAGCCTTCGTACTGCTGACCATCGGCGACAGCCCCTTCTCGGCAAAGACCTTGCGCAAAGCCTTGATCTCGGCGAGGTCACCCATCTGCGTTGAGGGCGCATGCGCATTGACGTACTCAATGTCGGAGGCAGAAAGATCGGCTCTCTTGAGTGCCAATTCAATCGCGCGGCGCAGCCCGTCGCCATCCGGCTCGGGGAGAACGGCACTGTATCCATCGGAGGCCTGCCCGTACCCGCTCATGCGAGCATACACGGAAGCCCCGCGGGATTGCGCCAACTCTTCCGACTCTAAAATCATTGCGACGCCCCCGCCGGTACCGACAAAACCGTCGTGATCGCGATCAAAAGGTCGCGAGGCAGTCGTGGGATCCGGATTGACCGAAAGAGCCCGCATGGCCGCAAACGGCAAAATACACTCGGCATTTCCATCCTCAGCCCCGACGACAACCATCCGCTGCTGCCGGCCCGAGGCGATCTCTTCGTACGCAGCCGCCAGAGCATGCCCGGATGAGGCGCAAGCCGAGACATACCCGCAAGTTGCTCCGCGAATATGAAAATGGCTCGCGAGATTAAAGTTCAGGGTGCCGGCAATCGAGGCGACAATCGCTTTGGGCTGAGACCGCTCCGCCCCGTACTCCCGGAGGTGGTTGACGTGGTAGACCAACGAAGAAGTCGAACCGGCCGAGGCCGTAAACATTCCCGTATCCGGATGCGAAATCTCTTCGGGCTCAAGACCCGCGTCCTGGATCGCATCCTTCATCGCACAATATCCGTAAAGGACGTGAGGCGAAAGACTTCGCAAGAAGGACCGATTCAGACGATACTGCGAAGGATAGGACCAATCTTCCTGATCCATCGAGGATGTGTCGAAATCTTTGATCGTCCCAAGGACACTGATCGGAATCTTCGGCTTATCGAAGCCCGGATACCACTCGATCCCCGACCGGAGATCCTCCAAACTGCTGTGAACGTCATCCCGGTTGTTACCGATACTCGTGATGAAGCCCAAGCCCGTGACAACGACTCTGCTCATGTGTCCCCGAAGGTGAAATTGGATGATCCCATACGCGAAAACCAAAAACCTAAACCGACGGTCTGCATACAACGCAAGCAAACACTGCCCCAGATCTAATTCGATGTGGATTTTTCAAAAAAAAGTACCTTCAAGCATGCACAAACTTGCACCTTCCTCATTTTCACTCTTGTTAAGGGAGGTTTGCATTGTCGCGAATTAGAATAAATTACAGATAGCCATGAAAATTACAGCATACTTGAAACCAACTTGCGGATGGAGCCGCGGTGTCCGCGCCATTTTGAAGAAATACAATCTGGAATACGAAGACCTGGATATTATCGGCGATCGCTCTCTCTACGACGAGATGGTCCGCCGCTCCGGTCAGCACCTCTCTCCCTGTGTTGAGATTGATGGCGTGATGCTCGCGGACGTAAGCGGCGAAGAGGTTGAAAATTACCTCGTGGCCAACGAATTGGTAAAGAAAAGCAGCGCCGACACAGACTACCCAACCAACCAGTCTTGCTCATCGCACCGTCGCGAAGATCCGCAAACGGTCCGCTTTTTTTAGGAAAAGTTTCATTTCCTCGGTGAATTCCGGGGATCTAGCAAAAAAAATGCTTCGTTCCGACGAGGGATTCTTTCAGAGTTCCTCTTTTCGGACTCATTCCGGCCGTGCTTCAGTGCATTGTGCGGCCCAACGACGAACTTGAACGTATGACTTTCGACAATCCATCTCCGCTGTATCACCCAGATCAGGAACACGACGCCTGTGGCGTCGGATTCATCGCCAACATTCATGGCGAACGCTCCTACGCAACGTTGGACCGAGCCCTCCAGGGCCTGAAGAACCTTGCCCACCGTGGGGCAATCGATGCGGATGCCGTGACCGGAGATGGCGCGGGGGTAATGACCCAGATTCCCTACAAGCTGTTCAGTTCCTTCCTCGAGGAGCAGGGAAAGTCGCTCTACGAGGAAACGGATCTCGGGGTCGGGATGATTTTTCTACCGCGCAACGACGAGTACGCTCGGACGCACGCGAAACAGATTATTGAATCCGCCGTCGAGAAAGAGGGACTGAACTTCCTGGCATGGCGCGATGTGCCTGTGGATCCAGACTGCCTCGGGAAGAAAGCGGAACTGACCCGCCCGGCGATTGTCCAGTGTCTCGTGAGTCGCGCGCCAAAGATGGACAGCGACTCCTATGAGCGGGCGCTATTCCTCGCTATGCGTGCCGCCATGCGGGAAGCAGGTGAGAAAAATATCCCTGATTTCTATATCGTCAGCTTTTCTCACCGGACCGTCACCTACAAGGGGCTGCTGAACGCACCTCAGGTCGGCCAGTTCTTCATCGACCTGCGCTCCGATCGCTACGAAACCGCATTTGCGGTCTTCCACCAGCGCTTTGCGACCAACACACTACCAGACTGGTCGAAGGCGCAGCCCTACCGGATGCTCGCCCACAACGGGGAGATCAATACCATCAAGGGGAACCGCAACTTGATGCGGGCGAGAGAATTCTCCAACAACCACGGAGTCTGGGGCGACCGCTACAAGGACCTCAGCCCCATGATCCAACCGGATATGTCGGACTCCACAAGTCTCGACAACACCCTCCAACTCCTCAGCGTTGGTGGGCGGACCTGTTTCCACGGGGTCAGCATGATGATCCCGTCGGCTTGGGAAAACAACCCCCACCTCCCCGAAAATGTGCGCGACTTCTACCGCTGCCATTCGGCAATGATGGAACCTTGGGACGGGCCCGCAGCGGTGGCCTTCACCGACGGCCGCTACGTCGGCGGCGCTCTCGACCGCAATGGTTTGCGCCCTTGCCGCTACAAAATTTACGAAGACGGGAACGTCGTTCTCGGTTCGGAAGCCGGACTGATTCGCGACTGGGGCTCTCCTGTCGTCGAAGCGGGTCGTCTTGGACCCGGACGGATGATTGCTGTCGATATCGTCGGCAACAAATTCCTGCGGGATTCAGATATCAAGCAGGTTCTCGCCGCCCAGGAGAACTATGGAGACTGGTGCAAGCGCTCCCTCACTCCCCTTTCCGACTTGGTCTCTGAGGATGAGGCCTTGGAGCCTCTCGCTGTGGACAGCAAGCGGATCACTCCCCTTCGGGTTTGCAATGGTTACAGCACCGATGAAGAGGAAATCGTCCTGAAGCCACTGATCCAGACTGGTCAAGAGGCGATTGCATCCATGGGAGACGATACTCCCCTCGCGGTTCTCTCATCACGAAGCCGTCTCCTCTTTTCCTACTTCCGTCAACTGTTTGCTCAGGTCACGAATCCAGCGATTGATTCACTCCGTGAGCGCTCGGTGATGTCGGTAAAGGTAAACCTCGGAGGTAAACTGGGTCTATTTGAGCCGCTCTCGAACGAGCACCCGTTCATCACCCTCGAGTCTCCTCTTCTCTTCGAACACGAACTCAACGCCATTCGGAAGAATAAGATCTTTGCCGGAAAGGACGTCGTCATCGACACCACCTTCCCCGCAGACATCGATCCTGAATCCTTTGGCGAAGAGATCAAACGACTTGTCAGTGAGGCAGTTGAGGCGGTCAAGGGCGGTGCCAAGCTCGTCCTCCTCTCAGATCGGAATATCTCTGCAAAACGCGCCCCGATTCCATCGCTCCTCGCCACTGGTGCGGTCCATCAGGGCCTCGTACGCGCTGGAAAACGTCTTCGCTGCGATATCATTGTCGATACCGCCGAAGCCCGCGACGTTCATCAAATCGCCTGTCTTCTTGGATTTGGAGCGAATGCCGTCAGCCCTTGGTTCGCCCAGGACCTTCTCGTACGCATGGGCGCCGAAGAAGAGTCACCGATCGAAGGAAAGACCGCTCTCGCCAACTACCGCAAGGCTGTGGACAAGGGCATTCTCAAGATCATGTCGAAGATGGGAATCAGTACCCTCTTCAGCTATCAGGGTGCTCAGGTTTTCGAAGCTGTCGGAATTAGCTATCCGGTCATTCGCGAGTGCTTCCGGGGCTGTGCCTGCCCAGTGAGCGGTCTCGGCTACCCACAAATTTGCGACGAGACGCTGGCGCGCCACTCCAAGGCCTTTGGCAAGGAACCGGCAGAGCTATGGGACGAAGGGTACTACAGTGTGGTTAAACGCGGCGCGGCCGAGTTCCATGGCTGGAATTCCAAGGTCGTCGGTGGCATGAACAAGATTTTCCGCGGGGATTCCAAAAAATTCGACCGTTTCCTCCCCTTCAAGGAAGCCAGCGAGAATCACCCGACTCTAGCGGTTCGCGATTTGCTCAAATTCCGCTACCTCACGAGACCAATTTCCCTCGAAGATGTAGAGCCGATCGAAGACATCCGACGACGCTTTACAACTGCCGGAATGTCTCTCGGTGCGGTGTCCCCCGAAACACACGAGGCTCTCGCCATCGCGATGAACAGTATCGGAGGGAAATCCAATTCTGGTGAAGGTGGTGAAGATCCAAAACGATTCCGCATCCGCCCGGACGGTACCAGCGCCAATAGCGCGATCAAGCAGGTCGCATCGGGACGCTTCGGTGTGACTGCGGCCTACTTGGCCAATGCCCGGGAGATCGAGATCAAGGTAGCCCAGGGAGCCAAGCCCGGTGAGGGCGGACAACTGCCCGGCCACAAGGTAACCGACCTGATCGCCACTCTCCGGTTCAGTGTCCCGGGAGTGACTCTGATTTCACCCCCACCACACCACGACATCTATTCAATCGAGGATCTGGCTCAGCTCATCTACGACCTCAAGCAGGTCAATCCGCGGGCGAAGGTTTGCGTGAAGCTGGTCTCCTCCTCCGGCGTAGGAACAATCGCAGCGGGTGTCGCCAAGGCATACGCCGATGTGATCCTCATTTCCGGCCATGACGGTGGAACCGGGGCCTCGCCCGTGTCCTCAATCAAGCACGCGGGTTCCGCATGGGAGATCGGTCTGGCAGAAGCTCACCAGGTCCTCATGATGAACGATCTCCGCAGCCGGGTAGTTCTTCGTACCGACGGCGGGATGAAGACGGGTCGCGATATCGTCATTGCTGCGATCCTCGGGGCCGAAGAATACAACTTTGGAACTGCAGCCCTGATTGCCGCCGGTTGCGCGATGTTCCGCGTATGTCATAAAAACACTTGCCCAGTCGGTGTCGCTACCCAGCGCGAAGACTTGCGCAAAAAGTTCAAGGGTAAGCCCGAAAATCTCGTCAACTACTTCAACGCCGTCGCCGAAGACGTACGGCGGGTAATGGCCAACTTGGGCGTTGCCACGATTGACGAATTGGTAGGCCGTACCGATCTACTCGAGCAGGTCCAGGATCCAAAAAATCCGAAGACATCGACGATCAACTTCGCCGGACTTCTTCACAACCCTGATCCAAGCGGAGTTCTTTCGCGGATTCATACCCGCGAACGGAATGACCGGATTGGGAATGAGGGTTCAATCGACGATCAGATTCTACAAGAAGCGATCGAGACGGTCACTCACCTCGCACCGAAATTCTCCCGCACCTACAAGGTAAAGAACATCCACCGCAATATCGGCACCCACCTGTCCGGGGAGGTCGCCTATATGCACGGTAATTCCGGCATGCCTGCCGGAACCATGGATCTGATCTTCAAGGGCAGCGCCGGCCAAAGCTTTGGTACATTCCTCGTTCAGGGGATTCGCCTGACGCTTCTCGGCGAAGCCAATGACTACGTCGGCAAGGGAATGAATGGCGGCGAGATTATCGTACGCCCGTCTGAAGACGCGAACTTCGTCTGGAAAGACAATATCGTTGTCGGCAACACCTGCATGTACGGATCGACCGGAGGTTTCCTCTTCGCTGCCGGCCAAGCAGGTGAACGCTTTGCAGTTCGCAACAGTGGAGGCACCGCGGTCGTCGAAGGCATGGGTGACCATGGCTGCGAATACATGACCGGTGGTACCGTTGTCGTACTCGGCGAAACCGGGACCAATTTCGGCGCCGGAATGAGTGGAGGTCTCGCCTTCATCTACGACGAGAACAATCAATTTGAGGAACGCTACAATCCCGAGATGGTCAGCCCGATCCGTCTCGACAACAATGACGAGATCGCAGCCTTAAAGAAGCTGATCGAATTGCACGCGTCCCTGTCATCCAGTCCACAGGCCAAGGAAATCTTGAAGAATTGGAAGGCCTCCGTCTCCAAATTCTGGAAGGTTCTCCCTCACCCTCTGGAAGGACAGCCCGAACCCGTGTTTGCTGTCAGCGAGAAACTCGAGGCGGTCACTGCGAGTGCTTGATTTCGCTTACGCGGAATCAGCATTCCCCCTTGACCGAGTACAGTTTCTAAAGTCTGATCCATAGCTTCATCTACATCGAGAATCTGGCGGGCGTCGTATAACGGCTATTATGTGACCTTCCCAAGGTTGAGACGAGGGTTCGACTCCCTCCGCCCGCACCAGATTGCCGAAACAACCGCGAAACGACCGTAGTGACCTCTCCCATTACTGATGAGGCTCGCAGCAATCGGTTCCGAGGCAGTCACTTGATCTGGAAGGCCAGAAATTGTTTTCCAGAAGCGAACCCTGTTTTGGGGCAATTCGACTCAAGCCTCGCTTCGACAAAGGCTATCGAATTGCCTTTCTGCTTTTCGGCTGATATCCATCGACTATGAAAATCGCCCTCTATCCGGGAACTTTTGATCCGATCACCAACGGCCATTTAGATGTCCTTACAAGAGCTTCCGTACTCTTCGACCGCGTCATCGTTGCAGTGGCTCATAACGGACCAAAGAACCCGATATTTTCGATTGAAGAGCGGATTCAATTGATTCGGGACTGCGTGGACACCGATCAATTCGAAGTGTGTGCGCTAGAGGGCCTCGTTGTCGATTTTGCCCGTAAACGAGGTGCACAAGCATTGATTCGAGGGCTCCGGGCCATTTCCGACTTCGAATACGAGTTTCAGATGGCGCAGATGAATCGGAATCTCGATGAATCCATCGAAACCATTTTTTTAATGCCCAACGAAAAGTTCTTCTACACGAGCTCGGCGTTAATTAAACAGGTAGCCCGCTACACCGAAAAAGAGACCCACCTGGTCCCCGCAAACGTTCACAAAGCACTTCGCGAAAAATTTCACGGTCCGACAAACCAATAGAGCGGATTCCGTCAAAGATGGGAACTCTCACAACTACATCGCTGGCGAGCGATTCGGCGTGGCAGCCCGGCAGGGATTTGAACCCCGACAAACTGAACCAGAATCAGTTGTGCTACCATTACACCACCGGGCTACGGGAAAGCAGAGAGTTAAATCCTCCGTTTCAATTCGAGTCAAGATTCCGTGAGCAAAAAAAATGGCGGAACCGAAGTTCCGCCATTTTGAAAGTCGTTAAGAGGTACGACGGTAGCCGCCCTCTCAGTTCCTTAAGAAAGTTTGTCGTACTTGCCAGTCTCAACACCACGAACAACAAGATAGCTGATGCCATACTTCTTGCCCACGTTGGTCTTGGACATCCCTGCTGCCAGGTCCGAACGAACGCCGTCACGCAACTCTGCAGTCACACGGGTGCGGGTACGAGTGCCAGCAATCGGAGAAGACTTCTTATTCAACTGGGATGGCGAGATCTTAAAGCGAACCATCAGTGCTTCGATCAACTGCTTTGCAGTGTCGTAACCGCTTTGGTCAACGAGGCTGTCCAGCTTTTTCAACTGCTGTTCTTGCTCCTCTTGCTTCTTCATGAGGTCAGCCTTCTGCTTCTCAAGCTTTGCAGCTTCTTGTTCCAATCGGCGAATTTCGCTAGTGATATCTTGTGTCATAATTTTTTCTGTCTTTTCGAAAACAAATTTATCCGAAGATTTGCTTAGACAATCCCTAAAACAGAAAAAATCAAGTTCCTTTTCTGATTTTCATACATTTTACTAGATTTACATTCCTTTTCCAGCGCATGTCAGCAAAAACGCCTACTACAAGTTCTTACGAAATTTGGAAAACCAAAGACCTCCCTCAGGGCGAGGTTGACTTAATCAAAGCAAGCACCGGCCTGTCACTCTTTGTCTCAAGAATACTCCTCCAACGTCTGGAAAATTGCACGGAAACCTCAGAGGAATGGATTTCTCCCCGGCTCGAACACATTATTGACCCCCATGAACTCCGCTTTTGCGAACAATCAGCCAAAATTCTGGCGCAGTTCATCCGGGACAATAAAACAATCGGCATCTTTTCCGACTACGACGTTGATGGAATTTCAAGCGCCGCCCTACTTGCTCGAGCGATTGCAGGCCTAGGTGGTACTACACAAAACTTTATACCCGATCGCATGGAAGAAGGATATGGGTTAAGCCATACCGCCTTAGAGCGATCTTTCTCGGAGAATGCCCCTGATTTACTCATGGTACTCGACTGCGGCACTCGTTCAGACTCTGAATTGGAGTGGATCGCTAAGCAAGGTACGACCACTATCGTCGTCGATCACCACTCACGCGATGACCAGCCCACTTTACCAGATTCTTGCCTGATCATTAACCCGCATCTACCGGACCAACTCCAACCTCAATTTCAGAACCACTGCACGGTTGGTTTAGTCTTTAAACTAGTACACGCTCTTCTTCGCTACTGGGAGAATGAATTTGGCGGGGCGCGGGACAAAGTAAACCTGAAGGATCTGCTGGATCTAGTTGCATTAGGCACCGTTGCTGATCTTGTTCCTCTGCAGGGTGAAAACCGTATCTTCGTTCATCACGGTCTTAAACAACTGGCGGCGACCAACAACCATGGGCTTCGCGCGCTACTTCAGGTATCTGATGTCGATGTAAACAACCCCCTGAATTGCTCAGATATAGGCTTTCGCTTAGGGCCTCGCATCAACGCCGGTGGTCGGATAGAAAATGGATCTCTGGCCCTCGACCTCCTCCTCACTGGAGACAATCGACTCGCCTTCGACCTCGCCCGCAAACTCGATTCAATTAACAGTGAACGACGGAGTCTTGAACGCAGAGTCATCGACCAGGCGCTTGAACAGATCGCAGGAGATCCGCCAATGGGTATCGTGGTCTGGGGAAAAGAGTGGCATCCCGGCGTTGTCGGTATCGTCGCCGGCCGCCTCTCTCGACAGTTTCACCGCCCTGCCATCGTTCTCGGATGGGACGGTTCGGGATTCAAAGGATCGGGCCGTGGAATTTCAGGTCTCAATCTCCTCGAGGTCATGCAAAACTGTGAGGTGCAACCTCCCAAATGGGGCGGGCATCCCGCCGCGATGGGATTGAGTATTGAGGAGGATATGATCCCGGAGTTCGCCAAGGCTTTCGACAAATCGGTTCAGGAGATTTGCAGCGGTAAGATCCCACCGAAAACTTTACGGATCGACGCCATCACTGAACCGACTTCCATTTCGAGGCAGCAAATTTTGGAAATCGAATCCCTCGGACCATTTGGACAAAAGAATCCAGAGCCGATCATTGCCGTTCACGGTGTCCAATTGAGCGAACCGCCTCGCTTAATGGGAAAAGACCATATCCGGTTTCAGCTTCCCGGCGCTGAGGGAATCCAAGTCATCGGTTGGCGCATGGCCGATCATATGCCACCGATTCATGAGGAGATTGACCTGGCCATGCGGCTCAATCGTTCGTGGTGGCGGGGACGAGAATCCGTGCGCGGGGAACTGGTCGACTGGCGACGATCCGTTTAGCTCCAGCCCCTTTGGTCCTGTAGCCAAATCAAAATGAAAGTTTCTTTCATTTAGTATTGCAAGTAACTTTCAGTAAACCTAAACGATACTGCATGACAATGAAATCAACCTTTGTTGTGGGAGCTGTTGCTCTCTCGATCTCAGTATCTGCTGCAGATGCGGCAACCTCCGTGTACTCCTCGGGCCACGGGGACATCGGAATCGCCTATGAAGGTGGCGAGTTCGAACCACACTGGCATATCGGTGCTGGGGCAACCGTCGACGGCAGTCCGCTCGCGAGCGAAGGGGAATATGAGCCCGCCGGCATGGTTGCCGAGGTTACTTCAACTCGCAACTCACCAATCGGCCTCGCATCCGCAATTGGACTACCCGATGGATCTTTCATCTATACCGCCGGCTCAGCGACCTACCAGCCGAACCTTGGTTTCGCCACCGAAGAACTCAACGCGGACAATTGGAATGGCAACTTGACGATAACCCTAACTGGATGGTCAACACCAGGCGGAGCAGAGGCTGCACTATACACCACGAATTTAGCCGGTACCAGTGTCGCCGACGTGGCCTTCTCTACCTACAATGCGGGATCCACCGCATTTGGAAACTCACTTTCATTGGCGCCCGAGTCACACACTCACCTTGAATGGGCGTTCACTGAGTTGGGTTCCTACTCTTTCACATTCGAGTGGGTTGGCGATCATGTGACTGACGGTATCGTCACCGATTCAGCCACTTTCTCTTTCCAGGTGGTACCTGAGCCTGCACAAGCCGGACTCGTACTCTCTCTGATCGGGGTCGCAGCCGTATTTATCTCTCGACGTCCCTCCCTCCGGGCTTCCGTCTGTTAGTGAAATCTGTTTCCAATTCAAAGATTGCGCGGGGGCCCTATGGCTCCCGCGCTTCGTTTGGCTTCACCTTGGTTGAGGCCATCGTTGTTATTGCAATAGTTGCGATGCTGGCGGGTATCGTCATCCCCTCGGTAAGCAAGGTCCGCACCAAGAGCTTGCTAGTGCAGTGCGCCTCGAACCAACGGCAAATCGGCCTGGCGCTGCAACTGTACGCGAACGACAACGAAGGCATCTATCCGCCCACCACTCACTCTGTTAGCCCCTTTCGGCTGAATGAGAGCTGGCTGTACGAGTTGGACGAATACTTTACTGATAGCATCGATACGATCCGGATCTGTCCCGCTGACCCCGAGGAACGCCGCCAGCGGATCCTTGATCGCAATTCAACCAGCTACGTCCTCAATGACCTGGTCTTCGACGACGTCAATTACCGCTTTCCCCGAAGGATTCCAAATCCTGCGCAAACCCACATCCTTTTTATTCTGAGCGAAGATCGTACACCGAACGTGACCAGAGACCACATCCACGGAGGCGAATGGACGAATTGGATCTCCGCACTCAATGATATCGAGCCCGACCGTCATCGTACGGGCAATCGCTCATCAGACCGCACGAAGGGCTCGGCACCTTACCTATTTGCCGATGGCCACGTGGAAATTATCTCGGCCAGTGACTTTAAAGACAAGTTCGCCGAAGGCGTGAATCCAGCAGAAGTCCCTCTGTAAACAAGAAAGCACCCGGACAATTACGATTGCCGGATGCTTTCTGCTAAATGGATTAGGCAGCGATCCCGTAGGACCAACAGCTCCTCGCTAATTAAGAATCCTTAAGCAGCTTCTTCAAATCCGCCAAAGTAATCGCAGGGCTCTGCCAAGACTCTCCGGGCGCCTTGCCGAGAAGTTGATTCCCGTCGGCATCCAGCACGACTAGGTAAGGAATTCCCCGGGCAGAAAACTTTTCCAGTCCCGATTCTCCGCGCTCATCATATTTGATAGCAGGGAAGTTCATCTTACCCCACTTCATGTACCCTTCCATCGCATCCGCGCTGCGATCGTTGCTCATGAATACCATCTGAAAGTTTGGATACTCGGCAGAGGCTTCATCATAGAACTCAGAGAGTCCTGGTGTAAATTGACGGCATGGAGGGCACCAGTGAGCCGAATAGTAGACTGCGATGATTTCCTTCCCTTCCAGGGCGTCGGAAGCCGAAACCAATTCCTCTCCATCCAGCTTTACCAGATCCTCTGATAGGTTCTCTTGGAGGGTCCCGCCGTTCAGTGCGGAGATCAAAATTGAAAAAGAAAAGAGCGAGGCAATGGTTCGTTTCATAGGTGTTTTGGTTTAATAAAATGCAACGCTTCGAAGAGAAGGCAGAATCTCCGCAATGGCAAATCTCCGCCGTCAATTTTTCTCACATTTTCAGTAATCACATACACGGTTCGGGCCTAGCCGAATGACGACACCCGCGAATGGAGTAGACGGACAGGCGCGCGGTCGTATGATCGGAGAATCGAGCCCTCCAGTGCTACACTCCTCTCGATCGCAAAGAGGGCCTCGATACACCCGATCGAGACCCTCAAGAGAAATCGAATTATTAAAGCGAACTACGCCTCCACGACCACCCAGGTTTCTTCGACCGAAACCGGGTAGGTTTCGACAGAGGGATCGGGATCGTCTGACGACAGAGTCTTCTCCTGGGTATTACCATTCTCATCCTCGCAAAATACTTTATAGGATTTCACGCGACAGCGATGAGGGTTAAAGAGGCTGCGCCCGGTGGTCACGTCGAACTCCCAGCCGTGCCATGGGCAACGAACAACCTGATCCTCCATTCCATACTCAAACTCTCCGACCTTCCCAGGCAGTGTGGTCCCTCCATGGTGTCCTTTGCACAATGGGGCCAATTGGTGCGGGCACAGATTGCGGATCGCATGATAAGAACCTCCGACGTTGTACACGCCGATCGATTTCCCATCGATTTCCACGATACGGTGCTCCCCCTTATTCAACTCATTCGCCCGGCAGACTCGATGCTTTGTTTTCGGCATTAGTTCCCCTCCCCGGTTGCGACTTCAGCGGACTCCTGCGCTTCAATCTTGGGCAGGCCGTACATTTCGGCAGCATTGTCGTAGAAGATCTTCCGGCGCACTTCTTCACCCAGTTTACGAGGGATTACAAATCTTGGATCGTCGCCATCCCAGTGCGGATAATCACTGGAAAACATTAGCGTATTCGGGGCGTCAATCATGTCGAAAATTTGGAGCAAATGCTCAGCCTTCGTCGGCTCTTCAATCGGCTGAGTCGTCATCTTCACGTGACGCATGATCATTTCACTGGGAGGCTCTGTTAGCCAAGGTGTTGTTTCGCGCAGCGCCTTCCAGTTCTTATCCAGGCGCCACATCAGGTGAGGCAACCAGGCAAACCCACCCTCGACAGCAATGAAATTCAAGCTAGGAAACTCATTGAAGACTCCCTCGATGACCAGGGAGGCGATCTGCCCCATGTAGTTCTGCGAAAGACTGGTGTGCCATTCAAAATAACTCGACGGCGTACCCGCGTAGGATCGATTTCCGATGCCGTTGCTTTCCGCGCCGGGGTGAAAGGCTACTGGCAAGCCGACTTCGCTCGCAGCCTCATAGATCGGCCAATAGCGGACGTTACCAAAGGGAGATTCCGAGGCCGAAGTCATGATGATCTCACGAAACTCCGGACGGTGGCCGACTCGCCGAATTTCCTTTGCTGCCGCTTCCGGCCAGTTTGGAGCCACGAGTAGAGCGCCCACAAACCGCTCATCAAAGCTCAACCAACTTTCCAACATGTAATCATTGTAGCCGCTGCAAATCGCCGCAGAGAGCCGGTAATCGGCACCTACACCGACCCCGAGCGTTCCACCTGGGTGAAGAATACCATACTTGATGTTGTTGGGCTCGAAATGATGCTCCAGCGCGTACGCGGGATCAGAACAGGGCTTCCCTCCACCGGGCGGGACCGCGTCGCGACGATCAACACCATGCGGATTGCGATACCCCTGCGCACCGGGCACGATGAGTCCACGTTCTGCCAACGCACGAGGCATGTGCTTTTTGATGCCCGCAGGGTCCGGTGCGTGGTGGACGTCCGCGTCGATGATGGGTAGTGTTTGTTCTTTCATTTTGTAATCGTGTTTGGAGTAAACAGTGTGGATCAGGTCTCCGAAGGAACCCGACCGAGGTGGGGACATAGAAATTTCGCCTCGGTTTTTAACAACTCAAGAATGGCCACCAGATCCTCCCGGGCATGCTCCAGCCCCGAGGTAGAACTAGCTCCCAGGGAAGCGACTAGCTGGTTGTTTCGATTGTATAGGGGTACCGCCATTCGTGCGGGGCTGAGTTCGTAAATCTCCACCGCCCCCTTGGCTCGGAAGTCAGCGATCGCCTGATCGAGCTTCTCCTCCCTGCCCCACAGGCCAACTCCATACATCGGGAATGGATAGGCCGCTTGAAACGATTTCGCGCGCTCGCTCGGCCAAAACGCAAGATGGCATAGGCTGGATGCTGAGGTATAGGGTGGCATCCACTTACGGGTGTCGTGCAAGACGGTTTCGGGGCGCGCCGGTTCGATGGCATGAGCAATCCTGATGTCCACCCCGTGCGCTTCCGCCGTGACAAACCGCCAAGCGGGAAACTGGCGCGATAGTCGCAGCAGTGATTCATCCAATGCGGCCCGGCTGGTCGATACATTCCCACCACACAGCTCCTCCAGCGCCGGACCCATCGAGTAAATCACCGGTCGAGTGTTCGATTTTTGCAGGTATCCCCGCTCTACCAATGTCCGCGCTAAATTGAAAAACGTCGTACTCTTAAGCCGGGTTCGCTGGGCCAGTTCCTTGCTGGTCAATCCTTGCGAAGCATCCGCAATCGACTCGAGGAGATCCAGTCCCCGGTGGAGCGATTGAACTGTCTGAGAATGCGACATCCCACAACCGTTTCACAAATTCCTTTATTCTGCAATGCCGATTTTTAATTCATCTATTATGTTTAATAAGGGCAAAACAGGAATCATCTGGTGCCCGAGAACGAATCCCACCTAATCTCAACCGCTCCGCAAAAGTGGGAAAACTCGAATTTTACCACTGCATTTTTTCGGTGAATCTCATCGTCATGTGACTGGGGAATTGACTCCACGACAGGGAACCCCTGATCTGAACAAAATGACCCGGTCTAATACCACGCCGATCACGCTCGATTTCTCCAATCTGGAAGAGGACGCCATTCGCGCCCTAATTCGGGAACACAATCTTGCACTGACGCCCGACGAAGCGCTCCAGATTCAAAATCGGATCCTCAAACGCCCGCCCACACTTGCTGAGTGTGTTCTGTGGTCGATTCAGGGTTCCGAGCACTGCTCCTACAAGAGTAGCCGTATCCATTTGAAGGAGTTCCTCACGGACGGTCCCAATGTAATTCTCGGTCCTTCAGAGGATGCGGGGATCGTAGAGATCGCCCGGGACAAAAACGGCATCCGCTACGGCCTGGCCGCGAGTCATGAATCGCACAACCACCCTTCTCAGGTGGTTCCCTACGAAGGAGCTGCCACTGGTGTTGGCGGAAACGTACGCGATGTCTGCTGCATGGGTGCGAAAGTCGTCGCCGTGGGTGACGGGCTGCGTTTTGGAGACATCAAACTCCCCAAGAGCAAGTGGATCCAACAGGGGGTCGTGGCCGGTATCGCCGGATACGGCAACCCTTTGGGGATTCCCAACCTTTGCGGCGATGTCTACTTCGACGCGGGCTACAACGACAATTGCCTGGTGACGGTAATGACTTTGGGAGCCATCGCAGAGAACGCGATCCTCCACTCCCATGCCCCCAAGAATGCTGACGGCTATGCGCTGATTCTAGTCGGAAAACCAACCGACAATAGCGGATTTGGCGGAGCCAGCTTCGCCTCAGGCGAGTTGGATGAAAATGAGAAGGAGAAGAACAAGGGAGCGGTGCAGGAGCCAAATGCTTTCCTCGAACGGCATCTTCTCAAAGCCACCTACGCCCTGCATAAGATTCTCTTGGAACGCGGCGACATCGACCGCGTCGGATTCAAGGATCTCGGTGCAGGAGGGATCGCCTGCGCCAGTGTCGAGATCGCCGATTCAGCCGGATATGGGGCTGAGGTGGAGGTGGAGAAAGTCCACGTGGGAATGGAAGGTCTTCCCCCGCACGTGATCCTTTGCTCCGAGACGCAGGAGCGATTCATGTGGGCCGTCCCCCATGATCTAGTGGATCTCATCCTCTCGCACTACAACGAGACGTTTGCCCTGCCCGAAGTCTCCAATGGGGCCAAGGCTTCCGTAGTCGGCAAGATCCGCAACGATGGACTCTACCGCGTGACTTGGAATGGCGAAATTCTCGTAGAGGCTCCAGCCGCAGAGGTGACCAAAGGGATCGTCTACGACCGCGAATTTATTCTTCCGGAATACTCCGACAGCACGGTCGCAGAACCCACGATTTCTCTCGATGATTTGCCGAAAGATCTCATCGATCTTCTGGCACACCCGAACATTGCTTCGCGCAAGCCGATTTTCGAATCCTACGACAAGCAGGTTCAGGGCTCCACTCAGGTGGAAGCGGGTAAAGGGGACGCCGGGGTTTTCCGGCCGTTCGTCGATCCCGAGTGGCCCGAAGAGATCCGCGAAACCGGCGCCGTCGTTAGTCTGGACCAGAACCCACGCCACAATCGCATCGATGCAGGACGCGGCGCGGCATGGGCAGTCGTCGAATCCTACCGCAATGTCTGCGCTACCGGAGGCCGTCCAGTCGCGTTCACCGACTGCCTCTGCTACGGGAATCCGGAAAAACCCGAACAGATGGGTGACTTTGTCGCCGGGATGCGAGCGGTTGCCCAGACAGCGAAATCGCTTCACCTCCCCGATTATCCAGAGGCCCCGATCCCCATCATCGGTGGGAATGTTTCTCTCTACAATGAATCTCAGGGGCAACCCATCCCACCGAGCCCAATGATCGCCTGTCTCGGCCGCATGCCCGACGCGTCCAAGGCGGTGCCTTTCGGCTTCCAGGAGCAGGGATCCCGGGTCTTCCATGTGGGCGAGTTCGCGAATACTCTTGCCGGCTCCATTTACTTGGAGTCCAAAGGAATCGATTCACCCCGCATCCCCGAGCCCAACCTCCCCGAGGAGGAAAAGAACGCTCAGGCCCTCATCAATGCCATCGAAACAGGCCTGATCAATGCCTGCCACGATGTCTCCGATGGCGGCCTCATCATCGCATTGGCGGAAAGTGCCATCGCCAATCGGATCGGGGTAACAATCGATCACGACCAACTGGGAAATACTCCAGCTCACCTCCTGGGTGAATTCGGCGGCTACTTGGTAGAGGTACCCGAATCCAAGGTGGCTGCATTTGAATCTCTCTGCAAAATCCGAGGGGTCACTCTCCATTCAATTGGCCAAACTGGCGGCGATCAGTTCCGAATCGCCCCACTCCTTGACCTGCCCTTGTCCGAATTGGCGGACGCGTGGGAAAACGGTCTTCGCACGGAACTAGAATCCTGACACTATTACTGAACTTTTCAACGCCATGGCAAAAACCGATTATAAATCCTCCGGAGTCGATATCGACGCCGGCAACGAGGCCGTCAACCGGATTGGACCTCTCGTCAAAACTACCTTTGGACCGGAAGTCCTCACGGGTCTGGGTGCGTTCGGCTCCATGGTCGAGCTGGGAACCACGCTAAAAAATTACAACAACCCTGTCCTTATCCAAAGCATCGACGGGGTTGGGACGAAGGTATCGGTCGCCAAAATGGCCGGTAAATACTACAATCTGGGTATCGATGTGGTCAGTGCCACGACCAACGATATTCTCGTTCACGGGGCTCAGCCAGTCACATTCCTCGACTATATCGCCAACGAGAAGCTCGATCCAGCCGTGGTCGAAGAGATCGTTTCCGGCATGGTTGAAAATTGCCGCGAGAACGGGATCGCCTTGGTGGGTGGAGAAACCGCCGAGATGCCTTCGACCTACCTCCCCGGCGAGCACGATATCGTCGGCTGCGTAACCGGCTTGGTCGAGAAGGACCGGATCATCAATGGTGCTTCGATTTCCGTAGGTGATGCCGTGATCGCCCTCCCCTCATCCGGCTTACACACCAATGGTTTCTCACTCGCTCGTAAGGTTTTCTTCGAGATCGCGAAGATGACGACCGAAGATCATTTGGACGAGTTGGGTGAATCGGTTGGCGACGCCTTGCTTCGCCCGCACCTGAACTACCGCAAGCCCATCGAGAAGTGGCTATCCTCAGGAATTAATCTCAAGGGTCTGTCCCACATCACCGGCGGCGGTTTCCTCGAGAACATTCCAAGAATTCTCCCTGAGGGAACCGCGGTTGAGATCGAGAAAGGCACTTGGCCCAAACTCCCTGTTTTCGATGTGATCGCGAAACTCGGTGAGGTCGAGGAGCTCGAGATGTACCGCACATTTAATATGGGTGTCGGTTTGGTCGCGGTCGTTCCAGCCGATCAAGCAGATGCCGCCTTGGAAGCCATCCGCAATGACGGCGGCGACGCGTATCGGGTCGGATCGGTTATCGAAGGAAATCAGAAGGTCTTGCTGAAATGAGCGAACAGATGAAACGGGTAGCCATTGTCCAATTTCCCGGAAGCAATTGCGAGGCGGAGTCCGCCGCAGCCATCCGACGAAACGGGATGCAGCCGGAGGAGTTTCTTTGGAATCGCGATCCAGCAGAACTCGCCGACTTCGATGGGTTCTTTATCGTTGGAGGCTTCTCCTACGAGGATCGCTCCCGCGCAGGTGTTCTTTCCTCACTCGATCCAGTACTGAAGTCCGTCGCGGCTGAGGCAGACAAGGGCAAACCCGTCCTCGGTATCTGCAATGGCGCTCAGGTCCTCGTCGAGAGCGGCTTGGTTCCCGGCGTCTCCGATCGGCGCACCGCCATGGCTCTCGCACCAAATCGACGCCAGGTCGGTGATCATCTCCTCGGGTCCGGCTTCTTTAACGATTGGTGCCATTTGCGCACCGCAGTCGCTCCCGAACGCACCGCCTTCACGCGTCACTTGAAGGAAGGGGAAACCATCCACGTTCCCTTCGCCCATGCAGAGGGTCGCTTCCTCGCCTCTCCAGAACTACTGGAGGAGCTTATTGCAAACGGGCAGGGGGTATTCCAATACAGCGACAGCCAGGGTGAGCCCGATTCACATTTCCCAATCAACCCAAATGGCTCCGCCGCCAATTTGGCCGCCGTTTGCAATCCTGCGGGAAACGTGATGGCCATGATGCCCCACCCCGAGCGTACTCCTTTGGGTGATGCCATTTTCTCTTCCATGCGGGAGGCCATGGAATCACGCGCAACCACCGAAGCGCCTGCTCTCCAGTACTCTCTTCCCAAAGAGGAAATTGGATGCTGCACAGTTGAGTCGACCGGCAAGACCATCCCAGTGTCTCTGATCATCACCGATACTACGGCCCGTTCCGTTGAGCAATGTCTCCAGCGAATGGGTTTCGCGGTTTCGGTTAAACGGCGCATCCTCTGGGATCTCGACGGCGATGATTTCCCAGATGATTGGGAGAAGGTCCTCACCGAAACCGGTGAGCTGTTCAACAGCAACAAGGAGTTTATCAATCGCAGCCCAGCGGGTGACCCCTCCACGACTGCAATCCTTCAGGTGACTCCTCGGGACGATCTCCAAGGGGGACATATTCTCGAGACCCTTCACCACCGGTTCCATCTCCCCTACCCGACACGGCTGGGGCGCTCAGTACTATGGATCCTGTCGTTCGAATCTGCCGAGGCCAAGCAATCGCTTCTGCCACAGATCGTTTCGACTCATATCTTCCACAATCCGATAGCCGATTCCGTCTGCGAGCGAACTGATATTCCTTCCTGACTCCCTTCATGCGATTCTCCGAACTAGACTCCCATCTCGCAGAACTGTTTCAACAAGTTCTCGAGGAAACCAATTGTCCTCTGCCGAAGAAGATTGGCAAAGTTCGGGACATTTACGCGGAGAATGGGAGAATCGCCTTGGTCTCGACCGACAGACTCAGTGCTTTCGACCGGTCCATCACGACGATTCCTCTGAAGGGTCGGATCCTCAACCTACTGAGTGCATGGTGGTTCGCTGAGACCCAACACATCATCGACAACCACCTGATCGGGATCCCCCATCCCAACGTCCTCATCGCCGAAGACTGTACTCCGGTACCCGTCGAATTTGTCGTGCGCGGCTATATGACAGGCTCCACTTCAACATCATTGTGGACTCACTACAAGGCGGGGGCTCGAGAATACTGTGGCAACCGTATCCCCGAGGGACTCCGCAAGAATGATCGTCTCCCCGAGCCGATCCTCACCCCGACCACAAAAGACGATGAACACGATGAACCGATTTCCGGAGCCGAGGCGGTGGAGCGAGGTTTATTGAGCCAAGACGTTTGGAACCAAGCGTCTGCCGCTGCCCTCGCCCTTTTTCAGTTCGGGGCGAAAATTGCCGAGGATGCGGGTTACATTCTAGCCGATACCAAGTATGAAATGGGTCTTCGACCCGACGGCAGCTTGATCCTAATTGATGAGATTCATACCCCCGACTCGAGTCGCTTCTGGAAGGCCGAGTCCCTTCCCGGCCGCATCGCACGAGGCGAAGAGCCCGAGAGTGCAGATAAGGAGTTTCTCCGACTGTGGTACGCCAAGCGCTGCGACCCGTATAACGACGAAGAGCTTCCCGAAGCCCCCCAAGAACTTCGCGCGGAACTGACCCAGCGATACTTCGGCATCTACAGCGCCCTTACCGGCGGAAAAGAGATCCCCTACGACTTCCAAGCCAATCTCGACGAAGAGATTCACTCAGCGGTCAAAGAGGGTCTTCAATTGTAGACCGCCGAACTCCCCTCCACCCGGAGAGGCCAGAGGGGTTGCGCGGACACCGGTAGCCCTTTCTCAATAGAGATCACAATCTCATATCCAACCACCTAGGGGAACGGTTTCTCTATGCCTGTTACTGTATCACCGCAAGCAGACTTGTCCACTTCTGCGATATAAGGGAGAATCCCCCATAGTTTATCCCGAACACCTCTAACCCACCCACAATGAAACAGATTACCCCTGTCCTTCTTCTCGCTACCGCCCTGACCTCCTCAGCGGCCACCATCGAAATTTTCAACACAGGTAGCAGCGACCTGCAATCGGTTGGCATCCGCGATGGATTCTCCAACCAAGGCGCAGCGGAATATTCAATCGTAGGCCAGACAACCACTTCGGGTGATCTTCTCCGAGGCTTGCTCACCTTCGACCTCAGCGACCCTCTACTTGCGGGTGCAACCATCAATAGCGTTACTCTTACGCTCACAGTGGGCAAGGATGACCCCACCAGCACCAATGGCGACGTAACACTGAATCTCTTCGAGCTGACCACTCCCTATGTCTACGACGAGGCCACTTGGGTGAAGGCCACAGACACTACGGATTGGACCACTGAGGGCGGCGATTATTCCACTCTACTCGCATCCGAAGACGCGAATCCTGGTACGGCACCAGGCGGAACCGAGATCGATTTCACTGGCAGTGCACTCGATAGCTATGTCCAATCGTCGATCGGAGAAACGATCTATCTTCTCACAAAACTCGATGTTGAGAACAACGCTACGAGAGACATCTTTTTCTTTGTCCGCGAGGGAAATTCGGCCCGCCCGACGCTGGCAATCGACTACACCCCCGTTCCCGAGCCTTCATCGTTCGCTCTCATTGCTGGTTTTGCCTGCTTGGGTGGACTGGCGCTTCGCCGCTCTCGTTCCTAAGGCAAAGGAGAAAGGATTCGCGGGGGCAGCATTCGACCGGCTGCCACCACAGATTCCGGCCTGGATTGGGATTTGTCTTTTCGCGCCGTTCGATTCATACTTCGAAAATCGGTATGTCTAGAGAACGCGAGCCCCGCCCAAAGCAACCGTCACTCCGCGATGTGGCCGAGTTGGCTGGCGTCTCTCGAATGACAGTTTCCAGGGCCTTCCAGCCCAATTCGAAGATTGCCAAAAAGACCCGCGAGGCAGTCCTCGAGATTGCCGACCGAGTGGGATACTCGCCAGATCCGATGGTAACCGAACTGATGAGCAGTTTCGCCGGCCGCCGGGATCTCACCTACCGAGAAACTCTCGCCGCGCTGTGGTGGCCCGGACGGTGGGCCTCTCGTAACAGTGAGGGGAGTTATTCCAATCACCTATGGGTGGGCCTCAATGCCAGTGCGAAAGAACACGGATGCCGGATCGAGCATCATCAAGTTAGCGAAGATCAGTCGCAGGATCACCTCGACCGCATCCTCAAGGTCCGTGGCATTCGAGGGGTTATTCTCACTCCTCCACCGTCTTCACCCGCAAACCCTCCGGCCCTCGACTGGAGTCGATTCAGCTGCGTGACCATCGGGAGTTCCCTGATTCAGCCCGATCTGCACCGCGCCGAACCAAGCCACTTCAAGTCATTTTGCAAGGTCCTGCGAGAGGTGCAGCTCTTGAATTTTCGCAACCCCTGCCTTCTCCTCGACCAGGATCTTGAGGAACGGATGAGCCGTGCGTATACGGGCGCTTTCAGTGCTTGGGAGGACAGCACCTCAATCCGCATATACCATCAATCATGGCGGGCGGCGGCTCCCGACTTGAGTCCTTGGCTCCGACAACACAAACCAGATCTCATAATCGGTGATACAATGAATTGGCTTCGAGTGATTCCCGAAGAGTTTTCTCAAACCGCTTTTGTCTCGATGGATACCCCACTGCCCGATGGGCCTGTTTCTGGAATCTATCAAAACACCGCGAACATCGCCGAGTCAGCGATCGATCTCCTCATCCAACTCAGGCACCGCAACGAAACGGGCATACCGGAATACCCCCGAAGCTTGCTTTCAATTGGCAAGTGGGTCGAAGGGAAAAGTATCCACGGTCTAAATACGCTACCAAAATCGATTTGGATCCACTCGAAAAGAGACCTTCAGGACACAGCGACAGCCGACTCGTTGAAACCGGCCCATTTGCCCCCGAGCGCCTCCTAGGGTCGAATCGGCGTCAACCTTCCGGCGTCCAGGTCAGTTCACCGATCCGGCGTACCGGTCCAGTCATCCGGACTGAATAGTCGTCGCCAATCTCCAAGGTCAACTGGCCGCCGGGCATGTGCACCGTAATACTCTGGTCAACCAGGCCCAGCTTTCGCGCGACCGATGCAGCAGCGCTCGAACTACTTCCCGATGCCAATGTGTATCCAGCACCCCGCTCCCATATCTCCAATTTGATATTGGCGCGGTCGATCACCTCCAGAAACTGTACGTTCGTCCGGTTTGGGAAGAGTGAGTGATTCTCCAAGCATGGTCCAAGACGGAGTGCCTCCGCCTCGGTCACTTTATCGCGCAGGACGACACAGTGGGGGTTGCCAATAGTGGCAGCTGAGAACTCAACGGTCTCTCCCCCGGCTTCCAGAGTCTCCTGGATGACCTCTCGGTCTTCTCCTTCGACTGGAATCACCGAGCTGGAAAAGGAAACTTTACCCATCTCGACTTCGATGCTCTCTGCCGGATCGTGAATACAGGCCGAAACGATCCCTCCCAGCGTTTCCACAGTGAATGGTCGATCTGTCACCTCGCCGCGATCGTGCAGATACCGGCAAAAGATGCGGAGCCCGTTTCCACTTTTTTCCGCTTCACTTCCATCCGGATTCAAAATCCGCAGGCGAAAATCCGCTACTTCGGACCGGAGCGGGCCGTATAGGATTCCGTCTGAACCCAAACCGAAATTGCGGTGGCACACTGCTTCAATCCCTTCAACATCCGGCAACTCGCCGCTCGAAGGATCGAGGACGAAATAGTCGTTTCCAAGGGCGTGATACTTTTGAAATACCAGACTCACGGAATCTCTCCCCTAAATCGAGGTCACGATCTCATCGACGAGACCATACTTAATCGACTCTTCTGCAGTGAGATAGAAATCGCGGTCAGTATCATTTTCGATCGTCGCCAGATCCTTACCAGAAGCCTCGGCGAGAATCTTGTTCAATTCCTCGCGGATGCGTTCCATCTCCTGCGCCTGGATATTGATGTCCACGGCAGGAGCCATGAAAGTTCCACTGATCAATGGCTGGTGAATGAGAACCCGCCCGTGTGGATAAATATACCGGCGGCCTTTCTCTGCCCCCGACAGAAGGATCGAACCCATGCTAGCGGCCATGCCAGTCACGATGACCGAAACGGGACTCGAAATGAGCTTCATCGTATCGTAGGCCGCCATACCCGCTGTAATCGATCCACCGGGTGTGTTGATGTAAAACTTGATCTCTTCGCCGGGTTTGTCGGACTCAAGGAACAACAATTTCTCGGTGACTTCCCGCATTGTCTTGTCGGAAACCTCCCCCCAGAGAAAGATTTTACGATCCTCGAGGAATCGCTTTTGGACCATCTCGGAGAGCGAGCCGCCCTGATTCTTTTCCTCTTGATTTTCTTTTGCCTGCATAATTTCAGCCATAATGGGTACAAAGCTTGATGTTCCTTCCATGTCAAAACTGGAAGGGAGATTCATCTCTATTGTTCAATTTTATTGATGCGCCGTAGGTGGCGTCCACCCTCGAATTCCGCTCCCAGCCAAGCGTCGATGATCTTGATTACGTCATCGATCGGTGTCTGCCGGGCGCCAAATGAGAGTACATTTGCGTTGTTGTGCTGTTTCGCCAGCTCACCGGTCTCGATGTTCCAGCAGAGTGCGCAGCGAACGCCTTTCACTTTGTTGGCAGTAATCGCTTCACCGTTACCACTGCCACCAAATACGATACCTAGGTCCGATTCACCGGTTGATACTGCCTCAGCAGCTGGGCGGATGTAGTCGGGGTAATCAACTGCTTCAACAGAATCAGTGCCAAAATCCAGTACTTCATGGCCGAGGCCGGCAAGATGGGTTTTGACCGCTTCCTTGTGGGTGTAACCAGCGTGATCTGTTCCGAGTGAAATTTTCATTCTCCTTTCGTAAACCCCCTATCGCCTTCGGGCGAATCCAAAAACGATTCGTCGCCGAAAAAATCCCGTTCTTCCCGTATCTCATCGGCCTGCGCTCAGGGGAACAGCTACCACCAGCCCCACGCCTGGGTGGATTCACCCGGTGAGATGCCGACTCCGTGATTGCGGTCTCCTGCTCCGTCCGTATTCAATCGAGGTGTGAAAGATACTCAAAAACCAGCGATTACCATCACCTACTGCCCGGGCTGCAAATGGCTGCTGCGTTCCGCTTGGATGTCTCAAGAGCTTCTGAGCACTTTCGAGAATGACTTGGCGCAGGTCACCCTTCGTCCCAGTGACTCATCGGGAACCTTCCTCATCACCTACAATGATCTCGTTCTCTGGGACCGAACGGTCGATGGAGGCTTTCCCGAGATCAAGGAACTGAAAAAACGGGTGCGCGATCAACTCGATCCCCGCCGCGACCTCGGCCATATCGACCGCGGCTGAATCGGTCCATCGCCCTCCTCTACGAGGGATCGAGGATTTTGGATTGAACCTGCCGAAAGCCCCGATAGCTTGAAGTTCAATGCCCGAGATCAGTAAAGAAATCAGAGCCATCGTATTGCGGAGCAATCGTTTTCTGGCCAACACTCTCTACGAAAATGGTCTCGTGAAAGTGGATGACATTGATGAAGCAAATGAAAAGCTTCTCGACGCGATCGACGCCGGAAATCCACGACAGATTTCTATCCTCAATATCTTGATCTATGAGCTGAAAAAACTCGAGGAGAAGGATTACATCGATTTCGTGGTCAAAGAATCCAAGATCGGTTTGATCGCCCTGCGAAACTATCGCTTGCGCCCTCTGGGGAACGCGATGAACGACCCCGATATCTGCTGGGCAACTTGGACCATTCCTTTTGATCTCGTCGGCGATTACTACTTGGTCGCGACTGCCTATCACCCAAGCCGTCCCGTGATCGATTACTGGGAGGGGATCGCGGACAAGCCCATCGTCTGGTACGGCACCGATATCCAATGCATCACCGAAGCAATCGACCGCATATCCCAGTCCGATTCCGGCGAGGCCGAAGACGAACATTAATTTCCTACGATGGAAGAAACAACTACCCGAATTCTCATTGTTGACGACGATCTTGATTTTGCGTCTCTCCTTTCCGACGTATTTACTCAGGCTTCTTACGAGGTCGAGGTCGCTGGAGATCCTACCAAGGTCGAGAATATTGTTCGCTCGATGGACTTCAGCCTCGTGGTGACCGATTTGCGCATGCCCATGCTCAATGGCTTCGAACTTTCACAAAAGATCAAAGCCATTCGCCCTGAGCTACCCATCATCATGGTGTCGGGCTTTCTCGAGTCCAAGGATCGGGAGAAAATGGAAGCTGAGGGGATCGTTGGCCTCTACGAAAAGCCGCTTAGCGTTTTCTCGCTCCTGAAAAATGCAGCGAAATTGATCGCCGAAGGCAAATCGAAGTCCCAAAAGCAGAAGCCTCAGAGCCATCACGAATCCGAATCCGAAATCAGCAATCTCGGGTTTCCCTTCCACGCCCTGCCCTGCCAGTCCGAAGCTAGTCTCGCCTTCGCAGAGTCTATTTACCGGATGCGGAACCGAAGGCAAAATCTCTGCATTGTCACTCCACGCGGCACTCCTTCACGGGCGATTGCAGAAGACTTTTGCCGCTGGGTCAGCAGCGAGACTTCGGGGGGCCGGATCATCGAATCCGCCGATTGCACCATTGACCGGCTTGGCGAAATTGCTGCCGAGGCGTACGAGAACGGATGGTCCAATCTCGTTCTTTGCATCCCCGAAACTGATCTGCTCGACCCAACCCATCAAAAACAACTGGCCCGCAGCTCCCGCCGGGGTACGTTCCAGAACCAGTGGGATGGCCACATCCGCTTTGTCTTCATGATCAGTAGAGATGTCGAATCGCTCTATCAGGATGGCGCTTTGAGCGATGAACTCTATTTGTCCATGGGCGGCTCTGAGATCCACGTTCCCCCGCTGCGAGAGTGCCCCGAAGACATCGAGTGGGTTGCCCGATCCACCGAAGACGACAACGGCCGCCCAATTCCATGGGACAACGAGGCCATTCGCACCTTAGTCGATAAGGAGTGGCCCGGGAACTACACCGAGCTTCGCAAGGTTCTTCTCCAAATCCAACAACGACACACCGGCCGGCCAGTCGCCACCCGCGATGTGATCGAAGCCATGTCGGGGGATGACACACCCGCCATTTCCAAGAGCCAACTCCGCGAGATCAGCTTGTTCGAATCTCTCGAGTCCTATCGCGATTCATATGTAACCGCGCTGGCAGAGTTCCTGGACAACGATACCGACAGGGTCTCTTCCATCACTCAAACGCCCAAGAAAGTTGTCGCGAGCATCCTCGAATCCTAGCCCTTCTTTTCCACAGCCGCGGAAGACCAAAGAATTTCTTGCTCTCAGCAAGTCTCAAATCATCCTCTGACTTTCATGCCAGCATCCATTCTAATCGTAGATGACGAACCCCATACCCTCGAAGGTCTGGAGGCTGCATTGGAGGACCGTTACGAGATCACCACCGCCAACAATGCCAAAGAGGCGTTCAATCATCTCGAAAGCGACCGCTTTGATGTGGTTTTGACCGATTTGAGGATGGCCGGCAAATCAGGCATGTCCGTGATCGAACGGACTCTGACAATTTCGCCGCGGCCAGTCTGCATCATGATGACCGCCTACGGGAATGTGGAGACCGCCGTGGATGCAATGAAGCGGGGAGCCTACGATTTCCTCACCAAGCCGGTAAGCCTGGAGAAACTCGAACTTCTGATCGAGCGCGCCCTCAAAACCGAACAACTCGAAAAGGAGAACCAGACGCTTCACCAGCGCCTTGACCAGAAATTCAAGTTTGACGAGATTCTCGGCAACTCCCCGAAACTGCAAAAGATTCTCGATACCGTGCGCTTGGTCGCCCCCTCCAAGGCTACGGTCTTGATCGAGGGCGAAACGGGAACCGGTAAAGAGCTGATCGCTCAGGCCATCCACCAGAACAGCGACCGGAGTCGCCGACCGTTCGTCGCCGTTCATTGCGCGGCGTTGGCATCCAATCTTCTGGAAAGCGAACTGTTCGGTCACGAGAAAGGTGCCTTTACCGGGGCCACCGAACGACGGATCGGGCGGTTCGAAGCGGCTGATGGGGGCACGCTGTTTCTCGACGAGATCGGCGAGATCGACGCTTCAACCCAGATAAAGCTGCTGCGCTTTCTCGAAACCCGCACTCTCGAAAGGCTCGGGAGCGTTAAAACAATTTCGATCGATGCCCGGTTGGTTTGTGCCACCAATAAAGATTTGGCCGCAATGGCCCGACGCGGGAATTTCCGCGCCGATCTCCTCTACCGACTCAATGTAATCTCGCTGGATCTCCCTCCTTTGCGCGATCGGCAGGAGGATATACCACTCCTTCTCGAATACTACGTCGACACTTTCAGCCGGGAGAACAATTTGCCCCCGGTTACATTCTCTCCCGATGCGGTCGGGGTCCTTCAGAAATATCGATGGCCGGGAAACATCCGCGAACTGCGGAATTTCTGCGAAAACATAGTCATCCTGAAGCGCGGTAGCCTCGTGACCGAGTACGATCTCGAAACCAAGTTTTTTGACGAGGGTCCCCCAGCCCGAACCGCCATTTCCGGCCTGGTCTCAAATCCTCTTTCCGTGGAAGAAAATGAGAAACGACTTTTGCGCAATGCCCTGCAAAAAACCGGTGGAAACAAGACCCAGGCTGCAGAATTACTGGGGATGAGTCGCCGTACTCTTCATCGGAAGCTTGCACGCTGGCCCGAACTCCTCGAATCTTAATTTCCTAGTATATGAAACCCTTCTTTCTCCTTTCGCTTCTCTCTTTGACCCTCCTCGGATCGAGTCTTCATGCCCGCGTAATCAAGGTTGAGGGCTCCGACTACATTCCAGAGGCCCTGATCGAATCTCTCAAAGAGTTTGCCGAATCCGAGGGCGACTTTCTCGAGGTGAACCTAGGTGGCAGTCTCCTCGCTTTCCGTGAATTTTACGAGGGCGATGCCGACATCATTCTCGTGGCCATGCCCGAGAAAACTCCCAGCGACTACGATTTCCCCGTCATTCCCCTGGGATTCCAGATCGGTGCGATTGTTGTACATGAAAAGAATCCTCTCGATTCCCTTTCCCAACAACAAATTGGAGGCATCTTTGGCTCGCTGAGCGAGAATGCGATTGCTCGATGGTCGGCTCTGGGTCTCTCCGGTTCCTGGCAAAATCGTAATATCCAAGCCGCCTACGCAAACTCCGGCTTGAGCCCGATTCTCGACTTGTTCAGCGCAACTTTCCTCGAGAGCGAAGCCCTTCGTTCCGGGATCCAAGAATTTAGCTCCTCCCTGCGCCTGGAGTCCTATGTCAGCAACAATGATGGGGCGATTGGCTTCATTGACACGATTCCACTTTCACCAGATCTCAAAACGCTTCGCATCGAATCTTCCGAGGGCGAGATTTCGTTCGGCCCTACCCTCGAGAACGTCAACTACGGTGACTATCCGCTTTCCCTCCCCTACTACATCTGCGTTCCCCGCAGCCAGTACCGCTTTCTCGCGCCCTACATCGAGTTCCTGCTTTCAGATTCAGCTGCCGAAACCCTCCAAGCCGAAGGATTCTTTCCGCTTCTCGATTCGCGCAGGCGTCAGTTGAAATCTGAGCTACCCACCGGAGAGTGAGGCAGACCATTCAGCCTGAAGAACCAAATCGGGTCCAAGAGGCTTTCCTCCGCCTTCAGGATGATCTCTGCAAGGAGATCGAGGCCCGCGAGGGCTCCGAATTGATCATTGAGGACAAGTGGAATCGACCCGGCGGTGGCGGCGGAATTTCCCGCGCCGTTCAAGGTGGTCGAATCCTCGAAAAGGGTGGTGTCAATTTCTCCCGCGTATGCGGCGACGCCCTACCAGCCCCTGCATCCGCCAGGAAGCCAGAGCTCGCCGGTCGTCCGTTTGAAGCCATGGGTGTCTCCGTCGTGCTTCATCCGTGTAATCCATTTGCTCCGACTGCCCACATGAATGTGCGCGCATTTTTCATCCTTCCAGAACACGAGGATCAGGAAATACAATGGTGGTTTGGCGGCGGGTTTGATCTGACTCCGTGCTACGGATTTAAAGAGGATGCGATCCGTTGGCACCAGGCGGCTCACGATATCTGCGAGCAGTCTCAGCCGGGCCTCTACCGCAGATTCAAACAGGAATGCGATCGCTATTTCTATCTCCCCCACCGCGATGAGTGCCGTGGGGTCGGAGGCATCTTCTTCGACGACTTTTGTGAACTCGGGTTCGAGCGTACTTTCGCGTTCGCAAAATCAGTTGGATACGGCTTCCGCGACGCCTTCTTTTCACTCTTAGACCAACGCGCCGCCACCGATTTTAACGAGGAACAAAAACAGTTTCAGCGCCTTCGACGAGGCCGCTACGTCGAGTTCAATCTTCTCCACGACAGGGGAACTCGCTTCGGCTTGGTCTCCGGTGGCCGCACCGAATCCATCCTGATGTCTCTCCCTGCCGAGGCCTGTTGGTCTTACGGCTGGGAACCAACCCCAGACACGCCCGAAGCCCTACTGGTAGAGGAATTTCTTCGCCCCCGCGACTGGCTCTCTCCAGGAGCCCCTTTTGAATCGACCGAATCCCGCCCATGATCACTTCTCGGAAACGTTTTCTCGATGCCCTCGCCTGCCAAAATTCCGACCGGCCTCCGGTCTGGCTGATGCGTCAAGCAGGTCGCTACCTGCCCGAGTACCGAGCCCTCAAACAGAAGCATGATTTTCGGACAATGGTCAAAACGCCTGATTTGGCAACCGAGGTCACGCTTCAACCGCTCCAGCGGTTCCCCACCCTAGACGCCGCTATCCTCTTCAGCGATATTCTGGTCATTCCCGAAGCTCTCGGGGTCGATTATCGATTCCGTGATCAGGGTGGAATTGAGCTGGAACGCACAGTGCGATCGGAGGAGGAGGTCAATGCGCTTCAGGCTGAGGGTACTGCCGAGCGCTTGAGCTACGTAGGTAAAGCTCTCCAGCAATTGCGGTCTGAACTCAGGGAGGAAACCACTCTACTGGGATTCTGCGGAGCACCCTGGACTCTGGCACTCTACTTGGTTGAGGGAGGCTCCCCCGGCGAGGGACGAAATCTCCGTGAGCTGCTTTATCGGGCTCCCGATGCCGCCCGCATTCTGCGCGAGAAGATCACTGCGGCCTGCTCCGAGTACGTGAAACTCCAATGCCAATCAGGGGCTGACGCGATCCAACTCTTCGACTCATGGGCCTCTCTTTGTCCCGCCGATTTCTACGAGGAATGGTGCCTGGAACCCATCCGCCAAATCATCCGCTCCTGCGATAAACCGTCGATTTTCTTCTCCCGCGGCGCCGCCAGCCGTCTCAACGAGCAGCGATCGGTGAAGAGTGAGGCTATCGCGATTGATTGGTCTACTCCACTCGCCCTTGCCCGCGATACCGTCGGGCCCTCCATTGCGATTCAAGGCAATCTTGATCCCCTGATCCTCGAGACCGACCCCGCATCCGTGCGAGCGGCAGCCAGGAGAATCCTCGACGACCGCAAGGGCGATCCAGGATTTATTTTTAACGGCGGCCACGGGCTTAGCCCCAAGACACGGATCGACTGCGTCGAGGCCCTGCTCGACACAATCCAAGGTTGAGCCGCCAGGATCTCTTCTTCAATCTCCGTCAGCTTCTTCCGTCATCGAGGAAGTTCCGACAAAGCCCTGGCTCCCACCGAATTGACCGGCCTCCGCCTCAAGCGCTAGTCGGTGCGTTCCAGATCAATACGGCTCGGTTCTCGTGCTCGTATCCAAGTAGGTTCCTAGTGGCCGTGCCTATGGCAAAATGCCTGCCCTCTTCTGGACCCAATCGCAGCCATCGCGCGACGAATACACGAAATAGATGACCGTGCGCGAAAAGCGCGACGTCCCCATCCGCCCGAATCGCCCGGTCTATTACCCGGTCACACCGAGCGGCCACTTCAGCTCCAGTCTCCCCACCCGGCACCGGATGGGTAAAGATGGTCCAGTCGGGAACGTTCGATCGTATCTGAGCTGTCGTCAGACCTTCATAATCCCCGTAGTACCATTCCGCGAGGTCAGCGTCCTCTTCCACGTCCTTCCCCGCACCCGCAAGTTCGGCTGTTTCCAAGGCTCTTCTCCGCGGGCTCGATAAAATCAAAGAAAAATTGCCTCCGCTGTAGAGGGGTTGCAACTGTTGCGCCTCGGCCCGCCCTTTCTCAGTTAAAGGTAAATCGGTGATCGATGTGTGCTGTCCGCTGCGGCTCCACTCCGTTTCGCCATGGCGAAAGAGAGTGACGGTCTTTCGAGTATCTTCAACCATGGCTGCCAGCATGCCACGTTTTCCGCTTCCTGCAATCAAGTGTGCGGAAAATGTTGAGCCCGTCATCAGGGCAAATAGCCCCGCAAATGAATCCCCAGTCGACTCCTACAATTTCCGGCGGAAGTGCTCTACGGTGAAGTCTTCTTCCTCGTGCACAGTGCGCACTTCGGGGAATTGCTCCTCAAACTCAGGAAAAAAGGCATCTCCATCAGGATTACCCGAGACCCGCGTTAAATACACTTCAGTCCAAAGGTCCATGGTCAGCCGGTAAATCTCCTCACCTCCGATAACAAAGATGCGTTCATCCCGCTCCAGAACGCCCAAGAGATCATCTACGGAGGAGAAGACTTCGATCCCAGGAGCGTTGACTCCGGACCGGCTCAATACCAGATTCCGTCTCCTGGGCAGAGGTCGACCGATCGACTCAAAGGTTTTCCTTCCCATGAGTATCGTTCCTCCAGTCGTTAGCTGCTTGAAGAATTTTAGATCTCCGGGCAGATGCCAGGGGAGTGCGCCGTCCTTGCCGATCACGCGATTCTCCGCCATCGCGGCAACCGCTATCCAGGATACGCTGCTGACTTGGGTAAGGTCCTTCATTCTCTAGACGGCAACTGGGGCCCGAATCGCGGGCCAGGGATCATAGCCCTCCAACTCAAAGTCTTCATAGCAAAAATCGTCGATCTCCAGGCGTGCTGGATTGATGATCATTCGTGGCAATGGCCGCGGTTCTCGAGACAATTGCGTTTTCGCTTGCTCCTTGTGGTTGGAGTACAAATGAACATCCCCAAAGGTGTGCACAAAGTCGCCCGCCTGCAATCCGCATACTTGCGCCATCATCTGCAGCAACAGTGCATAGGAAGCGATATTAAAGGGAACACCCAGGAAAATGTCAGCGCTACGCTGATACAATTGGCAGCTCAGGCGGCC
Source organism: Opitutia bacterium UBA4506 (assembly GCA_002388665.1). Lineage (GTDB taxonomy): Bacteria > Verrucomicrobiota > Verrucomicrobiia > Opitutales > Puniceicoccaceae > Puniceicoccus. Next base: position 14,558 of record DGMY01000040.1, on the reverse strand, counting down.
GTCTGCTACGTAGAATTGGAAGAGCGCGTGACACGGTGGCAAAGCCATCTGCTCAATTTCCCCCGGATTCCAGGCCAATACCATGTGCCGACGGCTGTCGGGATTCTCCCGAATCGACCGAACTACTTCCGCAATCTGATCGATATGGGTTCCGTCAGGTCGCTGCCAGGAACGCCATTGTGCGCCGTACACTCGTCCCAGTTCCCCGTCAGGATCAGCCCACTCGTTCCAGATTTTTACCCCGTTCTCCTGAAGAGACTTGGCGTTGGTCTCCCCACGCAAGAACCACAGTAATTCGTGGATGATGGACTTCAGGTGAACTTTCTTGGTTGTCACCAGTGGAAAGCCATCCTCCATCCGAAAACGAAGCTGTGCGCCAAAGAGCGACCAAGTTCCCGTTCCGGTGCGGTCGTCACGGTAGGATCCTTCCTCAAGAATTCTACGCATTAAATCGAGGTACACTTTCATACGACTTACTCTCCTCCTTCTTCCTCGACAGGCGGTGCCGTGACCAGTGACCAGTTTCGGGTATCTGTAATCACTTCGATCTGGATCGCTTCACCAGCCTCCAGCTCCATCAGCCCTTGAGAAAAGGATGACTTGGGTACCCCGTGCCCGTCGTCTGCGGTTAGCCAATAACGGAAGGTCGCCGCCTCCTCGCTCAGATTCCAGAAGGTCACAACTGCACTGTATCCAGCAGAACCTAGATTCGCGTTGGTCTCTTCCCTAAAGTATACACTGCGAGTATTTGGTCCGGGAATCGCAAGCCAACCTTCAGGAGCCGCTGCTTGTACCGTTACGCGATACCAACCGCTCTTTCGTGACACAATAAATTTGCCTACCCACGACTCCTGCGGTTGCAGCACAATCGGATCTGTTCCAATCAGGTCTTCATACCGGCCAACCAAATGAGGAGGTCGCCGACGAATTTCCAAATCAGTGATTTTCACCACAACACTGTCCTCGTTCGTAAGTTCCAGCATCACCGGATATCCCACAACCGTCGCGGAGCGATTCGCAAACTGCAGGCCGTCATCCTGAGCTTCCGCCCGAATCTCAACCCGCTGCGCTGACATTTTCGACCGCGCAATCATTCTCGGATGCAAAGATACCACTTTCTCCGAGCCAAACGACACCTTTTCCAACTCCGCCATGGCACTTTCATATCGCTTCCGGTGCTCCGCAACTTCGTCCGCACTGCGACTATCCATCGTAGCACAGCCAGAGGCCAGCAGAAGAAGCAACGTTCCGGAGAAGATGGTGCGAATCACCGGGACAGGATTTCTAGCAAAGAAAGAAAGCATGAATGGGGAGAAAAAAACGTCCTGTCCTTCGGCGCAAGATCCATTCCTGCGCGCTCGAAGAATCAAACTGTGCAACCCGCAACCAGGTCACGCAAAAACTCATCAAACTCCGCCCAGCCATCTTCCGAATCTGTCGAAAGATTCTCGCACTTTTTGACAATCGCACTCCCTACAACTACCCCAGATGCAGACTTGGCCGTAGCGCGAACTTGTTCTTGGTTGGAAATCCCAAATCCAACGACTACCGGCAATGTCGTAGTTCCACGGATTTTTTGCAGAGACTCTTCAACGCCCTGTGCAAGATCAGTCCGCTCGCCGGTAACCCCTTCCCGCGATACATAGTAGATGAATCCTGTAGCAGCCGCACTGATCAAGGGAAGACGCGACTCCGGGGTCGTCGGCGCCACGATGAGAACCGTCTTCAAATCGTGCTTCTTACAGAGGGCGAGGTGGTCTTCCCCCTCTTCGGGAGGTAGATCCAAGACGAGAATCCCATCAACCCCTGCGGCCTTCGCACGTTGAATGTATTCTTCATGCCCGCGGGAAAATACCAGATTGTAATAGGTATAGAAAACAATCGGCACTTCGTCCGAGATCTCGCGAACACGCCGTACGAGCTCAAAGACTCGATCCGAGGTCATCCCATTTGCCAATGCCCTCTCCGATGCCCGCTGATTCGTGGGCCCGTCTGCAAGCGGGTCACTGAAAGGAACACCGATCTCCAGCACATCCACGCCCGCCTCGATTAGACTGCGGTAAATCTTTACCGAGGTATCAAGGTCCGGATCTCCGGCACATGTGTATGAAACGAATGCGGACGATTTTCCAACCGCCTTGAGACGTTCTGGATCGAAGGCGTGGGCGATACGGTCTGCTCGACTCATGGTTGGGAACTCGGTTCGTTTTCGCTCGGTGTAGAAACCGACTCAACTACCTTCTCTTCCTGAAAGCCTTCTTTCAGCAGAGATCGGTACAAATGCAATTTCAGAAAACCTACGGCGACTGCCGCCACGATCAGCGCGAGGATAAACAGGTTGCGGTTCCGCTTCGCCGGATCCATGCCCGCCCCCCGAGCCGCCGGTTATTTCCGGCCTTGTTCGACGAGGCGCTTTTCCTTCACGAGGCTCGCGCGCTTGCCGATACGCTCACGCATGTAGTACATACGAGCACGCATGGTCACACTCTCACGATCAACTTCGATCTTCTCGATGTTTGGGGAGTGAACGGGAAAAACACGCTCAACTCCTACACCCGAAGCAATACGACGTACGGTAAATGTTTCGTGGATACCCGCTCCTTTACGAGCGATCACAATCCCCGCAAATATCTGAATACGGGTCTTTTCCCCTTCACGCACACGAGTGTGGACTTTAACACCGTCCCCAACTTTAAAGTTGGAGCGGTCGTCCTGTAGCTGCTCATTGGTAATTTCGGAAATCAACGCGTTCATATCTCTGATCTTTGAATGGAAAGTAAACGAAGGAGAAAACAAGTTCGCAGCTCGCTCGTCAAGAGAAAGAAAAATAAAATTTCTTAACATTTTTTCAAAAAAGGAGTTGCTTTGAGTTCTCCGATCCCCAATCTCGTTTTCTTCATTGGACGGATAGCTCAGTTGGTTAGAGCAACTGGTTTACACCCAGTAGGTCGTGGGTTCGAGTCCCTCTTCGTCCACCATTTAAACGCTTCGTTTTTACCGAGGCGTTTTTTTGTGCCCAGAGGATATCGCTCACAGGCCCCTACCGAGAGATCTATACCTCCCCCATCGCGCATGACGACGATGAAGGCTCGAGCGCCGCTGGAACCCGGTTCTCCGCTAGACAGGTGCAGTAACAACACTCCCTCCCAAGTGGCGCTAGCCCTTCCTAGGCCTTCCAGCTAGGCTAACAGAGACAGAAGCTTTCCTTTCTCCATCTACTGAATAGCCAGGCAGGTAGATAAAAAAAGCCGAACTCCCACGGGAGTCCGGCTTTTTGCTAAAATTCAAAAGTCCTAATCCAAAAATTGCTGAATAGCCTCATCGGTGGCCTTACGCACAAGCTTCTGACGCTGCTCGGAGGTCAATCCCTTCTTCACTTCTCTAGTAGCGTAATCGCGGTAGATGAGCTTCTCGGTTTTCACGTCAATCACATCGACCACTACAGTACCCGACTGAAACTTACGATGTGGCTTGTGATCCTGCGAATACTCGTGGGCTGCTTCGATGATCTCAACCCCAGAGCTCACGTAGTAATCGCGGACTGCGGTTGTTACGGTGTTGTTCTGCAAGACCAACAGATAGGCCACGATCAGATCGGGCTTTTCGGTGATGTCTTTAACTTCAGTCAGACCTGCGGCAGTCAATTGCGCCCTCAACTCATCCTGAATCGTCTTCATGGCTTCTACCGACTTACCCGCAAACTCAGGCAACTTCGCTACGTCAGGGTTATAGAACGCAAATGTCTCATTCCCTTTCGCCTCTTTTTTCGGCAAAGGAACGCTGGAGCATCCAACGAGGGCGATTAATACAAGCGGGAGGAGTAGTCGTGCTTTCATAGCAGGGAATTACGGAAACGCTCCCAATTTGGCCAGTCCGAAAACCACTCAATCGCGATCCGCCTCTCCTTCTCCAGAATTCGAGCCCCCTTCCAATTCAATCTTCTGCGCCGGAGGCACCAGACGGATGCCTTCCTCCTCCAGGCGTCTAAGGATTTTCAGAGAGGTGGCTTCCATCCATTTCTGAAAGCCCCAATAGTCCGGTGGATGGTACCAAATTAAGGCGACGATCTTAATTCCGTCTCGCTCAAAATCGCCCACAAACGCTCGGGGTGGAAACTCTGGCACCATGCCATCATGGCCCTCCAAACATTCCCGGATCACTCTTAATGCTCCTGCGAGCCTGGCCTCGGTGGTGTTCAACGGGAGATAGAACTGGAACAATTTTCGAATGTAGGGACGCCGTGAGATGTTCTCAATCTCCGACCGGGCCATTTCCTCGTTCGGAACTGTAACTTCGTGCCCCGTCAACAGTCGGATCCGGGTCGAGCGGATTCCAACATCCTCCACAACACCGTCAAACTTCCCTGCAACGATCCGCTCCCCCACTCGATAGGGTTTGTCGAGCAAGATCATCATACTCCCAACGATGTTCTTCACTGCCGCTTGTGCACCGAGCGCCAGAGCAAGCCCGCCCACCCCAGCACCCGCAAGAAGCGTCGTCATGGGAATTCCTAGATTATTACATCCTTCAATGAGCACCGCTACAGCGACAAAGATTGTCGCCAATCTCCCAAACAATCGGACGAGCAACCGGTCCATTGATCGGGAGGTAGCGTCGGCAAGCACTTCCACAATCCGATACCCGACCCCCCACACCGCAAACAAAGCGGTGATGATTAATAGGATATTCAATACAAAATCGGTTACCTCTAAGATTCCCCCGTAGAGGGACAACCCTTGGTTCATAAACCACTTCAAGCCGATCGGCACCAAGAGAGAGGTCAGTGGAACGACAGAAGACACCAGCAATCCTACACGATGTCGACTGGGGTCAATGTTTCGCGATAACCTCCCGAGCCTCCGGATGATTCCCAAAGCGGCCAATCCCAGCAACAAGCCCCCAAGGTAACCGATCCACTGCCAAACGGCCAAATCCATCCACACCCGATGAGCCCACGGTGGTAGCTGTACGACAAACTTTCGAATCACCGGGCTTCCCGATATGTGTCGCAATCGGTTGTAAAAGTTCTTCAGCGCACCCTCCTGGTACGGGAACCCTTTCACGCGATCGTAGTAATCGTCCAATTCAGCGATCGTGTGCGCAGAAAACAAATAATCCCCCGCGCGCGGCCCCTCAGACACTCGCTCAATCTCGATCGCTGTACCCGGCAATTGCCAGATGGCCGGTATCTGCGAATACTCAGGGCCCGGAATTTCCTCCAGTGGCGGCAAATCTACCCGATCCAATACTTCTCGTAATTTCAAGGCAGCTTCCCGACTCTTCTGACGCCTCAGGAATTCCGGCACTTGACTCAAATCTAAGGTCGAGAGGGTCCGCTGGATCTCCCAGTCCATGTCTTCATTTCCCGACAGATAGCTGTCTAGCTGAAAAGCCTCATTGATACTCTCGGTAGATGACAGAAAGGATTCCATCGTATCACGGGGCGTGCTTGTGTCCGCTGGGGCCGGAAAGGTGTCGGTCGGAGCCGGCAAGGTGTCGGCCAAAAGACAGCCAGGTAGCGCGATCCACAATATTGCTCTGAGAAGTCGTTTCATCTGCACGTCGAATACAAGACCTTCCGCAAGAGTCGGGCCAGTTCAATATGTTTTCATTATCCTCCTGCCAAATTGGACGGCGCCGATATTTGACTCTGTTCTAGCGGTCGTTCAACTACCCGCTCTGCCTCCGCCGATGAACTCGCCCCCCAGTAGGTCGGGATCCTGCTACCCCACAGCTTCCGATTTCTCCAACTCTTTTCTGGTCATCAATCTCCGGAGGATTGCCAATGACCAGACAATCCCAATCACCCCCGAAACGACGTCAGTGATCAGTCGTCCCCAGAACACTCCAATCAGTCCAAACCAGCTGTTTCCAATCAATGAAAGCGGTATCAAAAACAGAAGAATTCGGATGCCGTTCATTCCCAATGAGTGCATCGGCATGTTAATCCCGTTCATCAGAAACCCACTGTAACGCTGCACTTCCAATAGTCCGTATCCTATCGGAATAATTCTCAGGTATTCGGTCAGGATAGCGATGACTTCAATGTCGTCACTGAAAAGTCCTCCCAATTGCGGGGCGAAGATCCAAAAGATGACCGCAATAAAGATGCCATACCCAAATGCGAAGGTATTCCCGTAAAACATCCCTTCTTTCACCCGGTCCAGTCGGCCGGCTCCGAAATTCTGCCCGACGAAGGGTACCAAGGAGATCCCCAATGCCATCGGCACCATAAAGGCAAACATCTCCAATCGACCGGCCACACCAGATGCCGCCACGGCAGCGGGTCCATGCTGGGCCAGCAGGTACGTAATGATCCCTCCCGCTATAGGCATCAGGATGTTTGTCACACAGCTCGGGAGCGCGATCCTTAGGATGTTCTTCCACGAGCGCCAGATGTTCGACCAGTACAATTTCTCAAATGTAACCAGGTCATGCTTAGCGATAAGGAACCACATCGCAACTACACAGGAGACACAGCGGGAGAGCACTGTCGCCAGTGCAGCACCTTTGATCCCCATCGCCGGAATGAACAAAAACCCAAAGATAAAGATCGGATCGAGGATGATATTCAGCACCGATGTCACCGCCATAATCAGACTCGGCCGCACCATATCCCCTGTCGCCCGAATGATGTTATTGGCCACCATTGGGATGACGAGGAACACAACACCACAATACCACACTTGCATGTATCCGCGGATCGCCGGCATCACTTCAGGCCCTGCACCCAGCATTCGAAATACCGGATCGATCGTCAAAAGCCCCACAACTGACACGAAAACAACGACCAATATACAAAGGATAATGGCGTGAGTGGTCAGTCGCTTGGCCAATTCTTGGTCTCCAGCCCCCATGGCATGAGAGACCACAGTAGTCGCTCCCATCCCCAGCCCAAGGCTGAGGGTGATGAGTACCATAACTACCGGAAAACTGAACCCCATTGCCGCCAGCGGTACCGTCCCCAACTTCGCAACAAACCAGGTATCAGCCAGGTTAAACGCGTTCATCGCGAATGTTCCGCCGAGCATTGGCACCGCCATGCGAACCAATGTCCCCATTACGGGACTACGGGTCAGGCGCGGTGCAGGTTTGGTTTCAGTCGACATGAATTAGCTCTTGTTACAATGAAGTTCCTTCGGGAGCAAACCCGCAACCATAGGTCATCTGTGCGTAGATGCGCAAAGTCTATTCCCCGTTTTCGGGATTTCCTCTGCCTACCTTTCCGTTTTCCGAACAATCGGCAACACAATCGTAAAGGTGGATCCTTCGCCCAATTGACTCGCCACCCAGATATTCCCTCTGAGGTTAGTTACGATGGAGTGCACAAGTGCCAATCCGATACCCGAATGTTTGGCCGAGGCTGTTCGGGATTTTTCCACACGATAAAATCGCTTGAAGATATGGGGTCGGTCTTCGGGAGAGATACCGTTTCCGTCATCCGTGACCCGAAGGATGACTTCCTCCCCACTCTCAATGACCCGTACCTGAACATGCCCGTTACCCGGATGGTGCAGCACCGCGTTCGACAACAGGTTATTCGCTAAGATCGCCAAAGAGGAAACGCTGCCGCGAACATGAACCAGCTCACAGTCAGTGGAGATTTTAATGTTTCGCTCGGTTGCCAACGGCAAAATATCCCGCACCGATCCTTCCACAACTTCGGATAGATTCACGACTTCTCCCTCCGCTCGCAGCTGAGCGTTCTCCTGCCGGGCGAGAAGCAAGAGGTCCTCGACCAGGGTACGCATTCTCTCCGCCGCGTCGTTACATACCTCCATCGACTCCGCGTATTCCGGTACGGTCCTCGTCCGTTTGCACATTCTCTGGGTTTCAGAGAGCAATATCGATACGGGGGTTCTCAGTTCATGCGAGGCATCGGCGGTAAACCGACGTTCGCGCTCCATCGAATCTTGAATCTTATCGAATGTCTGGTTCAACACTCGGCTCAATTCATGCAGTTCGTCCTCTCGCTTGGATACGCTGATTCGTTCCGATAGGTTGCCATCGGCGATTTCATTCGCTGCCCGACTGATTGACTCCACCGGGCGTATCGCACGCCCTGCCAACCACCATCCGCCCGCGAGACCCACGATCCACACGGCCGCACCACAGATCGCCAGAGACCATGCAAAGCGCTGACTCTCTTCGACTTCAGTTGTAATGTTTGTTCCGATAGCCGATTGTAATCCAAACCAAAATGACTTTCGAATCACGCGGTTCTCACCAATCGTTTGAATATCCTCAGAAACCCCCGACTCCGGTATGGCCAGGAATTCAATCTGCTCTGGAGCGTTCTCTGATCGCAACAGCGCCTTGCCGTTCGTATCCGCAAATAGATAGAACCGAAATCCCGGATCCGACGAGAGATAAGCATCGTCGAGATCTCCCGAGGGGTCCAATGACCCGTTTCGTATTTCGTTCAAGAATCTCTCCGGCGGCGACATGTTCTCACCTTTCGAATTCTTCTCAACCCCTGACTCTCGACTCCGCGAAAAGGCGCGGATCAAATCCCGCTCACTGTCCATCAGGGTCGCATCGATCCGACGGGACTCGCTCAACCACGCCAGTTGAAACGCGGTTAAACACAGTGCCACAATCGTAAGAAACAGAATAACCGCATACCATACTTGCAGCCGCCAACGTAGAGAGTAAAACGGAATCTTCATTCGATTAAATAACCATGACCACGACGGGTCTTGATCAATTCTGGCCCCATTTTCTTCCGCAGCTTCGATACGTGTACGTCTAGTAAATTTGAATACGAATCATCCCGCTCATCAAACAATCGTTCATACAAACGTGTCCGGGTCAGCACTTTCCCGCGGTTCAATGCGAGGTACTCCAAGATACTGTATTCCCTTGCGGTCAACTCCACTTCTTTCCCGTCATACGTCACAGTCCGACCTGCCGTGTCCAGGACCAACTTATCGATTGTAATCGCTGATTGGGTCTGTCCCACAGATCGTCGAATCAGTGCCCTCACCCTAGCGCAGAGTTCCGCATTATCGAATGGCTTGGTCAGGTAATCGTCCGCACCAATATCGAGCCCTTTTACCCGATCCGGTACAGCGTCACGGGCCGTCAACATCATCACGGGTGCAGAAGACTCCATTCGCAGTTTCTCCAGAACCTCCCAACCGTCCAATCCGGGCATCATTACATCGAGCAAGATGGCGTCATAGATGCCTTCCCGACCGAGCGCCAGGCCTTCAACTCCATCGTTGGCAGTGTCCACCGCAATCCCTTCATCACGCAAGGTCGCTGCCACACTCCGGCACAGGGCCCAGTCATCTTCTACCACCAAAACACGCATTTCTATTCCTAGAAAATCACCAATTTATTCGTGGCGCAAAGCATCAATCGGATCCAGTCGAGCCGCCCGTCGAGCCGGAGCAAATCCAAAGACGATTCCAACCAGTGCCGAGAATCCAAACGCGAGCAGATTGATTTCCGAATTGAAGACAAAATCCACTTGTATCAAGGGGGCCAGAACGATGCAAAATAGGTACCCCATCCCGACGCCGATCAGCCCTCCGACACAGGACAGTGTCAGGGCCTCGACCAAGAATTGCCAGAGCACTTCGCGAGCAGTCGCCCCAATCGCCAGCCTGATCCCGATTTCCCGGGTTCTCTCGGTAACCGAAACTAGCATGATGTTCATAATCCCGATCCCTCCAACCAGCAGAGACACTCCGGCCACAGCCCCGAGCAACATCGTCATCATTTTGGTGGAAGAGCTAAGGGTTTCCGCGATCTGCCGAGTATCGAACACGTTGAAATCATCCGCCTGATTCGATTGCAAATTCCTGCGCTGCCTCATCAATAGCGAGATTTCTGAGATCAACCTATCACTGTCTGCATCATCTTCCGCAGATATGCTGATCTGGCTGATGTCCCTCGCCGAACTCTTTCCACCCAGACGTCGCTGCATGGTCGCGAGGGGTACAATGATTGTGTCGTCTTGATCCCCCATGCCCACTTGGCCTTTCGCCTTCAATAATCCGATCACTTGCAAGGACGCTTGTCCCACCCGGATTTTCTTACCGATCGGATCCTCGGTTCCAAATAGTTCCTCTCTAACCGTGTCTCCGATCACCGCCACAGCATCCCCTCTCTGGACTTCGTCATCCGAAAAGATCCGACCTTCCTCGATGATCCATTTATTGATATCGAAGTAGTCGATGCTAGTGCCAGTGACCTGCGAGCTCCGGGCCTCTTGTCGATAGATAGTGCTCATCGACACACTCCGAACGGGAGCCACCGCCGCGATGCCGCTGATTTGGTTCGCAATGGCTTCCACGTCAGTTTCGGAGAATTTCGGCACCCCTGCAGAGGATGAACGGGGCCCAAAGCCAACCCCCGGCCGAAGCATCAATAGATTGCTCCCCAGGTCCGAGATTTGTTTCTTCACCGCCTCTGTCGTGCCGTCACCCATGGTCACCATGGTGATAACGGCGGAAACCCCGATAATGATCCCAAGAACCGTTAAAAATGCCCGGGCCAGATTCCTTCGAATCTCCCTCAGCGCAATTAGAAATGCGTTTGCCAACATCGCGATCATGTAAGTACCTCCGCTCTTTCACGAGTCACTCCGGTGTCCGTTTCAATCAATCCATCCGTCACTCGGATCACTCGCCGCGCATACTTAGCCACTTCGTCTTCGTGGGTTACCATCAATACGGAAATTCCGCGTTCGGCGTTCAACCGGGTGAGGAGCTCCATAATCTCCAGCGTCGTACTGGAATCGAGGTTCCCCGTCGGTTCGTCCGCAAATAATGTGCTCGGGTTCGTTACGATCGCCCGCGCAATCGCTACTCGTTGCTGCTGCCCACCCGAAAGCTCCGCCGGAGAATTTTTCTCCTTCCCCTGTAGGCCGACCGAATGCAGTGCGTTTCGAGCGAGTTCGTGTCGTTCACCTCTGCGGATTCCCCGATAAAGCAACGGCAGTTCGACGTTCTCAATTGCGCTGGTCCGCGCCAGCAAATTGAATCCTTGGAAAATGAATCCCATCGCATACCGCCTTAATAGCGAGCGCTGGACCGCATCAAGTCCCTCCACCGCGATTCCTTCATATAAATAGGATCCGGTCGTAGGCTGATCGAGGCATCCGAGTAGGTTCATGAGCGTCGATTTCCCCGATCCGCTCGGTCCCATAATCGACAAAAATTCGCCTTGATCGATCTGTAGGTCGATCCCACGCAGGGCCTCGAACTCCGCTGCTCCTTGACCATAGGTCTTGGTCAGGCCTTTGAGCTCGATTAAGCGCATTTCTTTTTTTTCTTCGGTCATCGTACTTGATCCTCCCGAAGTATCACCGCGTCTCCTTCCTGGAGTTGGTCCGACGAAACCTCTGTCCGGCTGCCGTCACTGAGCCCTATCGAAACAGGGATCCGCTCCGGTGCTCCGTCGCAAAGAACCCATATCGCTGCCGCAGTTTTTTGCCTTCCTTTGATCTTCCTGGGTCCGCCTCCCCCGGCGCCCCGTCTGGGTTGTCTGGGCATAAGCCGTTCCACGAACGATTTGCTGCCTCCGGACGAGGCTGCTGATTGCCCGTCCTCATCGGGTGCCGGCGGTTGGAATCGCAGAGCCGCGACGGAGACCAAAAATACGTTTTCGCTGGAGGCCACCTCAATGTCCGCTGTCGCCGTCATCCCCGGCCGGAGACTCAGATCTTTGTTCGATACGATGAGCTCGGTCGGATAGGTCACCACGTTATCGGTAACTTCCGAGCCAAAGGACACTTTTGATACCGATGCGGTATAAGTCCGCTGCGCCCAGGCATCCACCTGGAACTGAGCCGCCATTCCTTTATCGACGAGCCCGATGTCCGCTTCGGCTATGGAGACTTCAAGAATCATACTGGTAAGGTCCTCAGCGATAACGAATAGCTCGGGCGCCGTGAAACTAGCCGCCACTGTTTGCCCCGGTTCTAAGTCACGCGAGAGAACCACTCCGTTGGTCGGGGAACGTAGAACTGTTTTTGCGAGATCCGTCTCAGTGATCTGAACCTGTGCTTCCTGCTGCTGAACAGAGGCCTCCGCACTCAAGACATTCGCCTCTGCCCGCTCAAGCGAGGCCACTGCCGAATCCATTACTGACTGTGAGGGAATCTTCCCGTTACTGATCTTGCGGAGCTCTTTCTGCCGTTCCAAAACCGCCTTCGCTTCCGCCAAGGTGGCGTTGGCTTCGCTCACAGATGCCTGTGCCGATGCCAAATTCGCCCGGTTCGCTTTCAATTGGTTTTCCAACGCGGTCGTGTCCAATTGAGCGAGCGCCTGACCGGCAACAACCGTGTCGTTCGAATCCACATAAACTTCCAGGGTTGTCCCGGATAATTCACTACCCACAGTGACTTCATTCGTTGGGGCAAGGTTTCCGGTAGCCGTAATGGTCTTGCGAATGTCTCCGCGCGCCAGTGGTTCCGTGACAAAGGTAGGGCCTTCGCCTCCCCCAGAGCGACTTTGCGAGAAAAAGTAGAATCCTGTACCGGCGAGCAAGAAAACCGCGAGCATCCACCACAAGAGCTTTCGAGAGCGGGCGTATTTCTTTTTCTCACCGTGGATCATTGTGGCCAGTTCAGAGGGCTGATTGTGTGTTGGTTCGGTCATGACTGAGAATTGTTAAGGTCTTCGTTCGATTCATCGACAGCTTGGGCTGGTCCTTCAATGGCCGACCAGCCTCCGCCTAGAGATTTGTAGAGCTGCACATAAGACGAGATTTCGTCTTGCTGGGACTGCACCAGTGACTGCGCAAACCCCAATAGGCTTCTTTTGGTTTCAAGAACGGTCAGAATGTCCTCCTCCCCTTCTTCGTACTCAAATTCCGCCAGCGTTGCCGCCAGGGTGGCGGCTTCTACCGCCCGCTCGAGTATCTCAATTTCCTCGCGCTTTAGGTTTATCCGGCTCAGGGCGTTCTCCACTTCAACCAAGGCATTCAGAACAACACCTTCGTATCCGAAAACGGATTGGTCCAATACCGCCTGCTGGATCTCAATGCTACGCGAAATCCGTCCGGCATCCCAAATGGGTGCCGTTAGACCAGCGATTAGGTTACCGAAGATTCTTTGGGGATCAAAAAAATCGCTCGCCTTGGCGGCTTCAGTTCCAATTGATCCATTCAGAGTCAGGGATGGCAGCCGAGTTTTCTCGACCGCGGTTAGTCGTGCCCACGAGGCTTTAACTTGATTCTCAGCCGAACGGACATCCGGACGTTGACGGAGCACATCCGCGGGGATCCCGACTGTAAATTCATTCGAAATCTCAGGAAGCTTCTGTTCTTCAGACAGCAGATCTTCAATCAGGGCTGGTGTCGTCCCACACAGAACGGCCAATGCGTTGCGCGCCTCCTCGATCGATTGGCGATACGACGGAATCTGCGCTTTAGCCTGTTCGACAAGCACTTTGACTTGCTGAGTGTTCAACACGTCGCCCTCTCCCGCAATCTCCTGCCACTCCGCCACTTGAAGGGTATCTTCCCGGCTCGCGACACTTTGATTGAGAATGTCCAATTGCATCCGCGAGGACAGTAAATCGAGGTAAGTGTTTGCTACTTCTGCGGTTAGGCTCACCTGCGCCGCGTAGTAATCCTCTTTCGACACTTCGAGCTCATATTCGCTAGCCGCTATGAGGCGACTTTGCTTCCCGAATAGATCAATCTCCCAACTCGCATCGATGGAGGCACCATAGCTTTCGCTCGAGCTAGTCGTATTGGTGTCGCGGTCACGGATTCGCGACCCCGCTCCGGATATCCCTCCATCCACTGAGGGATATAACTGTGCTTTCTCCAACCCTCGCTCGGCACGGGCTTGCTCAACTCTCGACAAAGCAGTCAGTAAATCCGGGTTGTTCCGAAGCGCCTCCTCAACCAATGCGGTCAGAACCGGATCCTCGAATTGATTCCACCAAGTTTGAATCGAGATCAACTCCGGTGCAATTGGGGCATCCTCAAGACCGAGTCCGTTACTCCAACTTTCGGGTAACGATTGGTTCTCAAGAGAAAGATCCGGCCGAGGTGTAGTCGAGCACCCGGATAACGCAACGAGAGATAGCGTAACGACGACAAGTCGCCCCCATCGGTCTATCGGGTCTCGTACTAGTATTGTTTGGAAGCACTTCATGATTAGCAGTGCACCCACTATACTCCTCCCAACCTTAAGAATCCGTGAAGAGCCCGGATTATCTAGAAAAATCCCACAGCTGATCTAAGATCGGCAACAAAGTGACAAGACCTTCAACAGTTTAACCAACCCATAAGGCGAACCACAGCCCAATCCGACACAGAAGATTCCACAACGATAAGCCTCGCCGAACTCATAAGTAGCACCCACGAAGGGACTCCAGCCCACTCTACCCAAATAGGTTCTTCCGCAGCCCAGTCCCAACAGAAAGCCCCTTCCAGTCAGCCCCCAACATCCCGTGAGACTTCCGCGGCCGAATCCCTTCAGGCAGCTCCTTCAGCTGCGCTTCCACAAACTCCACCGACCCCAGCACAATCCCGTCGGTAAAATACCGAACCCGGCAGCGAAGCACAGTAGCCAGGGGCAACCGCCCCTTCTC